>NZ_AUIH01000024.1 GCF_000423605.1 Saccharospirillum impatiens DSM 12546
TTACCACCAAGCGGATCCGACGACCAATGGAGGACGTTGGCATCTTTCTGAAAAATCGCCCTTTCTGGACGGGCACTAACTAGCAGTCCCACAAACCGTGTTCTGGCCAGCGACGGGCCAGACGCTCCTTGACCGGTGGCAGGGGTTTCGCAGCGACTGGCTTGAGGGTGTAGAAATACCCGACCGAGGAGTAGTCGTTGCTTTGGTCGTTGGCATGGCCATGCTCGAAGGTGACCTTGATCGACTTGGCGAAGTGAATCGGGTCTTCGATATGAAAACGGTACAGACTCCACTTACCGAAATGCTCCTGCGGGTCCGCCGCCAGTGAAATGCCGTGGTATGGTGTGTGATGCTCACCCGACGGGAAGCCCCAGGAACAGCCGAAATAATCTTCGGTGCCGGTGCCGTGCAGCGATGGCGGCCACTCTTCGCCATCGATGAAGATCATGTCGTCGCCTTCGCCCGGCCAGGTGTACTCCTGGTTCGAAGCATTGAAGTTATCGATGTTCAGCAGGCAGCCAACGAAGTGGCCCTCGCCTTTAACATCGACCACCACGTAGTTGTCTTTTCCGGTCAGGTTCTCGCCGCCCAGATCCCAGGGAGCTGGATTTTCGTACGGTTGCTCAGTCGGCACGGCCTCGGTCGGGTTTTCCCGGTTCCAGACGGCGTGGAAACGTCCCATATCTTCGGGTAGGCCATCTTTGTAGAGCTCGTAGTCGACGTAGTAAAAAAGATTCTCGATCGGCTCGTCCGCTTCGTTGACGATCTGAATGCGGGCGCTGGAGCCGAACGGCATCGGCCAATAGCTGTTGAAAGCCGGTGAAAATGGCCCTTTGGGACCACGACGGTCGCCAAAGGTAGCGTTCATCGGCAGCGACCACCAATGGCGGCCAGTGGCGTGACCGACACCGAAAAAGTCACCCAGTGGGACGCGCACCGAAGGTTCTTCGGCGCCATCCCAGTACATTTCGAACACCAGCTTGCGCAGGTACTGGGCATCGTAACAGCGAGTGGTAATCCACATGTGTTTAATGCAACCGGCGCCTTTGACGTCGGCCATCACGCAGGTCTCGCCAGCGGGCACGGTTTTAAAGTCTTTGTTGCCGCCGGTTACGTCATAACTGGACGAACGCTTGGAGACAACGCCGCGTCTTACCATCGGCAAGCCGGCCATTGGGCTGGTGGGTATAAAAGAATGAGTCATGCTTACTCCTGTGATGTTTGCAGTCATGTTGTAAAGTTGAAAGTCATGCAAAGGGCTGGTGTCAGCCCTTAACGGCGCCGAAGGTCAACCCTCCGATGATTTGTTTTTGCAGCATCAGAGTGATCACGATGACCGGTAACGAATAAACCGTAGCCAGCGCAGTCATTGGCCCCCAGTCGAGTCCGTAAGCGGTTTTGTATTCTGCGATCACAATGGGTGCGGTTTTGGCACTGTCGGACGTCAGCAGCAACGCGAACAGAAACTCGTTCCAACTGGCGATAAAACAAAACAAGGCCGATATCGCCATGCCGGTAGCGGCCAGGGGCATCACGATTTTGGTAAACGCCTGAAAGCGCGTGCAGCCATCGATGCGCGCCGCCTCTTCCAGATCCCGCGGGATGCTTTCAAAAAAAGCGGACATCAACCAGATTGCCAGTGGCAACGCTATGGTGGTGTGCGCAAGCACAAGCCCGAGCCGGGTGTCGAGCAAGCTCATCGATTTCAACACCGTGAACAGCGGAACACCCAGTGACACCGAAGGCACCATGCGGGTGATCAGCGCGAACATCATGAAGTAGATGCTCATCCGAGTGCGGAAAAACGACGCGCCGTAGGCAGCCGGTACAGCCAACAACAGACTCAGCAGCGTTGCGCTCACCGCCACAATAATCGAATTGGCAAAAGCAGTCGGAATGGCCTGGTTTTCCAACAGACTGGCATAACTACCCAATGAGATTGACGAGGGCAAAAAGGATGGCGGTATTTGCAACACTTCAGCGCCCGGCTTAAGCGAGGTGCTGATCAGATAGATATAAGGCAGCGAATAAGCCAGAACCAGACCGATTGCCAATAGATTCAGAATCCAGCGGCTACTACCGTCACCGGGAGTATCGCCGTGCAGGAAACGCAGGCTGAACGGGAACAAGGTTCCCGCCTTGCGATTACTTTTTATCATTCGACGGACTCCAGATTACTTTATAGGCGACGATGGCAATAACGGTCATCACAAGAGTGAACAAAGTGGCTGAAGCTGAGGCTTCACCCAGGTCGCCATAGCGAACCATGCGCTGATAAATGTTCATCGATAGCACTTCCGACTGGAACCGAGGGCCACCCTCCGTTTGAATCCAGATCAGGTCGAAGGTTTTTGCGGCATCTACGCCCCGCACGATCAGTACAACCGCAATAACTGGTCGCAATAGCGGTAATACCACATGCCAGAACCGCTGAATGGCACTGGCCCCATCGATTTTGGCAGCCTCGATTAGGTCTTGCGGAATGTTCTGCAAACCAGCATAAACAATAAGCGCTACAAAACTGGTGGTAATCCAGATATCTGGCAATGCAACGGCATAAAGTACAATGTCAGGATCGCTCAACCAGGAGAAATCCGATGGTGAATCGAGAATGCCAATAGCCGCCAGAACGTTATTGACCAGTCCGATATGCTCGGCCAATAAAAAGCGCCACAACAAGCCGGCAACAATGGGCGGTATCATCAGCGGTAGAGTAAAAATGGTTCGGTGCCATTTGGACTTTTCTGCCAGAGAGTTGAACAACAGCGCGGCGGTAAAACCGAGAAGAATTTCAAAACTCAGTGCGAAGGCGGTGTATTTCAAAGTTCGCAGCGCGCTTTGTTGCACGCGGCTGGATTCAAAAATACCAATGTAGTTGCCCAGGCCCAAAAACTCGCGCCGGGACGGGTCGATCAACTCCACCTCGAAGAAGGAGTTGTACACCAGCAACATCACCGGGTAGGCGACCAGGACCAACAGAAAGAGGGCCGCTGGCGTCATCATCAGGTAGGCAAAGCGACGTTCCGACATCGGATGACTCCACATTTTTAAAAAAGGGCCCGACTCGGGCCCAAAGCACAATTGCGTTAGAGGATGTCTTCCACCACATCACGGGCATCGGTCAGGATATCTCTGGGCGAACGTTCACAGGCCAGAGCTTCCTGAAGAGCCGGCAATACAGCTTCATCAACAATTTCCTGGTAATCACGATGCAACGGACGACCCTGAGTGGCATCAGCGCTCAGCGTAGTTAACAGCGGCTCGAAGTGTTCGTAGCCTTCCTGATCCGCGTAGCGGGCGTAAGCGGAATTGGTAGCAGCGAGGCCTAGCGGTGCTTCAATACCCATATAGTTGTATTCAACCGCATAGGCGATGAATTGCTTGGCAAGATCTTTGTTTTGAGCGGTTTGCGGAATGATGTTGTACCAGGGACCGGGAACCCCGGCGATACCAGCCGACCCGGCTATCATCGGCGCCACACCCACCTTACCTTCGACCAGCGAATCTTCCGGGGTCAGCCGGTAGGCGTGTGCCCAGAAGCGCATCATGGCCGTCTTACCCTGGTAAAACAGGTTTTGCGCCTCGGCCCAGCCAATACCTACCGCTCCGCTTGGCGCAGCCCGATCATTGCAATAGAGGTCGGTATAAAATTCAAGCGCTTCAACATGAGCATCGTTATCGATAATGACCCGGTTGTTGCTGTCCAGAACGATGCCCGGAGAGCCGGCCTGGAGCACATGCGCCATCCACTCTTCGGCAAATGCACCTTTAACGTCGGTGCCGTAGAAGTCGATTTGGCCGTCGCCATCGGTATCGCGGGTGAAGAAACGGGCGACGTCGTTGAATTCCTGCCAGTTGGTGGGTGGCACCAGGTCATAGCCATATTCAGCTTTAAAGGCGTCCTGTTCCTGTGGGTCGTTAAACAAGTCTTTGCGGTAGAACAGCACTTCCGCGTTAGCCCAGGCTGGCATGGCGATGTAGTCGCCATCGACTTTGGCATCGTCGAGCAGTGCCTGCGGGAAGTCTGCGATCACTTCGTTCGTAAACAGCTCGTTAAGCGATTCGGCATAAGGCGCGAACTGGGCGTTCCAGACGACATCAATGGTAGCGATATCGTACGTTGACCGACCAGATGCGATTTCAGCGGTTAGTCGCTCGAACACACCCGCATAGGGCACTTCAGTAAAGTTCACTTCAATACCGGTTTCGGCGGTGAACTGTTCCGCTACGGATTTTTGCAGTTGAAGACCGCCGCCCTCCACCAGAATATTGATCGACTCGGCAAGTGTCGTGGTGCCGAGCAATACACCGGCAGCAAGCCCAAATTGTTGCTTTATCGTTGTCATACCCATCTACCCCTTAGGCGATATGCCTATCTTGTTGTTTGAATTTCGCTGGCCCATCCCTGATTCAGTCTTCTCGCCAATCACTTGATCAAAAGCGATAAATCCAAGTATAGATACCAAATGTCGACGTCGTCAATTAAAAAAGACGACGTCGACATACTAAAAGATTATTAAAAAGGTGGAGGCTCTATGAATGCAGTATTAAGTTGCCGATGTCAGCACGACCAACCTCCCGGTAGCGGTAAGTTCAAAGAATCAATCCCGGAAGACCATTAAGTTCAGTTCCGAGCATTACTACTCTCCCGGCCCGGCCCTAATGCTGCCAATTTATCCAAAGCTGACCTTTCGCCTACTTGCGCGCAGCCCCCGCACCCCCATAATACGGTTCATCATTTATTGAGAGGTGTTGTCATGCAACGCATCATGCTTTTCCTGGGGACCAACCTGGCCATCATTGTGGTGCTGGGCGTCTTTATGAACGTTATTCTGCCTGCCTTTGGAGTTCAGTTAGGCAACACCGGTTTTTACCTGGTGCTGGCGTTCGTCTTCGGCATGGGCGGCAGTTTTATCTCCCTGATGCTGTCAAAGTGGATGGCCAAGCGCGCCACCGGTGCCAAGGTGATCGAAAAACCAAGTAATGCCGAAGAAAAATGGTTAATGGATACGGTGGCTCGTCTGGCCAAACAGGCCAACATCGGTATGCCAGAAGTGGCCGTTTTTCCGGCTCCGGAGGCCAATGCTTTCGCGACCGGAGCCAGCAAGAGCAATTCACTGGTGGCGGTGTCGGTGGGGTTGATGCGCACCATGAGCCGGGATGAAGCCGAGGCCGTTCTGGCGCACGAAATTTCCCACATTGCCAACGGTGATATGGTCACCATGGCCCTGGTGCAAGGGGTGTTGAACACCTTTGTGATTTTCTTTGCGCGTATTGTCGCGCAAATCATCAACAACGCCATTTCTCGTGGCAATAACAGCCAGGGGTTGGGGTTTTTCAGTTACTTGGCGGTAGTGATGGTGCTGGAAATGGTGTTTGGTCTGCTCGCCAGCATCATTGCCATGTGGTTCTCGCGCCAGCGCGAATACCGGGCCGATGCCGGTTCGGCGTCTCTGGTTGGCGCCCCGAAAATGATCGCCGCACTGGAACGGTTGAAAACCGGTCAGGACTCCCAGTTGGATGGCCAGCTCGTGGCCTTTGGCATCAAGGGTAAGCGCAAGGAACTGTTTGCTTCCCACCCGAGTCTGGATGATCGTATCGCGGCGTTGCGTCAGGCGGCCTGAAAACGGCGCGCAGCGAGTGCCCTGAACAGACTGTTGAACCACCACACATGCCCGCACCGCCACCCGGCTCCGCGCCCACCCGATCTCAGGGTGGCTTAACGGAGCCGGGCATCCTCCTGCATTATCTTTTACACTGCCCTTTTATTGCCCGTTTCAGGGTCATTGAAAGGAATCCGCTGTGTCTTTTGCCTCTTTGTTACGGGTTGCTCTGCCTGTATTCATCTGCCTTGCCTGGCCCGCTCACGCCAATGACCAGGACCGGCCCGATCGGGACTGGCAGCAACTGTCAACGGCCGGCTTCGACATCGTTTATCCTCAGGGTCTTGAGGCCGAAGCACGCTATGTTGCCAACCGGCTGGGTACTTACTGGCCAGCCCTGACCGAATCGATGCCGATGCATCGGCCGCCACGTCGCATTCCCATTGTGCTCTCAGCAGCAACCCTGACGTCAAACGGCTATGTACGAAGCGACCCTATCCAATCGGTCTTCTACAACCAGCCATCGCCACTGGGAGGGCTGGAGTGGTTCGATTTGCTGACCGTACACGAAGGGCGTCACCTGGTGCAGTACGCCCAGCCTCTGGATACCGGCGTCGGGCGCATCGCCCGGGTATTGGCCGGCGAGAATGGCCCCATGGCATTCGTCGTGCTGTTCTATCCGAACTGGCTTCTGGAGGGGGATGCTGTGGCTGAAGAAACCCGCCTCACTTCGGGCGGGCGGGGTCGCGTCGCCTCCTTTGATTTGTGGTTGCGTACCCACGAACTGACCGGCCAGCGCTACTCCTACGACCGGATCATGCTCGGCACCGGTTTCGAACACTACCCGCGCGTCAGCCCCTATGATTTCGGCTACCTGATGACCAGCTATCTGCGGCGAGAACAGGGCTCGCTGATACTGGATGAAGCGCTCGCGGGCGTGGCGGAACCCGGCGCTGGCTTCACCTTCGACGGCCGTATACGTGCGCTGACCGGCAACAACCTGAGTCAGACTTACCGCGCCGCCTGGGATGACCTGCACCAGCGCTGGCAAGGCGCCGTCGATGCGCTTGATATCACCCCGGTGACTCCGCTGTGGGCGCCAACCTCAGACCACTGGCAGAGCCTGTACCCGGTCGCCATCGATGACGACCGGGTTCTGGCCGTCGATATGGATGTGACCACCGGCAGCTATCTGTCGGTTGTGTCCCAGGGCCAGAAATACCGTGTGGCCATGCTGCCGGCAGCCGTTGCATCGGGTTACTCCGGAACCGCGAAACAGAAAACCGTCAGCTACGCCAATGACCGTTTCTGCTGGGCCGAAGGCCGCGAGCACCCGCGCTTTAACCGAGTGGTAACGCGTGATCTCTATTGCCACGACATCCAGAGTTCCGAGCGCTATCGGTTGACCGACCTGGGTGATATAACCTCTGCAGGTCAGGCTGAAACCGGGCATCTGCTCGCACACCGCTTCAGCATGAACCGCAGCAGTCAACTGGACTGGCTAAGCCCCGATGGTCAAAGCCTGCGCCAGATCCCGCTGCCACAACGCAGCCTGGCCTTTGACATGTCAGCGAACGAGGACGGTGAGTGGGTATTTGCGTTGCTTACCGGGGCTGGCACGCAAATCATGCATTGGTCCGACCAAACCGGTGTATTGCGCGCCCTGACGCAACCGGTACAGGGTGAAACCTGGCGCTCCCCGGTGCAGGCTGGCGACTGGGTGTTATACACCAGCGATCGCGGTGGCATCGACAGCCTGTGGGCACTGAACCCAACCAACGGCGAGCGCTATCGCATCAGCCAGCGGCCGTTCGGAAACTACTTCATAGCCTGGGACGAAACCCGCCAGCGCCTGATCAGCACCGACTATCAGGCAAACGGCCATGCGCTGGTCGAGCACCCCTGGCGAGGGGGGACTGGCCCACAACCGCACTGGGTTGCCGAAGCCGAGGTCGCAACAATCGAGCCTTACGTCGCCCCCTTGTCGGCGCCGGTCGACGCCGTCCAGACAGACGCTGACCCGGCGCGTGCCTTTCGTCACGCAACAGGCGACTGGCTACCCAACAGCTGGTTACTCAGCGCCGATAACCAGGCTGTCTCGCTCAACCTGCACAACACCAATTTGATGAACACCCTGACCACCGATCTCACTCTCGGCTATAACTGGGAGGCAGACATCCCAACCGGCGCACTGGCACTTGACTGGCGTCGGCACTGGCCGGTCGTCTCGGTGTCGATCGAACAGTACCCCGACAGCGACCAGAATCGTGTCGATACTGACACCCGGCTTGCCGTCTCTGTACCCTTGCAGCAAACCCGGGGCACAGCCCGCGTCGGCCTGGAGCCAAGCCTGGGCATCAGTTACCTGACTGCCCGGGCGATGGATTCGAACGCCTCAGCCGAGGCCAGCTTCGTTGAGGCCGGGCTTTCAGGCTACTGGGCACACCAGGCCGCGCCACGCGATCTGCAGGCTCCCGTCGCCATCGCCCCTGCCGCCAGACTCGACACCCAACTGGACACCGGCGGTTACCAGCTTGCACTGAGCAACACCCTGCACATTCCCGGCTTCGCTGATAACCATCACATCAGCATCTCGGGCCAGTGGCAACGACGCGACGCAGATTTTACCGGCAGCAGCCGCATACCCGCCTCGCCTGTGTTCGATGCCGCTGCGGTAACGCGTGACATGGCCACCAGCCGGGCCAACTACCAATTCAGTCTCGGACCTGTGGATGCCGCCCTCGGCCGATTACTCTACCTGCGCAGTCTGACTCTGGCGTTCGACGCCCGGGTGCAATACCGTGACGACGAACAACGAAGCGCCTACGGTGTTCAACTGAGCGTACCGTCCAATGTGCTGCGCAACAGCCGCTTGCGACTGGTGCCAACCGCATCGGTGTATTACCGGCCAGAACAGGCCGACTGGGTACCCACCCTGAGCTTGACGCTGGGTGGGTAGTGTCATGAGGCAGCTTCACCGACAACACCGGCGCTGCAAAGCAGATCGCTTCGGTCTACACTGGTAACCAAGCCCAACCCAATAAAAACAGGGGTCGCCCGCGGGCCGACCTGACAGGCCATTCGACCCGACCGACAAGGCAGTGTAACCACTATGAATCAACCCGACCGGGAACTCGTCGACCGTTTACAGCACGCACTGGAAGCCCGCCCCTTCGATCATTTGGGCGTTTTTGAAACCGACACAGGCTGGCTGATTCGGGTGTATCAACCCGATGCAGAACAGCTTGAGGCTCGCGACCTGAAAACAGACAAGTCCCTCGGTCGTTTCAGCCGCTGGCCCGACAGCGATGTCTTTGAACTGACCCTCAAGCAGAAGAAACGACCGGCTTATCAGCTACACGTTAAGAATCGAGGCGGCCACGAGTGGGACGCCATTGATGCCTACCAGTGCGTTGAGCGCACCTTCGAAGACATGCCCTGTGACTCATCAACTCTGTACAAAACGATGGGCGCTCAATTGTGTTCGACCCAACTCAACGGCACCCGGGTGTCGGGCGTTCGCTTCGCCGTCTATGCACCCAACGCGCGCAGTGTCAGCGTGATCGGCGATTTCAACAACTGGGATGGCCGGCGCCATCCGATGACCAGCCATCACGATGGCATTTGGCGTTTGTTTGTCCCGCACATTCAGGCAGGAGATGCCTACAAATTCGAGCTTAAAGATGCACGCGAGCACCTGCTGCCGCACAAGTGCGACCCCTATGCCTTTGGCATCACCCAGTATCCGGATTTCAATTCCATCGTCATCGATCAGCGGGCCTATAATTGGCAGGATCAGGCCTGGCAAAAACGGCCAGCGAGCGATCCGCGTCGTGAGCCGATGAGCATCTACGAGTTACACGCCGGCTCCTGGAAAACCCGCGATGGCCAGCCGCTCAACTATCACGACCTGGCCGATGAACTGATTCCCTATCTGCTCGACATGAAGTTCACCCACCTTGAATTGATGCCCGTATCCGAATACCCCTACGACGGCAGCTGGGGCTACCAGCCCATCGGTCTGTTTGCGCCGACCAGCCGCTTTGGCACGCCGGATGAATTCAAATACCTGGTCGACCAGTGTCACCAGAACGGCATTGCGGTCATCGTCGACTGGGTACCCGCCCATTTCCCGGCTGACGAACACGGCCTGGCCCGCTTCGACGGCACACCTTTGTACGAGTACGCTGACCCGCAACGCGGCTGGCATCCGGACTGGAACTCCTACATCTACGATTTTGGGCGCTACACCGTCTGTGATTTTCTGGTGTCATCGGCACTGATCTGGCTGGAGGAATTTCACGTCGACGGCCTGCGGGTCGACGCCGTGGCCTCAATGCTGTACCTCGACTACTCGCGCGAGGAAGGCGAATGGACCCCCAACGTCGACGGCGGCAACCACAACTACGAAGCCATCGCCTTCGTGCGCCGCTTTAACGAAACCGTCTATGGCCGCTTCCCCAACTGCTACACCATCGCCGAGGAATCCACCGCCTTCGACGGCGTTTCCCGACCGGTGTTTGCCGGTGGCCTGGGCTTCGGGTTCAAATGGAACATGGGCTGGATGCACGACACCCTCGGCTACATGAAACAGGACCCGGTGTATCGCAAATACCATCACGACTCCCTGACTTTTTCAGGCGTTTACGCCTTCAATGAAAACTTTGTACTGCCGCTGTCGCACGATGAAGTGGTGCACGGCAAAGGCACCGTCATGACCCGGATGCCGGGTGACGAATGGCAGCAGGCTGCCAATTTGCGTGCCTATTACAGCTACATGTTCGCCCACCCCGGCAAAAAGCTAAACTTCATGGGCAACGAATTCGGCCAAACGCTCGAGTGGAACTACCGCGCCCAGCTCGACTGGGGGTTGTTGCAATACCCCCGCCACCGTGGCATCCAGGCGCTGTTCCGTGATCTGAACAAGCTCTATCGCACTGAACCGGCGCTGTATGAGACCGATTGCGACGCTGAAGGTTTTGGCTGGATCAACGCTGGCGATGCCGAAGCCAGCGTCCTCAGTCTGTTCCGCCGTTCGCTGGATGGTAAAGCCTTGATGCTGATCATCGTCAACTTCACCCCGATGCCACGAGATGACTACGTGCTGGGTGCGCCACTGCCTGGTGATTACGAAGTGGTACTGAACAGCGATTCCGAATACTACGGCGGCAGCAACTTCCCGACAGCCACAACACTGGCAACCGAACCCGGTCAGGCTGATGGTCAGGCGCAACAGTTGCGGCTCACCGTGCCTCCGCTGGGTGCGATGTTTCTGAAACGAAAACCGGAGTGAGACTGAGCCCCAGACGAACAGGGCCCACAAAGTGAGTGATTTCAGTCTTCAGCCCGTTGACGCATACTGTTGCGATGCATTCGCCTAGCTCACCACGAGGTCTCTAATGTCGAGCTCTAAAACCGCCCCTGATGTGCGGCTTGAACCCGGGCATCCCGTCCCACTCGGTGCTCACCTTCAAGACACAGGATGTAACTTCGCGGTCTTCAGCCCCCGGGCAGCCCGGGTACACCTGTGCCTTTTTGACGATCAGGATCAGCCACTGGGCGAAGCGCTGCCCATGCACCGCACGGGCGATGTCTGGCACGGCTACCTCTCTGATTTGCCACCGGGAACCCGCTATGGCTTTCGCGCTGACGGCGAATTCAAGCCCAGCCTGGGCGCCCTGTTCAACCCGAACAAACTGCTGCTAGACCCCTATGCCGTGGCGCTATCGGGCCCGTTTGAACCCAATCGCTGTCTCTATGCCCATGATGCCAGCGACCTGACCTGCCTGAAGCCCTGCCCGATGGACAGTGCGCCGCATGTACCCAAAGGCCTGACCCCGACTCCGGATACCTTCGACTGGCAAAGCAGCCCGGCGCCGAATGTTCCCTGGTCCGACACCGTCATCTATGAAACGCACGTTAAAGGTTTCAGCCAGCTAAACCCAAGTGTTCCAGAGCACCTGCGCGGAACCTACCTGGGCTTTGCCCACGAGGCGAGTGTGGCTCACCTTCAGGCGCTGGGTGTTACCGCCGTACAATTGATGCCCTGTTTCGCCTTTATGAGCGAACCACGCCTCGCCCATCTTGGGCTGACCAACTACTGGGGCTACAACCCGGTATCATTCTTTGCCCCCGACCCCCGATACGCCATTGACGATGCCGTCACCGAATTCAAGACCCTGGTGCGAGCCCTGCATCAGGCCGGTATCGAAGTCATTATGGATGTGGTGTACAACCACACCGCCGAGTCTGATTTGCTCGGGCCCTGTGTCAGCCAGAAAGGCCTGCATGGCCCCTGGTTCTATCGCCACCAACAAGGCGATTTCAGCCACTTCATCGACAATACGGGCTGTGGAAACAGCGTTAACCTGAATGAAGAGATCACGCTGCAACTGGTCATGGACAGCCTGCGTCACTGGTTGCAGGAGTATCATGTCGACGGCTTCCGCTTTGACCTGGCCGCCGCGCTTGGCCGTGAAAAGTGGGACTTTTCCACACGAGCGGCGTTTTTTATGGCTTGCAATCAGGACCCGGTCATTCGCCATTCGAAACTGATTGCCGAACCCTGGGACATCGGCCGCGGAGGTTACCAACTGGGCCAGTTTCCGGCTAACTGGTATGAGTGCAACGATCGCTTTCGCGACACCCTACGGCGCTTCTGGCGGGCCGACATGGGTGTTATGCCGGAACTCGCCAATGTATTGATGGGCTCACGGGACGCGCTGAACAAGAATGCGCATTCAAGCTCGACTAGCTTGAACTATGTGACTTACCACGATGGATTCACCCTGCACGACCTGGTCTCCTATAACGACCGGCACAACGCGGCTAACCAGGAACGCAACCTGGACGGCCACGGCAACAACCTGAGTTTCAACTGGGGAGCTGAGGGCGCAACCGACGACGCCATCATTGCCGACCATCGCCAGCAGATCAAACGCAACATGGTGGCAACGTTGCTGCTCTCTCAGGGCGCGGTCCATTTGCTCGGCGGTGACGAACTGAACCGCACCCAACAAGGCAATAACAACGCCTATTGTCAGGACAACGACATCAGTTGGCTTCACTGGGATCAGAAAGACGGCCCCTTCCAGCACTTTATTGCTCAGTGCATCGACATCCGACGATCAAGTACCCTGTTTCGCAACCTGGTGTTTGACGCGCCGGCTCACTCCGATGCACCGGTTACCACCGACGCCGTGCACTGGTACCGCAATGATGGCTATGCCATGGAGATTCGTGATTGGCAGAACCCACATACTCGCTGCCTGGGTATTCTGCTATCGACCGACATCCGCAATCCGGCGATCAACCTGCATCAGTGTGAAGAATACTACCTGCTCATGCTCAACAGTGGCGGACACGCCTGCACCTTTACGCTGCCTGCCAACCCGCACTCAGGCTGGAAACTGGAGTTCGATACATCAAAAAACAATGGGTTGAGACCGGAGCAGACCGAGCGCATCAAACGCGACTACGAACTCACGCCCCACTCACTGGTGCTGCTGAGTCGTTGTGAGCCTTACGCTTAGGTGTGTGTTAAAAGCCCCAAATGGATGACGGCTAGCCCAACAAAAAAAGGGCCCCTTTCGGGGCCAAAAGTCGAGGAGTACTCAGAGAACCAGACGGGTTCTCCGTCAGCCGACCCATCGAGCAGTCGGATGACTCTCCGGTGATGACCTCCACCGGCAGAGGACTGCGGGGATTGCCCCGGGCAACACTACTGCACCCAGGAGCGAGACGTTCCGGCATGCCGCCGGGACGAGGCATCGTGATCACGTCGATCGTAAGCCTGGTCAAACAATTGCGCCTGTTGTTCCGACAACGGCATCCACTCGGCATCGGACCAGCGAATCTGGTAATAGGCAAGATCCGGCACATAGCTGGTGTCGTCATCACTGACCGCACCCCAGCACAACACTGTTTGCTGCGCCTGGCGCGAGACAATGACACCCATGGTCGCGCGATATCCCGGATGCGTATTAATGTATTCAAAGACCGTAGAAATGGCTGATTGAGTCACAGTGAATCCCTCCCTGCATTAACTACTTGCTGTTGTTTGAACAGCCGTATATCGGCTGACGGGAGCCACTATAAGCCGATAAACCGGGAGGAAAAGCGCAACCTTCAAAGTAGCGATCCGCGCTACCCTTGGTGTCATATAACGCGACTATTGGGGGGCAGTGGCCTCATTAGGCCAGTGCCAGGAGCTCGTGCTAGCCACCGGGTAAGCGTATTCGGGGTTTACGCCGACCCCGGCCAGGATCACCCGGTTGCCGATACGAATGTCTGCCACCGAGTTCAAGGCAACCACAGTCCCTTGGTAGGCTTTTAAACCGCCCGGAACTACCCCCTGGCACGATAATCCCGATAAGCCTCCAGGGATTCCGGATTAGCCAGAGCCGTCAGGTTGGCGGGCTCTTCCCCGCGCAGTATCTGAGTGACGGCGAGTTCGACCTTTTTGCCGGAGCGGGTGTAGGGGATCGCCGGTACCTGGACAATATCGGCCGGAACGTGTCGGGGGGTGGTGTTTTCACGGATGCGCTGGCGAATTCGACCTGCCAATGCCTTGTCCAGCTCCGCACCTTCCGGAAGTTGCACGAACAGGATGACTTTTACGTCTCCCTCCACCGCCTGGCCGACCACCAGTGAATCGGTTATCCCGGTCAGCGTTTCCACCTGACGATAGATCTCAGCGGTGCCAATACGCACGCCGCCCGGATTCAAAGTGGTATCGCTGCGCCCGTGAATCACCGCCTGACCGGCGTCATCAAACTCAATGAAATCACCGTGGGCCCAGACACCCTCAAAGCGCTCGAAGTACGCAGCGCGATAGCGCACGTTGCCAGGGTCGTTCCAGAAGCCGATCGGCATGCAAGGGGCCGGTTGTGTACACACCAGTTCACCTCGCTCATTGACGACAGTCTCCCCGGCCTCGTTCCAGGCCTGCACATCCATGCCCAGGTTTGCGCCCTGAATCTTGCCACGCACCACTGGAGACCAGGGGTTACCGCCAACAAAGCAGGACACAATGTCGGTACCGCCTGAAATGGACTGCAGCATCAATTCCGGCTTCAACGCCGAATACACCCAATCGTAGTCTTCCGGAGCGAGTGGCGAGCCGGTCGAAAAAACCGTGGTCAGGGTACTCAGATCACTGGATTTACCAGGTTCAAGCCCTTGTTTGCGGCACGCACTGAGATACTTGGCACTGGTGCCAAAATGGGTAATACCCAGTTTATCCGCCAGTTGCCAGAGTACATCGGACCGGGGGTACATGGGATTGCCATCGAACAACACCAGCGTTGCGCCGGTCATAAGACCGGAAGCGAGCCAGTTCCACATCATCCACCCGGTGGTGGTGAAGTAGAAGAAGACGGAATCCCGCGACACGTCGCCATGTAGCCGCAATTCCTTGGCGTGTTGCAACAGGGTGCCACCGGCTCCGTGCACAATGCACTTGGGCTTACCGGTCGTTCCTGATGAGTAAAGAATATACAGGGGGTGATCAAACGGCAGCTCCAGTGCCGGAGCATCAGGCCAGTCACGTCCCACCAGATCCGTCCAGAGCCAGGCGCCGTCTATCGCATCAGCACTGGGCAGCGAATCAACCTGTATCCAGTTCTCTACCGTTGGCAACGCCGCCTTCAGGCGCTTTACAACCGAGGTGCGCTCAATGGCTTTGCCGCCATAACCATACCCATTTCCGGCGATAACAACTCTGGGTTCGACCTGGCCGAACCGGTCGAGTACTCCTTCATAGCCGAAATCGGGAGACGCTGAGGTCCAGACCGCGCCGATGCGACTTGCGGCCAACATTCCGATGATCGCCTCTGGCGTATTCCCCAGATAAGCCGCCACCCGGTCGCCTGGTTGTACGCCACACTCATGCTGCAGAAAACCGGCCAGGCGAGCCACTGCCCGGCGCAGTTCGGCGTAGGAATAGCGGTGTTCCTGGCGGGTTTCGGAGATTGCAATCAGGGCAATGTCCGCATCGAGCCCAGCGTGTAAAAGGTTCGTGCTGAAATTCAACCGGGCTTCGGGAAACCAGCGCGCTCCAGGCATGGCATTGTCATCAAGTACAGACTCCCCCGGGCTCCCCTGCACTCCTGCAAAATCCCACAGCTCGCGCCAGAAAACTGCCAGGTTGTGTACCGACCACTGATGCAGTGTCCGATAATCATCGAATTTTGTCTGGTACTTATGTTCTAACTGCCCCGCAAATTGACCTAATTGAGAAGCGGCTTTCTGCTCGGCAGAGGGCGTAAATAGCACAGTCATGGTTTGGCTCAGTCTGTTGTTTTTATAAGATGTGAGCCTACCGTTTTTAACGCCATTGGCAATGTGCCGGATCAACGTCCTCGTTGATGGACTGTCCTGTTGTGCTTCCACCGTTTTTTACAGAAAAACTGCAGCCAGAGCCAACCTAAGCCTGGAGAGCTACCACATCGCTGTCATGAGTCAGACATTCGCCCTGAACAACCTTGAACCTTCCAAGAAGCACGAGGTTCGTCTGCTAAAGATCGTTAGATCGCAGGGATGCAATCTTCGAGGACCCAGGAAGGGGTTCACGACCTCCTTCAGCAGTCGTACCCAGTGCTTCGCTGGCAACCTAGCAATAATTGGCACCACAACGAATTGAAGACCGACTGTCTGACTCATGACACCCTGCTGACGCCACACAAACCACCCGCCCACAAAAAAACCGCCCGAGGGCGGTTTTTGGGGTCTTTCCTTTAGCTTACAGCGGGGCTCAGGAAGCCTCGTCGACCACTTCACCGTCTACAGGACGGTCTACCAGCTCAACGATCGCCATAGGCGCGTTATCACCGGCACGGAAGCCACACTTAAGCACGCGCAGGTATCCACCTGGGCGGGCCTGGTAGCGAGGACCCAATTCATTAAACAGCTTACCAACAGCAACCGGAGAGCGCGTACGGTCGAACGCCAGACGACGGTTGGCCACGGAATCTTCCTTGGCCAGTGTAATCAGGGGTTCTGCGAAACGGCGCAGCTCTTTTGCCTTCGGCAAGGTCGTTCTGATCACTTCGTGCTCAAACAACGAATTGCACATGTTCTGGAACATGGCTTTGCGGTGAGCACTGGTACGGTTAAAGTGACGACCACTTTTACGATGACGCATTGTTACATTCCTTACCAGCCGGACATAAGGTTACGAAAGAACCTTATCGTCATTCTTCAAACTTGCAGGTGGCCAGTTCTCAAGGACCATGCCCAGAGAAAGACCCTTGGATGCCAGAACGTCTTTGATTTCAGTCAAAGACTTCTTGCCGAGGTTCGGCGTCTTCAGCAGTTCCACTTCGGTACGCTGGATCAGGTCACCGATGTAGTAGATATTCTCTGCTTTCAGACAGTTGGCCGAACGCACTGTCAGTTCCAGATCGTCAACCGGACGCAGCAGGATAGGATCGATCTTGTCTTCTTCCTTCTCCGGCTCGCTTTCAGCGTGATGATCCAGGTCAACAAAGGCCGCTACCTGCTGTTGCAGAATAGTGGCTGCACGACGGATCGCTTCTTCAGGATCCAGAGTGCCCTTTGTTTCCAGCTCAATCACCAGCTTATCCAGGTCTGTACGTTGCTCTACACGCGCCGCATCGACGTTGTAGGCAACCCGAACGACCGGGCTGTAGGTAGCATCCAACTGCAGTCTACCGATGGGTTTACTCTCGTCTTCACCACTGCTGCGGGATTCCGCAGGGACATAACCACGGCCAGTGGTTACACGCAGCGTCATGCTCACATCCGCATTGCTGCCCAGGTGGGCAATAATGTGATCCGGATTGGCGACTTCAACGCCATGGTCCAACTGAATATCGCCCGCTGTCAGGTTGCCTGCGCCTTTCTTCTTCAGCGTCAGGGTCACTTCTTCGCGGTCGAACAGTTTGACGGCGACGTCTTTCAGGTTGAGCAGGATTTCCTGTACGTCTTCCTGCACGCCCTCGATGGTGCTGTACTCGTGCAATACACCGTCGATCTCAACGTCGGTGATTGCGGCGCCTGGCATGGACGACAGCAGGATACGACGCAGCGCGTTGCCCAGAGTGTGACCAAAACCGCGCTCAAGCGGCTCGAGCGTGATCTTGGCCCGGTTGGCGCTGATTTCCTGCACATCGATATGACGTGGCGTCAAAAAGTCGTTGGCTGAACGCTGCATAGATGCCCCTATTTGCAGTGAGATTACTTGGAGTACAATTCCACGATCAGGTTTTCGTTGATTTCCTGACTCAGGTCAGCACGTTCGGGTTTGGACACGAACTTGCCTTCCATCTTCTTGGCATCAACTTCTACCCAGGAGACAGGCGAACGCTGAGCAGAGATATCCAGCGAGCTTTGAATACGCAGCTGAGTCTTGCTCTTTTCGCGGATCGCCACGACGTCACCCGGTTGTACCTGGTAGGACGCAATGTTGACGGTTTCGCCGTTCACCAGAATGGCTTTGTGGGCAACCAGCTGACGAGATTCAGAGCGAGTCGCCCCAAAGCCCATGCGGTAAACCACGTTATCCAAACGAGTTTCAAGGAGTTGCAGCAAGTTTTCACCGGTTGCACCCTTCAAACGGGCAGCAGCTTTGTAGTAGTTACGGAACTGCTTCTCGAGAACGCCGTACATACGACGGACTTTCTGTTTCTCGCGCAGCTGAACGCCGTAATCAGACAAACGACCGCGACGTGCACCGTGTACACCAGGAACGGTTTCTGCTTTACATTTGGAGTCGAGTGAACGAACTCCGCTTTTCAGAAACAGATCTGTGCCTTCACGACGAGACAGCTTACACTTAGGACCAATATAACGTGCCATTAAACTCTGTCTCCTTTATTACACGCGGCGCTTCTTGGGCGGGCGGCAACCGTTGTGAGGGATGGGTGTCACATCGGTAATGTTGCTGATTCGATAGCCACACGCGTTCAATGCTCGTACCGCAGATTCGCGACCTGGACCGGGGCCTTTCACCTCGACATCCAGATTCTTCAGACCATATTCCTGTGCTGCAACACCGGCTCGCTCAGCGGCGACCTGGGCTGCAAAAGGAGTGCTCTTACGAGATCCACGGAAACCGGAGCCACCGGAAGTTGCCCAGCTCAGGGCGTTTCCTTGGCGGTCCGTAATGGTCACAATGGTGTTGTTAAAGGACGCATGGATGTGCGCGATGCCATCAGCGACCTGCTTTTTCACCTTTTTGCGCGACCGGTTCGTACCTGGCTTTGCCATCTTCGATTTCCTATGCAAAAACTGTTATTAATACTTTGGTCAAAAGACCTGATTCAAGCGACCTTCAAACGCTATTAGCGTTTAATAGGCTTCTTCGGACCTTTACGGGTGCGGGCGTTCGTCTTCGTACGCTGGCCACGCAAAGGCAGGTTACGACGGTGGCGGATACCACGGTAGCAACCCAGATCCATCAACCGCTTGATGTTCATCTGAATTTCACGACGCAAGTCACCTTCTACAGTGTACTTGCCGACTTCGTTACGAATCTCGTCCAGCTTCTCGTCGGACAAATCCTTCACTTTAGCCGTAGGTTCAACCCCAACCGATGTACAGATGGCATAAGCAGTGGTGCGACCGATACCATAGATATAGGTCAGCGAGATCACCGCATGCTTGTTGTCAGGAATATTGACGCCTGCTATACGGGCCATTCAACTTACTCCGTTATCAAACGTTTAATAGAGCCGTTGTGGCTCTATTAATGAACCCCCTATTTAAGGGGCGCGAGATGATAGCGCCTGGGCTTTACAAAATCAAGCCGTATTACCCTGGCGCTAACCAACCGACTGCAATTAACCCTGACGCTGTTTGTGCTTCGGATCCGTGCAGATCACACGAACAGCACCGTTACGGCGGATAATCTTGCAGTTACGGCAGATTTTCTTGACTGACGCACGTACTTTCATGCTTCACTCCAATAACTGGTAATCACTCAGTCTCTTCAGTTGTTGCCAATCGACTTCAGATTGGCCTTTTTCATCACTGACGAATACTGGTGGGACATCAAGTGACTTTGCACCTGAGCCATAAAGTCCATCACAACCACCACCACGATCAACAGCGAGGTACCACCAAAGTAAAACGGAACGTTGGCGGCTATCACCAGGGCCTGGGGCAGCAAGGACACAGCGGTAATGTACATCGCACCAAAGAACGTCAACCGTGCAGAAACCCCGTCAATATAACGGGAAGTCTGCTCACCTGGGCGAATGCCCGGTATAAATGCACCGGAACGCTTCAGGTTTTCAGCCACATCCTTCGGATTGAAGGTTACTGCTGTGTAGAAATAGCAGAAGAAGACGACTGCGAATGCGAACAGCAGAATGTACAGCGGCTGACCCGGACTGAGCAGCAGAGCGATATCCTGCATCCAACCCATACCGTCGCCACTGCCAAACCAGTTACCCAGCGACGCTGGGAACAGCAAGAGACTGGACGCAAAGATAGGTGGAATCACGCCGGCCATGTTGATCTTCAGCGGTAAGTGACTGCTTTGTGCCTGGAACACCTTACGACCTTGCTGACGCTTGGCGTAATTAATGGTGATCCGGCGCTGGCCACGCTCAATAAAGACAATGAACGCAACCACAGCAACCGCTACCAAACCGATCAACAACAGAGCGATAATGCTGAGCTCACCCTGACGGGCACTCTCAAAGCTCTGACCGATCGCACCGGGCAAGCCCGCTACGATACCCGCGAAAATAAGCATGGAAATACCATTACCAATTCCGCGCTCGGTGATCTGCTCACCCAGCCACATCATGAACATGGTGCCGCAGGTCAAGGTGACCACAGCAACAAAGTAAAATGACGGACCAGTGTCGAACGCTATGTTCTGGCTGGCCAGACCTGCCGAAAGGGCGAAGGACTGGATAATTGCCAGCACCAGCGTGCCGTATCGGGTGTACTGGCTCATCTTGCGACGGCCAGCTTCACCTTCCTTCTTGAGCTGTTCCAGATGGGGACTCACGACCGTCAGGAGCTGCATGATAATCGACGCGGAAATATACGGCATAATACCGAGTGCGAAGATACTCATACGTTCCAGTGCGCCACCGGAGAACATGTTGAACATGCTCAGGATGGTGTCACGGTTACGCTCGAACAATGCAGACAGGCTGTCCGGGTTAATACCCGGAACAGGAATGTGTGCACCGATACGGTAGACCAGGAGCGCTAACAGGAGGAAGCGAAGGCGAGTCCAAAGCTCGCCCAGCCCTCCTTGCGACCCGGCCGGTAGTCCTTGTCTGGTCATGGAGAATTATTCCTCTACCTTTCCGCCCGCAGCTTCAATGGCTGCCTTTGCACCCTTGGTAACTTTCAGACCCTTGACCGTTACGGCCTGGCTGATTTCACCGGACAGGATGACACGCGCGCGCTTGATTTTTTCACCGATAATATCGGCTTTTTTCAACGCAGCCAGATCGACCACTTCGACACCGGCTTTCACCAGTTCGTGCAGGCGAATCTCGGCAACAAACGGCGCCTGGCGAGATGTAAAGCCAAACTTTGGCAAGCGACGCTGCAAAGGCATTTGACCGCCTTCAAAACCTGGCTTGACCGAACCGCCTGAACGGGACTTTTGACCCTTGTGACCACGGCCGCCGGTCTTACCCAGACCAGAACCGATACCACGGCCAACCCGCTTGGGAGCGGTGGTAGAACCCTCTGCAGGGCTCAATGTGTTCAGAAACATGATACTCACCCCTCAACCACGCGAACCATATAGTTCACTTTGTTGATCATGCCACGAACGGAAGGTGTATCTTCCAGTTCGCGGACCTGGCCCACCTTCTTCAAACCCAGACCCTGGACACACAGTTTGTGCTTGGGCTGAGTCGCGATGGGGCTGCGGAACAGCTGAACCTTTAGTGTTTTCGCTTTAGCCATGTCCGTTACTCCGTAATGTATTCGACGGACTTGCCACGCTTGGCAGCCACGTCTTCAGGAGAACGCATCTTGGCCAAACCGTTAACGGTTGCACGTACGACGTTAACCGGGTTGGTCGAGCCGTAGCACTTGGCCAGTACGTTTTGTACACCGGCGACTTCCAGCACGGCACGCATCGCGCCGCCTGCAATAACACCGGTACCGTCTGAAGCAGGCTGCATGTATACCTTGGAAGCACCGTGACGGGCGTTAACCGGGTATTGCAACGTACCTTCAGTCAGCTGGACCTGGATCATGTTGCGGCGGGCCGCATCCATCGCCTTCTGAATCGCGACAGGCACTTCACGCGCCTTGCCACGACCGAAGCCGACTTTGCCATTGCCATCACCAACAACTGTCAGCGCAGTAAAACCGAAGATCCGGCCACCTTTCACCACTTTGGCGACTCGGTTTACCTGGACCAATTTTTCCTGCAGATCGCCGCCAGCTTGAGCTTGATCGTTATTTGCCATCATTCGCACCTTAGAATTTCAGGCCACCTTCACGGGCAGCGTCTGCCAAAGCCTTTACACGGCCATGGTATTTAAAACCAGACCGGTCAAAAGCCACCTGTTCGATACCGGCTGCCTTGGCACGCTCTGCTATCAGAGAGCCTACCTTGATAGCGGCATCTACGTTACTCGTCGCGTCTTTACGCAGCGATTCGTCCAGCGTTGACGCTGATGCAACCACTACGCTGCCATTTGGAGCGATGACTTGCGCGTAAATATGCTGGTTCGACCGGTTTACACACAGACGGTGCACGCCCAATTCGCGGATCTTGATGCGGCTGCGGCGAGCACGGCGTAAACGGGATACTTTCTTTTCGTTCATGACCTATGCCCTTATTTTTTCTTGGCTTCTTTACGACGGACGTATTCATCCGCGTACCGAACACCTTTGCCTTTATACGGTTCCGGCGGACGGAACGCGCGAATTTCTGCGGCGACCTGACCCAGCTGCTGCTTATCGGCGCTTTTCAGCACGATTTCAGTATTGCTAGGGGTCTCGGCCGACACGCCTGCAGGCAGGGTGTAATCGATCGGATGGGAGAAGCCCAGTGTCAAATTAACGGAATTGCCGGATGCTTTCGCACGATAACCGACACCGTTCAGTTGCAGGCGCTTTTCAAAACCGGTGGTGACACCGACAACCATGTTATTAACCAGTGCACGCATGGTGCCTGACATGGCATGCGCGATCTTGCCACCATCACGGGGAGCAAAGGTCAGCGTATTGCCGTCCTGCTTAATTTCTACAGAACCGTGCAGATTGGTTTCAAGAGCCGCACTACCGCCCTTGACAGAAATCTTGTCGCTAGCGAGCTTGACTTCCACACCTGCTGGAACCGTAATAGGAGCGTTAGCTATTCGAGACATCGTTCAACTCCCTTTAGAAGACTTCGCAGATGATTTCACCGCCCACACCCGCAGAACGGGCTGCGCGGTCGGTCATAACGCCTTTGGATGTTGAAACGATGGCGATACCCAGCCCGCCAGATACCTTGGGAAGCTCATCGCAACCCTTGTACTGGCGCAGACCTGGACGTGAAACGCGCTTGATCGATTCAATCACCGGCTTGCCTTCAAAGTAACGCAAGGTGATATGCATTACCTTTTTGCCTTCGCCCTCAACAGAGAAGTCATCCACAAACCCTTCGTTCTTCAGCACGGTCGCAACGGCGATCTTTTGCTTGGAAGACGGCAGGGTAACAATGGCGTGACTGGACTGCTGAGCATTACGGATACGTGTGAACATATCCGCAAGTGTGTCTTGCATGCTCATTCAATATTACCTCTAAGTGTACAGCGAGTGCGGTAACCGGGGCGACATGCCCCGGTCCGGACCACTTTGCTTACCAACTTGACTTTTTCAAACCCGGAACATTGCCCAACATGGCTTGTTCACGCAGCTTGATACGTGACAGACCGAACTTGCGGTAAACCGCATGTGGACGGCCGGTCAACTGACAGCGGCGCTGCAGTCTAACAGGACTTGCGTCTCTTGGCAGCTTTTGCAGCGATTGCTGTGCTTCCCAAACCTGTTCATCAGAACTTCCAGAGTCCTTGATGATCGCTTTGAGCTTGGCACGCTTCTCAGCATACTTGGCGATGGTCTTGATGCGCTTGGCTTCACGCGCTTTCATACTTACTTTAGCCATGACCGTTCCCCTTAACCTTTGAATGGGAAGGCCAGCGCCTTCAGCAGTGCGCGACCTTCGTCATTGGTGCGAGCGGTCGTGGTCACCGTAATGTCCAGACCACGCAGCTTATCCACCTTATCGTATTCGATTTCAGGGAAGATAATCTGCTCTTTCACGCCCATGCTGTAGTTACCACGCCCGTCGAATGATTTCGGGTTAATACCCCGAAAGTCACGCATACGCGGCAGTGAAATGTCGATCAGACGGTCCATAAATTCCCACATACGCTCACCGCGCAGTGTGACTTTACAACCAATCGGCCAGTCTTCACGAACTTTAAAACCCGCGATGGACTTACGCGCCTTAGTGACCATGACCTTTTGGCCAGCGATCGCTTCAAGGTTCGCAACAGCATTGTCCATCTGCTTTTTGTCGCCGATAGCTTCGCCCACGCCCATGTTCAAGGTGATCTTGGTGACGCGCGGGATTTCCATGACGTTCTTGTACCCGAACTCTTCTTGGAGTGCGGAGACAGCGTCAGATTTGTAGAGCTCTTTGAGTCTAGACATGTCGTATCCCGCCCTTATACACCAATTTCTTTCTTCGTGGACTTGAAGATGCGGACCTTGGTACCGTCTTCTTTGATCAAAAAGCCAACACGGTCGCCCTTGCTGGTTTCTGAGTTGAAGATCGCTACGTTGGAGGCCGCAATCGGAGCCTCTTTCTCGACGATCCCGCCCTGGACACCCAGGTTCGGGTTCGGCTTGGTGTGCTTCTTCATCAGATTCACACCAGACACCACAAAACGCGGGCCTTTCTTGGCGTCGGTGATCACCTTGGTGATCTTGCCGCGCTTGCCTTTGTCTTTCCCGGCAATTACGACAACGTCGTCGCCACTTTTAAATTTGTTCATTTGCTACTCCACTTCCTGCTACCGTCCAGCAAGTAAGCCCAAAGGGCTTACAGAACTTCCGGCGCCAGGGAAATGATTTTCATAAATTTCTCATTACGCAGTTCACGGGTTACCGGGCCAAAGATCCGGGTGCCGATCGGGGCGTGCTGAGTGTTAAGTAACACCGCAGAGTTGGTGTCAAAACGGATCACTGATCCGTCCGGGCGACGTACACCCTTACGCGTGCGCACAACAACCGCGTTCATGACCTGACCTTTTTTGACCTTGCCGCGAGGAATTGCTTCCTTCACGGAGACCTTGATCAAGTCACCAATGCCGGCATAACGACGGTGTGAGCCGCCCAACACCTTGATGCACTGGACACGCTTGGCACCGCTGTTATCCGCAACGTCTAAAACGGTTTCTGTTTGAATCATCTCTCAAACTCCCAGGCGCTGTTAAACGGTAGTCGCACGTTCTTCAACGCGAACCAGACGCCAAGTCTTCGACTTGGACAAAGGACGGCATTCTTCGATGGTGACGAAGTCGCCGATCTGGCACTCATTGTTTTCATCGTGCGCATGCATTTTGGTAGAACGCTTAACGATTTTCCCGTAAATCGGGTGTGTAACCGTACGCTCAATCTTTACGGTAACGGTCTTGTCCGCCTTGTTGCTGACGACCTGACCGGTAACGGTACGGGCTGTTTGTTCAGACATATTCAAGCACCTGCTTTCTGAGTCAATACTGTTTTGACACGAGCGATGTCCTTGCGGACTTGCTTCAGCAGATGCGTCTGAGTCAACTGACCCGTCGCTTTTTGCATGCGATATTTGAACTGATCGCGAAGCAACTCCAACAGGGTGTTATTCAGCTCGTCTACGGACTTTTCACGAAGATCACTAGCGTTCATTACATCACCTGCCGTTTAACAACAACGGTCGATACTGGCAATTTGGCAGCTGCAAGGCGGAACGCCTCCAGTGCTACGTCTTCACCAACACCTTCCATTTCGTACAAGACTTTACCGGGCTGAATCTGAGCTACCCAGTACTCTACGTTACCCTTACCTTTACCCATCCGAACTTCCAAGGGCTTCTTGGAAATGGGCTTGTCCGGGAAAACGCGGATCCAGATCTTGCCGCCACGTTTAATATGACGTGTCATTGCGCGACGTGCAGCTTCGATTTGACGAGCTGTAATGCGTCCGCGACCTGTTGCCTTCAGCGCGTACTCGCCGAAGCTCACTTTACTACCGCGAAGTGCCAGACCGCGGTTGCGGCCCTTTTGCACTTTGCGGAATTTTGTACGTTTAGGTTGCAGCATCTACGTACTCCTTACCGTGAAGCCTTTTTCTTGGGCGCCTTGGCTTGAGCACGAACTTGCTCGATACCACCCAGGATTTCGCCTTTGAAAATCCACACTTTGATACCGATCACACCATAAGTGGTGTGTGCTTCGGCCGTAGCGTAGTCGATGTCAGCACGCAGCGTGTGCAAGGGAACGCGACCTTCGAGATACCACTCGGTACGCGCAATCTCAGCACCACCCAAACGGCCACTGACCTGAATCCGAACACCTTTCGCGCCATTGCGCATCGCGTTCTGCATCACACGCTTCATAGCGCGGCGGAACATGACACGACGCTCGAGCTGGCCAGCTACAGACTGGGCAACCAGTTTGGAGTCCAGATCAGGCTTGCGGATCTCTTCGATGTTGATGTGCACCGGAATCCCCATCATGGCGGATACTTCCTGGCGCAGCACTTCAACATCTTCACCTTTCTTGCCGATGACAATGCCAGGCCGAGCGGTGTGGATGGTGATTTTGGCGTTCTGTGCAGGACGCTCAATCACGATTTTACTTACTGACGCTTTTTCCAGTTTCTTCTCCAGGTAGCTACGAACCTGAATATCATTCAGCAGCTTCTTGGAGTAGTCCTTGGAGTCGGCATACCAGACCGAACTGTGGTCTTTAGTGATGCCGAGCCGGATCCCGGTGGGATGTACTTTCTGGCCCATCTGTCATTCTCCCCTTATTTCTCGGCAACCTTGACCGTTATGTGGCTCGTACGCTTAAAGATACGATCAGCACGGCCTTTAGCACGCGGACGGATACGCTTCATGGTCATGCCTTCATCTACAAAGATGGAGGCAACTGAAAGCTCATCAACGTCTGCACCGTCATTGTGTTCTGCATTCGCAATGGCCGATTCCAGAACCTTCTTGACGATTGCAGCACCTTTTTGGGGGCTGAATGTCAGCAGATCCAGGGCTTCCGCCACTGACTTTCCGCGAATCATGTCTGCTACAAGTCGACCTTTCTGAGCAGACAATCGAGCGCCGCGTAATACAGCTTGTGTTTCCATCATGTCTACCCTCTATTACCGCTTAGCCTTCTTGTCCGCAACATGACCCTTATAGGTACGAGTCAGCGCGAATTCACCCAACTTATGACCCACCATGTCCTCTGTGACATAAACAGGTACATGTTGACGGCCATTATGGACTGCAAAGGTCAACCCGACGAATTCCGGGAAGATTGTGGAGCGACGCGACCAGGTTTTCAGGGGCCGTTTGTCACCGTTTTCCAGTGCAGCCTCTACCTTCTTCATCAAGTGCAGGTCGACGAATGGACCCTTCTTAAGTGAACGTGGCACAGCCTTTTCCTCTTATTTCAGTTACTTCGAAGAACGACGACGAACGATGTACTTGTCCGTGCGCTTGTTCTTACGAGTTTTGTATCCCTTGGTGGGAACACCCCAAGGCGTGACCGGATGACGTCCACCCGAGGTTTTACCTTCACCACCACCGTGCGGGTGATCGACCGGGTTCATGACAACACCACGAACCGTCGGACGGACACCACGCCAGCGAGTAGCACCGGCTTTACCCAATACACGCAAGCTATGTTCAGAGTTGCTCACTTCACCCAGGGTGGCGCGGCAATCTGACAGAACTTTACGCATTTCACCGGAACGCAAACGCAATGTGGCATAAGTGCCTTCGCGCGCGACCAGCTGAGCTGAGTTACCAGCAGAGCGGACCATTTGGCCACCCTTACCAGGCTTCATCTCGATATTGTGAATAGTCGAACCCAAAGGAATGCTGCGCAGTGGCATGGTGTTGCCCACTTTAATTGGCGCGTGCTCTCCGGATACGATCTGATCACCTGCCGTCAAACCGGCCGGCGCCAGGATGTAACGACGTTCACCGTCTGCGTACAGAACCAGGGCGATGTTCGCAGTCCGGTTCGGATCGTATTCCAGGCGCTCAACTTTGGCATTGATGCCATCTTTGTTGCGCTTGAAATCAACCTTGCGGTAATGCGACTTGTGACCACCACCAATGTGACGCGTGGTAATGCGCCCCATGTTGTTACGGCCACCGCTCTTGGACTGCTTTTCAACCAGAGGCGCATAAGGCGCACCAGTGTGCAGTTCGGCGTTGTAAGTCTTGATAACGTGACGACGTCCAGCTGACGTCGGCTTTGCTTTAACAATAGCCATTGTTCGCAACCCCTACCTTATTCTGCCGCCAGGAAATCAATTTCTTGGCCTTCAGCCAGACGAACATAGGCTTTTTTAACGTCGTTACGCTTACCAACGCCGCGCTGAGTGCGCTTTACCTTGCCCTTCTGAATCAGAGTGTGAACAGACTGAACTTTAACTTCGAACAGCTGCTCAACGGCCTTCTTGATTTCCGGCTTAGTTGCATCCTTAGCCACACGAAATACGTATTGGCCAGTGCCTTCCGCTACGATGGTCGCTTTTTCGGAGATGTGCGGACCGTAAACGACCTGATAGATACGTTCCTGGTTCATGCCAAAACCTCCTCAAGCTTCTTGAGCGCGGCAACAGTAATGACCACTTTTTCGTAGGCCACCAGGCTTACCGGGTTAATGCCAGCGACATCGCTGACTTCAACGTGCGGTACGTTGCGAGCAGACAAGTACAGGTTTGAATCAACGTCGTCAGACACGATCAAAGCATTGCTTACGTCCAGTTCTTTCATCTTGGACAGAAACGCTTTGGTCTTTGGCTGATCAATACCCAGACCTTCAACCACGATCAGACGGTCCTGACGGACCAGTTCAGACAGGATTGATTTCATCGCACCACGGTACATTTTACGGTTTACTTTTTGCGACCAGTCCTGAGGACGGGCTGCAAAAGTCTTACCGCCGCCAACCCAGATAGGCGAGCGAATGGTACCGGCACGAGCACGGCCTGTGCCTTTTTGACGCCAGGGCTTTTTACCGCCACCAGCTACATCAGAGCGACTCTTCTGAGCACGACTGCCTTGACGGCCGCCTGCAAGAAAAGCGTTAACGACCTGATGAACCAGGGCTTCATTGAATTCTTTGCCGAACGTCGCGTCGGAAACTTCAACCTTGGCGCTGGCTTGTCCTGCAATATTAATATCCATTGCTTACCTCTTAGCCTTTAACCGCGGGTTGAACAACAACGTGAGAACCTGTTGCACCGGGTAATGCACCCTTAATCAACAACAAGTTACGCTCTGCATCGACGCGTACGATCTCAAGAGACTGAACCGTTGAGCGCTCAGCACCCATGTGACCAGACATCTTTTTGCCTTTCCACACACGACCTGGGGTCTGGCACTGGCCGATGGAGCCCGGTGCGCGGTGAGACAGTGAGTTACCGTGAGTGGCGTCTTGCATGCTGAAGTTGTGGCGCTTGATCGCACCAGCGAAGCCTTTACCCTTGGAGGTTCCGGTCACATCAACACGCTGACCTGCTTCGAACAGGACAACCGTCAATTCTTCGCCAGCCTTCAATTCGGCTGCTTCTTTCAGAGTGAATTCACGAGTGAATACACCGGCTTCGACACTGGCTTTCGCATAGTGCCCTGCCTGAGACTTGGTGACGCGATTGGCACGACGAGTACCAGCGGTTAGCTGGACTGCATAGTAGCCATCGGTTTCCACGCTCTTTATTTGCGAGACCCGGTTGGGCTCGACTTCTACGACGGTCACTGGTATTGAAACGCCATCTTCTGTGAAGACGCGAGTCATGCCAGTCTTACGACCAATCAGACCAATTGACATTTCTTTCTTTCCTCTATGTACGGGGCTAAAACCCGCTATGGCCGCCCAGTTACTGCGCCTGTAACCACTTTTGGATCAACTGCAGCTTGGGCTGTTACATTAGAGACTCAGCGATTAGCCGAGGCTAATCTGTACGTCCACACCTGCCGCCAAGTCCAACTTCATCAACGCATCTACGGTCTTTTCAGTTGGCTCAACGATATCCAGCATGCGCTTGTGAGTACGAATTTCGTACTGATCGCGCGCATCCTTGTTCACGTGCGGAGAGACCAGCACGGTGTAGCGTTCTCTGCGAGTCGGCAACGGGATCGGACCCCGCACCTGTGCACCAGTACGCTTAGCCGTATCGACGATCTCCTGAGTCGAAGCATCGATCAGGCGATGATCGAACGCCTTCAAGCGTATTCTGATCTTTTGGTTCTGCATGTGACCAAAGCTCCAAGATTGTTAAACAGCAATATACCCCCGGGAAATCAGGGGAGGCGTATTGTATGTATCTTGAGCAGGGCTGTCAACGGCGATTAGGAAAGGAGTTTTTGGGGAGGTTTCTACTTGAAAATCAGAGGGTTAAAGCAAAAGAGGCGCCATGAGGCGCCTCTTTTTTAGCTGCGAGCTTTAAGCTTCGAGCTGCGAGCCGTTACTAATCGCTCATAGCTCTCAGCTCGACGCTCCGCTTTACTTGATGATCTTCGCTACAACACCCGCACCTACGGTGCGGCCGCCTTCACGAATCGCAAAACGCAGACCTTCGTCCATCGCGATCGGAGCGATCAGGGTAACGTCCATCTTGACGTTATCGCCTGGCATGACCATCTCTACGCCTTCCGGCAGTTCACAGGCACCGGTTACGTCGGTGGTGCGGAAGTAGAACTGCGGACGGTAGCCTTTGAAGAATGGCGTGTGACGGCCACCTTCGTCTTTGCTCAGCACGTATACTTCAGCTTCGAACGTGGTGTGCGGCGTGATTGAACCCGGCTTGGCCAGTACCTGACCACGCTCGATGTCATCACGCTTGGTGCCACGCAGCAGCGCGCCAATGTTCTCACCGGCACGACCTTCATCGAGCAGCTTGCGGAACATTTCAACACCGGTAACAACGGTCTTGGTGGTGTCGTGGATACCAATAACTTCCACTTCTTCACCAGACTTGATGATGCCACGCTCAACACGACCGGTTACAACCGTACCGCGACCGGAGATCGAGAATACGTCTTCAATAGGCATCAGGAACGGCTGATCAATCGCGCGCTCCGGCTCTGGAATGTAGCTATCCAGCGCTTCAACCAGCTTCTTAACAGCGGTTGTGCCCATTTCGTTGTCGTCTTTGCCTTCCAGCGCCATCAGCGCAGAGCCGATGATGATCGGCGTGTCGTCGCCCGGGAAGTCATACATGGACAGCAGGTCACGCACTTCCATCTCAACCAGTTCCAGCAACTCGTCATCGTCGACCATGTCCGCTTTGTTCAGGAACACAACGATGAAGGGTACGCCGACCTGACGGGACAGCAGGATGTGCTCACGCGTTTGCGGCATCGGGCCGTCAGCAGCGGAACAGACCAGGATAGCGCCGTCCATCTGAGCCGCACCGGTGATCATGTTTTTCACATAGTCGGCGTGGCCCGGGCAGTCAACGTGCGCATAGTGACGAGCCGGTGAATCGTATTCAACGTGAGAGGTCGCGATGGTGATACCACGCTCACGCTCTTCCGGTGCGTTGTCGATGCCGTCAAACGCAACGGAGGCGCCTGTGCCCCACACTTCGTGACAAACGCGCGTCAGCGCGGCGGTCAAAGTCGTTTTACCGTGGTCAACGTGACCGATGGTGCCGACGTTTACGTGCGGCTTGGTACGTTCAAAAGTAGCCTTAGACATGGTGTCTTCCTCTAAGTTAGCTCAAAAAGATCAAGACTTCTTGATAATTTCTTCAACGATGTTCATCGGGGCTTCTTTGTAGCCTGAGAATTCCATCACGTAAGAGGCACGGCCCTGAGACATGGAACGCAGGTCCGTAGCGTATCCGAACATTTCGGACAGTGGCACCTCAGCATTGATGATCTTGCCCGACGGGCTGTCTTCCATGCCTGAAACTGTGCCGCGACGACGGTTAAGGTCGCCCATAACGTCACCCATGTAGTCTTCCGGTGTTACCACCTCAACACTCATCATGGGCTCAAGCAATGCCGGGCTCGCCTGTTCCTTCAACTTTTTGACAGCCATGGAGGCAGCCACTTTAAAGGCCATCTCGTTGGAGTCAACATCGTGGTAGGAACCGTCATGAAGAGTGGCTTTCATGCCGAGCAGTGGATAGCCCGCCAGAATACCGTTCTTCATTTGCTCCTGGATACCTTTCTCAACCGCAGGGATGTACTCCTTCGGTACGGAACCACCAACGATTTCGTTGACGAAAACCAGCTTTTCGGCATTCTCGTCGTCAGCTGGTTCAAACTTGATCACAACGTGACCGTATTGACCGCGACCACCCGACTGCTTGGCAAACTTGGAGTCGATATCACATGCATTGCGAATCCGCTCACGATAGGCGACCTGAGGTGCACCAACGTTTGCTTCGACTTTAAATTCGCGCTTCATCCGGTCAACCAGAACGTCCAGGTGCAATTCACCCTGACCGCCAATGATGGTTTGGCCGGTTTCTTCGTCGGTACGAACCGTAAAAGAGGGATCTTCCTGAGCCAGTTTGCCCAGAGCAATACCCATCTTTTCCTGGTCTGCTTTCGACTTCGGCTCAACGGCTACGTGAATAACCGGATCCGGGAAGTCCATGCGCTCCAGGGTAATCGGGTTGGCCGGGTCACACAAAGTGTCACCTGTGGTCACATCCTTCATACCGATCAGTGCGCCGATGTCGCCAGCCAGCAGCTCTTTGATCTCTTCACGGTTGTTTGAGTGCATCTGCACCATACGACCAACGCGCTCGCGCTTGCCTTTAACCGGGTTGAGGATCTGATCACCGCTCTTGACGACACCGCCGTATACGCGGATGAACGTCAATGTTCCGACAAAGGGGTCTGTCGCGATTTTGAACGCCAGCGCGTTAAACGGGGCATCATCATCAACCTTGACCGCTTTCATCGTCTCGCCGTCATCAAGGGTACCCTCGATGGCACGGACCTGAGTCGGTGAAGGCATGTATTCGATAACGCTGTCCAGTACCGCCTGAACGCCTTTGTTTTTAAAGGCAGAGCCGCAGTGAGTCAGAACGATTTCACCGGCCAGGGTACGTATGCGCAAACCAGCCTTGATGTCGTCTTCCTCAAGAGTCTCAGACTCCATGTACTTTTCCATCAGTTCGTCGTTGGCTTCAGCCGCAGCTTCTACCATCTGAACACGGAATTCTTCAGCCTTTTCCTGCAGATTTGCCGGAATATCTTCCAGCGTAAAGGTCATGCCCTGGTCTTCTTCATTCCAGATAATGGCCTTCATCTTAACCAGGTCAATCACGCCTGAGAACTCGTCTTCCGCACCGATCGGAATCTGAATCGGTACCGGGTTTGCACCCAGACGCTCTTTCAGCTGCTTGACGACGCGGTAGAAGTCAGCACCGGCACGGTCCATCTTGTTGACGAATACCATGCGCGGAACTTCGTAGCGGTTAGCCTGACGCCATACGGTCTCAGTCTGCGGTTGTACGCCTGAAGAACCACACAACACAACAACAGCACCGTCAAGCACCCGCAGTGAACGCTCAACTTCAATGGTGAAGTCAACGTGCCCCGGAGTGTCGATGATGTTGATGCGGTGTTCATCGAACTGCTTGGCCATACCTTGCCAGAAACAGGTAGTCGCAGCCGAGGTAATGGTAATACCCCGCTCCTGCTCCTGCTCCATCCAGTCCATGGTGGCGGCGCCATCATGGACTTCACCGATCTTGTGCGACAAGCCGGTGTAAAAAAGTACGCGCTCGGTAGTCGTCGTCTTACCGGCGTCTACGTGCGCGACGATACCAATGTTACGGTACCGGTTAAGCGGAGTTTTACGAGCCACAACTCTTTCTCCTTAACAGAAAATGTTTGCTCTAAAGCTTAGAAACGGTAATGAGAGAATGCTTTGTTGGCTTCGGCCATACGGTGCACATCTTCACGCTTCTTGATCGCAGCACCCTTGCCTTCGGCAGCATCCAGCAATTCACCGGCGAGGCGCTGTCCCATGGATTTTTCACCACGTTTACGGGCAGCATCTACCAACCAGCGCATAGCCAGCGCTTCACGGCGAGACGGACGCACTTCGACGGGTACCTGATAAGTGGCACCACCGACACGGCGGGATTTCACTTCGACCATCGGCGCAATAGAATCCAGGGCCGTTTCAAACATGGCGATAGGATCCTGATCGGACTTCTTCTCTTGAACGATGTCCAGGGCACCATAGACGATACGCTCGGCAACAGACTTTTTGCCGTCGTACATGACATGGTTCATAAATTTGGCCAGTTGCGTGTTCCCAAACTTGGGATCTGGCAGTACTTCACGCTTTGCAGCAACGCGTCTTCTTGGCATTGATAAGCCCTCAAATAGGTCTTCAGGCAATTCTGGGATGAGCAGTCGTCCGACACTTTCGATGACGCTTCGACAACAGCACCCAGCCTTACTCTTATCCTGAGACTGAATGAATCAAATGGTTTTAGCCCTTAGGCCGCTTGGTACCGTACTTGGAACGTGCCTGCTTACGGTTGGCAACGCCAGACGTATCCAGTGAGCCACGAACCGTGTGGTAACGAACACCTGGCAAGTCTTTAACACGACCGCCACGGATCAGTACAACCGAGTGCTCTTGCAGGTTGTGACCTTCACCACCGATGTAGGATGACACCTCGAAACCATTTGTCAGTCGTACACGACAAACTTTACGCAAAGCCGAGTTCGGCTTCTTCGGGGTGGTTGTGTACACACGGGTGCATACACCACGACGTTGCGGGCAGCCTTCGAGGGCCCGAACATCGCTTGCGACCGCTTTGCGCTTACGCGGCTTACGGACGAGCTGGTTAATTGTAGCCATTAAAGCCTCTCTAAAAGTTCACTTCTCATTACACGACAGCACCCGGATGGCGAGCCAACCGGGTCCTGTAGGGAGCGCGCATTTTAGTGATCGCGCATTTCTTAGTCAACGTAAGCGTTCGCTTACTTGTTGAGCGCCTGACTGAGCGCCGCTTCTACATCAGATGCACTGATCGATGGTTTCTCACCGGTGCGTTCCAGACGTTTACGACGGCGTTCGGCATGATAGGCCAGGCCTGTACCTGCCGGAATCAGTCGACCAACGACCACATTTTCCTTCAGACCGCGCAAGTAATCGCGCTTGCCCGTGACCGCACCTTCGGTCAATACCCGAGTGGTTTCCTGGAAGGACGCCGCCGAGATAAAGGATTCTGTTGCCAGAGAAGCCTTGGTGATACCCAGCAAGACACGCTCAAATCGAGCCACTTCCTGTTTCTCAACGTTGGCTTTCTCATTCGCCTCGAGCAACTGGTTGTATTCAACCTGATCGCCCTTGATGAAGTTTGTATCGCCGTTATCCAGCACCATTGCTTTGCGCAGCATCTGACGAACAATCACTTCGATGTGCTTGTCGTTAATGGTTACACCCTGCAAACGGTAAACTTCCTGGATCTCATCAACAATGTACCGAGCCAGTGCCTCGACACCGCGGACCCGCAGGATATCGTGCGGATTCATCGGACCGTCAGAGATCACCTCGCCCTTTTCGACCTGCTCACCTTCGAAGACGTTCAACTGGCGCCACTTGGGAATCAGCTCTTCGTAAGCATCCGAACCATCGGTTGGAGTGATCACCAGGCGTTTCTTGCCCTTGGTTTCCTTGCCAAAGCCAACGGTTCCCGAAATCTCAGCCAGAATGGCCGCTTCTTTCGGCTTGCGGGCTTCAAACAAGTCGGCCACACGAGGCAGACCCCCGGTGATGTCACGGTTACCCGAGGTTTCCTGTGGAATCCGGGCTATAACGTCACCAATCTTGATTACATCACCGTCTGACAGGCTCAGGAAGGAACCGTCAGGCAGGAAGTACTGAACCGGCTGATTGGTGTTACCAATCATGATTTCATTGCCTTCCGGATCCAGCAGCTTCACCAGCGGGCGAATTTCCTTACCGGCCGCATTACGCTGGCCCTGAGGAATAACCTCGATGGTGCCGACACCGGTCAGCTCATCAATCTTACGGTTGGTAGTGATGCCTTCATCCATACCAATAAAGGCAATCTTACCGTTCGACTCACCGATGATCGGGTGAGTGTGCGGATCCCATTTGGCAACGATCTGGCCAGCTTCAACCGCCGCACCGTCGTCAACGCTGATCACTGCACCGTAAGGCAGCTTGTACTTCTCACGCTCACGACCGTGCTCATCAGAAACCGCCAGAACACCAGAGCGGCTAACGGCAACCAGATCACCATCGGCCCGGGTCACGGTTTTCAGATTACGCAAGGCTACTTTACCGCCGTGCTTGACCTGAACGCTGTCGGATGCAGTGGCACGTGACGCGGCACCACCAATGTGGAACGTCCGCATGGTCAGCTGTGTGCCGGGCTCACCAATCGACTGAGCAGCGATAATACCGATTGCCTCACCGATGTTGACCCGATGACCGCGGGCAAGATCGCGACCGTAGCACTGGGCGCACAGGCCGTAGCGAGTTTTACAGCTGATCGCTGAACGGATCTTGACCTGGTCAACACCCCATTCGTCGAGCTTTTTCACCCAGGCTTCATCAAGCATGGTACCGGCCGGTACCCAGGTTTCACGGCTGACCGGGTCGATAACGTCGGTTGCAACAACACGACCCAGTACTTGCTGGCCCAGACCCAGAACGACGTCACCGCCTTCAATGATCGGCTCAACAATAACACCTTCCTGCGTGCCGCAATCTTCTTCAGTGATCACCACGTCCTGTGCAACGTCAACCAGGCGGCGTGTCAGGTAACCGGAGTTCGCTGTTTTAAGAGCGGTATCGGCCAGACCTTTACGAGCACCGTGGGTCGAAATGAAGTACTCACCGACCGACAAACCTTCACGGAAGTTGGCTTTAATCGGGTTTTCAATGATCGAGCCATCCGGCTTCGCCATCAGACCACGCATACCGGCCAGCTGACGAATCTGTGCCGGGCTACCCCGGGCGCCGGAGTCGGCCATGATGTACACCGAGTTGAACGATTCCTGCTCAACTTCGTTGCCGTCACGGTCGATCACGGTTTCCTTGGAGATGCCTTCCATCATCGCACGGGCAATCTGATCGTTGGCACGTGACCAAATATCGACAACCTTGTTGTACTTCTCGCCCTGGGTTACCAGACCGGCCGCGAACTGCTCTTCGATGTCCTGAACTTCAGCCTCAGCCTTGCCCAGAATCTCGAGTTTGGCTTTCGGAATGACAAAGTCGTTCACACCAATGGACGAGCCAGAACGGGTGGCGTAGCTGAAACCCATGTACATGATCTGGTCAGCAAAAATCACCGTTTCTTTCAGACCAACACGACGATAGCACTCGTTCAGCAGTCCACTGATCGCCTTCTTCTTCATCGCCTGGTTGACCAGCTCATAGGGCAGGCCATCCGGAACGATCGAGAAAAGAATTGACCGGCCAACGGTGGTATCAACGATGGACGTGGCGTCAATCGCCTCGCCTTCGCTGTTTTCATACACTTCGCGCAGGCGAACCTTAACCTTGGCTTGCAAGGCGACTTCACCGGCACCATAGGCACGCTGAACTTCTTCGATGTTCGAGAACACCATGCCTTCGCCTTTGGCGTTAACGCGCTCACGGGTCATGTAATACAGACCCAGAACCACGTCCTGTGACGGCACGATGATCGGCTCGCCACTGGCCGGAGACAGCACGTTGTTCGTCGACATCATCAGAGCACGAGCTTCAAGCTGAGCTTCCAGAGTCAGCGGTACGTGAACCGCCATCTGGTCACCGTCGAAGTCGGCGTTGTACGCCGCACAAACCAGCGGGTGCAACTGAATCGCTTTACCTTCAATCAATACTGGCTCAAACGCCTGGATACCCAGACGGTGAAGCGTAGGTGCACGGTTCAGCATGACCGGGTGCTCGCGAATCACTTCATCCAGAATGTCCCAGACAACCGCTTCTTCACGCTCGACCATCTTCTTCGCAGCTTTGATCGTTGTCGCCAGACCGCGGTGCTCCAGCTTGCTGAAGATAAACGGCTTGAACAGCTCCAGAGCCATTTTCTTGGGCAGACCACACTGGTGCAGACGCAAGGTCGGGCCTACCACGATCACCGAACGACCAGAGTAATCGACACGCTTACCAAGCAGGTTCTGACGGAAACGACCCTGCTTACCCTTGATCATGTCAGCCAGAGATTTCAGCGGACGACGATTAGAGCCTGTGATAGCACGACCGCGACGACCGTTGTCGAGCAACGCATCAACAGATTCCTGCAGCATGCGCTTTTCGTTACGCACGATGATATCCGGCGCAGCCAGCTCAAGCAGGCGCTTGAGACGGTTGTTCCGGTTGATCACACGACGGTACAAGTCGTTCAGGTCCGAGGTGGCAAAACGGCCGCCATCGAGCGGTACCAGAGGACGCAAATCCGGTGGCAGCACAGGCAGAACCGTCATCACCATCCATTCGGGCTTGTTGCCTGATTTTTCAAAGGCTTCAAGCAGCTTCAGACGCTTGGACAGCTTCTTGATCTTGGTTTCAGAATTGGTGGCAGGGATTTCTTCGCGCAATTGCGCGGTCTCACCGACCAGGTCGATGCTATCCAGCAACTTCTGAATGGCCTCGGCACCCATACGGGCATCGAAGTCATCACCAAATTCTTCAATGGCTTCGTAGTATTCCTCGTCGGTCAGCAACTGACCTTTCTCCAGACTGGTGAGGCCCGGATCGATAACGACAAAGCTTTCGTAATAGAGGATGCGCTCAATATCACGCAACGTCATATCCAGCATCAAACCGATGCGAGACGGCAGTGATTTCAGGAACCAGATGTGGGCAACGGGCGCAGCCAGCTCAATATGGCCCATGCGCTCACGACGCACCTTGGCCTGAGTCACTTCAACGCCGCACTTCTCACAAATTACGCCACGATGCTTCAGGCGCTTGTATTTGCCACACAGGCACTCGTAATCCTTGATAGGACCAAAGATACGGGCGCAGAACAGGCCATCACGTTCCGGCTTGAAAGTCCGGTAGTTGATGGTCTCAGGCTTCTTCACCTCGCCAAAAGACCAAGACCGGATCATGTCCGGTGAGGCCAGGCCAATGCGGATCGAGTCAAACTCTTCCGACTGACCCTGAGATTTCAACAGATTCAGCAAATCTTTCATCATTCAGCTCCGAAAGGAGTGGCTTCAGGCGGCCCGAAGGCCGCCCAACCGTTGTCAGGTGCAGGCCGGTTACCCGGCCCACCCGACCTTACTCGTCGTTTTCCAGTTCCATGTCGATGCCCAGCGAGCGGATCTCTTTAACCAGTACGTTAAAGGATTCCGGCATGCCCGGTTCCATCCGATGGTCGCCGTCCACGATGTTTTTGTACATCTTGGTCCGGCCGTTCACATCGTCCGATTTCACCGTCAGCATTTCCTGCAGGGTATAAGCAGCACCGTAGGCTTCCAGTGCCCACACTTCCATCTCACCGAAGCGCTGACCACCGAACTGCGCCTTACCACCCAGCGGCTGCTGAGTAACCAGGCTGTAGGAACCTGTGGAACGGGCATGCATCTTGTCGTCGACCAGGTGGTTCAACTTCAACATGTACATGTAACCGACAGTGGTCCTGTTTTCAAAGGATTCACCGGTACGGCCGTCCCAGAGTTGAATCTGGCCACTATCGTCCAGACCTGCCAAACGCAGCAACTCTTTAACTTCTTCCTCTTTGGCACCGTCAAATACCGGTGTCGCGATGGGCACACCACCACTGACATTCTTCGCCAGCTCAAGGATTTCCGCATCAGAGAAGTCTTCCAGAGTTTCCTTGCGGATACCCCGGCCGGACTTATTGTAGACCTCATCCAGGAAGCCGCGAATTTCGCTGACTGCCTTCTGGTCACGGACCATGTCGTTGATGCGCTTACCCAGACCCTTGGCAGCAGCACCCATGTGCGTCTCCAGAATCTGACCTACGTTCATCCGCGACGGCACGCCCAATGGGTTCAGCACTACGTCAACCGGCTCACCCTGGTCATCAAACGGCATATCTTCCACGGGCATGATCACCGAGATCACACCTTTGTTACCGTGACGACCGGCCATCTTGTCACCGGGCTGGATCTTGCGCTTGACCGCAACGTAACATTTGACGACTTTCAAAACGCCAGGCTGCAGGTCGTCACCGCTCTGCAACTTGCGCTTCTTGTCTTCAAAACGCGCGTCCTGGTCATCTTTACGCTCTTTCAGCTGGGCTTCGGCTTTTTCCAGCATTTCTGCCAGTGCCTCATCCTGCATGCGCAACTTAAACCAGTCTTCGCGTGGCAAATCGGCCAAATAGTCTGCGCTCAGCGTATCGCCCTTCTTCAGCGAAGGACCGCCTGCAACAGCCTGACCAATCAGGTTTGCCTGCATACGTTCGAAGACCGTGTCTTCTACGATGCGGTACTCGGCATTCAAATCCTTGCGGAATTCAGCCAGAGCCATGCGCTCAATGTCTTTTGAACGCTGATCGCGCTCTACCCCATCACGGGTGAAGACCTGAACGTCAATGACGGTACCAACCATGCCACCTTTAACACGCAAGGAAGTGTCTTTCACGTCAGACGCTTTCTCGCCGAAAATGGCACGCAGCAGTTTTTCTTCCGGTGTCAGCTGAGTCTCGCTCTTCGGCGTGACCTTACCCACCAGGATGTCACCCGGGCCTACTTCGGCACCGATGTAAACAACACCCGACTCATCCAGCTTGTTCAGAGCAGACTCGCCCACGTTGGGGATGTCAGCCGTGATCTCTTCAGCACCCAACTTGGTATCGCGCGCGATACAGGTCAGCTCCTGAATGTGGATGGTGGTAAAACGATCTTCCTGAACCACCTTCTCCGACACCAGAATGGAGTCTTCGAAGTTGTAACCGTTCCAGGGCATAAAGGCGATACGCATGTTCTGGCCCAGAGCCAGCTCACCCAAATCGACTGAAGGACCGTCGGCCAGAACATCGCCCCGCGCTATTGTCTCGCCCTGATGGACGATGGAGCGCTGGTTGATACAAGTGTTCTGGTTGGAACGCGTGTATTTGGTCAGGTTGTAAATATCCACGCCGGCGTCGCCGCCCTGGATTTCGTCTTCGCTGACTTTAACCACGATTCTTGAAGCATCAACGTATTCAACGTAACCACCGCGACGGGCAGTTACACACACGCCTGAGTCAATCGCGACGCTGCGCTCAATACCGGTTCCGACCAGCGGCTTGTCAGCACGCAAGGTTGGTACCGCCTGACGCATCATGTTCGAACCCATCAATGCGCGGTTGGCGTCATCGTGCTCCAGGAACGGCACCAGGGCCGCTGCAGCTGATACAACCTGGCGCGGTGATACGTCCATCATGTCGACATTGGCCAACGGCGCCATGGTGAATTCGTTCTGATGACGTACCTGAACAAATTCGCCGACGATGTTGTCGTTATCGTCCAGCGGCACGTTCGCCTGAGCAATAGTGTGCTTGGCTTCGTCGATCGCTGACAGATACACGATATCGCTGGATACCTTACCGTTTGCAACGCGGCGATAAGGTGTTTCCAGGAAGCCGTAGCTGTTAGTACGCGCATAGGTCGACAAGGAGTTAATCAGACCAATGTTCGGACCTTCCGGCGTTTCAATCGGGCATACCCGGCCGTAGTGCGTCGGGTGCACGTCACGCACTTCGAAACCGGCGCGTTCACGCGTCAAGCCACCCGGGCCCAATGCAGACACGCGACGCTTGTTGGTAATACCCGACAGTGGATTGTTCTGATCCATAAACTGAGACAGCTGGCTGGAACCAAAGAATTCCTTGATCGCAGCAGCAACCGGCTTGGCGTTGACCAGATCCTGCGGCATCAGGCCTTCGCTTTCAGCCATAGACAGACGCTCACGGACAGCACGCTCAACACGGACCAAACCTACACGGAATTGGTTCTCGGCCATCTCACCAACCGAACGAACACGACGGTTACCCAGGTGGTCAATATCATCCACTGTGCCAAAACCGTTGCGAATTTCGATCAGAGTGCGCAGCACATCTACGATGTCTTCGTTGCTTAGCGTACCCTCGCCCTCTTCACCTTCACGGCCCAGGCGACGGTTGAACTTCATCCGCCCAACGCCACTCAGATCATAGCGCTCGCTACTGAAAAACAGGTTCTGAAACAAGGTTTCCGCCGACTCTTTTGTCGGTGGCTCGCCAGGGCGCATCATGCGGTAGATTTCTACCAGCGCTTCCAGTGGCGTACTGGTCGGATCGTTCCGCAGTGTATCTGAAATATAAGGACCGCAATCCAGATCGTTGGTGTACAACAGATCGACTTGCTTCAATTTCAGCTCACGAACCTTCTCGATGATTTCAAGGCTGACTTCATCGTTACAGTTGGCGAATATCTCGCCACTGGTCGGATCGACCAGGTCTGTCGCCAGTGCCTTGCCAAGCAGGTACTCATCGGGAACAACCACAGTGTCAATGCCGGACTTTTCCAACTGACGAATGTGGCGCGCGGTAATACGACGTCCGTCTTCGATAAGTACGGTACCGTCTTTGTCTTTGATTTCAAACGCAGCCGTTTCGCCACGCAGGCGATCAGACACGATCTTCATCTCAAACTTGTCACCCTTCAGCTTGAACTCGGACCGTTCGAAAAACATGTCCAGAATCTGCTGATTGGTGTATTCCAGTGCTCGCAACAGAATCGTCGCCGGCAACTTGCGGCGGCGGTCGATACGCACAAACACCTGATCCTTCGGATCGAACTCAAAGTCAAGCCATGAGCCACGGTAAGGAATGACCCGGGCTGAATACAGCAGCTTGCCAGACGAATGCGTCTTACCCTTGTCATGGTCAAAAAAGACACCCGGTGAACGGTGCAGCTGGGACACAACAACACGCTCGGTACCGTTAACAATAAAGGTACCGTTTTCAGTCATCAGGGGCATTTCGCCCATGTAGACTTCCTGCTCTTTGATGTCCTTGATTGCCTTGCTGGGCGACTCTTTGTCGTAAATAATCAGCCGGACTTTGACCCGCAGCGGTGCTGCATAGGTCACGCCACGCAGTTGGCATTCTTTTACGTCGAAGGCCGGGATGCCCAGCTTATAACTGACGTACTCTAAAGCGGCATTGCCAGAATAGCTGACAATTGGAAATACGGACTTGAAAGCTGCATGCAGCCCACTGTCCATTCGTTCGGCCGCATCGGTATCGGCCTGTAAAAAATTACGGTAGGAATCCAGTTGTATTGCCAGCAGGTATGGGATGTCCATCACCGGCTTCAATTTGCTGAAATCCTTACGGATACGCTTTTTCTCGGTGTAAGAGTATGCCATCAGCAATCCCCAGCTTGTTCACCAACGGTGGGTCTGAGCGGTTGACGGTCAAAGTCGGTGAGGACCAATGCCCGCCATTCGGTAGTGCGATGATTGCCAGACGTCAACAATCATCCCGAAATCTGTCGCTTCCTGCGCTCCTCCTCTTATCGGAGGCCCCTGGCGTTTGCCATCGTCCTGACGGATCGATGCGGTCAATCCGCCTTACTTGATCGGGGTGCTCAGAAACTTTTGCTTCTGAGACACGAAAAGGCCGACGGCCAATGGCCGCCAGCCAATTCGACTGAATTGCCTATTTGCAATCCAGAACCATCGAAGTTACTTAACTTCCACGGTTGCGCCAGCTTCTTCAAGCTTGGCTTTGATCTGCTCAACTTCGTCTTTGCTAGCAGCTTCTTTAACTGCAGCAGGAGCGCCGTCGACCAGGCCTTTGGCTTCTTTCAAGCCAAGACCTGTGATCTCACGAACAACCTTGATCACGTTTACTTTCTTCTCACCAGCAGAAGTCAGGATAACGTCGAATTCAGTTTGCTCTTCAGCAGCTTCGCCGCCAGCAGCAGGACCAGCAGCAACAGCTACAGCAGCCTGGGCAGAAACGCCAAACTTCTCTTCCATTGCTTCAACCAGAGCTACAACGTCCATTACAGACATTTCAGCAATGGCGTTCAAGATATCTTCATTGGACAGTGCCATGTTACTAATCTCCAAAAATTCTCAAAAATGTTCAAACAAGCTGCGTAACGATTACGCGGCTTCTTTTTTCTTGTCGGCAACAGCCGCCATAACACGGGTGATAGAGGATGGTACCTCGTTGAGCGTACGCGCCAGCTTGGTAACCGGTGCCAACGTAACGTTGGCCAGCATTCCCAGAGCTTCGTGACGCGTCGGCAATTTCGCCAGACGATCAATTTGGTCCGCACCCATCAGTTCACCACCAACGGCCAGCGATTTCACTTCGAACTTTTCAACGTCTTTCGCGAAGTCTTTGAAAAGTCGAGCGGCAGCACCCGGGTCTTCCATAGAGAAGGCCAGCAGAGTCGGTCCGACCAAAGCGGAATGAGCCACTTCGTATTCGGTACCCTCAAACGCACGCTTGGCCAAAGAATTCTTGACTACACGTACGAAGATTTTCTGCTCACGGGCCTGCTTACGCAGGTTATCCATATCTGAAACGGTTACACCGCGTGCATCCGCGATCACCAGAGACAGAGCGTTGGCAGCAACTGCATTCACCTCGGTGACAATGGCTTTCTTGTCTTCGAGATTCAGCGCCACAATCTTTCTCCTACTATTTTCTGGCTTAGCCAGGCCCAATTGAGCCTGTCACCATCGAAGGTCCGAAGACCCTGTGTTTTGACCCCCTTCGAGGTCAACGGTGGTAGGATCCAGCCCAATAAAAACCGAATCGGGGTCCACCGTCTGCGTAGGACATTAAGGGAACCGGGCGTCAACGATTCATAAAACCTCAGCCCTGAACCCACCTACGGTCTTTGACAATTCCCGCGAGCGACGCTCGCGAGAACCCCAAAGTCCTGTTGCACTGCCCATCTATAAACAGGCAGCGACTTAAATCAGATAACCAGTGAGCTCTGATCGATTGCAATGCCAGGACCCATGGTCGAGGACACAGAAATCTTCTTCAGATACACACCTTTTGCAGAAGACGGCTTCAACCGCTTCAGGTCAGCAATAATAGCTTCTGCGTTCTCTTTAATGGCGTTCGGCTCAAAAGCCACCTTGCCAATGCAAGCGTGGATGATGCCGTTCTTGTCAGTACGGAAACGCGCCTGACCAGCCTTGGCGTTTTTAACAGCCGTAGCGACGTCCGGGGTTACGGTACCAACCTTCGGGTTTGGCATCAGACCACGAGGACCCAACACCTGACCCAACTGGCCAACAACGCGCATTGCATCCGGAGAAGCGATAACCACGCCGAAGTTCAGATCGCCGCCTTTGATTTGCTCGGCCAGATCTTCCATACCGACAACATCCGCACCGGCTTCTTTTGCCGCTTCGGCGTTGGCGCCCTGGGCAAATACCGCGATACGCACGTCTTTACCTGTACCATTCGGCAGCACTGTAGAGCCACGAACATTCTGGTCAGATTTACGAGCATCGATACCGAGATTAACGGACAGATCAACAGACTCTGCGAATTTGACGGTCGACAGCTCTTTCAACAGGGCAACAGCGTCTTCGATGCTATAAACCTTGGTTGCGTCAACTTTTTCGCGCGCGACTTTGGCGCGCTTGCTCAGCTTAGCCATTACTCAACACCCTCTACATTCAGACCCATGCTACGAGCAGAGCCCGCAATCGTACGAACCGCTGCATCCATATCGGCTGCCGTCAGGTCCGGATCCTTGGTGGTGGCAATCTCTTCCAACTGAGCACGGGTAACGGTACCGACTTTCTCAGTGTTAGGACGACCTGAACCACTCTTAATACCGGCTGCTTTTTTCAGCAGAATCGCGGCTGGCGGAGTCTTGGTAACAAAGGTAAAGCTGCGATCACTGTATACAGTAATAACAACAGGAATCGGCAAACCCGGCTCAGTGCTCTGGGTCTCGGCATTGAACGCCTTACAGAATTCCATGATGTTCACGCCATGCTGACCCAGCGCCGGACCTACCGGGGGGCTCGGGTTGGCTTGACCTGCCTTTACTTGCAGCTTGATATAAGCATTAACTTTCTTGGCCATGATAACCTCTCATTTGGGTGGTAACGCCGCTAGGCTCCCCGTCAAACATTACAGACAACAAAACCCCGAAGCCGTTTTCGACCCCAGGGCATGCAGCCTGCCTGCGCATCAGGTCATTTTTTCGATCTGAGTAAACTCCAGCTCGACCGGTGTTGCCCGACCGAAGATCGACACCGAGACCTGCACCCGGTTCTTCTCGTAATTCACTTTCTCGACCGTGCCGTTGAAATCAGCAAACGGACCGTCATTGACCCGAACAACCTCGCCCGGCTCATAAATAGTCTTCTGCGTAGGCTTGTCGACACCTTCTTTGACGCGCTGCAGAATGCCATCCGCTTCGCGACTCGTCAGCGGAGCTGGCTTTTCCGGCGTACCGCCAATAAAGCCCATCACCCGGGGAATTTCTTTCACCAGGTGCCAGGTATCGTCATCCATTTCCATTTCAACCAGGACGTAGCCCGGGTAAAACTTACGCTCACTCTTGCGTTTCTTGCCGTCGCGCATTTCAACGACAGACTCTGTAGGCACCAGGATTTCGCCAAACTTGTCCTGCATGCCCTTTAATTCAACCTGCTCCTGCAAGGAAGCAGCAACGCGCTTCTCAAACCCTGAATAGGCGTGTACAACAAACCAGCGCTTGGCCATATCGATCTCCTTTAACCAATAATCCGGGATACAACCAATCCCAGCAGAGAATCGACACCCCAAAGAATCAGGGCCACTACCAACACGACGCCAATCACAACCAGACTGGTCTGGGTGGTTTCCTGCCGGGTCGGCCAGACTACCTTGCGCACTTCAACCCAGGCTTCCTTGCGCAACCGATTAATGTATTTGCCACGCGCGGTTGTCAGGGCTATCCCGACCGCGACCAGAGACACAAACACAACCGCCAGCGCACGCACCAGCATGGACTGGTCGCCAAAATAGAAGTTACCGCCGATAACGACAATCATCAGCGCGGCGACAACGATCCACTTGATCCAATCTAGGGCGGTATTATTCGACTCAACCTGAGCGTTCATGCGGTGGACACCTTAACTCTGGATAAATTCAGCACTGCAACTTCCCAGCACTGCAACTGTGAATCTTGGGACGCTTTAATGGCAGGCCAGGAGGGACTCGAACCCCCAACCCCCGGTTTTGGAGACCGGTGCTCTACCAATTGAACTACTGGCCTGTAAAGCAACTGGGCGGCGGATTCTATGCTAACTACCGCGCAGTTTCAAGCACTTAGGTGGCTTTTTTCAGGAAACGAACGAACCACAGAGGCATCGCTTCCTTCCAATCAGCTCAAACCCACTTCCAACATGGGCTGAAACCAACCAAACTCCCTAACTACACCGGTTCGCCTCAACGACTTACCGGATTTATAGCCGGAGACAGAGCTCCGGCGGCAGGACTTACAAGGCACCTTAGGAGCCTTGCAGCTGTTAGCGATAAGCCGTTAACTACGAGCCGCTACAAACCGCTCATAGCTCTCAGCTCAAAGCCGACCTTTACTCAATGATCTTCGCTACAACACCCGCACCTACGGTACGGCCGCCTTCACGAATCGCAAAACGCAGACCTTCGTCCATCGCAATCGGAGCGATCAGGGTAACGTCCATCTTGACGTTATCGCCTGGCATGACCATCTCTACGCCTTCCGGCAGTTCACAGGCACCGGTTACGTCGGTGGTGCGGAAGTAGAACTGCGGACGATAGCCTTTGAAGAATGGCGTGTGACGACCACCTTCGTCTTTGCTCAGCACGTATACTTCAGCTTCGAACCTGGTGTGCGGCGTGATTGAACCGGGCTTGGCCAGTACCTGACCACGCTCGATGTCATCACGCTTGGTGCCACGCAGCAGCGCGCCAATGTTCTCACCGGCACGACCTTCATCGAGCAGCTTGCGGAACATTTCAACACCGGTAACAACGGTCTTGGTGGTGTCGTGGATACCAATAACTTCCACTTCTTCACCAGACTTGATGATGCCACGCTCAACACGACCGGTTACAACCGTACCGCGACCGGAGATCGAGAATACGTCTTCAATAGGCATCAGGAACGGCTGATCAATCGCGCGCTCCGGCTCTGGAATGTAGCTATCCAGCGCTTCAACCAGCTTCTTAACAGCGGTTGTGCCCATTTCGTTGTCGTCTTTGCCTTCCAGCGCCATCAGCGCAGAGCCGATGATGATCGGCGTGTCGTCGCCCGGAAAGTCATACATGGACAGCAGGTCACGCACTTCCATCTCAACCAGTTCCAGCAGCTCTTCGTCATCGACCATGTCCGCTTTGTTCAGGAACACAACGATGAAGGGCACGCCGACCTGACGGGACAGCAGGATGTGCTCACGCGTTTGCGGCATCGGGCCGTCAGCAGCGGAACAGACCAGGATAGCGCCGTCCATCTGAGCCGCACCGGTGATCATGTTTTTCACATAGTCGGCGTGGCCCGGGCAGTCAACGTGCGCATAGTGACGAGCCGGTGAATCGTATTCAACGTGAGAGGTCGCAATGGTAATACCACGCTCACGCTCTTCCGGTGCGTTGTCGATGCCGTCAAACGCAACGGAGGCGCCTGTGCCCCACACTTCATGACAAACGCGCGTCAGCGCCGCCGTCAGAGTAGTTTTACCGTGGTCAACGTGACCGATGGTGCCGACGTTTACGTGCGGCTTGGTACGCTCAAAAGTAGCTTTAGACATAGTCCCAGCCTCTCACCTGGATTCACATAAGCAAAAGGCAGCCACTGCAAAGTGCCTGCCTTTCGATTCATTCAGCCAGCCAAAACGCCGGCCACAAATATGGTGCTCACGATGAGACTCGAACTCATGACCTCTCCATTACCAATGGAGTGCTCTACCACTGAGCTACGCGAGCAAACGAACACTGCAGACAGACCAGAAGGAACAACCCGAAGGCCGACTTTCAACAACACTATCTGGAGCGGGTAGCGGGAATCGAACCCGCATCATCAGCTTGGAAGGCTGAGGTTCTACCTTTGAACTATACCCGCACTGCCTCCGGAAGGAGGAAATGGTGGAGGGGGACGGATTCGAACCATCGAAGCATAAAGCGGCAGATTTACAGTCTGCTCCCTTTGGCCACTCGGGAACCCCTCCAAACCGGGCGGAAGTTTGCATGAAGCCTGTCATGGTGTCAACTCTGACCGTTAAATTTTTCTCAATCAGAACAAGCACTTAGACTACATGAAACCGGATAAAACCCACCTTGCCTAACAAGGAGGCGCGCATAGTATTGATTATGGGATTGAAATGCAACTGTTCGACGAGGGTTTTGCACCACCGTTTGAGGGTGGCGTCACTGCCAGTAAACCCTGACAGGTACTGGTTAGCAACCACCCAGGCAGGAAGCGCCTCTGACGAGAAGGAGCGCCAGCAGGCGTTCCGCTAACACCGGAAGCGCTGGAACGAGGCACCTTCGAACTCAGAGACGATCGAATCCAACGCAGCGTTGGAAATCTGCCGCGCTGATTCAGCCGGCACAGTAAGCACCCATACATTGCGCGTGCGGTCGACCCGCTCAACCCGCGCCTCCAGGCCCCGACTCGTCAACTCAGAGACCCGGGTACGGGCATTGCTGTCTGACGAGAACAGTCCCAGGGAGATCCCGCCGGCAAGGCGACCCTGATTAATCAGAAAACTTTCGATGTCTTCTGCCTGCAACTGGGCCAGCCGGTCGCGACCAAGCTGGTCGGTCTCAAAGGGGCCGATCACGACCCAGTAATCCGATCGCAATACCTCCTGCCGGGTACTGAGGTCCGATGCTACTTCCAGCGCCCGCAGGCGGGATTGAATAATGTCGGCCTGGTCTTCAGCGGCGATGCCGTTAATGCGAATACACTGCAAGGGCTCCACCGCTGGCTCGGCTGCCGCTGTTTGCTCGAATTCGGCCAACTGGTTTCGCGTAGCCTGATCAATCGCCAGATTATTCAATTGTGCCACAGAGGGCTCAGCCTCCTGAATATCAGGCTGGCCCATCTGCCAGTACTGGTACCCTCCCAATGCCAGGTTCAGCACCAGTAGCGTCAGAATAATCCACTTCATCCGAGAGATTCCATGTAAGCCGCATCCTTATAAAGTTGTCTCATGCCCGCGAACACCAGATCCGGTATTTGCTCTGCACCGAGTTGTACGTGACCTGCCAGCACCGGGGCGTCACCGCCGGTCCAGATCAGGCGGCAAGGCGACAGGGCATATTCAGACCAGGCAGCGGCAACCGCCGCGCTGAGCGCCAGCAATGCACCGTTGGCTATGGCGTCAGCCGTATTATTCCCGGGTGCCTTGCTCTGGCTGGCGGCCACATCCGGTAACGCGAATGTATCATTTACCAGGGCGCGGCGCATCAGCGTCAGGCCGGGCATGATATAGCCACCCAGATGCTTACCGTCCGAATCAATCGCATCGATCGTCAACGCCGTGCCGGCGTCCACAATGACGGCATTTTGCTGATATTCGCGCAGAGCGATCAGAGTCAACCAGCGATCCACTCCATACCGTTCCGGGTCTGGATAGGCCAACTCAACCCCGTGCCAGCCATTGCGCACCTTGATGAGGTTGACCTTGCATCGGCCAGCGACCACCAGCGCATCCCGAAGTTGAACACCGAACGCCGAGACGGAAGCGATCAGTACCTGAACCGGCTGCCATCGATCTATCGTCGCCAACGCGGTATCGATGCTGAGCCAGTAGCCAGAGTGCTCGCCCATCCGGTACTTGCAGCGGCTGTTGCCGCAATCAAGAAACAGAACCTCTGCTTCAGCAATCGCTGCCATAGCGCCCTTCCCTTAGAATTACCACAGTACCGACACCTCACCGCCATTGACCGTTCGCCGCTGGCCGCGTTCATCATCGATAATCAGTTGCCCCTGCGCATCGATGCCGCGGGCCACCACGATTTGTTGCTGCTCCCCCTGCACCAGCGTCACCGACCGGTTCAACAAACAGTCATAGCTCGCCCATTCCTGCAGCAACGTTGCCAGACCACCGGCCTGGCCAAGGTCAGCCAGCACGCATTGCAATTCGTTCAACAGGGCAGCCAGCAAGTCATTGCGATCGATGAATTCACCGGCGAGCTCCCGCAGGCATCCGATGTCCCGATCAAGCCCCGGTGGCGACGCGTTCACATTCAAACCAATGCCGACTACCAGCACCGGCTGATCGAGGGGATTGCCCTGGAGTTCGCACAGAACGCCGCCAAGCTTGCGGCCGTCACAATAGATATCGTTGGGCCACTTCAGCGCAACGGACACCTTTGCGACCTGCCTGATCGCCCTGACAACCGCCACACCGACCACCAGACTGGCTGCGTAGAGCGCATCGCCGGTCAGTGATTCCCGTACCGCTGCAGAGACCATCACACTGCTGGCTGGCGGACTCTGCCAGGCTCGACCACGACGGCCCCGGCCCTGATGCTGAAAGTCGGCGGTACAGACCGACCAACGTCCGGGTGCGGGGGGCTGCGCCAGCACCCAGGCATTGGTCGAGTCGACATCCGTGCGGATATCAAGCACCGACAAGCGACGGGTTACCTCCTTTGACAGCAACGCCAGCACACGATCACGGTCGAGCAAGCTGATGGGCTCCGCCAGCCGGTAGCCTCGCCCCTTGACCGAATACACATCCACCCCCTGAGCCACCAGCTCAGCCACCCAGTTGGATACGGTTGGACGTGTTACCTGAAGTTCCCCGGCCAATAGTTGGCCCGAGGTAAAGTGCTGGTGGGATAACAATGGCAACAAACGATAAAGGCTTTTCATACAGACGAGGGAACCCTGGTGGCCAACGGTGCGATCGACGGGGCAAGCAACACCCCTTTGCGCACATCATAGGGAAAATTAGGCCCCCGGCACAGACCTGCCCCCTGATGGGTCCGACGCATCCTGATAAAGGAGTTGCCGGGCCCGGTCTCCCTAGCCCTGAGCAGCCATACGCGCTGCCGCACGGTTGTGCTGATCGATTTTGCGAAACAAAATCCAGCTGCTGAAGGCGATGATCGATACCACGCCAATAATAATAGTCGCCAGAGCGTTAATTTTGGGCGTCACCCCCAATTTGACCTGGCTGAACACTTCGATCGGCAATGTCGTAGCCCCGGGTCCGGTCACAAAGCTGGCGATGACTACGTCATCCAGAGACAGCGTAAAAGACAACAGCCAGGCGGAAATTATAGCCGGTGAAATCACCGGCAAGGTGACCAGGAAGAATGCCTTGATCGGGGTCGCTCCCAGGTCAAGCGCTGCCTCCTCGAGACTCTGGTCCATCTCACGCAACCGGGAACTGATCACAACGGTGGAATACGCCACACAGAACGTTGTGTGGGCAATCCAGATAGTCAACATACCGCGCTGCGCCGGCCAGCCGAGTGACTGGGCCATGGCAACAAACAGCAGCAACATGGAAATACCGATGATCACGTCAGGCATAACCAGTGGTGCAGTGATCATGCCGCTGAACAGAGTACGGCCACGGAACCGGGTAAAGCGAATCATAACGATGGAAGCCAGCATACCGATCACCACCGCTGTACTGGCCGAGTAGAACGCAATCTGCAGAGACCGCCCTACTGCGCTCATTAACTGCTGGTCCTGAAACAACTCGCCATACCACCGCGTCGACCAACCCGCCCAAACCTGCACCATGCGCGAGGCGTTGAACGAATAGATGATCAACATCAGCATCGGGCCATACAAAAAGAAAATACCCAGCCAAAATATGGTAACGCTGAGACTGAAACGACCTGATTTCATTGCCCCACCTCCTTGTTCTGATACCGGTGAAACAACATGATCGGGACGATCAGCAACAGGATCATCAGCACCGCCAACGCTGAGGCGACTGGCCAGTCGCGATTGTTAAAGAACTCCTGCCACAGCACCTTGCCTATCATGATGGTCTCGGCACCACCGAGCAGTTCCGGAATAACGTACTCACCCACCACGGGAATGAACACCAGCATCGAGCCGGCAACGATGCCGTTAACCGACAGAGGCAGAGTAATGCGAAAAAAGGAGGTGATTTTACGTGCGCCCAGATCACTGGCGGCCTCCAGCAGCGCATTATCATGCTTCACCAGGTTGGCATAGAGTGGTAATACCATGAAGGGCAGATAGGAATACACCACGCCAATATACACCGCAAAATTGGTGTTAAGCATCTGGATAGGGCTGTCGATCAGACCGATCCAAACCATGAAATTGTTGAACACGCCGTTGTTACCCAACAGTCCCATCCAGGCATAAACTCGAATCAGAAAGGATGTCCAGCTAGGCAACAGTACCAGCAGCAGCCAGGTGGTTTGCAAGTGCGGCGGCGCCTTGGCGATGGCATACGCCATTGGATAGCCCAACAACAAACAAAAAATCGTGGCATTAAACGCAATCTTGATCGAATTCCAATAGGCCTGGATGTACAGATCGTCACTCAACAACCAGGCATAATTACTGAACGTCATCCTGATGTTCAGGGTCTGATCCAACCATTCGAACATCGCCGTGTAGGGCGGAATGCTGAGCATGGTTTCCGACAGAGAAATCTTCGCCACCATCACAAACGGCATAAAGAAGAAGACCAGCAACCACAGATACGGCCCGGCAATCACCCAGCGGCGGCCGCCTGGCAGAATACGGGCAAGATCGAGTTTTTTCATGAGCGCAACACCACGCCGCTGTCGCTGGCCCAGTGCACATAGACCGGGTCGTCCCAGGTAGGCCGGTCGGCACGCCGCTCGACGTTAGCCAGGAAACATTGAACGATTTTGCCTTGGGGCAGTCGAACGTAATAAACGGTGTGCCCGCCCAAATAGGCAATATCATGCACGATGCCGGATGACCAGTTATAGTCTCCCTCGGGCCGCTCTCGCGTCATGAGGGTTTTCTCCGGGCGCAGGGCAAACAACATACTGCGTTCGTCAACACTGGACGTCACGCCGTGTCCGATGTAGATATCCGCGTCGAGTTCATCCGTGTGCAACGTCATGTGGTCTTCCTGATCATCGATGATCTGACCATCAAACAGATTCACCGACCCGATAAACTCCGCCACCATTCGGCTGTTCGGACTCTCGTACACGTCGACTGGCGAGCCAATCTGCTGAATAAAGCCCTGGTCCATAATCGCTATGCGGTCGGCCATGGTCATTGCCTCTTCCTGATCGTGGGTCACCATCACACAGGTAACGCCCACATTCTCCAGGATGTCGACCACTTCAAGTTGCATCTCCGTGCGCAGCTTTTTATCCAGTGCGCCCATGGGTTCATCAAGCAACAACAATTTGGGTTGTTTTGCCAGGCTCCGCGCCAGGGCCACCCGCTGGCGCTGACCACCCGACAACTGATGAGGCTTGCGCCGGGCAAACTTCTCCATGTGGACCAGTTTCAGCATGCGCTGCACTCGGTCGATGATCACATCTTTCGCCAGCTTTTCCTGCTTCAGACCAAACGCCAGGTTCTGCTCGACCGTCATGTGCGGAAACAGGGCGTAGGATTGAAACATCATATTGATCTGGCGCTGGTAAGGCGGCTGGTGAGTAATGTCTTCACCTTCAAGCAGGATGCGCCCTTCAGTAGGGTTTTCAAACCCCGCCATCATGCGCAGTAGGGTTGACTTGCCTGAACCGGAAGCCCCAAGCAGTGCAAAGATCTCACCCTGGCGAACATCAAGCGTGACGTTGTCAACGGCCAGATCTTCATCAAAATACTTGGTTATCTTCTCAATACTGAGCAACGTTTTCTTGGTTTCAGTACTGGTCTCATGCTGTTGTCGGCGCGCGCCGGCCGCTAATGCCATCTGGGTGTCTCCCCTCTAACGCTGGCTAATATACCGAGTCTTATGTTTTTTGTGCTGGTACGCACTCGTCGTTGATCACACTGGGTCTGCAATTCTGCTGTAAATACTCAGATCCACTTCCGGACGTTCACAAAGTACTTGCAGCAAAAATGTCGGGGCCGGGAATACCGGCCCCGTATAGCTATTAGATCAGCTGCCTGACTTGAATCGTGTCCAGCCGCGCGTGATTTCACGCATGATGCTGTTTGGCAAAATCTCGTTGGTGAACAAGGTTGTACCTGCAGGCGGGTAGATACCCGGATTTTCCAGAATCTCAGGGTCGATAAACGGCTTGGCGGCCTCTACCGGGCTTCCGTACCAAACGTAGTTGGTAATACCAGCAGCCACTTCCGGCTCCAGTACAAAGTTAATAAACTCATGGGCTTCCTCAACATTCCGGGCATCGGCAGGAATCACCATCATGTCTGACCAGAGGACGGTTCCCTCTTCAGGGATGAAGTAGTCCACCTCGACGCCAGCATCTGCTTCTTCAGCGCGAGCCATGGACTGGAATACATCGCCGGACCACCCAATAGAGACACACACTTCACCATTAGCCAGATCGGAAATGTAGCGAGAGCTGTGGAAGTACTGAATATGGGGACGCACTTTATTCAGCTCGGTCAGAGCCGCACGATAGTCAGCAGCACTGCGGCTATAAGGATCACGGCCCATGTACTGAAGAATCAGCGGAAAGATCTCATTACCCGAGTCGAGGAAAGTAATACCGCATTCGGCTAACTGCGATGCATATTGCGGATCGAACACCAGGTCCCAGCTTCCCACCGGAGCATCATCGCCGAGTATTTCCTGAATTTTGCCGACGTTATAACCAATGCCGTTGGTACCCCACTGATAAGGCACTGAGTATTCATTGCCCGGATCGAAGTTCTCGAGGCGCTCAACCAGTTCCATGTCCAGATTGTCATAATTGGTCAACTTGGATTTGTCGAGCTTCTGGTAGGCACCGGCCTGGATCTGGCGAGCCATGTAGTTGGTCGTCGGGACGACGATGTCATATCCGGTTTGGCCAGACAGAACCTTGGCTTCCAGCACGTCGTTGGAATCAAAGACATCATAAACTACTTCAATGCCGGTTTCGGCTGTAAAGTCTGCCAATGTGTCCGGGCCAATGTAGTCAGACCAGTTATAGATATAAACAACGCGATCTTCCGCAATTGCTGCGCCGGCTACGGCCGCCGTCAGTGCGGCAATTGCGATGGTCTTCTTATGTTTACTCATCGAAAGATACTCTCCTGCATCGTTTTTTATTCGGCCCTTCGGCTGACCTGACCAGCTTCCGGACCACCTGCCTACAGTAAAATGAGATGATCAAAACACCAATAGAATTTATGCCCTGGCCGGATATTCTTTCTGCAACTGACCCAGAGTCTGGTCCAGCGCCCGGCGCGTTCTGGCAACAAGTTCATCAATTTCAGCCAGGCTGATCACCAGCGGTGGCGACATCAACATGGTGTCACCGGTAGCGCGCAACACCAAGCCGCCTTCCAGAGCGTAGTCGCGGCAAAGGGTGCCCACCCGCCCTTCTTCAGGGTAGCGACTGCGGCTGAGTTTATCCTGAACCAGCTCTACCGCCCCTAACATGCCCACACCACGGACCTCACCCACCAGGGGATGGTCTGCCAGCGTTTGCAATTGCGCCTGCAAGTAAGGTGCCGCTTCCTCCCGAACCCGGTCGACAATGCCTTCTTCGCGCAGAATGCGTATATTTTCCAGTGCCACGGCTGCACAGACCGGGTGTCCCGAATAGGTAAAGCCGTGATTGAATTCCCCGCCGCTGGCTTTGAACAGTTCAGCCACACGATCAGCCACCATGACGCCACCAATGGGCAGATATCCGGAGGACAGGCCCTTGGCGATAGGCATCAAATCCGGTGTCAGGTCATAATAATCGGAACCGAACCACTCGCCGGTACGGCCGAAACCACAAATGACTTCATCGACCACCAACAATAGATCATAGCGTTTGACGATGCGTTCAATTTCCGGCCAATAGCTGTCCGGCGGGATAATCACACCGCCCGCTCCCTGAATTGGCTCGGCAATAAAAGCACCCACGGTGTCGGGCCCCAGCTCCAGAATTTTGTCTTCCAGTGCCTGCGCAGCGAGTCGACCAAAGTCGTCCGGCGACAGGTCACCGCCCTCTCCGTACCAGTAGGGTTGGCGAATATGCGCGATACCGGGAATTGGCAGATCACCCTGGGCATGCATGGGGCTCATGCCGCCCAGGCTGGCACCGGCCACCGTCGAACCGTGATAGCCGTTGTGTCGCCCGATGATGGTTTTCTTTTTGGGCTGACCTTTCAGGTCCCAGTAGCGGCGCACCATGCGCAGCACGGTATCATTGGCTTCGCTGCCGGAATTGGTAAAGAAGGTGTGATTGATGTGCGATGGTGCAATTTCAGCCAGCGCGCTGGCTAACTCCACGGCCGGCGGCGTTGCCGACTTGAAGAACAGGTTATAGTAAGGCAGTTGCGCCATTTGGCGGCTGGCAGCATCGACCAGCTCCTTACGCCCATACCCCAGATTCACACACCAGAGCCCGGCAAAGGCATCCAGATAGGCCTTACCTTCGCTGTCCCAGAGCGTCACGCCCTCGGCCCGGGTGATGATGCGCGCGCCCTCCTGGCCAATTGCACCGCTGTCACCAAAGGGGTGCAGCATGTGGTCGGCACCCTGATGTTGCCAGAGTTCGGTTTGAGTCAGTGACGGTGCAGCTGTCATGACAGTTCCCCCATTCAATTGAATTACAGGCCTCGGGGTTAGTTGAGTGGCAGAGTCCGCGGCGGCTACCGGTGGTGCCTCTCGGGTGGTGCGACACTCGATCGGCGTAAACCCGTCCATGGGGCCTAGACCGCAGCATCCCTGCTGCGGACTTCCCCGCAGAGGCACCACCGGCACCCGCCGCTCACAATCTTCGCCCCGAGCCTTTAATTATTAAACCGTACTCAACAGGAACTCCCGCTCCCAGGAGCTGATCACTCGTTTGAAGCCCTCGTACTCAGCCCAACGCGTTGCTATAAAACCATCAACGAAAGTCGGTCCCAGCAGTTCCCGCATTTCCTGGCAATCGGCCATGGTGTCCAGCGCCGCTTCCAGGTTGAACGGTACATCCGGGTCGGCCTCTGCTCCGGCACGGCCGGTGACCGGCTTACGCGGTTTGAGATCTTTCACCATACCCAGGTATCCGCAGGCAAGGTTCGCCGCCATGGCGAGATAAGGATTGGTGTCGGCGCCGGGCAGTCGGTTTTCGACGCGGCGCGACTCCGGCGATGCCTGGGGCACCCGCAGCCCTACCGTGCGATTTTCCTCACCCCATTCAATGTTCACCGGTGCATTGCCATCCGCGCCCGGCAAATAACGCCGGTAGCTGTTCATGTTCGGGGCAAACATCGGCATCAGTGCCGGAATGTAAGCCTGCAAACCACCGATGTAGTTGAGGAATTGCTTGGAGGCCGAGCCGTCCGGATTGGAAAACAGGTTCTTGCCCGTTTTCGCATCCACCAAAGACTGGTGAATGTGCATGGAGCTGCCGGGCTCGCCGGTAATCGGCTTGGCCATAAAGGTTGCACCAATGTTGTGCTTCATCGCCGCTTCACGCACCGTCCGCTTGAACACAAACACCTGGTCAGCCAATTTCAAAGCATCGCCATGACGGAAGTTGAATTCCATCTGGGCGGTGCCTTCCTCGTGAATCAGGGTATCGATGTCCAGCCCCTGGGCTTCACACCAGTCGTAGATGTCTTCAATGATCGGATCGAATTCGTTCGCGGCATCTATGCTGAATGACTGACGGCCACTTTCCTTGCGGCCAGAACGGCCTATCGGTGGTTCCAGCGGCAAGTCCGGATCGGTGCAACGCTGGGTCAGATAAAATTCAACCTCCGGCGCAACAATGGGCTTCCAGCCCTTGGCTTCATAGAGTCCCAAAACCTTTTTCAGCACCGCACGCGGCGACAGCTCAATCAGGTTGCCAACGCTGTCGTAGCAGTCGTGAATGACGTGAGCCGTCGGCTCCAGCGTCCAGGGCACCAGAAAGGCCGCGTTCGGATCCGGGCGCAGAATCATGTCGATATCGGCCGGGTCGAGAATGCTGTAATAGGATTCGTCGTCCGGGTAATCACCGGTTGCTGTCTGCAGCAACACGCTCTCTGGCAAGCGGATACCGCGCTCAGCAATGAACTTGCTGGTGGGCATGATTTTACCGCGCGCGATGCCGGTCTGATCCGGCGTGATGCATTCCACTTCGGTCACGCGGTTGTCTTTAAGCCACTTAATCAATTCTTCCATACAGGGTTCGTTCGGTTATCACGCTCTACACGCATCACCGAACGCCTCAAACAGTTGTCGTTGCTGGGGGTGGTTCTTTACCTGCCATTCCGGGTGCCACTGCACGGCCAGGGCAAATCGCATGGCGGCGATTCGCACTGCTTCGATCAAACCGTCCGGTGCAGTGGCTTCAACCTCTAAGCCGCCCCCAAGCGTTGCTACACCTTGAACATGCAAGGAGTTTACCTCCAGGGTGTCTGTCTCAAGAATCTGCTGCATTAACCCACCCCGGGCCAGTGCAACAGCATGTGCCGGCGCGTACTGCTGCGCCAGCGACTCGTCTTTGTTTTCCCGATGCTCGATTAAGCCCGGCACTTCATGCAAAGCCTGATGCAAGGTTCCGCCAAGTGCCACGTTGATTTCCTGAAAACCACGACAGGCGGCAAACAATGGCATATCCCGTGCCATAGCCGCTTCAATCAGGGCCAGACTCAATGCATCCCGACGCTCATCATAAACCTGATCCGCCAATGGCGCCTGACCATAGCGCTGCGGATGCACCATAGAATAGCCACCGGTTAGAAAGAGACCATCGAAATGCTTTAAGTAAGTAGAGGGATCGAACAGTTCAGTTAGAGCGGGGAGCAACACAGGGGTCACACCAGCGGCAGTGGCCAGTGCGGTCAGGTACTTGTCGCCTGCCATATGAAAGGCATGCGGCGGTACCATCTTGACATCGCAGACGACGCCGACCAATGGTCGGGCACGTTCGGGCTGCATGCAAACCCCCTGTTGTGTAGCGCTTTGTTATGACCTTGAACGCCGTATTTTACACCCAACCAAACGGGTATATGCGACGATTCTTCAAGTGTTTATTTTTTACCACGTTACCATAAAAAATAATCAACACAAGGCACTAAAATCGTCGAATGTTAATTATATAAAACATCTTTGGCGGTTTTATGGGCTTACCGGTGAGCAAGGTGTCAATTATTTTAATCACAGCTATTGAGCTTGTCCTCATTTTGAGGTTAGCTTGCTGCATTCAATCGCACACCTTCGGGCTTCAAAAGTAACCACTATACTGAGTGGCTCACGGCGACATGGCTTCGCCCGTCGGCGATGCAATGCATAAGGAGCACCTTCATGACAGATTCGATGATTCACAGCCTCAGTTTTATTGACGGGGATTGGGCAACTGCTCGGTCCGGTCGCACCTTTGATGTTACCAATCCGGCCAATGGCGACTGCCTGGCCGTGGTCACAGACTGCGGCCCGGAAGACGCTGAACTGGCCATCGAAGCAGCCCACCGGGCATTCGCAACCTGGAAAAAAGAAACCGCCAAGAGTCGCGCTGCGATCCTGCGCCGCTGGTTTGAGCTAATCATGAACCACCAGGATCAACTGGCCGAGCTGATGACGCTGGAATGCGGCAAACCCCTGGTCGAATCCAAAGGTGAAGTCGCCTATGGTGCTTCCTTTATAGAGTGGTTCGCTGAGGAAGCCAAACGTGCCTACGGCGACGTGATTCCGACACCCAACAACGACCGTCGCATTCTGGCGATCAAACAACCAATCGGGGTCTGTACTGCCATTACCCCCTGGAACTTTCCGCTGGCGATGATCACCCGCAAGGTAGCCCCCGCTCTGGCCGCTGGCTGCACAGCGGTGGTCAAGCCAGCCGAAGCAACGCCGCTGACCGCGCTGGCACTGGCCGACCTGGCGCGGCAGGCTGGTTTGCCGGATGGTGTGCTGAATATCATTACCGCCAGCAATGGCAAAGCGGTTGGTGAAGTACTCAGCACCCACCCTCTGGTTCGTAAGGTAAGCTTTACCGGCTCGACCCCGGTTGGCAAAATGCTGATTCGCCAGGCAGCCGACACCGTTAAAAAGGTCTCCATGGAGCTCGGTGGCAACGCGCCCTTTATTGTCTTTGACGACGCGGATATCGATGCAGCGGTCAAAGGGGCTATGGCGTCGAAGTATCGCAATACCGGTCAGACCTGTGTATGCGTTAATCGATTTTTGGTGCAGGATGGCGTCTATGACCGCTTCGCCCGGGCGATGGCCGAAGCCAGTTCGGAGCTTAAGGTGGGTAACGGCCTGGACGACGGCGTGACTATCGGCCCACTGATCAACGAAGCCGGCATAGAGAAGGTCGAGGCACTGCTTAGCGACGCCACTGACCAGGGAGCCCGCATTCTGCTTGGCGGCAAACGCCACAGTCTGGGACGCAGTTTTTTTGAACCCACGGTGCTGGCAGACGTCACCCCGGGTATGCGCGTCAGTCAGGAGGAAATTTTCGGTCCCATTACCGCACTGACCCGGTTCAAGACTGAAGAGGAAGCGGTCACGCTGGCCAACGACACTCCTTTTGGTTTGGCTGCCTATTTCTACAGCAACAACCATGCGCGTATCTGGCGCGTCGCCGAGGACCTGGAATACGGCATGGTCGGCATCAATGAAGGTATCATCTCGACGGAAGTGGCGCCCTTTGGTGGCGTTAAGGAATCCGGACTGGGCCGTGAAGGCAGCCACTACGGCATCGATGAATACCTGGAACTCAAATATTTATGCATGGGTGGTCTGGATCGCTGATCGTTATTGCGACCCTCCGCCCACCTGTTAAGTCGCCATGGCGGGCCTGTAAATACAGGCCGTCATCGCCAACGATGAGAAAGCATCATGTCACACCCTGAAGTAACCGCCTTTCTGGCGCAGCACCCGAATGTAACCACCATAGAACTGCTGATCACGGACCTGAATGGCGTGCTGCGCGGCAAACGCATTGAACGCGAGTTGCTAGAGAAGGTATATGAAGAAGGCTTCAATATGCCTGGCTCTGTGATGGCACTCGATGCCACGGGCACAACCGTTGAGGAAACCGGACTCGGTGCCGACGAGGGCGACAGAGACAGGTTGTGTCTGCCGGTGCCCGGTACCCTTTCCATGGTGCCCTGGCATGCGGATGGTGACAGGGCGCAGGCACTGTTCACCATGTTTGAGACGGACGGTGTCACACCGTTTCGGATGGACCCGCGCCAGGTTCTGACTCAGGTCGTTCACCGTTTCAATGAGCTGGGCTACACGCCTGGCATTGCCGTCGAGCTGGAGTTCTACCTGATCGACACTGAGCGAGATGCCGATGGGCAGTTGCAGCCGCCGGTGTCTCCGGTCAGCGGTCGGCGCATGAGCTCCAAGCAGGTCTATTCGATGGACGACCTGGACGACTACGATTTCTTTATTCGGGATGTGCTCGATACCGCGCACGAGCAGAACATCCCGGCTGATACGGTCATTACTGAATACGCTCCGGGCCAGTTCGAGGTCAATTTGAACTATGGTAACGACCCGATGCGTGCGGCTGATGAAGCGGTGCTGCTCAAGCGGGTTATTGCTCAGGTGGCCCGCAAATGGGAGATGGAAGCGACGTTCATGGCCAAGCCCTACATTGAAGAAGCGGGCAGCGGCATGCACATTCACCTCAGTTTAATGGACAGTGACGGCAACAATATTTTTGCCAGTGAAGACCCGGAAAGCGTCCCGGAAATGCGCTGGGCGATGGGCGGCCTGATCGACATGGCCGATCACGTTCAGGCGCTACTGTGCCCGAACATCAACAGTTATCGACGACTCAACCCGGATGCTTTCGCCCCTACTGCAAAAACCTGGGGATATGATAACCGGACGTCTGCTTTGCGCATTCCGTCCGGCAACATCGAAGCCACCCGCATAGAGCACCGGATGAGCGGCGCCGACACCAATCCGTACCTGGCCGTGGCCGTGGTACTGGCCGGTGCGACCGAAGGCCTGCAGAACCACATTGAGCCTCCGGAGCCGGTAGAAGGTAATGTCTACGATCAGGACCACCCGGAGCTGGCAGATAACGCGCGCGATGCGCTGCGCTCCATGGTTCTGGATGAGCGGGTTCAAACCTGGTTCGGTGCCGACTTCATCGAGATGTACCGCATCTGCAAATGGAGCGAAGTGCGACTGTTCGAGCGCCAGGTCACCCCCATGGAATACGAGCTTCTGCTACCCTATATTTGAGTGCTCAAGTTTCGGAGTTCGCGGGTTGAATAAGTGGGATTGGCCCGCGCCGGCTACCGGGGATACCCCTGTGGGGTCGGCGTAAATCCATCCATGGAGCCTAGACCGCAGCATCCTTGCTGCGGACTACCCCACAGGGGTATCCCCGGCAACCGTCGCTAGTTTCATTAGCGAACTCCGAAACTTGTAGTCAACTATTGAGTCTGAATTTGATCTCTGAAGGACGCTTCACCAGCCCGAAAAAAACGCTGGTATTTTCGCTAGTTTCAGCAAAAATACGCGCCCCTGAGAACCCGGGGTTAACCTCAAAGGAGCCTCTATAAATGAGACCGGTAACTGTAGCTGCCACCCAGATGAGCTGTGGCTGGGACGTTGACGCCAACATCGCCAAAGCCGACGCCCTGGTGCGTGAGGCCGCCGCGAAAGGCGCACAGATCATCCTGATCCAGGAGCTGTTTGAGCGCTGCTATTTTTGCCAGAAACAAATCGAAGGTTACATGGCCTTTGCGACACCGGTTGAGGAAAACCCGGCGATCAAGCATTTCAGCGCAGTGGCCGCAGAGCTCAAGGTCGTGCTGCCCATCAGTTTTTACGAGCGGGCCAACAACGCCTTTTACAACACGGTCGCCATCATCGATGCCGACGGCTCCAACCTGGGCATCTATCGCAAGACACACATCCCCGATGGCCCGGGTTACTCGGAAAAATTCTATTTCACGCCCGGCGATACCGGCTTCAAAGTCTGGGATACCGCCTACGCGCGCATTGGTGTGGGTATTTGCTGGGATCAGTGGTTCCCCGAAACCGCTCGCGCCATGGCATTGATGGGCGCCGAGCTGCTGTTCTACCCGACCGCTATCGGCAGTGAACCGCAGGACCACACCATCGACTCCCGGGATCACTGGCAGATTACCCAGCAAGGCCACGCAGCGGCCAATTTGACGCCCTATATCGCCAGCAACCGAACCGGTATTGAAGCGGAAGGCGAACAGACCATTTCTTTTTATGGCTCGTCCTTTATCGCCAATGAACTTGGTCAGAAGGTGGCTGAGTTCGATCGCAAAGACGAAGGCGTTCTGGTGCATACCTTTGACCTGGATGAAGTCGCCAGCACTCGTCGCGCCTGGGGTGTCTTCCGCGACCGTCGCCCGGATCTCTATGACCCGCTCATGACCAAGGACGGAGGCCGCTGATATGCCAGCGCCGCTCGCCTCCAACCCCCGCGCAGATGGCTACTACATGCCCGCCGAATGGGCACCCCACAGCCAGACCTGGATGCTGTGGCCTGAACGGCCGGACAACTGGCGCTATGGCGCCAAGCCGGCTCAGGCCGCCTATACCGCCGTCGCCGAGGCCATCGCCCGCTTTGAACCGGTCAGCATGGGCGTCTCGGCCGACCAGTACGAAAACGCCTGCGCCCGGCTCAGTGCCGGCATTCGGGTGGTGGAGCTGACCTGCAACGATGCCTGGGTGCGTGACACCGGCCCTACGTTTATCATCAACAATCAGGGGGGTTTGCGCGCCAACGACTGGGAGTTCAACGCCTGGGGCGGCCTCACGGGCGGTCTGTATCAGCCGTGGAACCGGGATGATCAGGTGGCGCAAAAGATCTGCAACATGGAGCGCATCGAACGCTATCGCTCTGAGGGCTTTGTGCTCGAAGGCGGTGCCATTCATGTTGATGGTGAAGGCACTCTAATGACCACCGAAGAGTGCCTGTTGAACAACAACCGCAACCCGCATCTGACGCGAGCCGAGATTGAACAGCGACTGCGTGACCATCTGAACATCGACACCATCCTGTGGGTACCGGACGGCATTTACAACGACGAAACCAACGGACACATCGACAACATGGCCTGCTTCGTCAAACCCGGGCATGTCGTACTGGCCTGGACCGACGACGAAACCGATCCGCAATACCAGCGCAGCCGTCTGGCATTTGATTACCTCAGCGCCCATCGCGATGCCAAAGGCCGGTCGCTGAGCATCACCAAAATGCCTCTGCCCAAACCACTGATGCAGACCGAGGCTGAAGTCGACGGCATCGACTGGGCCCAGAAAGCCTGGCCGCGCCGGGCCGGTGAACGGATGGCCGCCAGTTATGTGAACTTCCTGATGGTCAATGGCGGCATTATTCTGCCGAGCTTCGACGACCCCAAAGACGCCATCGCCGCCAACATTCTCAGCGATCTGTGCAAAGACCGTGAAGTGGTCCAGGTGCCAGGCCGGGAGATTCTGCTCGGTGGCGGCAACATTCACTGCATCACCCAGCAGCAACCTGCGGCTTGAGGGAATTCAGCCAGACCTTGGCGCCAGGCTTCAAAGCTCCCGACTTACGGACTACTGGCCACCACACGAATGCTCCCTCTCCCGTGAGACGGGAGAGGGCCGGGGGGAGGGTTCGCTTCAGGTTTCACCGAACTAAAATCAAACCCACAACTGTAACGGCCAAGTCACTCTTTAAATCTCCTCTTAAAGCATGCTCAGCCGTTAGTAAGTGACTTTATACCCGGAACCGGCAGTTCAAACCCAACCGTTAAAGATGCCTTTCCAACCACATTTCGTTACTCTTCCCGTTCACTGAGACAGCCAACACGAGACGTTCATGCTTTACACTTTCCTCAAGGACTCCGCTCAATTCTTTCGTCAGCACTTTATCGCCCTGACCCTCATTACCATGGGGCTAGGCTTAGTGTTTGAACTGCTGTTTGCTCTGCTCAGAGGGGCCTTCGTCGACATGCCCTACGCCTGGCCGCTGCTGCTGATGCAATGGGTCGGCGGAGTATGGGCCACGGCGGCGGTAGTGCTGTATGTGCGCAGCTCTCTGAATAACCAGTACCTGCCACCCAAAGACGCCATCACCCAGGCATTACCCTGGGTATTGCCACTGGCGGGTGTGCAGTTGCTAACGGGCCTGGCGGTTGGTCTCGGATTGTTGCTGATCGTACCGGGCATCTATTTTGGGGTAAAACTGGTGCTGGCAACCTTCTACCTGATTGATGGCCGCGAGCCGATACCCGATGCATTGCGCAAAGCCTGGATCGGCAGTACCGGCTACGGTTGGATCATTTTTGGCGGCTATGCACTGATTTATGGGCTCTTGCTGTTGCTGAGCCAAGTGATCATCGGCAGCCTGAACCTAACGGCTGGCTATGGGCCGGTCAATTTCATTGTTGCACTGATTTTCAAGCCCGTGGGCGCTTTCGCCCTGGTTTTCGGCTATCGGATCTACTCCGAAGCGCGTAAGCAGCCCGCCAAACCCTGATACAGCGCCGTACCCGGCCGGTGGATAACACAGCCGGAGTACGGTCGCAAGCAACCTTTATTCACATGACCGAAGGCTGCCAGCGTCACGACTGTCAAGCCATTTTTCTTTAATAAAGGCTCTAAATCAGGCTTGACAGCCACACCACCCCGTCATATCCACCAAGAGCTCTCCCGCAAAACTTACCCACAGAAAATGTGGATAACCTTCTGCATAACTTTGGGACAACCCAACTAAACGAGAACGTTTCCGCGCCACCATGGCCTTGCAGCCAGATGGTGAAATTTGACTGATTTTCCAACACCCGGTCGGTTTGCCAAGCACACACCGGGTCATTCAGCCCCCTTTCTAAAATGTGCACCTGTTCACTATTTACACACTCAATTTTCGCTTTAGCACGCCTACTAGCCGGGGTTCACTTCCAGCCACCAACGCCGGCACTGTGTACCAAGCATTTGAATTTGCGCGACTTTTTGCGAACCGGTACGAGAACACACAAGGTTCATTCACTAATTTTGGCTATATCGTTCAAATCCTTTGATTGATCGGAGTCTCCCTGCCCTACCGTAACTCTGTCGCTGGCCAGCACCCACACACTCACTCTGGAAGGATAACAACAATGCACACGTTAAAAGTGATCGCCGGAATCGCGATCAGCGGCCTTATTCTGGCTGGCTGCGAATCCAACAGCGACGATGATGACACCACTGCGAAAGCATCCCTGCGCGTCTTGCACGCGTCTGAAAACTCACCGGCGGTTAATGTCTACCTGAACGACGCCATGTCGCCTGCGGTAGACACCCTGGGCTACGGTTCCGCCTCTGCTCTGGCGGAAGTAGACGCCGGCACCTATGCCACTGATGTCTTCGGGATTCTCCCGGGTGGGGCAGACACGGCCGATGCGGTCATCGACACCGAACTGACGCTGGAAGCTGACGTGACCTATACCGTCGTAGCCGTCAATCCGCTGGCCAGCATCAGCGCCAAAGTATTCAGCGACGATGGCTCCGAACAGGACAGCAGCAAAGTACGCGTTCAAGTCGCTCACCTGGCACCAGATGCGCCTGCGGTTGACGTTCACGTAACCGCTCCCGGAGCCACTTTAACTGCCAACACGGTTTTGGGCACTCTGGAATTCACGTCCGGTTCTGATTTACTGGGTCCGACCCTGGTCGATGAAGGCTCTTACCAGATTCGCGTCACAGCTCAGGGCAGCCTTGACCCAGTTTATGATTCCGGTTCGCTGGAACTGACGGCTGGCAGTGACTTGTTCATCGGTGCCATTCCCAATATGTCGGGTGTCGGGGAATCGCCCATCGCTTTGAGCGTGTCAGATGACAGCACCAGTAGCATCATTTTTGATGCGAACACCGCTGCTGTTCGTGCTGTACACAACGCGTCAGATGTCGGTGAAGTAGATATCTTCGCCGCTGCAGACGATGATTCGGATACACTTGACGTCACTGATTTCAGCAATGGCAATGCCCTGTTTGCAGATGTCACCTATCCTGCGATTTCAGCTTATGCTGAAGTTGGCCCGGGTGATTATGATGTGGCTGTTAGCGCCAACAACACCGATGCCGCCATCTCTGCGGAAGGCGTCACGCTGTCTAGTGGCACAAGCTACACCGTTTTTGCGATGGGAACGGCAGCCAGTGACGATACCGACCTGGAGCTGGTTCCTTACGTTGACGACCGCCGCTCAATCGCTACGGCAGCTAAGATCCGTATCATTCACGGTTCGGCCGCCACAGCGGACGTTGATCTCTATGCAACCGCAGGCACAGACATCACCAATGAAGACCCGGCCTTTGCAGACGTTGCCTATAAGGCCAGCACGGGTTTCATCGAATTAGCGGCAGGCACCTACAACTTCACGGTAACCCCTGCCAACAGCAAAACCATCGCTGTTCAAGCTGAACTGGTGCTAGAAGCCGGTGATATTGTCACGGTATGGGCAAGGGATGCGGGAGCTGCCGTCGAATTGAGCGTTCAAGACGACAGCCCAGCTGCGCCATAACGTGTTCGGTAAAAACAACGGGAAAAGTGACTGTTGCTGACTGTTTGACAGAGTATAAATCCCTCTACAAGGGCCGCATAAAGCGGCCCTTTTTAACGACTGACGACGCGTCACCCCTCTTGTTTTTGACGACTCACCCGCTCCATCGTTTTCAGAATATCCCGCCAACTGACCATACCCAGCGGCTGGTTACCCTGAGACACAACCGGCAAGCAGGAGATCTTGTTTCGGTTAAACAAGCTGATGGCATCAGTCAGCGAGGCTTCCGGCGAGATGGTAATCGGGTCGCGGGTCATCACCTGATGTGCCCGTCGAAACAGAGTACTGGTATCCCGGGTTTGCTCTGACGGTGTACCCACGTAAGGTGACAACGCTTTGAGAATATCCCGGTCAGAGACGATACCCTTGAGAATGCCGCGCTCGGTGACCAGCAAATGGTGAAACCGGTGCTCCTCAAACAGCTCACGCATGCGCCCCACGGTATCCTCCATGCCGACGACGACCGGATGTGGATTCATGATTTTCTTAACACTCATAACCCTTTCCCATGCTGCTAACCTTTGCTACAGCATAGCGCTATCGCTTTTGAGTGTCTGCATCATCGCGCAGGCTCTCGCCTGACCGCGTCAGTCGAGCCCTTCACCCTGCCGTATAGAACGCATCTGTTCAAAAGCGATGGCCAGCCCGCCCTCTTCGCGTGTCGCCTCAATGGTGCCATTACCGTTTTCATCGACACCGTTGATCATGGCGTTGATCAGCCAGGCCATGTCATTAAGCGATTCCTGCGCAGCTGCCACCGAACGGGCCTCGAGCGCGCCATTACCGGCGCGAACAGCCAGCTTGGCCAGCGATTCGGCGTTGCGCAACGGGTTACGAACCCGAAGGTTATTATTGATAATGTTGTCGGATGCGCCTGGCGACTGGGCCGCATACAGGGTGTGCTTCTCAGCACCATCGGCCCCCTCAATCACCCCAAAACCAAGACCTGGCCCAGCGTCTTGCTCTTCCGGGTCCAGTGCATGCAAGGCATGACCGACATGCATCTTAAGGGCAGCAAGGTCACCTTCATGCCCTTGCGCCAGAGTGACATGGGTCATCGCAATCTCGGCTTCCTGCATGGCCACCGTCATAAACCCAACCTGATTGGGCGCTTCGGGCCAGGATGTGGACACGTGTTCAAGGTGCATGTGCGCCACATTCATGGTGGATTCGGCCTGTACACCACTCACCAGGCCAAAGACCGCACAACCGATCAGATTTACCGCTATTCGCTTCATCAAAGACTACCTTTTCCAGAAATCATGTTGGTTAGACGAAGCCTAGCGGGTTTTGGATGCAATGAACGATAAAAAAGCGACGCTCAGCTTTTTCCCACGTGGCGAGCGAGGTAGCTGTCCAGTTTATTGGCAAACGCCATTCGGTCCGTATTATCCATCGTCTTCTGGCCTCCCGACTGAATGCCGCTGGCGCGCATCGTTTCCATGAAATCACGAACGTTCAGCCTGCCCCGAATATTCTCCCGGGTGTAGGCTTCCCCCCGGTGACTCAGGGCGCTGGCGCCTTTTTCAATCACCTCTGCCGCCAGGGGAATATCGCTGGTGATGACCAGATCGTCAGTTTCCGCCAAGCGCACAATCTCATTGTCGGCCACGTCAAACCCGGCTGGCACCTGCACCGAACTCACGTATTTCGACGGCGGTGTTTTGATGTACTGATTGGCCACAAAGGTGGTCTGAACCTGCGTCCGCTCGGCCGCCCGTACAATGATGTCGCGAATCACTGTAGGGCAAGCATCGGCGTCTACCCAAATTCGCATGTCAGATTCCCAGTTTATCCCGCAACCCATAGTAGGTCGCCCCAATCGCCGTATAGGGCGCACGGAACAACTGACCACCCGGAAAGCGGAAGTGCTTCAGGCTAGCAAAGGCATCGAAGCGTTCAGCCTGGCCACGCAGGGCTTCGGCGATTAGTTTGCCCGCCAGGTGGGTCGTCGTTACACCGTGGCCACTGTAGCCCTGGGCGTAATAGATGTTGTCACCGATGCGGCCAAATTGGGGTAAGCGACTCATGGTGAGCAGGAAATCACCGCCCCAGGCGTAATCGAGTTTGACGCCCGCCAGTTTCGGGAAAATCGTTTCCAGGTGCGGGCGCAAGAAGCGTTCGATGGAATCCGGATCGCCACCGCCATAGGTAACACCGCCACCGTAGAGCAAGCGGAAATCACCGGTGATGCGGTAATAATCCAGCTTGTAATTGCAATCTTCCACGCATTCCAGGTGCGGAATCAGCTCACGGGCCCGTTCTTCCCCGAGCACTTCAGTGGCGACGATCTGAGTGCCACAGGGCATCGACTTGGCCGCCAGTTCCGGCACCAGATTCCCGAGATAGGCATTGCCTGCCACCATGACGTATTTGGCACGCACCTGGCCCCGGTCGGTATGCACAACCGGTTCAGCGCCCCGGTCGATTTTCACCACCGGTGAGTCTTCAAAAATCTGTCCGCCGTGTTGCTCAATAGCAGCCGCCTCCCCCAGCGCAAGATTCAGCGGGTGGATATGACCACCGCGATTGTCGCGCAGGCCGCCGATGTATTGATCGGATTTGACCACCTCGCGAACCGCATTCTGATCCAGAAAATCGAGCTGAGTATGACCATAGCGTTCCCACAGGGCTTTCTGTTCCTGCAGTTCATGCAACTGGCGCTTGTTAAACGCCACAAACACACCGCCATCGCGATAATCGCAATCGATGTTGTAGTCGCGAATGCGCTGACGAATGATGTCCGCCCCTTCAAACGCCATACCGCCCAGCATTTTGGCGGTATCCATGCCGTAGTTTTTTTCGATCACATCAATATCGCGGCTGTAGCTGTTGACCAACTGGCCGCCATTGCGACCACTGGCACCAAAGCCAACACGCGCCGCTTCCAGCACCACCACTTTAAAACCGGCTTCCGCCAGATGCAGGGCTGTGGACAAGCCGGTAAAACCAGCTCCAATCACACAGACATCGGTTTGTATCGACTCGGTCAATGCCGGGCGGTCGGGAGTCGGGTTCGCACTGGCGGCGTAATAGGAACCGGTATGTTCGGTACGACGGGTCATCTGGGGCTCCACTATCAAAGGAAAGGGGGACTTTGGTAACTTAAGCTCAACTGGGAGTCATAGTTCCGCAGCGGCTACCGGGTATACCCCTGTGGGGTCGGCGTGAATCCATCCATGGAGCCTAGTCCGCAGCATCCATGCTGCGGACTACCCCACAGGGGTACACCCGGCACCCGCTGCTGGTCTCCCAGGCAAACGCTAAAACCTTAAAATACTCAGTCAATACTATTCCATAGTCGGCATGACGAAATCAGCACCCATGTCGCCTACCGGCCAGCGTGCAGTCACCGCCTTGCGACGTGTATAGAATCGTACGCCTTCCATGCCATGCATGTGGCTGCCACCAAACAAAGAACGCTTCCAGCCACCGAAGGAGTGGAACGCCATGGGCACCGGAATGGGCACATTCACGCCGACCATGCCGACCTGGATATCGTGGGTGAACTGCCGAGCCGCGCCACCGCTGCGGGTATAAATGGAGGTGCCATTTCCGTATTCGTGGGCATTGATCAGCTTCACCGCACTGACGTAATCCGGCACCCGGACCACGCACAACACCGGGCCAAAAATCTCTTCCTGATAAATACTCATGTCCGGTGTCACATGGTCGAACAGGCAACCGCCGATGAAGTAGCCAGCCTCGTGGCCGGGGACTTTGTGGCCGCGGCCATCAACCACCAGAGTAGCGCCTTCTTTAACGCCGGCATCGACATAGCCAGTGACCTTGGCCAGGTGTTCCCGGGTGACCAGCGGGCCCATATCCAGCCCTTTTTCGGCGCCATTGCCAATTTTCAGGGTGCGGGCTTTTTCGGCCAGCTTATCGACCAGCTCATCGGCAATATCACCCACGGCCACGGCCACAGAGATCGCCATGCAGCGCTCGCCGGCCGAGCCAAATGCCGCACCGGTCAGGGCATTGACCGCGCCGTCGATATCCGCATCGGGCATAACCACCAGATGGTTTTTGGCACCACCGAGGGCCTGTACGCGTTTGCCATGGGCACTGGCCGTGCTGTAAATGTACTCGGCAATCGGCGTGGAGCCAACAAAGCTCACCGCCTGAATGGCCGGGTGGGTCAGCAACACATCAACCGCCTCTTTGTCGCCATTGACCACGTTGAACACGCCATCCGGCAATCCCGCTTCTTTCAGCCATTCGGCGACCAGCAGCGGTGCACTCGGGTCTTTCTCCGACGGTTTCATAATGAAGGTATTGCCGCAAGCAATGGCGACAGGCCACATCCACATGGGCACCATGGCCGGGAAATTAAACGGAGAAATACCGGCAACCACGCCCAGCGGCTGATTGACCGTCCAGGCATCAACACCCCGCCCGACTTGCTCGGTCATCTCGCCTTTAAGCAGGTGCGGAATGCCGCAGGCAAACTCCACGACCTCCATACCCCGCACGACTTCGCCTCGCGCGTCTTCAAACACCTTGCCATGCTCGGCGCTGATAACCCGGGCGAGCTCATCCAGCCGCTCTTCCAGCAGCATTTTAAAGCGGAACAGAATCCGCGACCGGTTCAGGGGTGTGGTCGCTGACCAATCGATAAACGCCGTTTTCGCTGCCTGGATTGCGCCATCGACTTCCGCGCTGCTGGCCAGCGACACCTCGGCACTCTGTTCACCCAGAGCCGGATTAAACACCGGGCCGGAACGCTTGCTCGGCGCGGTGGTCGCGCCGTTGATAAAGTGGGTAATCTGTTTCATAAGTCGTTGATCTCGAATTCAGGGGAGGGGTCCGGGCCGGGACATTGCCCGGCTTCGTGTCAGTCGGTGGCTTCTATGGCCGCTTTCAGGGTCGTTATCAACTCGTCGATCTGCGCCTCATTGATGATCAGCGGCGGTGACATGGCAATGGTGTCACCGGTGCAGCGCACCAGCGCATTGCCTTTCCAGTAGCAATGATGGAACACATCATAGCCGCGGGCGCCAGGGGCCTCGCGAGACTCCAGTTCCACCGCACCTATCAGGCCAATGTTGCGTATGTCTTTGACATTGCGCGTGCCTTTCAGACTGTGCAACGCCTCTTCCCAGATCGGTTCCATCGCCAGGGTGCGTTCAAACAAGCCTTCCTGCTCATAGATGTCCAGCGTGGCCAGGCCGGCTGCTGCTGCTACCGGGTGGCCGGAATAGGTGTAACCGTGGAACAACTCAATGACCGATTCCGGTCCGTGCATAAAGGCATCGTGAATAAAGTCGGCAGCGAACACAGCGCCCATGGGGATAGCCCCGTTGGTCAGGCCTTTAGCCGTGGTCATCAGATCGGGCGTCACGCCAAATCGATTCGCCGCAAAGGGTTGGCCGACCCGACCAAAGCCGGTAATGACTTCATCGAAAATCAGCAGGATACCGTGCTGGCGAGTCAGATCACGCAACCGTTGCAAATACCCTTTTGGCGGCAAAATCACACCGGCTGAGCCAGCGACCGGTTCAACGATCACCGCTGCGATGGTCTCGGCGCCGTGCAGCGCTATCATCCGTTCAAGATCCTGAACCAGATCCGCACCGTGTTCCGGCAGCCCGCGACTGAACGCATTTTCCGGCAACAGGGTGTGGCGCATATGGTCAACACCGTTCAAGCCCATACCGAACGCTTTGCGGTTATTCACCAGACCGCCCACGGAGATACCGCCAAAACCAACCCCATGGTATCCCCGCTCGCGGCCAATCAGGCGAGTTCGTTCGCCATGGCCGCATGCCCGATGATAGGCCAGCGCTATTTTTAAAGCGGTATCGACCGACTCGGAACCCGAGTTGGTAAAAAACACTTTATTGATGCCAGCAGGGGTGTGTTTGATCAGCCGCTCAGCCAGTTCAAACGGCTTGGGGTGACCCATCTGGAACGTCGGCGCGTAATCCATTTCGCTGATCTGGCGGGCGACGGCATCCGAAATGTGCTGTCGGCCGTGGCCGGCATTCACACACCAGAGACCGGCAGTGCCGTCGAGCAAGCTGCGACCGTCTTCACTGGTGTAATGCATGCCTTGCGCACCCACCATCAGCCTGGGTTCAGCCTTAAACTGACGGTTCGCGGTAAACGGCATCCAAAAAGCATCCGTTTTGGTTGGCTTGCCAACCTGGTCGGCCGGTGCGGCTTGCTGCTGCGACGTGTTTTCAGGGGTTTGGGTCATGACCGTTCTCACTCTTACGGGACCGGACGCCACCGTCCGGGTCGCGTCAAGATGTTTGTTATTTCGAACACACAGGGGCCAGTGTATGTAAATTAAATAAAACATCAAGCCCCGCTTCAGCCGTGATTCGATACAGGCATCAAGGCATATCGGCTAATAGCCTCAGGTCATAAAAGCCAGCCAAACCGCGCATCTGATACAGCCCCAATGCGTTCAATATATTGAAACCCGGCTAGTGACTAAGGTAAGGTGGCGTGCAATAAGAATGACGCCGACAAGCAGGTTAACCACAATGACAGATACTCTTGAATACTGGACCCAACGCGCCGACGAGCTCAAATTTGAAGGCCGCGCCTTTATCAACGGCCAATACCAGGACGCCCAGTCGGGCGAGACTTTTCCAAACCGCAGCCCGATCGACAACCGGCTACTCACCGACGTCGCCGCCTGCGACAGCGCTGATGCCGACCTGACCGTACGCCACGCCCGGGCGGCGTTTGACGACGGGCGCTGGTCGCAGCTGCCACCGGCCAAGCGTAAAAGCATTCTGCTGCGCTTTGCTGCCCTGGTTAAGAAACATGGCGAAGAGCTGGCCCTGCTGGAAACCTTGGACATGGGCAAACCCATTTCCGATGCCCGCAATGTCGACATTCCCGCCACCAGCCGCAGCCTGCAATGGTCTGCCGAGGCCATCGATAAATTGTACGATGAAATCGCCCCGACCGGCCCGGGAGAACTCGGCCTGGTCTCACGCGAAGCGGTCGGTGTCGTCGCAGCCATCGTGCCCTGGAACTTCCCGATGATCATGGCCAGCTGGAAAATCGGCCCGGCGCTGGCCATGGGCAACTCCGTTATCCTGAAACCGTCGGAGAAATCCCCATTGTCCGCCCTGCGTCTGGCGGCGCTGGCCAAAGAAGCCGGTATCCCCGATGGCGTCTTCAACGTGCTGCCCGGGTTCGGTCACACCGTTGGCAAGGCGCTGGCCCTGCACATGGATGTCGATACCCTGGTGTTCACAGGCTCAACCGCGATCGCCAAGCAACTGATGATTTACGCCGGTGAATCCAACATGAAGCGGGTCTGGACTGAAGCGGGCGGTAAATCGCCGAACGTCGTTTTCGCCGATGCACCGGACCTCTCTGCGGCCGCCAAAGCCGCCGCTGAAGGCATCTGTTTCAACATGGGCGAAGTCTGTACAGCCGGTTCCCGTCTTTTGGTCGAGGCCAGCATTGCCGACGAATTTATGGCTGAAGTGCTGTCAGCCGTGCAAGGCTGGAAACCCGGCAACCCTCTCGACCCGGCCACCAACGTGGGCGCCATCGTCGATGAAACGCAGCTCAAACGGGTTCAGTCGTACATTGACACCGGCAAAACTCAGGGAGCACGGCTATCCAGCGGCGGCAATCGGGCCGATTCCGTTGACGGCGGGTTCTTTATGGAGCCAACCGTGTTTGAAGACGTCACGCGTGACATGACGATCTTTAAAGAAGAGATTTTCGGACCGGTTCTGTCGGTGACAAGGTTTACCGATGAAGCCGACGCTCTGGCCATCGCCAACGATTCGATATACGGCCTCGCTGCCGCCGTTTGGACCAGCAACCTCAGCCGCGCGCATCGTTTTGCCCGCGGGTTGCGCGCGGGTTCAGTCTGGGTCAATCAATGGGATGGCGGCGACATGACGGCCCCCTTTGGTGGCTACAAGCAATCCGGCAACGGTCGCGACAAATCGCTGCATGCGTTCGACAAGTACAGCGAAATCAAAGCCACCTGGATCAAGCTGTAACGTAGGGGAAGAACAAACCAGTTGCGCAGTGAAGGTCACTGCGCAACCTCAAACGTTGGGCACTGCGGATGCATAGATTCACCAACCTGACCCAGCATCGTCTCTGGCTGATCGCCAGCCTACTATGGCTGGCCTCGCTCGTGCCCGCCCAGGCTGAGGAACCGATCAAATTGACCCTGGGCGGCACGCCCGCCTCGTTTCACTACATGTCGACATTGCTGACACGATCGCTGAGCCATCAGGGCTACTCTGTTGACATCACCAACCTCGGAAATATGCCCACCACCCGCCTGGAAGTCCTGCTGGAGCAAGGCAGTATCGACACGCTGATATTGGGCCAGACACCCGCCCGAAGCGAACGATTCCTGAATGTCCAGGTCGGGATGACCGACAACCTGGTTAACCACCGCATTCTGTTCATTCCCCCGGACAGCCAGCCTCAATACGATCACGTGAGCACTCTCGACGACTTCATTGCCCTCGGAAAAGTCGCGGGCATGGGCCAGGCCTGGGGCGACAAGCTGATCTGGGAAACCAATGATTTACCGGTACAAGGCGTGCCCGGTGACTGGAAGCGCCTCTACCATATGGTGGCGTCAGGTCTGCGAGGCGTCGACTACCTGCCCCGCGGAGCCCATGAAATCGTGCGTGAATGGCCGCAGCAGCAAGAGCTGGCCGTTGAGCAAAACCTGGTGTTTGTTTACGACCGGGATCACATCCTATATGTCACACCAACCCGGCCGGAATTGCACACCCTGCTCGATACCGTCATGAAAGCGGCCTATCAGGATGGTGTGATTCGTGATGTCGCCAATGAATTATTCGGTGAGGTCTATGAGCCGCCGGTTAATTTGCACCAGCGGCGGGTTATTACGCTGGTTACACAACCGGGTTGAGGGAGAGAGGTGGTCGGATATTCTGCTAATGGTTGATTTCACTGGCCCTGCGTTCTTCCGGTCGCCCAGGTGACTGGTCTCCTACATAAGATGAAAACCGAACATGCCAACGTGTCGAGTGGAGGCTGCCGGGTAGGCCTATCCGGGGTAGTCCGCAACAGGGATGTGGCGGCCTAGTCTCCAGGGATGGATTCACGACGACCCCGGATCGGCCTACCCGGTGGCCTCCACGAACTCCGGCCACCCAACCAACAAATCCGGTTTTTCTGGACGCTCGTTGCCTGCCTCGTTATCCTCTTTCGCCATTGAACAGCGAGCGAGCGGACCCATCTGTGCACCGCGCTGTAGCGTAGGTTCAAGGGTCGTCTCGCTGGATGTTGCCGTTTTAACCAAGGGGAGTCTTACCCACCCATGAGTCTTTTCTGGATACTGCTGTTACCTTTGCTGGGGACAGTTGTACCCCTGCTTACCGACCGTTTCGGTCGAACTGTCTGCGCCTTTGCCACCGCTACATTGCCCGCTATGGCGCTGGTACTCGTTCTGCTGCAGGTGCCTGCTGTATTTGACGGTGAAGCCGTCGTCGCCACCCTACCCTGGATTCCGTTACTCGGGCTGGAACTGTCGGTCCACCTCGACGGCCTGGCGCTGCTGTTTGCCATGCTCGTGCTGGGTATTGGCCTGCTGATTATCCTCTACGCCCGCTATTATCTGTCCAGCAAAGACTCTATGGGCCTGTTTTACGCCTACCTGATTCTGTTCATGACCGCCATGCTCGGCATCGTGGTGTCGCATAACCTGCTGCAAATGTGGGTATTCTGGGAGATGACCAGTGTCAGCTCCTTTCTGCTGATCAGTTTCTGGAACCACAACACCGACGCCCGCAAAGGCGCCCGCATGGCCATGACCGTCACCGGGCTCGGTGGCCTAGCGTTGCTCGCCGGGGTGATCATGATCGGCAACATCGTGGGCAGTTACGACCTGACAGCGGTGCTGAGCAGCGGCGATTTACTGCGCGAACACGCCGCTTACCCGGTGATAGTTATTCTCGTACTACTGGGTGCCTTTACCAAGTCCGCACAGTTCCCATTCCACTTCTGGCTACCCTATGCCATGGCGGCACCCACGCCAGTAAGCGCTTACTTGCACTCTGCGACCATGGTCAAGGCCGGCATCTTCCTGATGGCCCGGTTTTATCCGGTGCTGTCAGGCACCGAGCTCTGGTTCGTGATTGTCAGCCTCACTGGCCTGACCACTCTGCTTATCGGCGCCTACACCGCCCTGTTCAAGCACGACCTGAAGGGCCTGCTGGCCTACTCGACCGTCAGCCACCTGGGCCTGATCACCCTGCTGCTCGGCATGGGGTCTGACATGGCCGCGGTGGCCGCTGTCTTCCACATCATCAACCACGCCATCTTCAAAGCCTCGCTGTTCATGGCAGCCGGTATCATCGACCATGAAACCGGCACACGCGACATGCGCCGGTTGAACGGGCTGTGGAAATACATGCCCTACACCGCCACCCTGGCCATGGTCGCGGCAGCCTCCATGGCCGGGGTACCGCTGCTGAACGGCTTTTTATCGAAGGAAATGTTCTTTGCCGAAACCCTCGATCAAAGCTCCCTGGGGTCACTTTCGTGGATGATTCCGGTATTGGCGACCGTAGGCACGGCATTCTCTGTGGCTTATTCCTTGCGCTTTATTCACGACGTTTTCTTCAACGGCGAACCCGTCGATTTGCCGAAAACACCGCATGAGCCGCCGCGCTGCATGCGACTGCCGATCGATATCCTGGTGGCGCTGTGCCTGCTGGTCGGTATCTGGCCGGCCCTGTTGATCGGTGACCTGCTCGCGGTAGCGGCCAGTTCAGTGGTTGGCGGCGAGTTGCCCCTGTACGGCCTGTACATCTGGCACGGTTTTAATCTGCCACTATTGATGAGCGCACTGGCGATGACCGGTGGCGCCTATGTGTATTTCAACCGGGAAAAGCTGTTCACCTTTCAAGCACAGTTTCCGGAAGCCAATGCCAACCTTATATTCGACAAGTCGGTCAAATGGGTAATGAAGCAATGCGCTGTCTTTATCGAATGGTTTGAGAACGGCTCTCTGCAACGCTATGCCTTCCTGCTGATTTTGTTCGCTATGGTATTGCTTGGCTTGCCACTGGTCGATCTGGACACAACCGCCGGTCTGCGCTCGCAGATACCGGTCGACGCCGTCATGTTGTCGGGCGCAGCCCTGCTGGCCCTGTCGGCCCTGGCAACGGTTATCTGGCACCGCAGGCGGTTGATAGCCCTGCTGATGTTATCGGTCGTGGGGTTGATCGTCTCGCTGGCCTTTGCGCTGTTTTCCGCGCCCGACCTGGCACTGACCCAGTTGTCGGTTGAAGTGGTCACCATCATCCTGTTGCTGCTGGCGCTGTTCTTCCTGCCGCAAAGCACGCCCAAAGAATCCAGCCCGCGGCGTGTCGCACGGGACCTGACCATTGCCGCCATCTTCGGCGGCATCATCGGTACCATCAACTACGCCCTGATCACCCGGCCACTGGACAGCATTTCCGACTTCTTTCTCGACAACGCCAAAACCGGCGGTGGCGGCACCAACGTGGTCAACGTGATTCTGGTTGATTTCCGGGGGTTTGATACCCTGGGTGAAATCACCGTACTGGGCATCGCCGCGCTGGGTATCTACAAACTGATCGCGCGCATGGGGTTGTTCAAGCCCACCAGCGACGACGACGGCCGTCCCTGGACCGAAGACAAACACCCGATGATGCTGTCGGTGATCTCCCAGGGCCTGCTGCCACTGGCTCTGCTGGTGTCGGCCTACATCTTCCTGCGCGGGCACAACCTGCCGGGCGGTGGCTTCATTGCCGGGCTGGTTACCTCCATCGCCATTATTCAACAGTACATCGCGCACGGCGTTGACTGGCTCAAAGACCGCCTCAAACTCGATTACCAGAAAGTCATCGGCAGCGGCTTGTTGATCGCCACTCTCACCGGCGTTGGCAGCTGGGCATTCGGTTACCCCTTCCTGACGTCCTGGTACGACTACTGGACCTGGCCTTTGATCGGCGAATTCGAAGTGGCCAGTGCCATTGCGTTTGACCTCGGTGTCTATCTGACCGTCGTCGGCGCCACCATGCTGATTCTGGCCAATCTGGGCCAGCACACCACCACTGAACGCGCACGAGAGACGGAGCACCAATAATGGAAGCCATTTTCGCCTTTTGCGTCGGTCTGCTGACCGCCTGCGGTCTGTTTTTAACCTTGCGCGGTCGCACCTTTCCTGTGGTCGTGGGCATCACCTTACTGTCTTATGCCGTCAACCTCTTTCTGTTCTCCAGTGGCCGTTTGCTGATCAACGGGGCCACCATTCTGGGCCAGTCAGAGCAGTACGCCGATCCGCTGCCACAAGCCCTGGTGCTGACCGCCATCGTGATCGGTTTTGCGATGACTGCCTTTGTAGTGATTCTAGCCATACGCGCCCGCTCAGATCTCGGCAACGACCACGTTGATGGTCGCAACCCGCCGGGTGCCGGCTTGCCCAGCGACCGGCTGAAGGAGAAAAACTGATGCAACACTGGGCTGTTCTGCCAATTCTGATTCCGTTGTTGGCCGGTACCCTCATGCTGCTGCCACCGCTGGCCGGAACCATCCGGCGTCAGCGCATGGCCAGTCTTGTCAGCCTGGCACTGATGTTGGTTAGTGCGCTGGTTCTGTTCCGGTTAAGCACCCAGGCCACCCAATTGTACCAACTGGGTGACTGGCAGCCCCCGTTCGGCATACTGCTGGTCGCCGACCGCATTGCCGCCTTGCTGGTTCTATTGACCACTGTGCTGGCGATTGGTGCCGTGCTCTACTCACTGGCGGGAGACGAC
>NZ_AUIH01000025.1 GCF_000423605.1 Saccharospirillum impatiens DSM 12546
AGTTAATGTATGTTGCCGCACGTATCATTAAAACAGCCCGTTCAATTCACTTATCATTCGGGAAAGGCTGCCGGTCACTGGATGCTTTTAAGCATGTGTATGAAAAATTAGCTTATGAGTAGCTAAATAAAATGGTATTGAATGATTAACTTCTTCTCAGGCTAGGTTCTGCAGAATAGACTCGCTTGAAAAGAAGAAATTGTAGATAAAATGGCAATACGAAAATATTAACGCGCTATTTATGCTGAGCAGATATCAGAAAGGCAAGAATAATGGAGACTAACATCGTATTATTGGCATGACTAACAGTGTCTACAGAGAAGAAATGAGTTAATGCAATAAAATCACGGATTCAGGTGATTATTAACGCTGCCACCGGAATCGGAGCCGGAACTGTCGGCGCAGCCGGTAGCCAGGAGTACGAAGCCACAAGAGGCAAGAAAAAATACAGGGGTTTTTATGGAAAAGCGCCGGGTAGCAGAGACTGCCCGAGAAAAAAATACAGCAGGAAACATCATCAAATTCCTTTTTGATTCAAATACACCACACACTACAGGGGCCGTATGGCGGTCATGCCCGACCTTGCCACCCAGAGTCCATTCAACGGGTGCAATGTATACCATCTATTTACACAGGTGACCAGCCGTCGCGCCCGAAAAAATAAGAGTGACGGCTGGTCGCGATCTTACTCAACCGTGACCGATTTGGCCAGGTTACGCGGCTGGTCGACGTCTGTACCTTTGATAATCGCCACGTAGTAACTCAACAATTGCAGTGGCACGGTATAGAGCACCGGCGCGAGTATGTCGTCGATCGGTTCCAGCTCAATCAGCTTAAGGCCGTCGCCCGCCGTGAACTGGGCCCCTTTATCAGCGAACACATACAACTGACCACCCCGCGCACGAACCTCTTCCATATTGCTGTGCAGTTTCTCCAGCAGGTCGTTGTTGGGTGCAACCACAATCACCGGCATGTCGCTGTCTATCAGCGCCAACGGACCGTGTTTGAGCTCGCCTGCCGCATAGGCTTCTGCGTGGATGTAACTGATCTCTTTCAGCTTCAGCGCACCTTCCATCGCAATTGGATATTGTGTACCGCGACCCAGGAACAACGCATGGTGTTTGTCGGCAAAATCTTCGGCCAAATCTTCAATGGTGCTTGCCAGTGTCAGCGCCTGCTTCATCTGTGCCGGTAAGCTACGAAGACCCTGAACCACCTGGCCGATGATGGCCTGATCCACACCCCGGTGCTTGGCAATGCTCAACACCAGCAACATCAGGCCAATCAATTGCACGGTGAAGGCCTTGGTCGAGGCTACGCCAATCTCGGCACCGGCGCGCATCATGTACGCCAGGTCCGATTCCCGCACCAGCGATGAGCCGGGCACGTTACAAATCGCCAGCGTTGAGTGATAGCCAAGCTCTTTTGCCAACCGCAAAGCCGCCAGGGTATCTGCGGTTTCACCCGATTGAGAAATGGTGACAAACAAGGCGTTGTTCGCAACGACTGATTTGCGATAGCGAAATTCAGACGCGATTTCGACCTGGCACGGCACACCGGCGATTTCCTCGAACCAATAGCGCGCCACCAAACCGGCGTGATAGGAGGTGCCACACGCGACGATCTGCACGTTTTCTACGCCGGCCAGAATATCGTTTGACCCGGCGCCGAAGGCCTCGGTGATGACATCGGTATCGGTAATGCGTCCTTCGAGCGTGTTGTTGATGGCATCGGGCTGCTCATGAATTTCCTTGAGCATAAAATGCTTGAACGGGCCCTTGTCACCGGCATCGTGTTTGATATCACTGGTTTGGCTGGCGCGTTCAACGACCTGGTCGTCAACATCAACTATGTGCACACTGCGCCGGGTTATCTCGGCAACATCGCCCTCTTCCAGAAAGATAAACTGTTGCGTAACCGGCAACAGCGCCAACTGGTCTGACGCAATGAAGTTTTCGCCAATGCCAAGCCCGATCACCAAAGGCGAACCAGACCGCGCTACAACCAGGCGCGACGGATCACGCCGGTCCATCACCACCGTGCCGTAAGCACCCACCAGCTGTTTACGCGCGCGCTGCACGGCCTGCAACAGGGAGTCGGCTGTGCGCAGTTCTTTTTCGATCAAATGAGCGATCACTTCGGTATCGGTTTCTGATGCGAACTCAAACCCTTCCTGCTCCAGCTCCCGGCGCAAGCGAGCATGATTTTCGATAATACCGTTGTGAACAACGGCCACGTTCTCACCCGAAACGTGGGGGTGCGCGTTGCGTTCGTTCGGTTGGCCGTGCGTTGCCCAACGGGTATGGGCAATACCGGTACCTCCAGTCAGTGGCGACTCTGCCAACGCAGCGGCCAGCTCACTGACCTTGCCGACACGACGCACCCGGTGCATCTGCTGTTCATCAATGATCGCCACGCCTGCCGAGTCGTAACCCCGGTACTCAAGACGACGCAACCCTTCTACCAGAATTTCCGCCACATCCCGTTGTGCTACTGCGCCTACAATGCCACACATAGTTTTGCTCCTTGTGATTCGCTGCCCTGTGATATCAGGCAACCGTGAATCGATTGTTTGTGCCCGGCTTCGTATCAGATAACGTTGCCCGGGCTGTGTTCAGTTCAGTGTCTGTCTCTGCTCGCTTGAGCGGTTCCCGCAACCGGTTTGCCAGCCGGTATTAGGGCTTGACCGGGCGTGACCAGCCCTTCACGGTGACTTGCCGTGCCCGGCCAACGGTCAGTTGGTCGGCCGGTGCGGTTTTGGTCAGCACTGACCCTGCCCCCACAAAAGCACCAGCTTCAATGGTGACCGGCGCAACCAGAGTGCTGTTGGAGCCAATAAAAGCACCGGCACCAATGTCAGTCACAAATTTGTTCGCACCGTCGTAATTGCAGGTGATGGTGCCCGCGCCGATGTTGGCCCCCTCGCCAATCACGGCATCGCCAATGTAGCTGAGATGGTTAACCTTGCTACCAGCACCAATGCTCGCTTTCTTGGTTTCCACAAAGTTACCCACTTTAGCACCGGTGGCCAGTTCGGTACCCGGACGCAGGCGCGCAAAGGGCCCCACCGTTGCACCGTCGCCCAAAACAGCGCCGTCAATCAGGGTATTGGCCTCGACCACCACATCATCGCCAAGTCGGGCATTGCGAATCACACAATTGGGGCCAATGCGCACACCGGCGCCCAGGTCGACCTCACCTTCAAACACAGCATTGACGTCGATCAGACAGTCCGGACCAACCCTGACCGTGCCGCGAATGTCTATGCGTGCCGGGTCCATCAAGGTTGCGCCTTCCGCCATCAGGGCGTTGGCCGCACGCTGTTGATACCAGCGCTCCAGCACTGCCAGTTGCTGGCGGTTGTTGACGCCCAGGGTTTCTTCAACGTCATCGGGTTGCACGGCCTGTACCGACATACCCTCACTGACCGCCATACTGATCAGGTCAGTGAGGTAATACTCGCCCTGTGCGTTATTATTCTTCAGCCGGGGCAGCCAGGTGTGCAGCATCCAGGCGGGCATGGCCATAATGCCGCTGTTGACTTCCGTAAGGGCCAGTTGCTCGGGGCTGGCGTCTTTGTGCTCTACGATGGAGACCACCTGCCCCTGCTCATCCCGAACGATTCGACCATACCCCGCCGGGTTATCCAGCTCGACCGTCAGCAGTCCCATGGTCTGCTCAGTCACCTGCCCAATCAGCTTCTTAAGGGTTTCGGCCCGGGTCAGGGGGACATCGCCATACAACACCAGAACCACACCGGACTCCGGCAGGCCCGGCAAGGCTTGCGCGACAGCGTGGCCGGTTCCGAGTTGCTCTTCCTGAAGCCAGAAGTGGGAGGCGGTGTCGCTGAATGACTGCTTCACCTGGTCGGCCCCATGGCCCACGACCATATGAATGTCATTGCTGAATTGACATGCAGTCTGATGTACGTGGCGAGCCATTGGCACACCGGCTACGCGGTGCAGTACCTTGGGAAGACGGGACTTCATCCTTGAACCCTGACCCGCCGCTAAAATAACAACACTGACATCCATTTCTTTCTCCTGATACCCGAACATTAACGATTCGCTGCATTCTAGCGCCAAGTGTTCAGGTCGCAAGTGAGCAATTGTCAGAATTTTCCTGACAGGCTGCCTCATTTGAGGTTTCTTCCCGGCGACATCGACGAACGGGGCTCGGTCGTTAGAAACGGCCGTCTGCCCGCATTGAGCGCTGTCAGTTTTTCGACGGTCGGTATTAGTTCCGGAAAGAATGAGAACTGGTTCCGTAAAATGTCTCGATCACGTCAAACTTCCCACACAAAACCCTCGAAAACACGTCATTTATGTAACGAACGTCGGTATTTTTGTCAGCTTTCTGCAGCCTATGAACTCCGTCACAGGCGGCGCTCCGCCTTGTCCGTATAGTGGCCGAACGGTAGACATCCGAATCGAACCATTCCAGAGGCTTCTCTTACATGACGGCACGACTACTGGTTATTTGCACCACATTGCTGGCGCTCTATGGCTGCCAGATTGAGCCCGCAGAATTTGGTTCAGCCAATGCAGGCAGCGGCACTGGCTCCAGTATCGGTAATAGCAGCGATAACGACTCGGTTGCCCGCGCCCTGACTCTGTATTGGTCGGCTCCTGTCGAGCGCCTCAATGGCGAGCCGATGGATTTCACCGATATTGGCGGCTACGAGATTCGCTACCGTAGTCAGAATTCAGACAACTACACCAACATCGTGATCGACAACCCCGCCGTCGAGCAATACTCGTTCGATGCCCTGAGCAACGTTAACGACCTGGTATTTGAAGTGGCGGTGTTTGATGCCAATGGTATCTACAGCGAGTTTGTTATCGCTCAGGGCAGTTAGTCACGGCTGCGCTGTCCCCCTCTCTCTCTCTCGGGTGGAGAGAGGACTGCCGTGTGCAGTGCAGACCGCAACTGGCACGAGTTCCCAGGTGCTGCCCTATCTAAGTCTCTCCCCCTGTGGTGGAGAGAGAACTGTTGTATGCAGTGCTGCAAGCGATGGGCACTGGTTGTATTTCACCCAACCAACCGCTCCCTCTCCCGTCCCGCGGGAGAGGGCTGGGGAGAGGGCTCGCTTCACCCTCACCTGTCGACTTTTTTAACAAACGCCTGATCACCCGCCCATCACCGACTCACACCTTGCTCTATCTATCATGTATTTACATTAAGGAGTCGCATCGGCGTGGGGATGCCAATGTCCCCATACAATCAGCATCAGTCATGCATTGGCGGGCGGCAAAAGAGTCAACAACCGGCTACATCACGTGCGTTAGGCAGGCACGCCACACCGCCCTTTAATAGCCTGGCACGATAATCGCTAGTTATTGAGAAATGTCGCTGCACAGCGACCCAGACTGGGCGTCACCGTTTCATGGTAACGCTGCGTGAGCACTGAACTGTCTTCAGTCGGTCTTGTCTCAGGGAATGAACATGCGTAAAACCACAACTTCGATTGCGATCATTATTTCTTCTCTGGTTGCTGCCTCCAGCGCCCAGGCGGCCATTATTTTCTCCAACGTTACTTATGGCGCAACGCAGGCAACCCAGGCAGAAACCAATTACCTGACCAGCCTGGCAAGCTACCAACAGGAAACGTTCGATAATCTGGCCACGGTCACTGCAGCCGGCGCCACATCCCTGGGCGCTGCGCAAACAGGCAACCAGCAAAGTAGCTGGGTGATGGCTTCCGAACAGTTCAACACGTCAGTTGGCGTCTTCAGCATGGTGAAATCAGATGGCGCAGCCAACCGCAGCGATGTTCGCCCCGATTTGCTGATGATAGAAAACAGCAGCACCGGTGAATTCGGGCGCTCGCCTTCGCACGCTACGAACTGGCTCGACAGCAACGATGCCGATATTGTGAGCTGGGACATCTCCGGTGTCGGTTTTTTTGACAGCCTCGGATTCTACCTGTCAGACGTCAACGACCAGGGTGCAGCCCTCAAGCTGGTCTTCAACGATGGCACGGAACACACAACACAGTTGAACAGTTCCCTGAGCAATGGCAATCTGATGTACGTCTCCTTGATGGCCGATGTAGCGATCAGCAGTGCTTCCTTGCTGTTCGACAACGGAACCAACAAGAACGATGGCTGGGGTATCGATACCATTACCGTCGGTTCCATTTCAGTTCCAGAGCCCGCTACGCTGGCATTGTTGAGCCTTGGCCTGATTGGTGTCGGAGCGGCGCGCCGGGGCGTACGCCAGAACTAACGTTGTTTGGCTGTCAGGGCCTAAACAGAACCAGGTATTAATCCTGTTCAGGGTTGGCACATGCAACGCCATGCGCCAACCCTCCACCGGAAGTTGTAATGTCAGTAGTAGAACCAATAAAGCGATGTTTGCTGAGCCTGCGCCCTGGCTATACAGGGCTGTGCCTGTTGACTGTTCTTACTCTGTCACTGACCGGATGCATGGCACCTCAGGGCTTTAGCCGGGGCGATGTCATGCTGTATTGGGAAACCCCTCGAGAACGCACCAATGGCGACCCACTGCCTCTCGCAGAACTCGGCGGATACGAAATTCGCTACCGTCCGGCCAGCGAGAACCGGTTCACGGTCGTGTTGATTCGCGACAACGGCACAGACCAGTATTTGCTGGAAAACATCAGAAACCCCGACTCCGCCATCATCGAAGTTGCCGCATTCGATAAAGACGGCATTTACAGCAATTGGGTAAGAGCACGCTGACAGGCGGTCTTCTCCAAGCCTCATTCGCAGCAAACCAAAACATTGCCCTCCGAATTTGTAAAGTTTCTCGTCTACCTGCCTGACCCTGCTTCAACTTAGCGCTATACTGTTTCGGTATTCAAGGATGAACAGTGTTCTTTTAAGAACCGCTCAGGGAAAGCAATAACGGATTATGAACTACCTCTCGGTCACCTATACGGTCATCAGCACGGCTACTCTCATGACGGCCTGTTTGCTACTGGCTATGGCCTATCGCTCCCGCACCCAACGCTGGCAGTGGTCGCTCACGCTTGGCGTCGCCGCACAGCTCATCTGGCTGATCGCTCTGATCGGCAGCTATTCGCTGACCGCCAACCTCACCGCCTTGGTCTTGTCTGCTGAAGTGTTGCGCTTCGCCGGGTGGTTTGCGGCTATGGGCTGGTTATTGCACCGGCACGCTCAATGGTCGCAGTGGCCCCGCGCTACCCTGGGGCTCGTTCTGTTTTTTATGACACTGGCTGGCAGCTCGTTACTGGTGATCTGGCAGTTCAGCAAGGCCACCGACCTGACAGCAGCGCTGTACATCGCCATGGCCATTTCAATCCTGATCATGACTGAGCAGACCGTACGCAACGTTCGCCCTCACCGGCTGATCAAACTGCTGGCGGTTTGTTTATCACTCTCACTAGCGGGCGACGTGCTGGTGTATGCACAGCAACTGTTCACCGGCACCATTTCCACACTGGCCTGGCAGACTCGTACGGCCTCAGCCTGGCTACTGGCTGTTGTGCTGCTGATTGGCACATTGCTGTTTCGGGATCACCAGAACCACCGGCCACAGCTGCAGTTGTCGCGCCCGGTTTTTTTCTACTCGGCTTCCGTCGTGTTTACGCTGGGGTTTATGGCACTGGCGGCCATTGGCGGGTCGTACGTGAATCTACTGGGTGGTTTCTGGGGTGGCTACATCTACACCCTATTTACCCTGATTGTGCTTTTTCTGGCTGCCGCCCTGTTCATTTCAAAAGAGATGAGGCAGCGCTTTGAAGTGATGGCCAGCAAGCACTTTTTTAACCAGAAATACGACTACCGGCAAGAATGGCTGACGCTGATCCGCCGACTCTCCGAACTCGACCCTTCACACCGCCACTACCATCAACAGCTGTTGTCCGTTATTTGCACGGCGGTTAAGTCCAATGCCGGAACCTTGTGGGTAAACAGTGGGCCATCCCTGTCGTTCAAGGCGTCAACCATGAAGCAGGAATCATTGCCCCGGGAAATTTCGCTGGGAGAGCCCTTTGTTCGAACCATGGTAAAGCATGCCTGGATCTTTGTGCCCCATACCGACAACCCCAGTCTGGCCATGTACAACGACAACCTGCCAGATTGGGTGCAAGACGATGCACGCATCTGGATCATGGCGCCGTTGCTCAACCAGATGAAAATGACCGGCTTTGTCATTCTGGAGCAACCCATTGCCGCCCCCAACATCACCTTTGAAGACCTCGACCTGCTGACCAATGTCTGCACGCAAATCGCCAGCCACATTCGATTGCATGAACAGGAGAAGCTGATCAGCGAAGGCCAGCAAATGGAAACCTACCATCGCTTGTCAGCGTTCATCATGCACGACGTCAACAACGTTGTGGCCCAACTGGACCTGCTACATCGCAATGCCGAACGCCATAAAGACAACCCGGCATTTATTGATGACATGATCAAGACCGTCGCCAGTTCCGTGCGTCGCATGCAGGGGCTGATGTCGAAGTTCAACCCGTCGGCAAAAGAAGACCGGCGCCAATTGCAGGTTCAGGAATTGTTACGCGAACTGGTGAGCGAATGCAGCGACCGCGCCCCCAAACCCGAACTGCTGACGCAGGGTGACTTCTCAATCGATGCCGACCGGCAGAAATTCATGCTGGCCATTAAAAACCTCATTCGCAACGCACAGGATGCCACCTTGCCCGACGGACGCATCACCCTATCAACCGGTGTATCGGCCACCGGTTCACCCATGCTCAGCATAAAAGACACCGGCACGGGCATGCCACTGGAGTTCATTCAGGACCATCTGTTCAAGCCGTTCAGCACCACCAAAACCGACACCGGGGTTGGCATTGGTGCCTACCTGACCAAAACCTACCTTGAACATATTGGCGCCCAAGTGCGCGTTAACAGCGAGCCGTTTCAAGGTACCGAATTTGCCATTGTGTTCACCACCAATGGTGCTTAAACCACAAGGAGAGCCCATGGAAGCGCTCGATCGCATCATACTTATTGTCGAAGACGATGAAGGGTTGCAAAGCCAGTTGAAGTGGCACTTCGATGACTTCGAATCGACCCTGATTACCGCCCGGGACAGAACCGAAGCCCTGAACGCAGTGCGTATGTACAGCCCCAGCATCGTCATACAGGATTTGGGCCTGCCACCGGACGACGAAGGTGTCAGCGAAGGGTTTGCCTGCATAAAAGACATTCTGACCATTGCACCGGAAAGCAAGATCATCGTCATGACGGGCAAGAACGATCACAAAAATGCACTGGACTCGATCGCCGCCGGGGCATTCGATTTCTACTTAAAGCCCGTCGACCCTGAACAATTGAGCAAGGTCGTCGACCAGGCATTTCGCATCGCCCGGCTGGAACACGAAAACCGCTCGCAGCAAGCTTTCTTCGAACCCATTGCGGGCCTGGTCACGGCCGATGCGACGATGAAACGCGTGTGCCGCATGGCGGAGAAAATTGCCCAGTCGCCGGTAACCTCAACGCTGCTTGGTGAAAGCGGTACTGGCAAAGAAGTATTGGCCCGGGCCATTCACAACCTGAGCGATCGCAAGGCCTGCCCCTTTGTTGCCATTAACTGCGCCGCCGTCCCTGAAAACCTGATTGAGAGCGAACTCTTTGGTTATGAGAAAGGGGCCTTCACGGGCGCCGGAAAAACCACCGAAGGCCGCATTGAGCAAGCCAACAGCGGCACACTCTTTCTCGACGAAATTGGCGACATGCCCCTGCCACTGCAGGCGAAGTTATTGCGATTCTTGCAAGAACGGGTCATCGAGCGAGTGGGTGGACGTAAAGCCATCAACATCGATGCCCGGGTTATCTGCGCCACCAACAAAGATCTTAAGGCCATGGTCACCAGGGGCGAATTCCGCGAAGACCTGTACTACCGCATCTGCGAAATCGTGGTTGAGATTCCTCCCTTGCGCAACCGGGGCACCGATGCCCGGCTGCTCGCCAACTTCTTTTTGCAAAAATACGGGCGTTCCATGAAACAGCGAAGCCTGCGCTTTTCAGACGATGCGCTATCGGGCATTGATGCTTATGAATGGCCCGGTAACATTCGGGAAGTTGAAAACAAAGTAAAACGCGCGGTTGTATTGGCCGAGAACCACATTTTAAGCGCTGAAGATCTGGATCTGAAAAGCGATGGCGATGGGCTGCTGAACCTGAACCTGAGAAAAATTCGACAGTCTGCCGAAGTGGAAGCCATTGAGCAGGCGCTGGCCCTGAGTGAATACAATGTCTCAATGGCCGCCAAACTGCTGGGCATAACCCGCCCGACCCTGTACGACCTGGTCCGGAAATACTCGCTGAGTACCGACAAGAAAACAGACAAAGATTCGCTGTGACTTATTCAACATCATTCACACACGGCGCATCAATCCACCAAAAAAACTAGGACAGAAAACCCATGAACAGGATGTTTACCCCAAGCAATGCACTAACACCGCGCGTCTGTCGCCGGTCCTTTAGCTGGCTTGCGAGCCTGGCCGCTGCACTGTTGATCGTCGGTTGTAATGATTCGGCTCAGAGCGGCACCAGCAGCACGCACGTTCAACGCAGCCAATCCTATGAAGAACAGGGTCAGTATCGCGCCGCAATGATTGAACAACGCAACGCCATACAGGCCAACCCCGGTGACCTGGAGCAAACTCACCGGTACGCCCGGCTGTTACTCACCATTGGCAGCCCGAGCAGCGCCCAGACGTTACTGGAATCGGTCAGCGACCGCCACACCGATCAATCACGGCAATTACTGGCGCAGGCCTATCTGAACCAGGGGAAATTTGTGTCAGCCGATACGGTACTGGCCCAAGTGGCAACACCTGATGCGAACGGCGCAACGCAAGCCCGGCTGCGAGCGCTTGTCGATTTCCAAAGTGGCCAGACACAACCGGCCGTACAGCGCCTTACCCAACTGCATGCCGACTACCCGAATGATACTGACGTGACACTGGACCTGATCACCACCTTAACCGATACCGGTCGGTACACACAGGCGAATGCATTGATCGACCAACTGCCCGATGCGCAAAAAACCTTGCCACAAGTGAACTACCTGGCAGCGCGCGTTGACTACCAGAACAACCAACTGACTCAGGCCGAAGCGCACCTGACCCAGGCGCTGATCGACCTGCCCAACACCGACATGATGTTGCAAGACCGGGTTCAGGTATTGGAGCTGTTATCGTCTGTCCTTACCGAACTGGGCCGACCTACCGAAGCCACGGCTTACAACAACATCGTTCGCGAAGCCAACCCCGAAGCCTATTCCGCCCAGCAGCAATACCGGGAAGCCATTACTGCTGCCAGCCGGGGCGATGTGGTCAGTGCCAAGAGTGCGTTTCAGGACATCCTGAACCAGTTTCCGGCCAACCGGAACGCCGGCATGATGCTCGGCCTACTGACGCTTCAGGACGGCGAAGTCACCGAGGGGGAACAACTGCTGTCTAGCCACCTCGATCCGGAAACCGCACCGGCGACGTTTGTGCAGGCCGCCGCGCTGGCACAAGTTGAACTGGGCCGTAGCCAGGAAGCGCTGGATGTATTGAGCACCGCACTGCTGGCCCGCCCTGACGATACTGATCTGCTCGGCTTGTACGGCGCACTGCTGCTGCGCGACGGGCAAAGCCAGTTGGGCATTCAAACGCTGAGCAAAGCGCTCGAACTGGAGCCTGACCGCAGCCGTCTGATGCTGATGCTGGCTCAATACTACGCCGAACGCGGCCAACCCCAACTTGCCCTCGGCCATCTGCGCAAAGCCTATGCCCTGGCGCCTTCAGACTGGCTGACCACACAGTTTTACGTCACCACTCTGGTGGCGGAAAACGACCTGGCTGAGGCTCAGCGCATTGCCAATGAGCTAACCAGCGCCTTCCCTGAATCGCCGCAACCGTATTGGATCAACAGTATGCTCGTGTATCGCCAGGGCGATGCCAGCCGCGCGTTGATGCAGATGACGTCACTGCTGGAAGATCACCCTGAATTCACCGATGCCTACCCGGCCACAGCCCAACTGATGCGCCAGCAAGGACAAACGCTGGCCGCGACCGACTTGTTGATGAGGGGCTACCAGGCCATTCCCGAGCGACCCGATCTGCTCGAAGCCGCGCTGCAATGGCGAACCGATGCCACATCCGCCACCGCCACACTCGACTGGTTACTCGCCCAGGCCGCAAACAGCCCGCAAGATGTGGCCCTGCAATTAAACAGCGTCGCCATGAACCGACTGCTGGCCCAGGGCGACTTTGAACAGGCCAGCGGGCTTGCCGACCAGTATCAGGGCTATGACCAACCCATGGCCCGGGCCATGACCGGCCAGTATTTCAGAGTTCGGGCGCAACAAGCCGCCAGCCAGGAAAATTGGAACGATGCCGAACGCTGGGTGAGCCAGGCCGAGCAGCGCCAACCCCAAGACCTGCAGACGCAGTTTTTGGCCGCTCAGATCGAAAACAGCCAGGGCCGACCTCAGGATGCCCAGACTCGTCTTGGTGCTCTGCTGGCGAGCCGGCCCGATAACCACCAGATCGCCGCGCAGAAAGCCCGACTTACGGCAGCCAATGGCAACCGGGCTGGTGCCCTGAACGACCTCAGAACCTACTGGAACCAATCGCCCAGCCGTGAACTGGCACCCATCTATGTCGCACTGATCAGCGACCTGGAGCCCGAGCGACTGCTAATAGCCCTGGAGCAATGGCACCAGGTCGACCCGAATGCCGCCGCCCCCTGGTTTATGAAGGGTAACTATTATTTGAATCAGGAAGCTTCAGCCGACGCCATAACGGCTTACCGTGAAACCGTTCAGCGGGATTCAAGCCACGTTGCAGCGCTGAATAACCTGGCCTGGCTGCTGCGCGAAAACAGCCCAACCGAGGCACTGGACTTTGCCGCTCGGGCCGCCGACCTGGCACCGGAAAACGCAGGCGTACTGGATACCTATGGTTGGCTGCTGCACCTGACGGGCAATCACCAGCAAGCGGTGACCATTCTGACGCGGGCGCGCCAGCTGGCTCCCACCAATGCCGACATTGAACAGCATCTGAAAGCCGCAGAGGCCGGTGCGGTGTCTCCTGCCTAAACCTCGCCGGGCTCGCCCCGGCCGGTCAGTTTAACTGTCTGGCCACGGCATCGGTTATGCGTGCAACCGCGGCCCGGTCAATGCCCTCGTGCACGGGCAATGTGATCAGGCGGTCGGCAAACTGCCGGGCATTCGGCACCCTGGTTCGGTCGAACCGCCCTTCGAGCCCCGCAATATCTGGCAAAGCATGACGATACATCGCCGTTGCGCCGAGCCCAGCCTGTGACAGTGACGCCAACACCGCATCTCGTTGCTCCCGGTTGCTCAGCAGCACGGGGTAGCGCAACAAGCGCCCCCGGTTGGCTGTGCGACGGCCCTGTGTTGTGAGCCCCGGTACCTGAACCGACGTTATGCCCGCAAGGGCTTCGTCGAAACAGCGCTCCCGCCAGGGATCGAACCGCTGGTAGCGCTCAATGTTCGCCCCCAGTACCGCCCGGGGCTGCGGGTCCATGCCCACCAAACCGGTTAAAGCGTGATAACTCGTCTGCCCCAACGAAAGGCCGGGCAGCCGGCTCACCACGCCATACATCAGAGGGTGCAACAGGGCATTGTAAGCCCGGGCTTTTACCGGCCAAAGCCGATCGGTTTCAGGCGGTGTGATATCCATCGGTTGTGGCTGCACCCGAGTCGCCACCAAGCCACCGCCCAAAAGCCCAATGGCCTTGCCACGACCGAAGGAAAACGTCAGGTAATCGGCCTCGTTGGTCACAGGCCTGTCCGGCTCCGGGAACCACTGGGCGTTGTCTTCAATAATGGCAATGGGAGATACCTCGGGCAGCAAGCCCCGTATAGCATTCACATTAGCGGCAAGCCCCAAAAAGTTAACAGCCAATACCGCCAGCGTGTGTTCTGTCACCGCGCCAGCCAATGCCGCCGCATCGTACTCACTGGTACCATCGGCGAGATCGACCAGCCTTGGGGTGTAGCCTGCGTAATCGGCTGCCGCTACCAGATCGGGACAGCCATAGGCGGGAATCAGCACTTCCGGGTTTTCAACATGCGGGTGCAGCAACCGATGCTGGCACAAACACCACGCCAGCGCCGCCGTGCCCGATTGCAACCAGATCAACTGATGATCAGGAAACACACTACTGAAATCGAACGCTGACGACTGTAAGTCGACCGCGTTGCCCGCTGGGGGATAGACAGCCCAGCTCATCGGGCAGAGGGCTTCCAGGTCGTCATACGCTTGCCTTTAACGAACTGGATTGCCGAATCGGCCAGCGCCAGGTTCACCTGAACAAAAAAATACACCAGCCGAACCGCACTGTGATCCTGCCCACGGCGACCCCAATGCCCCCAGGCTGCAACGCCATAAAACACCGCTTGAGCCACCAGAGCCAGAGAATAGATCCAGCCATCGTTCGCCAGCACCAGCGTTACCACCAGCAATGCCCCCAAAAACCAGGGCACGCCCCAGCGCATGAGTTTGTGGCTGAACACCTGAAACGAAAACAAGCCAAACCGAACAGGGTTCAATACATCGGGGTGCCGCGCCAGCCCCGTCATGCCGCGCAACACGGTGCGGACTTTCCGGGCGTATTCACGAGAAGCGTCTTTGAGGTCTTCGTAGTAGCCGAGTACATCGGGCGCCGTCACCGAGCGCAACCCCAGGCGGGCGCAGTTCAGCGCCGTATTAAAATCGCTAGGGGAATGAATGTCCCATTGTTCACAGACTTCGGCGCGGGCAGCGAAAAAAGAACCACTCAGGCCCACCAAGCCTCCAAGCTGACTTTCTTGCCGGCGCAGCCACATTTCGTATTTAACGTAAGCACCCTCGCCAGCGACCTTTCCACTCTTGCTGATAAAACGGTCTTCACTCGACACCGCACCAACCCGCGAGTCGGCGAAATAAAGGCTCAGGTTCTGCAGAGCTTCAGGGTCCATTTGCGTGGCGACATCCGAAAACACCAGCACCTCCCCTTTGGCAGCCTGTATGGCCGCCAACTGGGCGTTTTCCTTACCCAAACGGTCCTGCGCCCTGACCAGCCGGATACCGCGGTCGGCATAGCCTTGCACGAGTTCATCGGTCCCGTCGTCACTGCAGTCAGACGCGACGATGAGTTCCAGCCGATCAGGCGGGTAGTCCAGAGCCAGCACGTTTTGAATCTTTTGCTCGATGCGGTGTTTTTCGTTGTAGACCGTAACAATCAGGCTGAGAAAGGGCGGCTCTGAGGCGTGAGTGGCTGGCGCCTTAATCGTGTCGGGGCGGATAAGGTTCCGCAACAGCAGCAGGGCCAAAGGGTAAAGGAAGTAGCTGTACACGGCGCAAAGCGCCAGAATCCAAAACAAGACAGGTAACATGGTCAGCTCCTTGGACCAGGGTGAATACGATCAAACACAAAGACCCGGAAAGGCGCTTTTAACGCAGCCCTCCCTGATGCATAATGTGCCACAGTATAACCAACACGGATGTTGAGTACATGTCGATTTCCCGATCCACAGAAAAGATCCGGGTCCTGCATATCATTTCAGGGGACCTTTGGGCAGGCGCCGAAGCCCAGGCCTACGCCCTCATCAAGCAACTCAACAAAGACTGCACCGTCGCTGCCGTTCTAATGAACGAAGGCGAACTCGCAACTCGCCTGCGCGCCATCGACATCCCCGTTACCGTACTCGACGAAACCCGTCTGTCAGCTTTGCGCCTGTTCCAGGGCCTGCGCAAGGCCATAAAAGCCTTTCGCCCAACGGTGATTCACACCCACCGCCAGAAAGAAAACATTCTCGGTAGCCTGTCCAACCTGACCACACTCCGCGCCCGATGCGTGCGCACCGTACACGGCGCCAGCGAATTCGACGGCGGCCTGAAAACACGCATACAGCGCTGGGCAGACACAGCCTGCGGCCGCTGGCTGCAAGATGGCGTGATCGTCGTATCACAGGAGCTTATGGACAAACTGCAAGGCCAATACGGTGCGCAAAAACTCTACTGCGTGCCCAATGGCGTCGACCTTGAAGAGCTGAACGAAAAAGCCAATGCCGGCACAGACCTGGTGTTTGAACCCGACTGCATACACATTGCCATCATCGGGCGACTGGTACCGGTTAAACGGGTGGATCTGTTTTTGGAAGCAGCGAGGCTCGTATTGGACCGATCAAACAACTACCGGTTCCACATAGTGGGTGATGGCCCCTTGGAAGTAGAACTGAAAACCCAGGCAAGTTTACTGAATCTCGTGGAGCCCAATGTTCAGTTTCACGGCCACCGATCGGATATACCTGCGATCATTAAAAAAAGTGATGCTGTCATCCTGTGCTCAGATCATGAAGGTATGCCAATGGTTGCATTGGAAACCCTTTGCTTGAAAACCACTCTGATCAATACGGATACAGTGCACCTAGAACAAAATGGTATTGCTACTGAGAGACAGCCCATTGTTCAATCTGCTAACGACCTGGCAAAAGCAATTCTAAATCTGCGACCAAGCAACGACCAACCCACCCTGAAAGATAAGAATTTTGAGCTTACTGTGGACATTTGTGCCCAAAAAACCCTAAGAGTTTACTGCAATAAATTGCTTGCTGAGTATGAGCCCAACTTTGTTCAGCCTTGATATCGACGATAACTGGAAATCTGCAGGCTAGTTAAGCCTGCCAACCAATTAGTGAGTGCACAATAAAATGCCAAAAATTCTTATGCTGTCAGACATCACGGGGCTAGGGCCAGACTATCACGTAGGCGATGAAGCCATGGCCGAAGTCGCTATAGAGCGCCTTGGAAAGCTGGTCGGGAAAGAAAACCTGATTCTAGGCTGTGCTAGCCCTGACAAGGTTCCAGAAACTTACGGCATAAAGGCCTTTGCGTTCTATCACACTCCAGAAGCAGAATTCCGAAAGATGCTCTGGAAAAAACCTTTGTCATACTTTAAAGCCATCGCCACCAATATCTATCAAGTCATCAAGTGCGATAAAGTGATTGTATGCGGTGGTGGCAACATGACCAGTGTATGGCCCGGCGTACTTGAAGCCCGGCTAAGGCTACTGAGAATAGCGAACTTCTTTAAGAAGGATGTCGTACTGGTTAGCCAAACCATAGGGCCTTACAACGAAACCCACCGTCGCGCCATTGATAAGGTACTTCCTTCTGCCAAATGGATTGGTGTTCGGGATATCAACTTCTCTCATACCCAGGTAACAGCACCTGTTCACTTCGCGCTCGACGATGCCTGCTTTCTAGAGAAAAAACACAGCGACTACACACAGAAAATCAGCGATTCTAGTAAGATATTCGCCTGTGTTTCGATGCGCAAATTCGGCGACATGGAAGACAAGGACGTACTGGCGGTTGCCACCGCCATGAGAAACACTGTGTCAGCGAACGACGTAAATACCGTGTTCATACCACACCATGCGCCCAGGGGGGCCGAAGGCGACATTAAACTGGCGAACAACATCCAACACTTGTGGCCTGAAGGTACATTCCACCTAGTCGACCCTATCCCGCTTGCATCGACGCTCAAGGCACTGACAGCCGACAGCCAGTTTGTTGTATCAATGCGCTACCATCAATTGATCTTTGCACTGTCGATTGGCGTACCAGCAGTCGGGATTTATGTGGATCAATACACCCAGGCGAAACTTACCGGCTCATTCGAGGCGCTGGGCCTAAAGCCTTTGGTAACCTCAATTCATGAAGTCGAGACCAGGCTGAGTGCGCTGGTAGAAGAGGCGTTGGCAACGAGAGCAGACTTCGAAGCAGCCGCGCGGAAGGTTCAGCTTGAAGCCAGAGCTATAAGCGAACGCCCCTACAACATCCTGGCAGGGCTGGCACCGCAATCACCGACCACCGACAGCACTGCAGACGCTACGGAGGCTAGCAGAACGTGACAGGGATGATGGTACTCTTTCACTGTGAATCCAACCCAGGTTATGCGGCATCCAGCCATGAACATACTTTTCTTGAGGTTGCGAAGCACTTTGTCGATGGAATGGACAAGGTTCACTATGCCTATGCGAACCTTGAAGGTGGAATGACACCTTCACTTCCCAGCGGTCTATCCAATGTCATACAGTTAGACACCCAATGGTCGGAGCCCTCCCAGCTCGAAGCCATAGAAACCTATATCAGGGAAAACAAGATCACTCGCCTACTGGGGTTCGACCAACCCGTGTCACGGCCCGCATACCAAGCATTAAGGCGAGGGGGTGTTAAAACTTTCGTTTCCTATTGGGGGGCTCCCATGAGCTCCATCAATACCGGCCTTAAGTTGATCCTCAAGAGACTTGAAGTGTCAGCCCGACGCTCTGGCCCCGATCACTACATCTTCCAATCTGACGGCATGCGCGATACCGCTGTAAATGGCCGTGGCATTCCTGCATCCAAAACGTCGATCGTTAAGACTGGGATAGATACAGAAAAGTACGCGCCAGACCCAACCAGGAAAGAATACGCCCACCAGTGTTTCGAGATACCCAGAAACCGGAAAATCGTTGTCTTTTCCGGTCATATGGAACGCCGAAAAGGTGTTCATATCATTTTGCAAGCAGCCAAAGTACTAACCCAGGATATGGACTACAAAGACGTCCAGTTCCTGATTCTTGGCAACCGGCCCGGCGAAAAAGAAGGGTTCAATGAGTTTCTTCAGGACCCAGAGGTTAATCAGCATATCACATTTGGCGGTTATAGAAGCGATGTGGCAGACCTCCTTAAAAGCTGCTCTGTGGGCATGATCGCATCTACCGAGTGGGATTCATTCCCAATGTCTTCATTGGAGATGGCAGCAACAGAACTGCCACTGGTAGTGTCTGACCTCCCAGGTTTGAACGAGGCAGTTACAAAAGAGACTGGCATAAAGTTCCCTGTGAGCGACCCTGTTTCAGCTGCCGAATCCCTGCACTCACTGCTCAACGACAATCCCCTGTTAACCGTAATGGGGGCAAATGGTCGAAGCCGCGTACAGGATGAGTTTTCAAGAAAGGCCCAAGCCAGGGGGATTATAAAAGTGTTCGAAACCCTAGAAGCCCAGCCGGAGTATTCGCTTTGAGCCAAGCTCAACAAATGGTGAAGCACTCAACCATCTATGCCGTAGGTAACATATCCAGGCAGCTTGTTGGTTTTATAATGCTGCCAATCTATACCAATTATCTAACGCCTGCCGACTATGGTGTTATCGGCCTATTAATCTTCATGGTAAGCCTGTTTGAAATACTATTGGGCGGACATATGTTTCAGGCTGTCCCAAAATTTTACCATAAGGAAGAAGAACGCCAACGAAAGAACGCTGTTGTTACAACCGCTTTGCTTGTAACATTATTTTTCAGTGGTATCGCTTGCATGATAATGGCTTTCTTCGCAAATCCACTTTCTATATTGGTATTCGGAGAACAAGAATACAGCATCTATATCATCATTTTCTCTGCGCTCATACTAACGCATGCCCTTGAACAATATGGCTTAACATACCTTCGCATCATCAAAAAACCCTGGGTATTCTTCAACTTCAGCATGCTGAAACTAGCAATGCAACTAAGCTTGAATATTATCACTATCGTAATCTTAGATTGGGGACTAATGGGTTTAGCACTAAGCAGCCTGATCTCATCTGTAGCAATATCAACACTACTAATAGCGTATACACTCTATAAAGTAGGGTTCAGGATTGACACCAAGGCAATAAGAAACCTACTCATATTCAGCTGGCCGCTTTGGATCTCTGGTTTTATAGGCCTGTATATAGGGTCATCTAACAGATATTTTATCAGGATATTTTCGAATCTAGATGATGTGGGCCTTTATGAGCTGGCTGCAAAATTTGGTATGATAGTTTCAGTCCTTGTATGGAGCCCTTTTTCGCAGTATTGGCAAACAGAACGCTTTGCCATTGCAAAAGATTCAAGTCCGTATCAAGCCTATTCAACTGCATTTCGCATGATACTAGCGTTGATGATGATATCGGGTATTGGTGTCATTGTCTTCTCTCAATTAGCAATAGATATTATGTCTGACCCACTTTTTCATCCCGCAACAAAGGCCGTACCCTTCCTGGTATTAGCTAGCATATTTCAAAGCTTAACTATCTTTAACAACTTTAGCTTTATGCATACCAATAGAACTATTGAGATCACGAAAAACAATATCGTTACTGCATTGTGCATTACCATACTCTATTTAGTGCTTATCCCTGCGTTTGGCTTCACAGGTGCTGCTGCAGGTTTTGCACTGGGATCATTAATCCAATATTCATACGCTTTGCACGCCGGGAAGAAACTATACGACTTACAGGTTTCACAGCGCCCCCTTATATTCACTACACTAATTCTCATCGCTAGTTCTCTAATATCCCAATCGATTATTCCCGATGATTTTAGTGCACTGCCGGTCATGTTGAGTATACTATTGGCAATAGTTAGTAGCTTTTTTGTAATATTAATCTCAATTGAAAAGAAAGAAATTGAGTACGCATGGACAGCAATAAATAGGTCCACTAAAAGGTAAAAAAATTGGGAGGAATTTTAGATATGACAGACCAAAAACAAAGGACGCGGTTTCGTATAATGAGTACATTTGGGAAGAGAGGGAGGCTAGATGGTAGGCTCGGCGCTTTCTTCCGCCAATCGTAAAAGCACTGTAGCCGTTCATTCCAACGCGCTGTTGACCGCTGCGTAGAGATCCAGTTTGTCATGGACAGACTAAATTCTAGACCAAGAGCTACACAAGATGGAAAATCATCGAACGGACTTTTTCTGGTGTGACAGGTAGATTTGCTTACCGCGCAAATGAATTGCACTTATTACTTGAAACTAAGGCATCTTTAATACATATTGCAATTAAGAAAGGGAACCGATACTGACATAGAGTAGCCTTGAGCACTACGCACTACGCACTACGCACTACATCAAATGCTGTCATTCAAACTTAGCTACTTGCATAAATTTATTACAGATCTAAATTTACCGCCCTTTCCTCGTGGTATCTCTTTTACAAAAATCACTTCAAAATCAAAATCATTTACGAAATATTCTTTTAATTTAGCTAATATCTTACACTTGAGTCCATCATCGAATTCTCTTTCTGGAATCACCTTCAATGTGATCAGACTCATACTAACCTGAATATACTGTGACTCTAGTATTGGCAAACCTTTAAGTATCGGACTCAACCTACTGTACTTTTTCCCGCTCTTGGAAATAACAACATCATCAACTCTACCTTCTATACCCCTGACTATTGGATAATGAGATCCGCATTCACATCTATCTTCCCTTATAACTTTAACCGTATCTCCAATTCTGTATCGAATTAATGGCATTGCATGATTTATAAATCCAGTACATATTATTTCTTGGCTTTGACCAGTTTCGTCAGTATCAACAAACTCGGCTAAGCCATAGTCTTCACGAATATGCATTGAACCATTCTGACACTCATAACCGAAAACACACATTTCTGCTGTGCCATATTGATTCCGGACTGGGCATCCAAAAGCATGTTCTATGGCACGCCTTTGATACCCGGACAACGTTTCAGATGATGTGCATATGAATTTCGGAGTTGGCAGTGAAATGCCATTAGTAATAGCAAAATTAGAAATTTCATACAGTACGGAAGGATAGCTATCTATGTATATTGGTTTGTATGCATTTATAGCCTTACAATACTCTCTCAAACTGGAATCGTTAATATGATACGCAGACATGTACAAAGTTCTATTAAAACGATCTAATAACCAATAGGGCGGTTTAACTCCGCTTGCTGGTCTAATTTTTCGCCCCGCAATAGTTATGGACTTATCTCTCGGTGTTGCTCCATGTATTCGAATAAACCAATCAAAGTACGCGTAGTTTCTTTTCCTGGCCTCAGCCGTACAAAATATCTCGAGAGGAGTTCCTGTCGACCCTGTGGTCTTTAATTTTAATAGTTTCAAATTTACATTTTTATCACTTATGTACTTTCTACCCTCAAGTTTTAAAGTTTTCTTCTCAAGCACGGGGAATTTTTTTAGCACGCCTAAAGCATCATTGTCATTGTCGCCTAAAGAATCGAAAAGTTTTCTGTAAGCTGGAACTTCTTTGGCTGATGCAAGAACTTCTTTTACGTTCGAATTTTTTATTGCATCTATGCGATCATGATCTAAATATGAGTTTTCTTCAACTTCCTTTAGAAACAGATAGTAATCCCCCGATCTTCGTTGAAAATACACATACATGCCAATTACATATAATAGAGCCTCTTGAATAAAGACAGGAAGCCTATAGAAAATCTGCTCAACAACTGACACTAGTTTTTACTCCATTCAGCTGTTACAGAATCAATTACCGATTTGATTTTCTTCCCAATTGTAGAATAAGAATAATTTTCTTCAATAAGCCGAATCCCTGCACGAGACATTAACTCTCTCTTAGTAGGGCTTCGCATAAGCGCTTCAATCTCTTTAACGTACTCATTAGCCGTGCGTGCAAAAACAACAGTATCTCCTTCTTTTACGTTAATACCTTCGCATGCTATAGGGTGAGCTATCAATGGAATGCCCATTGCCAAAGCATCTAGTACCTTCAACTTAGTACCACCTCCGTCATCTATAGGACAAACATATATCGCCGCTTTCTCCATAGGCATTCTAATATCATCAACAAAGCCCGCAGCAAATATTTTATTAGCTCTTTTAGATACATCTGCCAGCCCTTTGTGCCAGCCTTTTCCGCAGATAACAACCGGACCTTTCGTAATCGATAGATCGTACACCGGCTCTAACTCATTAACGATGAAATCAACGGCTTTAGCATTGGGATACCACTCAAGTCCACCTGCAAAAATACAACCCGTAACTTCTGAATCAGAGTAATCCTTTGAGCGTTTAAAATACTCAATGTCAACTCCATTCGGTATGACTTCTATCTCACAATTAACATATGTTCTCAATCTTTGTCTATCGAGTTCTGAACAAACTAAATTAACCTCTACCCTATTGCACCAATATTTCTCCCAACTTCTAGTTCTACTAGATTGCCACTTAAAATAGAGCTTTAAAATCCCAGAGGAATTGTTCGCTCTTCTCTCAAGCATCTGAGATTCTATATTATGATGATTTACTATCTTGGGGGAATTAACATTTCCTACATAAGCGGCCAGCCCTATAGTGTCAATGTACACTACATCATATTCATTACTCTCTAAAGCCTCCTGCACTGCTTGCTCGAATTTACTAGACCTTAGTGCGAGCACATCATAAGGAACTTGACTAAACAATGATTTGAAGCCCAGGAAATACTTGTTTAGCTTTCTTGCATTAAGTCCATGAGAAATTGTGACAAATTTTCTAACATATTTACTTAATGATTCAGAAATCTCTTTTTGGCCAGTCTGGAAGTCTGGGTAATAAGCTCTTACCTTAGATCGCGGCATTAACGTTACCAGATCAATATCTGCAAACCCTGCCATTTCTTTTAGCATGTTGAAAGATCTTTGCATTGCACCACCTTTAGGTGGATATGGTGCAAAATGCCCTATCCATAGAACTCTTACCCTGTCCATACTATCCCTTTTAATCAACTAGCAACTCAACTGTTAAGTTATGTATCTAATGCTAACTTACTCTTACGCTACCGCTATTATACTACTAGATTTGTCTTAGTCGAGGCACAGAGCCTGCATTAGACGCACAATGGTCAATTTCACTAGACATAAAGTGCTTCATCTTCCCGACCTAGTGCCGTATTTTTGACGGATTTAATTGACCAAGCGAGCCATCAATTGAAAATTGTAATTAATAGATAAAATGGCTAAGCCATCACGCTTTCAATTGTACTAGCTAGTGTACTATAGTTAGGTCAATCAATCTTGGTGAAATCATGAAACAGCATCTATTAGTATCATCACTTTTTTTCACAATTAGCTCGCTCGCGTATGCGGAGACCTCTTTAATCAATCCTGACTGGATATTTCAAGATGATTTCGAATCTACTGAAGACAGGTCGTTCTGGGGTAGCGAGGCATATACGGACTTTGGGGTTACCTGCCCTGGTGACAACTCTAATGGAAAGTCCCTTGTTTTCAACTACCAGGCTGACAAACCTGATGCAGGCAATAGTTGGTCTGAGAAAAGATTTAAGCTACCGGTAGACGCTGTTCAGCTTGAGATGAGCTACGATTTATTTGTGCCGACTGATTACATTAGATCTCCTCGCAATCATAAGAATTTTGTGCTTTGGTCTGGTACTTATGGCAAGTTTAACGCGAATATTTCTGTTTCTAGCGAAAGCTGGCCAACAGATGGAGGCGCGACTCCCTCTGTATATATTGGAGAAGATGGAAATAATTACGGCCATTCATTAAATCGTTTACGGCCCCACATGTATACTAATAATTCTGGAAGGTGGCAGCGAGTCCACGTCTTTCTGGAGCTTGCAACTGAACAGGGTGACTATGGAAAATTCGAAATTTCAAAAGACGGTGTATTTATCAATGGAACCCATCATCCCGATGCTAAAACAGACTCTTCAACAGATTTGAGCAATCAAATTAACTACGCTAACCGAGGAAACTTTATTGATCAGGGTTACTTGATGGGATGGGTTAATGGCGGATTCGACACTGAAACATCTTTCTGCGTAGACAATTTTGAAATAAAGGTCAATACAAGTCATGGAGAAACAACAGGTGGCCCGAATCTATCCTACGCCCCTGTCTTAAATAATGTCACTATTCAGTATTAGGTATTAAGTAAGAACTAGGAACTAGCACCAGTTTCGAGACAGGGATGTTTTACTAAACAAACTTCTGACTTTTTACCTTTACTTGCTTACCGTTTGATTTGCTAAGCCTACTCTTCGCAATGAAACCAACAACGCCGCAGATACCCATAGAAATGGATAGTATCCGACAGTGACAAATTGGCCCGCAATAAAGAAACCCAATACTCCTAAGCAAAGCCCTCTATCTATGTCTGAAAAAGGTTGATCCAATTTAGTTTTTGGAAATACACAATATCCAACTATTATTATGTAATATATAAGCGCCGGGATGCCTCCATCGGTACCAATTTGTATCAGGATATTATGTGGTAGTTCAGCAATTCTTTCGCCCTGGAGGTTCGTGAAAAGTATATCGTCCGGATAATGTTCAGTAAAGTATGGAATGTAATTGTAGTAGCCAACCCCTGTGAATGGGTGATCCAATATCATTTCAATACCTCTAGTCCAATACAATATTCTCTGCTCCGAAGTTCTATCCTCACCCATTGAGTCAAATCGATTTAGTTGCTCCTCTGGTAACAAAATCACAATTAGCGCCGATATCATTGCAAGAGAGATTAAGTACTTTATTTTGAATATTCGAAAGCGAACCAACCATATTATCAAAGCTACTAAAGCAAGCTGTGAACCTCGACTACTAGCTCCCAGTATCGTCATCACTGGAGCTAGTAGGCCTACAATTAAAATCAATCTTTCCCACTTGTTTGACAAGCCAAAGAAGCCTTTCATCAAATAATATGAAAGCCCAAAGAACACTAGCATTTGAATAGCCAACTCCCCGGAATTTTGAAAGTAACCTGGAGGTCCCATGATCCCAAAACTTGAAAATGAAAATCCTCGCTTTACCCAGATAAGTGCCGTGCCATACGCAAGCTTTAGTGAACATAAGTAGAAAACCAACAATAGTATGTAGAACCGTTCGCGAGTTGTCGTTATGTAAGTTATCGCAATGAAAATCACTACCCACTGTATAAAGAACTCTCTATACTCAATCGACCATTCTGGATAGTCTGCAGAAAAATATCCAAATAAAAACTGACAGCTCAGAAGGAAGATGCAAACATGAACTACTGATATTTTGAATTTTGACTTTTTGTCAAATACACTAAGTACGATAGCTCCCATTAGCAAGATTTGTGTCCAAGGTAGTATATTGATGGCTGGGTATATTGATTGTGGACGAAAGTACTCGAAAAAAAGATACCCACAGAGGAACCAGAACGCAGGGTGATCGCTCCAAAAATGCTTCCACAACGGTCCAATTTTTAGAAAGTAGAAGTCATCTACTTTAGCTTTTTTTCTGCTTTCTGAATTACCTGACATGTTCGATTAACGACATAGTTGCCGATACAACGATCGTTTCGCAATAGCTAAAAAAGGTTTTATTTGTGTTATATGGATCATGGATATAGGCGCTAGGACGATCACTGTAGAGACCGAGCAAGGTTATTTTTGCGTTACAATATTTCTCGCGTAATGGCAGAATATGCTTCGGTTCCATTCCAACAATCAGATCACCTTCAATATGCTTGTAATGCTCAATTGGTCTTGTTGCGTGATTAGTTAAATCAAAACCGGTAATGGAAGCAAAATTTATGGCTCGACAATCAGCAGAATCTCCCCCCGAAGTATTCAAGCCATAAGAAGTAGATTCCAACCCTACTGACTTCGCAACTATTTCAGCAATTGGACTTCTACAAATATTGCCTACACAGACAAAAACGATTCTATTAGGCTGACACTTCCTTTGAACCTTCAAATGGTCAAATTGACCTATTAGCCGCTTAAATTCAAAGTAAGAGTGTCGAGCAAAGCCCTTCTTTGAGCCATACCGATCATTAATCCAATTGTTGGGTACAGGCAAACTGCCAGCCGTGGTCATCGCACTTCCTTTTTGGTCATTTCTCCGCTCACTTGAAGGTTGTCTTGTTTGTAATTTACCTGCGCGGCCTCCTGCCTGCAGAATGGGTCGCCAATCTCTCTGTATTTCTTTAACATTGCATCAAGGCTGAAATTTGCTTCCACTCTAGCCATGGCGCTTGAATAAAGTTGCCCTGCTACCAAGGGCGACTGCATAACCTTCAGTATCGCCTGGGCAAGCATCTCTGGCTTACTAACAGGCACCAAAGCACCATCCACATTCAATCGAATAATTTCCTCTGGTCCACCACATAGGGTAGCTACAACGGGTATGCCACTGGCCATAGCCTCTATGGTTGCAATGGAAAACCCCTCACTGGATGAAGACAAAGCAAATACGTCGAGCTCTGCGAGAAAGTCAGCGGTTGAATCAATAAAGCCAATAAAGTGTACGTGACTTTGAACCCCAAGCGTTTGCGCTTGTTGGCTCAATTCAGACATCAACGGTTCTTTCTGGTGCCCGGCAATAACAAAATGCGCCCTTGGCTCTTGTTGAATCACATCGGCGGCGGCATTCAACAGATTGGCGTAGTCTTTTGCTGGCCTGATATTGCCCAGACTGCCCACCAGGAGTGCTGCGTCATCCAGGTTGAGCGACGCCTTCAATGCACCTGTTTTTTTATTGCGGTACTTACTTGTGTCGATGCCGTTGTGAATAACCGCTACCTGGCGTTCAGTAAAGACACCCCGGTCGACCATATTGTTGGCCAGTCGCTGGCTCACGGCTACCACCTTGCGCAGGCCATGCTTCATCAACCAGCGCTTAACGGGCACGAAACGCTCATTTGGGTTCACATCGACCTGGCCGTGAAGTACGCCAATAGCCGGTAAACGAGCCAACAGTCCAAACAGGGAAAAGGTTAACGCCGAGCCTAGTAGGTGGGCGTACACCAGATGAACCCGGTGTGTTCTTATCAACCGGTAAACTTGCCAGTAGTAAGGCAGGCTTAAAAAACCATGAGGTTTGAGCATTCGATAGGGGATGTGGCGCGCATCGAGCTGGTCTTGAACCCAGCCTGGGCCTTTAATCAGGGCTAACGTCTGGTGACCGGGCATTTGCAAATGCTCGGCAATATCCAGAAAAACGGTCTCTGCGCCACCCGGGCCGGTGGTGTCGATGGTATGCAATACAGTAGGAGTAGTGGCGCGCACGCTGGTCATTTCCTTTGAGCCAGTTGATGAATAGCATTCTAAACCTTGCAACTACTCCCGGCTAGTGCTGTTCAAGGTAAAAAGCATTTTGTACACTCTCGGGGCTTAACTCCAAGCAGTCATTATTGGAAAGCCTCGAATGGATTCGACATCGATCAGCGTTCTGGTTCCAGACGCCAATCAACGCAGTGCGCTCGCCGTTGTTCGTAGCCTGGGTCGTCATCCCGGCCTGCGTATAATTACCTGTGATTCCACACCAACTGCGCTTGCCGGGCAGTCCCGCTTCAGCGACTTATACATCCAGTGCCCTTCTGCTGAGCATGAGCCCATGCACTTTGTGGCCTGGCTAACGCGTTTTTTGGAAACGGAGCCCTGCCGGCTGGTAATGCCGGTTACCGAGGTGACCAGCCAACTGTTGCTGCAGTTTCAGGAAAGCGTGCCCGGCCTCAGGTTGCCGTTTTCTCCATTGTCGACGGTTTTGCAGCTTGCTAATAAATCCCATCTGGTGGCCCTGGCTGAGCGGTCAGGTGTTCCAGTGCCACGCAGCCAGCATTTTGAAGGTGCACATCAGGTAGATGTGCAGGCCGTGTCATACCCGGTGGTGGTGAAACCTGCGCTATCGCGCCTGTTCGATGGAAAACAATGGCTGGCAACCACAGTTCGAATTGCGCGCACCCCCGAAGACCTGACGCGTATTTTTCAACAGAACGCCTATCTGAACGAACACCCTTTCATGCTGCAGGCGTTTATACCCGGCACCGGTGCCGGTGTGTTTGCCCTGTTCAACCGCGGCAAGCCGGTGCAGTTTTTTGCCCACCAGCGGCTGCGTGAAAAGCCGCCGGAAGGCGGGGTCAGTGTGCTCAGTCAAAGCTGCCCGGTGCCGGCTGATCTGCAGGCGCACGCGCAAACGCTGTTACAGGCGGTCAACTGGCATGGCGTCGCCATGGTTGAGTTCCGCATCGGGGAAGACGGCACACCCTACCTTATGGAGGTGAACACTCGCTTTTGGGGCTCGTTGCAATTGGCGATTGATGCCGGGGTCGATTTTCCGTATCAGTTGCTGTGCGCCGAACTGGGCTGGCCGATTCCGGTAACGTCGAACTACCGCGTGGGCCAGCGGTTACGCTGGTTGCTGGGGGATCTGGACAGTCTGTACCTCGTGCTCAAACGCGCCAAAGGCTGGCGCACCCGGCTTCAGCGAATCGGCCAGTTTTTAACACCCCGGTTTCGCCAGCAGCGCCATGAAGTCAATCGCTGGGGCGATCTCGCCCCGGCATGGCATGAAATAAAACAGTACATTAGAGCATTACGGTGACTCAGCGATGACAACGCTCACACATACCCTGAAACAATCGATCAAGCGGCCGCTGAAAGCCGCGTTGAATCTGAGCCGGGACTGGCGCGGCGCGCACCGCAAACGCGCTGCGGAGCCTACGTTGTGGGTGCTGATGTACCACCGGGTACTGCCCGCGGACGATCCGCGTTGCGAAACGGAAGAACCCGGTATGGTGGTCACGCCGGAAACTTTTCGCATGCACTTACAAGAAATACAACGCTGGATGCCCGTCGTGGCCCTGGGCGATTGGGTTCAGCGTTTCGAGGCCGGCGAGGCAATGCCGGAAAAAGCCTGTGCCATCACCTTCGATGACGGCTGGCTCGATAACTACCAATACGCCTACCCTGAATTGAAACAACAAGGGCTGGTCGCGTCTATTTTTGCGGTGGCCGATCGAGTTGGCCAGGCGGCTCCGTTCTGGCCAAACCGCATCGCAGATCTGGTACTGCGTCAGTCGCCGTTGCTGCACCAACACCCGGTATTGGCGCCAGCCGCGCAACTGTTGGGCCAACCCTACTCACGTGAGGCCGTATCGGCCTGCATTCAAACCTTAAAACAACACAGTGAAGACACGCTGAATGCCGCGCTAAACAGCCTGGGCGATGCAACCGGGTCAGCACAAGGCACCACGCCCGATCTGATGCCCTGGCCAGCGCTTCAGGAACTGGATGCCAGCGGTGTGTTTGCCGTAGGGTCTCACACCTGCACTCACCGGCGCCTGAACCACGCCAATTCGCCAGAGCAACGGCACGCAGAAATCGTCGATAGCCGGCAGCGTCTCGAACAGCAGTTGGGCCATGAAGTGCCGTTGTTTTGTTTCCCCAATGGGGACTACGACGAAGCCAGCCTGACCCTGGTACGCGAACACTACCAGGCGGCCGTAACCACAAAAAACGGGCTGAACCGGGTCAGCTCGCTCGACTTGCACCAGTTGAACCGCATTGGTGTTCATGAAGGCAACTCAAGAACCACCCGGCAGCTCCGGGCCCGGCTGTCGGGCCTGGGTTAATGGTTCAGGGGGCGTTCTGGCGGGAGGGTGGAGCGTAAAGGCTGCGCTGGTCGAGCCAGGCATCCACCACCGCCAGGTTCTCGCCAAGCGCTGCTCTTTCGGCCTCGCAACCAGAACGCGTGCAGGGCGTTTGCACGTAAAACAGCGCCGTCACCGATCGACCCCGCAGCCATTCCTGCAACTGCCGGAGTTTCGCTGAGACGTCAGTCACTGCCGTTGCCTCGCCCAGTTGATAGGTCCAGATAACCAAACGTCGGGTACCGCTGGCATTCAATTCAAGAACCTGAACCGTGCGGCCACTGTCCAGTTCCCGGGTGTCGCGCTGCACTATGTCTGTAGCCGGGGCAATCCGGTTCCCATAGCCGACCAGTTCCTTGCCCTGAGTCTGCTCCAGGTACACTCTCTGCCCCAGTGTCAACTCAATGCCAGCGTGTTCAATTTGGTGAGTAAACTGCAGATCATAATGGTGAAACCCAGGTTGCCAGACGGGTGCGCCCGGGGCAGCCAACGCAGACCAGGACTCGGGCATTTGCCAGTTGCTCTGCACGCGCTGCTGCGCCAACCAGGGCGTACCTATGGCAATAACAACAGTCGCCGCGCCCAGAACAAGCTGAACTACCGGAGAAACCGGCGCCGTCTGATGACTGGCAGTGGCCTTGAATTGAGCAGCGCTGCTTGCCTTTGGCTGATAGGGCTTCAACCGGTGTGCCCAAACCAGAAAACCGACGTAAAACACGCAAAAGATGGCCCAGCCGAACAGGCCATGCTCAGTCACCAGCGAACTGGTCATTTCACTGTAATACGCGATCAAAATCAGGGCGCTCACCCGCACCCAGTTACCCACCATGCTGAGCAACAACAACACCAGCACGGCCAGCAATGTCATGGGGGTGGAAAGCTGCCGCTGCTGTCCGTAGGCCAGCGCCAGTACGATGGCTACCAGGCTGTAATTAAGCCCCGAGCAACCGCCTGCTACTTCAACTATCCCATAGGGCAAATGAATGAAATAACCATCGATGTAGGCGGGAATCGACCATTGCGCGATGGCGAAGGTGCTAACCACTGTCGTCAGGTTTTGCAGCGGAACGGTGAAAATATCCCAAATGGGAATGGCGAGGTACAAACCCAGCAACGGTGCCAGCGTCAATCGCAAGGCAGGCCAGCCAAACCCGGCTACGATAAGGCTGCCCAACAATGCCGGTAACGCCAGCTGTTGCAGCAAGCCGAGCTGAATCACAAAACCCGCCAGCCAAATGGCTGCGCTGAACCCAACGAATAACACACCCATCAGGCGTGGCCTGACCGGGTAAAAACCGGTCGCGAGCCGATACACCACTAACCCCAGACACACGGGAACCCAGAGGTACCCGTGGGAATAGGTGCCATTCAACTCTGTCCAGCGATCGTGCAGGGCACTCATGGTGTCGGGTGCCAGCGCCAAAAACAGGCCGGCTGCGAACAGGCACAGAAACAGCGGTAACCCGCGTTGGGTCAGAAAACCCGATCGTGACCGGGTAGCCGACCATTGATAGGACACAGCCATGTAACCTTCCTTTGGTTTGTCGAGTCGATCCATTACACTGCGCAGTATCACGGCATTTCAAAGTCGTGTAAATGGACCTCAACAAGACCGACTGGATTAGACATGGATGTGAACGACGCTCTAAAACGGCCAGAGCAGCTGGCTGCCTTTCTGTCGGACCTGCCTTACCCGGCGCACGCCCCGAGTGAAGCCTGCAAAGCCGACCTGCTGGCTAAAGCCGATGCTCTGCGTCGGCGCCAGCCAGAACTGAAGCAAAAGCTCACCGAAAAAAAAGCCATTGCCCGCCAGTTTCGTGAAGCCACCGATGAAACCCGCGAAGCACTCAAAGTAACCATGGCCCTTGCCAGCCAAACCCTCGGCCTACTGGAGACTGACCTGAAAGCTCAGCGTCAGGCACTGGTGGCACAATTGAGTGCTCTGACCGAGCCACCGGGAACCGAATCCATAGCCCAGTTTCAGCCCTGGGTGTCGCAGACCCCTCAGGCGTTTGATGGCGACATCACCATCACCGATTGGGAAGATCCACGCTGGGTCGACTGGTGCCAGCGCCAACCCCAGCGCAGCCAGTATCACCACCCGGCATTGGGCCGGGCCATACAAGAGGCTATGGGCCACCGGGGGCCGGTGCTGGTGGCCGTCAGCAACAACGTCGTTGTTGGTGCCTTACCCTTAATCATTCAGTGCAGCCGGTTGTTCGGCCGCTTTGCCACGTCGTTGCCTTATTTCAATTATGGCGGGCCGCTGGCGAATTCACGTGACGTTGCCATAGCGCTGATCAACGCAGCACGCCCCTTGCTGGCCGAACACCAGCTCAGTCACATTGAGATTCGAACCACCCAAGCGTCACTGCCCTTTGCGTGCAATGAACAAAAGGTCTCGATGCTGCTGCCACTGCCAACAACGGATGAGCGGCTGGATCAACAACTGGGGGCCAAAGTTCGCGCTCAGGCCAATAAAGCCGAAGAACACAAACCGGAAGTCCGCTTTGGCAGGGCAGACCTGCTGGACGATTTCTACCGGGTATTCGCCCACAACATGCGCGACCTGGGAACGCCGGTATACAGCAAGGCGTGGTTCAACACCCTGCTGCAAACCGAGGCCTTCAACGCACAGCTGGTGGTGGTGTACCAGGCCCGGCGGCCTGTAGCCTGCGGGTTTTTGATGGGTCAGGGCACTATGCTCGAAATACCCTGGGCTTCAACGTTGCGCCGCGCCAACCCGATGAACATCAACATGTGGATGTACCGGCAGATTTTACGCTGGGCGGTCGAGCAAGGTTATGAATGGTTCGACTTTGGCCGCTCAACCCGCGATGCCCCTACGTTTCAATTCAAAAAACAATGGGGCGCACAACCGGTTCAGCATTACTGGTACACGCTCACCCCCGGGAACAAACCCGCAGCAGCTACCCGGCCCGATAGCCCTAAGTTCAGGTTGATGATTGCAGTGTGGCAACGCTTGCCGGTTTGGTTAACCCGGGTGATAGGTCCGCCCATTGTGAAACAATTGCCTTAATAAAACGCTGTGTGGCTAAATTGATTTCTGTGTAAATCAAATCAGCCTGGAGACTGGACCGCTGTTTCATTTCGATCTGAAAAAGACATCGGAGCGTTGCGGAACCCAGCTAAATAGTTGATCAAAATCAATCGCTTGTACGGTGTTTCCCGATAAAGTGGTTGAACCAAACAAGCTTGTAAAACCAACCTGTCACGCGAGAGCGGACCAGTAGTTTCGCACTGAATAGCACCGAAAACTCTTCCGCTAGTCGCTAAACTGTGACAAAGTTGGCGTTGTTAAGGATAACAGCACTACATACAGACGAGATGTTACGGATGACCGTCAAAAGCACGCTTATTCAAGCGCTGACCAGCGCACCGATGAATCGCCTCATGGGTGGTTTGCGCAACCAGTGTCTGCCGGTGTTCATGTTGCACCGCATGCAAGACAAACCACTGGGCGTCAGCGGCCACAACCCGGATACCTTGCGTGCCGCACTGGCTTATGTGCGCCAACAGAATTACCACCCCATCTCATTACGTACCCTGATCGAGCACCTGCGCGAGGGAACCCCGCTGCCAACAAGAGCCGTAGCTTTCACCATGGACGATGGCTTTTACGATCAGGCTGAAATCGCCATTCCCATTTTTCAGGAGTTCCAGGTTCCCGTTACCGTGTTTATTGCCACGGGTTTACCGGATAATGAATGGTGGTCGTGGGATTACAAGCTCGAATACCTGATTATGTCGCGTATGAAAGGCGGGCAAAAGCTTCACATTGGAAGCCAGGCTTGGCAGTTAGAAAACACCAATAAAAACACTCGCCGGGCTTGCCTGCGTTCGGTGCGGTCGTTCATCAAGGGTCAGGATGGTACCGGCCACGACGATTACGTTGATGACATCAGCCAGCAATTGGGTTGCGACCTGCCACCGCTGCCACCGCCCGCTTATCGGGCCATCTCCTGGTCTCAGGCAAGAGCCCTTGAATCTCAGGGGGTCGAATTCGGCCCTCACTCGCACAGACACAATATATTACAAGCACAGTCACTGACCGACGCCGAACGAGAGATCCGCCACAGCTGGAGCCGGCTAAAAGCGGAGCTCAAGCACCCGCTTCCCGTCTTCTGTTACCCCACGGGGCGTACCGGTGTCGATTTCGGCCCCCGGGAAATGGCCATCGCACAGCACATTGGCCTACGAGCAGCTTTCTCAGCCGATGCGGGGTATATTGATCTGGGGCCCGATGCAAAAAATAACCTCTTTGCCCTGAGGCGATTTGCCTTCCCGGAAAAACTCAACGACTTCCGCCAGTACTGCAGTTGGCTGGAGCGGTTCAAAGAACAACGTTACGTTTTTTAACCCCACCATCGCGTGGCATTTACCTTAAAACCGAATATACTCATTAAAGAACAATCAGGGAGTTAACACCGTGTATCAGGAAAGGATTCGAAGCATAGTTGCAAAGTCCGTCAAGTTGTCGAAAGACATCACCGACATTCAGGATTCCGACGACCTCTACTCGGTAGGTCTGACGTCACTGACCACCGTCAATCTGATGCTCTCCCTCGAAGACGAATTCGACATTGAATTCGACGATAACCGTCTTTCCCGTCAAACCTTTGAAAGCATTGCCGCGTTAAACGACGCCGTTGAAGAGCTGAGCGCCTAGCCAGCTGTAATTGGCAGATCACGTCTCCGCTCTTTTAGCAAAAACAGGAGAACACGCATGGAAGCACACGCACTTAGAACCTTCGCCCAAATCAAAGCCACTGTCCATGAACTGGGCCAGAGCATTGTTGCCGCTCACGCCAACGACGTAGACCAACAAGCCCGATTTCCCCACGAGGCCTTTGCCGCACTGCGCAGTGAGCGTTTGTTATCCAGCTACGTGCCCGCAAACTTCGGTGGCGATGGCCTGAGCCTCACCGAAGTCTCGGAATTGTGCCGCATACTTGGCCACTATTGTTCATCTACCGCAATGATCTACGCCATGCACCAGATTCAGGTCGCGTGCCTTGTTCATCACGGTCAGGAATCCACGTATTTCAGCGGTTATCTGCGCAGGATGTGTGAAGAGCAGTTGTTGCTGGCTTCGGCAACAACAGAAATGGGGGTTGGCGGTGATCTGCGTTCGAGCATTTGCCATGTTGAAGTCGAGGGTGACCAGTTCACACTCACCAAACAAGCCCCGGTCATTTCCTACGCCCAGCATTCCGATGCCATTCTCGTCACCTGTCGCAGCCATAAAGAGGCGCCTGCCAGTGATCAGACCCAGGTACTGGTCGACACCGCCAAAACCAAACTGACGCCGCTGACCGGCTGGGATACGCTGGGTTTTCGCGGCACCTGCAGCGCCGGGTTCACCCTGGAGGCTCAGGGTCACAAAGACCAGATTCTGCCGACCCCGTTTTCTGTGGTGTTAGCGCACACCATGCACCCGGTGTCTCACCTGACCTGGGGTTCACTCTGGACGGGTATGGCACAGGGCGCCACGAACAAAGCCCGGCTTGCCGTGCGCGACATGATGCGCCGCAGCGATGAACTGCCCCAGGTCACGGCGCTGCGGCTGGCCGAACTGGATGAAGTGTTGTTCAGCATGAAAGGTGGATTGGCCGGCGCCATGCAGGCTTACCAGGCCATGCTCGACAGCAATAATCTGTTTCAGGCTGAAAAATACGGTTTCGCCATTCAGGTGAACAACGTGAAAACACGCTGTTCGGAAATGGTGGTGGATGTGGTTAGCAAAGCGCTGCAGATCGTCGGTATCGGTGGCTATCGCAACGATGGCAAATACAGCCTGTGCCGCGAACTGCGCGATGCCCACGGCGCTGCACTGATGGTCAACAACGACCGAATTCGTGGACACAACGCCACCATGCAGGTGGTCGTTAAGGAAAGCTAACACCCGAATCGCAAGGAGTGGCCGGGCTGATTCAGCACCGGCCAGCGCTGCCTATGAAACAGATACTGTCACTGGACCCAAGCACTTATCAGCGTCACGCCCTACACGGTGAGGACCGGGTGTGGTCGGAGACCAACTGCTACGTCGATGTTCTGATCGAACAAATACACGCCCTGGGTTTCGACCCGGTAGCTGGCCTCGCATTTACCCTGGCCATCGATTTTGAAGTCGACCAGTGGACGTTTTTCAAATACCCACCGGCCGATTTATGGCAACTCTACGGGTTTGAAATTCAGGAGATGAACCCCTGGCACTCCCTGGTCGAACACGTTGAACGGCACGTTGCGGATGGACGACCGGTGTTGGTGGAACTGGATTCGTGCTACCTGCCCGACACGCAGGGCACCACCTATCACGCCGAACACGTTAAATCGACGGTATCCGTCAATGCCATTTCCGTGGCTGAGCGCACCCTGGGGTACTTTCATGGCCAGTCGTATTATCAAGTCAGTGGCGATGATTTCGACCAGATATTTCAGACCGGCGGCCAGGTTCATGAACGCATGTTGCCACCCTACGTCGAGTACATTAAACGCCATCACACACCGGCAACACTCGATGCCACAACCCTGACTCAGCGTTCACTGGCGTCACTGCGCAACCAGTGCGATTTAATACCAACACACAACCCATTCAGCCTTTTCATAGAGGCCTTCAGCCGCGAGTTACCAGCGCTGAAAGCCGCTGGCATAGGCCACTTTCATCTCTACTCCTTTGCGACCTTACGGCAATTCGGGGCCTGTTATGCATTGGCTGAAACCTACCTGAACTGGCTGAACGAACGAACCGATTTACCGTTTGAAAACGCTGCGGCGGCCTTTGGGCGCATCAGCCAACAGGCAAAAACCCTGCAATTTCAGCTCGCGCGTGCCATCGCCCGTGATAAGCCACTGGATTTGACCGCCATGGAGCAGATGGCAGGCGACTGGCAACGGGCGATTGATGACGTCCGCACACAGATACGGGCTTGATGTCATGACGGTTGTATCCATCAGCGACTGCAACGGTTGGCAGCTGGCCAGCACCGTACCCGGTGACGAACCCGGGGCGACCGACTGGTACCCCATTCCTGCGGCACGGTCGGTCAACGCCCTGTTGAACGACGGTGTGCTGGATCACCTGCCCCGGCTCGCCGTTGCCCAACCCGGTGAACGGGACTGGTGGTATCGGTTAGCCTTGCCAGAGGAACGGCCCGCACACGCCGTGATAACGCTGGCCGGTCTGGCTACGCTGTATGACCTCTGGATCGACGACCAACCGGCTCTGTCCGGGCACAATGCATTCATCACCGACTACGTCGCCTTGCCCGCTTCCGCCAGGCAACTGACGCTGCGTTTCCGCTCGCTGGCCCGGGCAGTAAACGAGCGCAAGCCACGGCCTCAGTGGAAAACCGGACTGGTCAACAATAACCTTCGCTGGTACCGAACCTCATTGCTCGGCCACACTGCCTGGTCAGGGTCTTTGTGGGCCATCGGCCCGTGCGAACCGATGGTTTGCCGCAGCAATGCACACACCTGGCTCGACCAATGGTCGCTGTGCCCGGTCGTGCAGGGCAGCGACTGCCAGGTGCTGATTCGCCCGCCGGAAAATACCCCACCCGACCTGAGCGACACACGCCTCACGCTTCAATTGAGCGATGCGCCGTCAATCGCCTTATCGGGTACCGATGAAACCCGCTCTTTCGGTGACCTGCCTTTGTGGCAGGTACACAGCCAGGGAACCCCGCACCGCCATCGGTTCACCCTGGCCGTGTGGCAGGGCGAGGAATGTCTGGCAGAAAAGACGGTTCTGCTGGGGTTCCGGGCCATCGACGTGACCCGAAACGACCAGACTCTGGCGTTTCAGATCAACCAGCGCTCGCTGTTCATGCGCGGCGCCTGCTGGTCACACAGCAACCTGGCCGGCTACGAGTTCGATGCTGGCAAAGCCAGAAAAATACTCACTGCAGCCCGGGACGCAGGCCTGAATATGGTGCGCATTGGCGGCACCATGCAGTATGAAGCCGACGCTTTCTATGAGCTGTGCGATGAACTGGGGTTGCTGGTTTGGCAGGATGCTGCTTTCGCCAACATGGATTACCCCCATGACGATCCGGATTGGCTGGCGTCTGCGTCGACCGAAATTCGCCAGCAAGCCCGCCGGCTGAGCCAGTATGCATCGGTCGTGGCCTGGTGCGGCAACAGCGAAGTGGAACAACAAGCCGCCATGCTGGGGCAGCCTCGCGACCGCTGGCGCAACCCCTGGTTTGCCGAACACCTACCCGCCCTGCTGCGCGAGGCCAACCCCGATTGGCCCTACTGGCCTTCTACCCCTTGCGACGGTGCCCTGCCGTTTCATACCGATACCGGCCTGGCCCACTATTTCGGGTTGGGCGCCTACCGTCGCGACGAGCAGGACCTGCAACTGAGCCAGGTGCTGTTTACACCCGAATGTCTGGGCCATTCTCACCTGCCCGACGACGCCTTTATCGCCCGACACTTCGGTGCGCCTGCGCCACTGACCCACACCCCGGCCTGGAAAGCAGGCGTGCCACGGGATGCCGGCTGCGGCTGGGATTTTGAAGACATCCGCGATCACTACCTGCAACAGTATTTTCACACCGACCCGGTGCGGTTGCGTTCGGTTGACCCGGCTGGCTATGCCCAGCGCAGCCGCCTGCTAACCGGCTATCTGCTGAGCCAGGCCTTTCGTCTGTGGCGCAGCAGCGCGAGCCCGTGCCAGGGGGCGTTAACCTGGTGGCTCAACGACCTCGTTCCCGGCGCAGGCTGGGGGTTGTTCGACAGTGATGGCGGCGCCAAGCCAGCCCTACACGGTGTCGCCTCGGCCTGGCAAAGCGTGCAAGTCAGTCTGGTGCCTCGCGGGCTCAATGGTCACAGTCTGTCGTGCATCAACGAGGGGCCCACCCCGGTAGACGCGCGACTGAACGTAATGCTGTTAAACACCCGTCGGGGCAACCGGCTGGATCACCAACAACCACTGACTCTGGCCGCTCATAGCGATAGCCTGACGTCTCTGGATGTTGTGCTCGATGGCTTTCAGGACACCACCGCAAGCTACCAGTTCGGCGCCGAGCCATGGGATGTCATTGCGGTCTCGCTGCGCGATGGGAACAACGCCTTGCTCAGTCAGCACTGCCATTTCCCGACGGGGCTGGATTTACCGGTGGAGTACGACAGAGACACCCTGGGCCTCACCTGCGAGATCGAACGCCAGGGCGCTGACGTCTGGCTTACCCTGAGCGCCCAGCGTTTTGTGTTTTTTGCCGAATTCACCCTGACCGGCTGGCAGGCAGAACGGCAGGGCGTACACCTGCTGCCCGGCGCGCCTCAGAGAATCAGGCTGGTGCCCGACTCGCCGGACCAAACCCGGCTGCGGGGTCACCTCAGTGCTCTGAATCTTGCCAGCAAGATACGCCTGGCTGCGGAGGTCGAACGGCCATGACCACGCTGACTGAATCGATGACTGCAACGCCTGCCAGCAATCCGGACACCAAAGCGGCTATTCACCGCCAGGCGGGTTGGCTGTCGCAGAACAACGACCCAACGTTTTACTGGTTGCACCAGCCAGCTGAACAGCCTGTCACACAACTCGTGGTTCTATGCCCCCCGATAGGCTACGAATACGTGCACAGCCACCGTACGCTGAAATTCCTGGCGGACCAGTTGGCGCAGGCTGGCTGCTGCGTTGCCAGACTCGACTACCCGGGAACGGGCAATGCCGGATCGGACCTGACCACACCAGACCTGGTGCCGCGCTGGATTGGGGCCATTGGCGCCCTAAGGGATGACCTGAAGCGCCAACGGCCCGATCTGCCCTGCACGCTCATTGGCCTGCGCCTGGGGGCGACCCTGGCTGCCCAGGCACTGCAAAGCGGCGACGACCTGGTGCTCATCGAACCGGTGGTCAGCGGCAAGCGGCTGGTGCGAGAGCTGACGGCGGCGTCTCGTTTTTCAGAGGTTCAAAGCCAAAGCGAATTTATTGAATCTGGCGGGTTTATCTATACCGAAGCGACCCTGGCGGCACTCAGTGCCCTGGCGATTACGGCGCCAGACTTGCAGCTAGCCGGGCGGGTTTTGTGTTTCAGCGAGCAGCCCGCCAAACCCCTGCTGTCCATCCTGGCGCAGGTGGATGCCGTCTGCCAGCCATATCAGGGCTATGCGGCCATGATGGCCGAGCCGCAATACACCGAAATACCCGACGACTTGTTAACGCAGATTGCCGGGGCTGTGGTTCCGCCTGTATCAGCCCCAGCCAATCAGCCTCATTGCGAACGCCTGAGCGTCGCGCAGCCTAACTGGAGCGACGGGCGTTTCTCAGAGACCACAGGTACCGATGAGTTCGGTCAGTTCTGTCTGATTACCCAGCCAGTCAATGAACAGCCTGGCGCCTCGGTATTGGTGTTGATCAATTCCGGGTCGGTGCATCATGTTGGACCCAACCGGACTTACACCGAGTTTTGCCGGGCCGCGGCACTGCAGGGTATTCCTTGCGTCCGATTCGATATGTTTAACCTCGGAGACAGTGCCCGGGCCTCTGTGTCCGAAGAGAACCACTGTTACCCGGCCGATGCCAACCGCTTTGTGGTGGCGATGCTGAACGACATCAGGCAGCGTTTTCCGGGGCGGGACATTACCCTGGGGGGCATCTGTTCCGGCGCGCACCACGCTATGCACACAGCGTTGACTCAACCGGAGTTGGTGCAACGCCTGGCGATCATCAACCCATTGACGTTCTACTGGCGGCCGGGCCTGTCATTGGATATCCCCCGGGAGTCCACCACCCACCAGGATACCGCCTACTATCGACAGGCCATGAGAGACCCGAAGCGCTGGTTGAAACTGCTGAAGGGCCAGGCGAGCCTCGGCTATATTGCCGGTTATGGGGTGCGTTTTACGCGCAAGCGTCTGGCGGCACTGGGCGATCAGATTGCCGGTGTGCTCAAACCCATTCCCGACACTCGCCTCAATCGGGACCTGCAACAGCTGGTGCAGGCCGGCATTGAGGTCAACTTCGTGTTCTCAGACCGGGACCCTGGCTGGGACATACTGGCCGACGAAACCCGACTGCCCAAAACCAAACTGGCGCGAAAGCTCGGCGTCCACATCCACCCGGTGACCGAGGCAAACCACACCTTTTCGTGGTTTCACAGCCGGGCAACTGCGGCGCATCTGTTGGCATCGCTGGCGGGGGCGACACCTTCTTCTTCTATGCACTCTAGACCCGGGGCGATGCCCAATGACTGAACCGATTGACGCCAGTTTACGGTCTGCCTTGTCGAGCTACCGGGCGCTGGCCTTGTTTATTGCGGTGGCGAGTCTTGCTTGTTTTGACGTGCTGAACTGGTCTGGTCACCGCACCACCGAACGCTGGTTGCTCAATCTGTTCAACAACGCACCGGTGTTTTTTGTGTTTCTGTCGGGCTTGCTGCTGACGCTAAAACGCACCGAGCTCAGCAGCCTGGAATCCTATGGCCGGTTTCTTGCCCGGCACGCGTGTTTTATCGGTGTTCCCTACCTGGTTTGGCTGTTGCCGGGGCTGGCTTATGAGTATTTTCCAAACGGTGAACCCAGCGCGAATTACCCCCACCTGCTTGAGTGGCCGCTCTGGCTGCAACTGGGCTGGTATGTGGTGACTGGCGGCACCACCGCCAACTACCCGCTCTGGTTTATTCCGATGCTCGCCCTCATTTACCTGTCGCTGCCGGTTTGGCTGGCGCTGGCGCGTCGCCCCGCGTTACTCATCGGTGTGTTTGTGGTTTCGGTAATCTGGGCCAATACCCTGCAGCGGCCGCTCTACCCGAACCGGGAAGTCTGGTGGTTGTGGATGTACTTCTGGCCTGCCTTGCTGCTGGGGATGCTGGCGGCACTTTGGCTGGAACGGGGTCAGCCCTGTCGTCGATCGTTGCTGGTTGGCTGCGCAGTGCTGGCGGTCTCTTCGCTGTTGTGGATGACGCTGGTCGAGCGCCATGCCGGTGTCTATCGGGTCAGCGAATGGCTCGGCCCCGAGCGCGCACTGATCGACCTGTTACTGATCAACAAATTGTCACTGGCCGTTCTATTATTGCTCGTTTGCCTGTCGCTTTCAGCGCCGTTACACCGGTTATTACGGCCCTGGGCGGCTGAAAGTTACGGCATTTTTCTTGCTCACACCTACGGTACACTGGCTGTGGCCATTGCCATTGACCATGCGTTGATTACCGGTCACCTGGGTACCTGGCTGATCCGGGTTGCGCTCAGCCTGTTCGTGTTTTATGGCGCCATGGTGCTGACTCGCCGGGTGTTTTCGCACCGTGCTGACTGGCTGATCGGCCGTAAACGGGAGTGGTCATGAAGGCTTACTGGCTGTCCGCACCGCTGCCCCGGCAAGACATGCGCTTGCCGGCACTGGACCTGTTGCGCTTTCTGGCCGCGCTGATGGTGCTGCTGTATCACTACACCGCCAGCGGTGTCGGCAATACGAATTTTCCCGAACGCTATAACCTGATCGGCTCGACCGAATTGTTGCCTGGCTGGTCCAGCGTCACCCACTTTGGCTTTATGGGCGTGAACCTCTTTTTTCTGATCAGCGGGTTCATTATTTTTGCCTCGGCCAGCGGCCGCACCGCGCTCGACTTTGCCGTGTACCGCTGGATTCGACTGTTCCCGACCTACTGGGTATCCATTCTGTTTACGCTGGCCATGCTCTGGTTTTTTCTTGGGGAAAACCTGGACGTCAGTACGTTCGAGGTTGCTGCTAACCTGACCATGGTGCAATCCTATCTTGGCGTCACCAACCTGGACCCGGTGTATTGGACCTTGCTGGTTGAACTGCATTTTTACATCCTGATTGGGCTGGCCTTGCTGACGCGTCAACTCGGTGCTTACCGGTTCTGGCTGAGCCTCTGGTTAGTCTCGGCGATCGGCTACCGCCTGGTCGGCCAACCCTTTTTTCTGAAGTACCTGATCGCCCCGGATTACTCGGCCTATTTTATTGCGGGGATGACCCTCTGCGTATTGCGAACCCAGCGGCGTGACCCCTGGGCATGGATGGTACTGGTCGCCAGCTTCCTGCTGGCCTGCAGTTACTTGCCGGGGCAAATCGCATTTTACAATTTTGGCACCAGCACAATCGTCGACTGGCTAGCGGGCAGCCTGTTGCTCGCACTCGGCTTTGCCGCCCTGACGGCCATCAGCCTGGGTTACTGGAACCCGGTCAATCGCCCCTGGATCGTCTTGCTCGGCAGCCTGACCTACCCTTTGTACCTGGTGCACCACCAATTGGGCCGCTATCTCATTGACGCCTGGTACGGCCAGATTCCCGGAGCCCTGATTCTGATTTTTTGCACTGCCCTGAGCCTGCTGTTCGCCCTGATTGTTCACTGGCTGGGTGACCGCTGGATCGCGGGTGCCTGCCGCCGTCTTTATAAACAGCACATCAAACCCAAACTCACCCATCGGTTAAAAACCAAAGGACCCGCGCATGGAAGCCTCCCTTCGTAACGACATCGACGCCATACTGAGCAGCATTTTAAAACTCGACACGGCTGAAGGCCTGAACCGCCACCAGTGCGACACCTGGGATTCGATGGCACAGGTCGCACTGGTCTCAGCCCTGGAAGGTGAATTCGACCTGGCCCTGAGTCTCGACGATGCCATGCAACTGAACACGCTTGATGATTGCGTCGAGCTGGTGAACCGTTACCTGTAGGCAGACCCGATGAAATACTTGCAAGCCCACCGCGCGGTCTCTGCGCTTTCAGACGATGCTCCGGCCACCACTGTCTTACTGGTCACGTCGTTTCAGAGTGAGAATCTGGATCTGTATTTACAGGCGCGGCACGCCGTGGCGGGCAAGCGGTTGGTGGTCGACCATCTGCCGTTCAATACCCTGGCGCAACTAAGCTACACAGACGCCAGCCAGGAAGAGATCTGGCTGATGCTCCCCTGGGACTGGTTGCCGGAAACCAATTGGCGCACGGGCTTGCCACCTGCTCCACTGGATCTGGCCGAGGTGGAGACACGCCTGGCGGCACTGGAGCAGCGTTTACAACAACGAGGCGTGCCCATGGTGTATCTGGACGCACCCATACCACCGGTTATGGCCACCGATTCGTTGCAAGCGCAACTCAGGCATCGTTTGCGCGAAGCTGCCTACCGGGTGGGCGCCAGGCTGATCGATGACACCGCCTTTGATCTGACCGCCTATTTGAACACCGGTGTCGCGATTGCCGGTCGCAATGCCGACGATGTCGCCGGGGCCCTTTACTCGATGCGTTACCCGAGCCCAAAAGCGCCACGCAAAGTGCTGGTCACCGATCTTGATCAGGTCATGTGGCACGGCATTATTGGTGAAGACGGCATAGATGGCATTCAATACCGCCCCGAAGGCGCGGGTTATCCACATTTTCTGTATCAACAGGCTGTGCAGCGTCTGAAACAAAGCGGCACCCTGATCGCGGCGGTCAGTCGTAACGATGCTGACCTCGCCAAAGCCCCGTTTGAGGCAGGCCAGATGACACTGAACGATACCGATTTGGTCGCCATTCTGGGCAGCTATCAGCCCAAGTCTGCGCAGATACAGCACTTGCTTGAGCAATTGAGCCTGGGTCTCGATGCCGTGGTGTTTGTTGATGACAACCCCGTTGAATTGTCGGAAGTCAGTACCGCGCTGCCCGAGATTCAATGCCTTCGGTTTCCGGGTACCCTGGCTGAATTCCCCGGCTTTCTGTCTGACCTGCTAGCGCACTTCGAGCAAGACACCGCCAGCCAGGAAGACACTCAACGTACGGAACTCTACCGCACCCGCCTCAAAGGCATGGCACCGGTCGACGCCCGGGGCGCCGATTTAACCGCCTTTCTGGCATCGCTCGACATGACGTTGACCTGGCACGACCGCAACGAAACGCAGCGAGACCGGGCCTTGCAACTGATCAACAAAACCAACCAGTTCAATTTAAACGGAATTCGCTGGACCGACGACGAACTGGATGCGGTGCTCACCAGCGGTGGCCATCTGTTTTCAGCCAGCCTGACCGACGCCCACGGCGAGCACGGTGAGATCATGGCCTGTCTGATCGATGTTGAAGGTCGCATAGGGGCCTGGGTGATGTCTTGCCGGGTACTGCAGCGTCAGGTCGAGGCGGCCTTCCTGAACGTGCTGGCAGAACAGCTCAGTTCGCTGAATACCTTGTATTTTGAGCGGGTAGACACAGAACGAAACAAGCCACTACAGAACTTTCTGGCTACACTGACACTCGATAATCAGGGAATAAGCTGCGATGGACTGCATGAAAAAACCAGAACCGCCCGGACACTGTTCACCGTCAATTTCGACTCTGATGCGAGCCGTTTATGACTGATGATACCTTCTGGCTGACAACTCCTGACAAGGAATCGGTTTTCGCGCACTGGTTTGATGTCGACGTTCATCGGGCGCCCCCTGTGGTTCTGTGCCACCCTATTGGCCCTGAGTACATGCATTGCAGGACGTCCATGCGCCAACTGGCGCTGCAACTTCAGTTTGCCGGGCAGGCCTCACTGATTTTCGACTTGCCCGGGTACGGCAATAGCAGTGGCCAGTTAACCGACCCGGACCGGCTGGACAGGTGGCAACAAGCACTGGTATCTGCCACCGACTGGGTCAGTCATCACGCTGGGGAAACGCCCATACTGCTGGCACTACGCGCCAGTTGTTTGCTAACGCCCCCGGTCATTGCGAGCCGCAGGCTGGCAGGCCTGGTCTGGTGGTATCCATACACCCGGGGGCAAGCCTTTATTCGCGACCTGAACCTGATTGATCTGCAACTGAAGAGTCAAACCCCCGAGGATTCACCTTTCATCACCGGTGGTGGGTACCCCATGCACCGGGAGACTGCGTCGCAATTGGAACAAAAAAATCTGGAGGTCCACCCCGATTACCCGTTGAACACCCTCGTCATCCATACGCCCGAGCAAAAACGCATTCCAGCCCTGGCCGGACTTGAAGCAGCGGGAGGTCGAGTGGAACGGCACGCTTCTTCGGCTCTGTCTTTGATGGCTCGACAGGCAGAAGCGTCATGCGTTCCTCAACAGGATATTAGTCAACTGATCGCATGGCTTGGGGCTCAGCCACTACTGAAGGACTCGCGCGTATCAGAGCGGTTACCTCATGAGCCAAGCTGGCAATCGGAAGCGTTCAGCGAAACATCGATCAGGGCCAATGCCGTCTTTGGTATTCTGACTCGTCCGCTGCATCCTGCAAAAGAAGCCCCCTGGGTGCTGATCCCCAATACCGGAGCGGGGCATCATGCCGGACCCAACCGCCTTCATGTAGATCTGGCCCGTAGCCTGGCGTTACAGGGAATTGCCAGTGTGCGACTGGACCTGAGGCACCTCGGGGACAGCCCGCAGCAGGGTTCTGATTTAAGCAATGAAGCCTACAACTTAACCGGCCGGGATGATCTGGCTACGGTGATGCGAGCTGTGCTCGACCTTGGCGCACCGTCCGTTACATTGCTGGGTTTGTGCGCGGGGGCTTACAATGCTTTTCAGGCCGCGCTGGCCCACCCGGATCTGCCTATCGCCGGGCTCACCCTGATCAACGCCCAAACCCTGTACTGGGAAACCGGTGACGACAGCCGTATGCCTTCGGGTGCACAAACGGCACTGACAAGTGCACAGTATGCACAGTCTACCAGTGACCCAAAAGCCTGGTTGCGCCTGCTCACCTCGCCGCAGAAATGGTTGAATGTCGGTCGTTTTGTGGCCGTTCGATTTGCCGCAACGGTCAACTTGCTGCGCAATCGCATTGGCCGGACGCTCACGCCCTTTGAGCGTGACCTCTGTCAACTGTGCAACAGGGGCTTGAAGGTGCGTTTTGTGTTTTCGCCAGACGAACCCGGCATGGGTGCATTACACCAGGCGGGCGGGCAAGTTATGCAGCGCCTGATCGAAACCGGTCAAATCAGTTGGGACCAGGTTGAGCAAGCCGACCACACCTTTACCACGAGTCACAGCCGACAGCGACTGATCGACCACCTCTGTCGTCAGTTGGTTGACCGAGCGTCGATTACCGAGTCTACGGCGGGCTTCAAAACCGAAATCCAGGCATCGTAACCGGCCTGGCTCAGGTGAATGCCATCGCCAATGTGCATGGCAATGGCCAGGTTATCCGCGTCATTTTCCGGGGCGTGCGGAGAGGCCACCAGGTGGATCCGATCCGATTGCGCAAACGCCTCCATATAAGCCTCGTTCCAGCGACGAATATTGCGGTTGTAACCCACCAGCCCAACGCGTTCATCCATGGCATGGATGGCGGTTAATAAGACCGGCGTTTGTGCGGGCAGCCGCGACACAATGTCGCGCACATTGGCGACCGTCTGGTTAATGCGGTAGCCCTGTGCAATGTCATTGGCACCCAGGCTAATGATCACAACCCTGGCCGTTGCCAGGCTCTGGTAGCTGTCCATTCGATCAAGCACGGCGGCACTGGTGTCGCCGCGAATACCGAGATTCAATGAGCCGGGCCAGCGCTGATCGTTGTCCATCAATTCCAGATGACTGTCACCCAGTAACACGATCGCGCCGGCACCGGTCGCGCTATCCTGTTCGAGCATTATCTGCTGACGCTTGGCAGCATGGTCATCGAACATGGCATCTCTGAGCGGTAACTCCGGCTGCATAAAAAAGGCAATGGCGACGGTGGCCAGCGTTGCGAGTACTACAGCGACGATCAGCAGTACCCACTTCAGGCCCGGACGCCTGCGTTTCAGCAAAGGATTGACGATCATGCCGCCTCCGTCGTGAGGAATTGTTTCAAAATGGTTTTGCGGTCGTACTTGCCATTGGGTGTTCGGGGAAAAGGCTGGTCGGTACGTTCGATGCGGGTCGGCACCATATAGCCAGGCAGTCTCGCTTTCATCGACTCAATCAGGTCCGTCTGGCTGACACCCGGGTCGGCGTGAATCAGAGCTGCAATAAACGGTTCCTCCCCGTCTTGCTCCGGGCTGAATACAACGACGGCCTCTTCGATCGCGTCCAGACTGTTCAGGCCCGCTTCGATTTCGCCCAGCTCGATCCGGTACCCCAGATACTTTATCTGGTCGTCCAGTCGGCCCTGGTAATGCAGCAACCCCTGCTCGTCAATCTGCACCAGATCACCGGTGCAATACAGAGGGTCATGGTAGCGATTGTGCCAGGGATTCTGAATAAACACGTCAGTGGTTTTTTCCGCCAACCCCAGATAGCCGTAGGCAACCGAGGTGCCGCGCACCAGCAATTCTCCCTGTGCACCGGGCTGGCGAGTAAGCTCGCCAAGTTCGGTTCTTACCCAGATGTCCATATTACGACGAGGCCGGCCGATCGGAATGGACCGGGCATCGGCGTCCGGAACCTGGTCGATGATGTGGTAGGTACAATCGACCGTGATTTCCGTCGGTCCATACATATTGGTGAACTGAATGTGCGGATACATCAGCATCCACTGGCGCACCACCGCCGGTGGCAATGCTTCGCCAGCGCAGAGGATATGCCGTACCTGACGAAACGATTCAGGCTTCAGACGGCGAGACTTGAGCAGCAAGGTCAGCACCGAAGGCACACAGAAAAACGTGGTGATGGCGTGTTCATCCAACCAGCGAATCAACCTAGGCAATACTGCATTCAGGGCATCATCCACCAGGTGCAGGGTGGCGCCGGTTTTGAAGGCGGTGTACAGATCGAAGGTTGAATTATCAAAATACAAGGGCGCGTGATTGGCGATTTCATCCTGGTCGGTCAGCTCATAGGTTTCCACACACCAGTCGATGTAATCGACGATGGCTTTGTGTGGAATCATTACGCCCTTGGGCACGCCAGTGGAGCCCGATGTGAACAATACATACGCAAGATCAATCGACAGATTGGCGCAAGTCGGAGGCGCTGCACTCAGTGAATCTTCTGGCAGTTGATTCACATTAATGATGTCGATGCCTGAACCGTCCGGCAATCGCTCTCGCAACAGGGCTTCACTGGCGTCGCTGACCAGAATAACGTGGGTGTCGAGGCTATTGAGAATGGACTGCAATCGCTGCGCCGGTGAATTCACATCGACGGGCACATACGCACAATCGGCTTTTAGAATACCGAGGACGCAATGCATCGACTCAAGGCTCTTGGGCATAAAGAACGGCACCATTGACTGCGCTTGAACATCATTCTCCCACAAATGGCTGGCCAGCCGGTTAGTCGCCTGGTCGAGTGCACGATACGTGATGGACTGATCGGCACAACGTACGGCGATCTTGTCGGGGTAACGGTTCGCCGAAGCGATGAAGTAATCCTGAACCAACTGCGTCATGGTGTCCTCCTTAACGGTCGCAATCCTGTTGCCCTGCGGTCAGGGCGCCTGTTCCTTGAGACAACGATTCCCGGCAATGGGGGTTCTGCCTGAAAACCGTCCGATCAAACCCGGCATGGCTACTGACCCGCGTCGATCAACTGCACCCTCAACCCGATCAGCCATTGCCATTGTTCGTCATCTTCGCTTTCGGTGTATTGAACTTCTGCCAGACTTTGCCAGCGCGGACTGAGTATGCGTGTCCAGCTCGCATTGGTTTGCCATAACGATTCTTCCAGCCACTGGTACGAGGTATCCAGGGTGGTGGTGGATCTTGGTGACGCCTGATACTCAAGCCCGAGTTCAACACGGGCAGTGCGTTCCCGGCCGTCAGCAACATTGCTGCCGGCAAGAGTCAGTTCCTGCTCCTGATCCCCAAGTTCCAACTGAGCCGACACCGTCACATCCTGTTGCCACTGAACGTCAGACAGCGCCAGTATGAATTGGCGGTTTACCGCAAGCGCCTGCTGATCGACTGGCGTGTTCTGATTACCGATGGTCTGGGAACTGAGCGTATCGTCTACCGAGCGCGACACTTGCGCACGCCAAAGGCCCAGGTCCGTTTCGCGCTGCCATCCGGCCGACAAGCTGTAGGTTTCAAATTCGTCTTGCGCCCGGCTTGCTTCAATCCACTGGCCATTCAGGTTCCAGGTGTTTACCGACGTCTGATACTGCCAACCCAGACCGTAACGCCATTCACTCAAGCCCGACTCGCGTTCCTGATAGCGCGCCTCGGCCTGCCACAGGGTTTGTCTGCTTTGTTGAAAACCAGGCGCATAACCGGCCTGCCAACCATGGTCTTCGAGTTCCGACAAGACCAGATCATCATCGACCTGACGATTGCTCTGCCAGTCCCAACCGGCCTCAAGTCGGTGCACCAGGCGCTGGCCCTGTCGACGCTGCAGGGCAACCAGAGTAGACACGCTGTCATTCAGGGTGCGAGCCTGGCTGAAATCGACATCGTCTTCCGTATGCTGGTGCGCCAGTGACCAGGACAACACCTCATCGCTGGAGGTCCAGACAATGTCGTTTTCTGCCTGCCAGGGTGTACTGGGTTGCCACTCATCGACAGGCGTTGTTAACGCGACATTACCGGCGGACGCCCAGTCAACCCAGGGCGTCTCCAGTTCAAAAACATAGTCAGGCGTTAATGCCGCTGAGGTTTCGGTGCCGTCGTTCGCTACGGCGCCCGTTGCTGCCGCCTCCAGCGACCATTCAGCCCATGCGGTTGACGTGGCCAAGCCCGGTGACAACAACAGGACTGCCGCCAACGCCAGGCGACTTGTTCGCCACCCTGTTGAACAGGGTGAGGGCTCGCTACTACTGTTGGTACACAACACCGGTCACCCGTTCAGCGCCTAGTGCCTCCACAGCATCTTCGATGGCATCCATGCTGGCGCTGCCATAGGGCACCGTGATGACGGACTGGTCGCAAAACTTGGACAACACCCGAGCTTCACTGTTTGCCAGAACAGGGGGGGTGTTGATCACAATAAACCGGTCCGGGTAGCGGTTCTTCAACTCGTAGATTAAGTGCTCCATACCCTGGGAGGAAAACTGTTCGACGCTGATGCCGGTCTCGTTGCCAGCGGGTATGACCGCAACCCGGTCTATGCCCGAGGGGTAGATAATTCGGTCAAGCCCCAGAGCGCGATCTTTCAGGTAGTCCGTTACCCCCACTGACAACGGAGAGGTAACCAGACGTTGCAAATCGGAACCATAGGGATTGCAATCGACCAGCAACGCCGATGAATTCAGGTCGAGCGCGAAAGAAATGGCCAGGTTCATCGGCGTCAGAATTGAGTGACTGTTTACATCGACTGATGTCAGCATGACCACGATATTGCCGCCATTGGTATTGGCGCTGCCTGCCGTGCTTTTCTCAATCAACTTGATGCGCAATTCACGATAAGCGTTCAGGACCGCACGGTTTTTCATGCCGGAATAGACGAGTTTGTTCTTTTTCATATCGGCCTTCGACATCGGATCCGGATTTGGCATCAATTCAAGCGACGCCTGGCGGGCCAGGCGTTGCTCCTGAGGCAACAGGTCGGTAATCACATTGCTTGCCCGTGGCTTTTCACGCACCGGCTTGGTTTCACTTTCCGGCTCAAAATCCGCCGACTGGCTGCGTTGCGCCTTATTTTTTTCCAATGCTCGCAAGAGCTTACTGTTATCCATCAATACTCCGGCACGGCGTTACAAAGTTGGCAAAAAGGTGCTGATCAGTTCAGGCGATGCACCAAATACTACGTAGCCATAGACCGCCATATAGCCCAGCACCAGCAACGCCAGTAAAATCAGGCTGCGCTTACTGGCCACTTCGCTCACAGCACTGTTATACAGCGGAATGCTCGTGACCAGTTGCACATGAGCGGGCAATTGCGACTCCATGAAACTGGCTGAGCGCACCCGCGGATCGAACAGAACCAGTGCCCCGGTTAACCCCAACGGCAGGAACAGCCCGAGCAATGGACCCAGGGCCGCAAAATGGACCAGCTGCAGACCATCCCAGTTCACCGGATAGGAGGGGGGTTCATGGATTTTGTACGTCACGCCCTGGCCTTCGATATCCAATGTCATCGACAAACGGGCATTTTCGCGGGTTTGCAGCATGTCTTCATAGACACTTTTGGTCACGGAATAGTCACGCGTTAGCTCCTGCAGTCGTGCCTGTTTAGCCGCCACAGTCTCGGCGTTGGCATACTCTGACTCCAGCAATTCATTCAGGTTATTCAACCGCTGTCGCGCTGCGCTCAAGGTGGCCCGCTCATTACTGATCATTTCTTTCAGGTTGGTCATCGCCGGGTTTTCTACCCGCTCGACAGCACTGCGACCCGGGTTGTCGATCCGCGCCTGTTCGATCTGGGTGTCCAGAACGCTCATTTGCTCTATCAGGTTAACGATGTCCGGGTGCGTATCCCGATAGCTCAGTCGAAGTTCAGCCAGTTGCTCTTCGTAGGCTTCCATACGGCGTTCGCGACTGGTGGGCACGATATCCCGCTCGACCGTCAGGAATTCCGGCTCACTCAACATCTGGGTTTCGAAGCTTCGCAGCCGTGCTTCGCTGTCCTGCACTGACAAGCGCAGTGTCTGAATTTCGTTTTTGATTCCATTCACCCGATTCGTGACGCTTTGCTCGGTGATATCAATGTTCTGGCTGTTGAATTCCTTAAGCCGGTTTTCCGCCACTTCCAACTGGCGCTGGTAGGAAACAACCTGAGAGTCAATAAATTCGAAGGCACCCCGGCTCTCTTCCCGCTTCTTACGTGAGGTTTCCTCGATAAATTCCTGAGTAACTGCGCTGACGACCTTGAATGACTGGTCTGCATTACTCGACCGGTAGCCGATCTCCACATAATCGCCATTCGCTGTAATACTCAAACCACTGCGCAAACGGGGAATGCTCTCTTCCGGTTTCTCAAACCCACTGCCGACCGCGACCAGCCGTAAAATACGGTCGGTAAATACAATGTCGCGCGCCTCCTTGGCCCGGTCGATACGGGTTATTTCCGCCTGACCTTCCAGCAGATTGCCGATGATATTGCTGACGTCCGCATACAGAATCACTTTGGAGGAATACGTCTTGGGCATCATAAAGCCGGCAACCAGCACGATCGCTGAGACACTAATAAACAGGGCCGCGATCACGTAGCGGTAGCGCAGGGCTTCCATCTTGAGTGACTGCAATAAATCTTTAATATTACTCGGATCCATCAGAGCTCTCCCCGAAACACCGATTTCTCAGGCACCGTCAGGATATCGGAGGGTTGCAGTGGGTAATTGGTCCGAATATCCCCTTTGTTTAGAATGTCATCCAGCCGGACTGGGTATTCAACATAGCCGTCAGGTGTATCCCGGTTCAGGACCGCCCGATTGCCGGCACCAAAAGGGCTGATACCACCCGCCGCCAACACCAGATCCACCACCGTCATCCCGTCGACGAAGGCAATCGACACCGGTTCATTCACCTGCCCCATCGCCCGCACCCGATATTGGTAGGCGACACTGACCGGGTTGGTCACAGTGACACTGACTTCGGGTGAAATGATAATGACACCCAGCTCATTTGAAATGGCGGCAGCCAGCTCTTCGGGAGTTTCCCCTTCGGCTTGCATGTCCCCCATCAGAGGCATGGTGATCTGTCCGTCAGGTCTGACGATAAGCTCCCGGGTTAACTCCTGATTTCGCCAGACATCGACCCGCAACTGATCACCAATACCAATCACATAGGCCTCGCGCTTGTAGGTGATTTCCGGCCCCTGCCCACTGTTCACACCGGATGCAGCGCAGCCGACCAGCATCAGAGCGCAAACCGCACCAATGGCTATTGCACAGTGTTGCCTAAAGTCTGAAACAGTCATCAATGAACTCCTTTGCCCAGCAGAACGACTTCAACCGTCTGAATCATGATCAGTATGTCCATGACGAAACTGTGATTTTTGGCGTAATACAAGTCGTACTCAAGTTTGCACCGCGCGTCTTCAACAGACGCACCGTAGGGATAATTCAATTGTGCCCATCCCATCAAGCCGGGCTTAACCGCGTGTCGATGCGTATAGAAGGGAATGCTGTTTTCGAGATCCACAACGAATTCCGGACGCTCCGGCCGCGGGCCGACAAAACTCATGTCGCCGCGAATGACGTTGTACAGCTGGGGAATTTCATCCAGCCGGGTGTTGCGAATAAACGCCCCGACCCGGGTTACGCGGGAATCCTGCGCTTTGGCCCAGACTGCTTTTCCGTCTTTCTCTGCATCCTGGCGCATGCTTCTGACTTTGTAGATTTTGAATGGCTTGCCATGCTGTCCGGTACGAATCTGGCTATAAACAAATGGCCGGCCCGACTCAATGTAAACAGCGGCAAACACAAACAGCATGATCGGCGCCAGCACGATGGCCAGCGCAACACTGACCACCAAATCGAACAGTCGTTTAACGGCATCCCGGGATTTGGAAGCCTTAAAGCCGTCGGAGAAAATGATCCATGAGGGCTGTAACAAATTCAGGTCGATTCGGTTGAGTTCACGCTCGTAGAAGGCCTGGGCACTGGAGATCTGAACGCCACCCAGCTTACACCGTATCAGGTCGTCTAACGGGAACTGGGCGCCTTCGGTTCTTCGACGCTCCTGTGTTGCCACGACGATCTCGGAAATCCGGTTGTTTTTACAAAAGGTAAACAAATCATCGGGGGTCGGCATGCAGGCGCTGGCTGGGAGGGTTTCATCGGCATTGCCGAGATAGCCCAGGATGCGAACGCCCAGGCTGCGCCGATACCGCTCATACTCACGGTGAATCTGACCGGCCAGTTGCCCGGTACCCAGCACCAGAATCCGGCGCGAAAGCTGGTCGGAATCGACCAGGTGCACAAAAGCACGCCGAACCAGCAGCGTGATGCCGGTCGAGATCATCACCGCCCAGAACAAATTGGAACTGCCCACATCCAGAGCAGGCCAGATCACCGTTACAATCGTCAGCCCCAGGGATCCCAGAAAACAAAAGGCAACCAGTGTTCGGAAGAACATGGCGGCAAAACCTTCCCGCATCATGGCCAGGTAAACGCCCATCGCAAGCGAGCCCGCACTGAGCAGTGATGCGTATAAAAGAGAAGACCAGAGGCTGTATGAAACCGGCACCAAATCGAATGCCTGCTGGATCTGACTGAGCACATAAAAACTCAGAAACAGCACAAGAAACTCGAGCAGGCCGAGTGCCAGGTAGGGAACATGCAGATAATGCTTTCGAATACGGATATACGACATGGTAGCTTCCTTGCCCAATAATCTGGAACTATGACCCAAGGTGTTAACACCAATGGGACAGCCAACTCCGATGGCTATCCCCTATTATGGTGCTCTTTTTCCTTGAAAATCACAAGTCTTGCCCCTGGTAATCCACATGCATTAACCACTAGTGCATCTTTCGCACAGAAGCAGTAAACTCGCTTTTCAAAGGATAGCCAACCCAGTGGTATTATTCCAACGACCGATACCCGGGTACGATGTTACAGGATGTAGCCATGCTCGCCGGAACCTCAACAGCCCCCTGCCCAGCAGCAAAAAATGCCATGACCATTGATGTGGAAGACTACTTTCATACGATGGCGCTGGCGGGTGCTGTTTCCAGGGCTGACTGGCACAACTTGCCTTCCCGCGTCGAAATGAACACAGATCGGTTGCTTGAATTGTTCGACCAGCAACAGGTGCAGGCCACGTTTTTCATACTCGGCTGGGTTGCGGAACGCTTCCCCAGCCTGGTGCATCGCATTGCGGCCGCTGGCCATGAGATCGGCTGCTATGGCTACCATCATGAATCGGCACACGACCAGCTTCCCGCAACCTTCAGGGAAGAAACCCGCCGGGCCAAACACTTGCTTGAAGACCAGACAGGTCAACGGATTGACGGGTATCGCGCGGTTAACTGTTCGGTAACCCGCAGCTCTCTCTGGGTGCTTGATGTACTGGCTGAACTCGGGTTCAAATGGGATGCCAGCATTTATCCGATCTATCACGATCAGTACGGCTTGCCGGAAACACCGTCAGAGCCATACACCATTATTACCCGATCGGGCCGTAGCTTATCTGAGTTCCCATTTACCACGGCAAATTTTATGGGCTTACAAGTGCCGGTTTCCGGCGGTGGGTCTTTTCGTCAACTGCCCTACCCGCTGTTCAAGTATCTGTTCCAATCGGCTGGCCAGAGTGGTCATACGCCCAGAGTCTTCTATTTGCACCCCTGGGAAATTGACCCGGAACAACCGCACTTCAACGGGCTGAGCCTGGTTTCACGGCTGCGCCATTACCGCCACCTAAAGCCCTGCTTCAAGAAGTTTAAGCGTCTGCTGAGTGACTTTGATTTTACCACCCTGAGCCAAAGCCTGACTGACCACCGCTGGGCAACCACCTATACCAACCTGGACGGCTCGCTCGTTCAGTTGACCTGACTGACCACTTTACTCTCACAGGATGTGACTATGACCCAGAATCAAACCCGAACCGCTCGCGGTGCATCCGCTACTGCCGACCAGGAGCCTCACAACCGCCGGATTTCAATCATCGGCCTTGGGTATGTTGGTCTGCCCGTTGCCGTTGCGTTCGGCCATCAGCATGGTTGCGTGGGTTTCGATGTAAACACTCGCCGCATTCAACAATTGCGGCTCGGTGATGATCATACCGGCGAGGTTGCCCTCGATGATCTGAACCGGGCCGACATTTTGTTTACCAGCGACGCCGCAGACCTGCAACGAGCCGACTTTCACATTGTCTGCGTCCCCACGCCGATCAACGACTCCAAGCAACCCGACCTTACGCCCCTGATCAAAGCATCCGAAACGTTAGGCCCGCACTTAAAACCGGGCGATATAGTGGTCTATGAGTCGACCGTCTATCCGGGCACCACCGAGGAAGACTGCGTACCGGTTCTCGAACGCCTGTCCGGACTAACCTGCGGCATCGACTTTTTTGTCGGCTACTCGCCCGAGCGGATCAACCCGGGAGATCGTGAACGCACCTTCACCAATATCCTGAAAATCGTGTCTGGCCAAACTCCCGAGATTCTCGACATCGTCGCCCGGGTTTACGAATCCGTGGTGACCGCCGGAGTGCACCGGGCACCGTCGATCAAGGTTGCCGAAGCAGCCAAGGTTATCGAAAACACGCAACGCGATCTTAATATAGCGCTGATGAATGAACTGGCCATCATCTTCAACCACATGAACATCGACACCACTGAAGTTCTGGAAGCCGCCGGAACCAAATGGAATTTCCTGCCGTTCAAACCCGGCCTGGTCGGTGGGCATTGCATCGGTGTTGACCCCTATTATTTGACGCATAAAGCAGAAAAACTCGGGTATCACCCGGATGTTATTTTGGCTGGGCGCCGAATCAATGACGGAATGGGCGAGTTTCTGGCGACTCAGATAGTCAAACAGCTGGTTGCCCGAAATCAGCCAGTCAAGGGAGCACGCCTGGGCATTTTCGGCATTACTTTTAAAGAAAATTGCCCCGATATTCGCAACTCAAAAGTGATTGATGTCATTCGCAGCTTGCGCAGCTGGGATGTAGAGGTCGTGGTCCATGATCCACACGCCGACGAAGCCGACACTTTGCATGAATACGGGTTGCCGCTGGCAAAAGTTGAAGATCTGCACCAGCTCGACGGCATTGTCATCGCCGTGGCCCACAACGAATATCGGGCGATGACACCGGCTGACCTGCAAAGCATGCTCGTTCCCGGAGCAGGCGTTTTCGATATTAAATGCATTCTCGATCGGACCCATTGTGCGGCGTTGCAATTGCCGGTCTGGCGCCTGTAACCGCGGCCAGCCGCAGGAGAATCGACATGACTCATGTTAAAAAAATCGACCCGACTCGCGTCGTCCATGCGCTGAGCATTGACGTGGAAGATTACTTTCACGTGGCGGCACTGGCTAAAGTGGTTAAACCTTCCGACTGGGCTGCCATGCCCTCTCGGGTGGAGGCCAATACCGAGGCATTACTGCAGTTATTCGAGCGAAAAGGTGTTAAAGCGACGTTTTTCGTACTTGGTTGGGTAGCCGAACGCTACCCGCAGCTGATTCGACAATTGGCTGACCATGGCCATGAAATTGCATCGCACGGTTACAGCCATCAGCTTATTTACAATCAGACACGCGATGTTTTCACGGAAGAAACCCGCCGCTCCAAGGCCTTGCTTGAAGACATTATTCAACAACCGGTGACCGGCTACCGGGCGGCGAGCTATTCAATCACCCAGCGTTCACTCTGGGCGCTGGATGTTTTGACCGAGCTCGGGTTTACCTGGGATTCCAGCATTTTTCCGATCCGCCACGATAACTACGGAATCCCCGGCTCCCCGCGCGAGCCTTACTTACTCCAAGCTGCCAATGGGCAAACCCTACGCGAGTTTCCATTAACAACGGCACAGGTTATGGGCGTCTCGATTCCCGCAGCCGGTGGTGGTTATTTTCGACAATTCCCTTATCCTGTATTCCGACAGTTGTTTCGACAAGCAAGCCAGGGTGACAGTGTTCCCCAGATGTTCTATCTGCACCCCTGGGAGATCGATCCGGACCAACCCCGGTTCGATACCGCCAGCTGGTTTTCACGATTCAGGCACTACACGAACCTGGACCGGTGCTATGCTCGACTGGAACGACTGTTGGATGACTTTCAGTTCGATACTGTGTCAAACAGTTACCGGCAGTACCAACCGGATGATACGGTGTTTTATGCGCATGAACTCGGAAGAGCTGTCTGACCCGATGACCAGGTCTGTCATCAAACCTAGAACTGTTCGGTGCCCCGCCCGGGCACCCAACTGGATGCAATAACATGTACCTCGAACATTTCCGCCTGCAACGGCACCCCTTTAGGATGGCGCCGGAAGATGACTTCATTTATATGAGTCAGCAGCATTCACGCGCGTTCGTGTACATGGATTCAGCCGTCTGGAGTCCGGAAGGGTTTGTCGTGATCAGTGGCGAAATCGGCTCGGGGAAAACCACCTTGCTGAAAAAGCTGATGCGTGGGCTGAACCAGGACCTGAAACTGTTTCACATTGCCTACACCAATTTGAAATCGGACGATCTGTTTCATCTGATCGTGCGCCAGGCAGGTCTGCCCTACGACGACAAAAACAAAGTCTCCATGCTGCTGGCGATCAACGATTATTTGCAAAAATTGTCTAACGACGGCATTCCGGTTGTGCTGGCGGTGGATGAAGCCCAAAACCTGAGTCGGGAGAATCTGGAAGACATTCGGATGCTGTCGGGTCTTGAAGGCAAAGGCGGGCCGGTAATGCGGGTAATCCTACTGGGTCAGCCGGAACTGAAAGATGCTATATATAACATTCCGCAGCTCGCTCAACGGGTTAAACTCTTCTTCCACCTTAACGGGCTGAGCGCAAAAGAAACCGGGGAGTACATTGACCATCGACTGTTTATTGCCGGTTATGAAGGCGACACTCTGTTCAATGCCGATACGGTGCAACAGGTATACGCACTCAGTAAAGGCATCCCCCGTTTGATCAACAAGTTGTGTGACGGCCTGATGCTGTGCGCCTACTCCGATGACCGAAACCACATCAATGCCGCTGATCTGGTCGAGATACGCCAGGACTTGATGGGTGAAACCTTCATGGCACACATGGAAGCAGAAGCCGGCGATGAACAAGGAAAAGCCGCAACAGCCACAGGGAGCGGCCCGACAGACGCAGAACAAACGATGCCCCAGCCCCCTTCAGACCCGGCCGACAATAGCGCATTGGGTCGCATCGCCAGCGCCCTTGAGCGAATTGATGCCAAGCTCGACCGCCTGGTCAGTCAACAGGATGCACCCCCGAGCAACGTCAAACCTTTGAATCCAAAACGCAGGAGCTGAATCCGGCTTTTTACCGGGATGGATCAAATCACCCCGTTCCAAGTACCATAGCGATTAAATGCAGGCCTGGAGAGGCCTGCACCCGCGCAAGCCAGACACCGGTTTATGCCCAGCCCTGCAACTCCTGAGTAACGATCGTGTTCAGCATCTCAATGCTGTCGTCACTCGCGTTCAGACAGGGCAGGACATCGCACACCTCACCGCCAGCTTCCAAAAAGCCATGTCGCGCTTCGATGGCGATTTCTTCAAGCGTTTCTACGCAGTCCGATACAAACCCCGGGGTTGCTACCGCGATCCGCTTAATCCCCTCCTCCGGCAGTTTTTCCAGCACCTCGGCGGTATAAGGCTGTAGCCATTTGGTGGGCCCCAGTCGTGACTGAAAAGTCACCCGCACTCGCTCTTTCGGCCAGCCCAGACCTTCGCGCAGCAAACGGGCGGTTTTCTGGCAGTGGCAATAATAGGGGTCACCCTTGTCGAAATAGGCCTGGGGTAAGCCATGAAAAGACAACACCAGTACTTCAGGCTCTTGCTCGAGCGCTGCCAGTTGTTGCCGGGTTTGGGAAACCAGGGCACCAATGTGAGCCGGATGATCGTGCCAGGGATGCACGACGCGCAGCGTGGGCTGCCAACGCATCTTTTTCAGGGTGTCAAAGACGGCATCAGTGACCGAGGCCGACGTGGTGGCCGAATACTGCGGGTACAGTGGTAGCACCAACAGGCGGTCGCAACCCTGGGCGACCAAAGCATTAATGCGTGAGGATATGGAAGGCGTACCATAACGCATAGCCCAGTCGATCACCCATTCCGGGCGCTGTGCTTGCAATCCTTCAGCCTGTTCGCGGGTGTAACGACGCAATGGGGATTCGTCCGGGTTGGTCAGCCAGATTTTCTGATAGGCCGCCGCCGATTTTTTCGGGCGAAACGTCAGGATAGGGCCGAACAGAATGGGCCACCAGATCAGCGGACTGGCTTCAATAATGCGCCGGTCCATCAGGAATTCACGCAGGTAGCGGCGTACGCTAGCGGTATCGGGCGCATCAGGCGTGCCCAGGTTGACCAGCAAGACGCCGATGCGACCGTGTTTTACGTCTGGATGTTGCTCGGGTTTAGTCATTCCGTTCCTTCCCGTCGGGGGGCTGTGAGCGAGTAGATCTTTACGGCGAGGGTTACACCGTGAATACTGGTAATCGATTGTAACGTGACCGGTGCGATGAGAATACGGACAACACAGGTTGCTGGTTCAACGACGAAGACAAGCAGAAGCGAACCCTCTCCCCAGCCCTCTCCCGTGGGACGGGAGAGGGAGCCGTTAGTTGGTTAAATATATCCAGTGCCAGTCGCTCGCACTGCCGGACACAACCGTCCTCTCTCCACCATTGGGGGAGAGAGCTAGAGAGAGGGGGACGGCGTAGCCGTTACTGCTTTGGTTCCCTATCCCCGGCCCTCTCCCGTCGAACGGGAGAAGGAGTGCTTAATTGGTTGAATATAACCAGCGCCAATAATGAGACTATAGATAATAATAAGAGGCACTGCTCCCCGTGATGAACCCCTGGTCGCTATTTTCACTGGCCATCGCCTATGTGGCCGTCCTGTTCATGATTGCTCTCTATGGCGACCGGCAGAAAGAGAAACGCTGGCCGGGCTGGATCAATGCAAGCATTTATTCAATGTCGCTGGCGGTCTATTGCACCAGTTGGACCTACTACGGCGGTGTCGGCCGCGCCGCCAGCGGTGGCTGGGAGTTCCTGCCCATTTATCTCGGGCCGATCCTGGTGTTTACTCTGGGTGGCCCATTACTGATCAAACTGGTCAAACTCGGGCACCGGCAGAACACCACCTCTATCGCCGACTTTCTGGCTTCGCGTTATGGCAAGCGCAACGGCATCGCCGTAGTTGTAACCTCCATTTGCACGCTGGCGGGGGTGCCATACATAGCGCTGCAGTTGAAGGCCGTCTCGACCAGCCTTGAAGTGCTGGTCGATCCGGTACTGATTCAGCAAAGCGGCATCAGCGATACCGCTCTGATGGTCGCCCTGGCCATGATCGGTTTTGCTACCCTATTCGGGACCCGACAGGTCAATGTTTCAGAACATCATCGCGGCATGATGCTGGCCATAGCGTTTGAATCAGTGATCAAGCTGGCGGCACTGGTGACATTGGCACTCTTTGTGATCTACGTGTTCTTTAATGGCCCCGCCGACTATATGACGACGTTTCGGCAAGTCGAAGTCTTCGACTGGAATGGGCCTTCCCTTAATTTCATAACGCAAACCGTGCTGGCAGCCAGCGCCATTCTGGTGTTACCGCGCCAGTTTCATGTGACCGTGGTAGAAAACACGGACTTGCGCCATCTGAACCACGCCCGCTGGGGGTTCAGCCTGTACCTGATTCTGATCAGTCTGGTGATTTTACCAATCACCACCGCTGGGTTAATGCTGTTTCCGGCCGATGCCGTCAATGCCGACACCTACGTTTTGCTGATCCCCCAGGCCACCCAACAGAACTGGCTCAGCGCACTGGTCTTCATTGGTGGCTTTTCGGCTTCCACCGCCATGATTGTGATCACCACCCTGACGCTTTCAACCATGCTCAGCAACGACGTTATTTTGCCGCTGCTGATGCGCGGGCGCATGTCCGAACCGAGACGCCAGGTTGGCCCGGCCCTGATTCTGGTGCGGCGTCTCGCCATTGTCGGCGTCATTCTGGCGGCCTGGCTGTACCACCACAGCTTTGGCGGCATAGATGAACTGTCGACCATCGGCTTGCTAGCCTTTTCGCTGGTGGTACAGCTGATGCCTGCGCTGATCGGCGGCCTCTTCTGGCGTAAGGGCAATGCCTGGGGCGCCTATGGCGGTATGCTGATTGGCACCCTGCTGTGGGCCTGGACGCTCATGCTGCCCACGCTGGTTCGATCGACCATGCTCCCTGAGACGTTTTTGCAGCACGGCCTGTTCGGTCTCGACTGGCTTAAGCCAGAGGCCCTGTTCGGTTTCGAATTCAGCGATTCATTGAGCCACGGCGTCTTCTTCAGCCTGCTGGCCAATACCGTCGTGTATATCTGGTTATCCCGTCGTACCCAGCCCAGCCTCAGTGATCGCATGCAGGCGGCCGCCTACGTCAATCTCGATGAGCATTTGCATCACCCGGGGCAGGTGCCTCGTAAAATCACCATTCGTACCGGTGAGCTGATTTCGATGATGGAGCGCTTCGCCGGATATGGCCGCACCCGCACGCTGATTGAGGATTTCGAACGGGTGAATCACCTGCACCTGAACCCTCAGGAAGCCCCGACAGCCGATTTCATCCGCTACGTTGAGCGGACTCTCTCAGGCGTCATCGGTGCCAGCTCAGCCCGGGCCATGATGCATTCGGCCTTGTCGGGCCGGCATTTGAACTTTGAAGATGTGGTGACCTTCTTTGATGAAACCACCCAGGCGATTCAATTCAACCAGAAGGTGTTGTCAGCAACGCTGGAGAATATCGATCACGGAGTGTCGGTGCTCGACGGTGACATGAACCTCGTCGCCTGGAACCGAAAGTACCTGGAGATGTACGAGTACCCAAAGGGCATGATTCGGGTCGGCGCACCCGTGGAGACGCTGGTCCGGTTCAATGCCGAGCACGGAGAATGCGGGCCTGGTTCTGCGGATGAACACGTCAAACGCCGAATAGAGCACTTGAAAAAAGGCACTTCGCACCGGTTCATTCGGGTGCGGCGTGATGGCTCGGTGATCGAGATTCGGGGTAATCCGTTGCCCGGTGGTGGCTTTGTAACCACCTTTAACGACATTACCGAGTTCGTAAAGGCTCAGGATGAGCTTCAGGAAGCCAAGAATACGCTGGAGATTCGAGTGGCTGAACGAACGGAAGCCGCCAGGCTGATCAATGTCGAACTGCGTGCCGAAATCGGCGAACGCGAGCGGGCCGAAACGGCACTACTGGCCGCAAAGAGTGAAGCTGAACGCGCCAATGCCAGTAAGACCCGCTTTCTGGCCCTGGCCAGCCACGACATTCTACAGCCGCTGAATGCGGCCCGGCTTTACACTGCGGCTCTGGCCGAACAATGGCCCCGGGAGTCGACCCTGGGCAAGCTTGACCAGTCATTGCGCACCACCGAAGAACTGATGTCGACGCTGCTCGAAATCGCCCGGCTCGACGGTCAGGAAGAGGCGCCCGAGGCACAGCCCATGGCACTCGGCCCGTTGTTGCTGGGCATCGATAACGAGTTTCAGCCCGTTGCCCTGGAAAAACACCTTCAGTTACGAGTCCGACACACCCGCCTAACGGTGAAATCAGTACCGAATGCCTTGCGCCGTATCATTCAGAATATGGTGTCCAATGCGATTAAATACACGCGTGAAGGGGGCGTTCTGGTGGGTGCCCGAAAACGCGGAAACCGGGTGGTGATTCAGGTCTGGGACAGTGGCCTGGGCATCGATGACCGGGATTTACAGCGCATTTTCAATGACTTCACGCGGCTTGACCAACATAGCCAGGAGGCCCAGGGTGTGGGCTTGGGGCTGGGTGTGGTAACGCGTCTGAGCCAGTTACTTCAACACCCTGTACGAGTCTATTCACGACCTGGCAGAGGCTCTTGCTTTGAAGTTGAGCTACCCTTGGCGAAGCCTACCGTGGCTCTGAAGCCAACCCAGACGGTGACAGCAGCGTCCCGATCAGACCTGACACTGAAGGTACTGGTCATCGACAATGAACCGCAGAATGTCGATGCGCTGGTCACCCTGTTGCAGCGCTGGGGCTGCGAAACCCACTTTGCGACCAGTGGAAACCAGGCCATGACGGTGCCAAAACCTGACCTGGTGCTGCTCGACTACCATTTAGGCGAAAGTGAGACAGGGCTGACGCTCTACCCGTTATTGCTCGAGCACTGGAAAGCGGCCGTCCCAGGCATACTGATTACGGCACACCCTGATGACCAGCTGCGCGGCGAAGCGGAAGCGCTAGGGTTGAGTTACCTGCGAAAACCGGTGAAACCAGCCACTCTGAGGTCATTGCTCAGAGCAATGACGGCGGTATGAGAGCTTGTGTGGGAACGGTGGTTAGACCGGGGTAACATCCAACCCGGCATATAACCGATTTGTAGGATGCAAATGCTCAAGTTGAGACCTGATGCTCTGAACTGAATCGGGCGATTCTATAAGCTGAATGGTTCGAGGAGGATCCACAAGATGCAGAAAATGCACATTTTAACCCAGGTTCCGGAGCACATCTTTAGCGCGCCGAACCAGATCGCCGTTACACAGCGATGGCAAAAACGCTTTAACGTAGCCAGTTGGATACGTTTTGACGCCCAGGACAACAGCCCGGTTCGGTTGCTGCTTCGTTATCGCGATGCCAGTGGCGTAAGGGACGTTGCGGTAGATCAGGGAAGAATCAACAGTAAAACATTATTGCTGTCTGGCGTCGCTAACCTTAAGTTAACGGGCCGGCTTGAGCGTATTGATGTCATCCTACAGAGTGATCTTGACCACTACGTAGTCGATGAACTCTTTGTCCAGCCTGTGCAAGACAAGTCTACTGAGCGGTCCCGGCCTGCACGGAAAGTTATTTGGGGCTCATCGGAAAACTAACTCATCATTGCAATGGATGGTTCGAGCTGATTCAACCAATCATCGCCTCACACTCACGGCTGCAGTCCATCGAGACTGTCAGCCGTGACATTCCACGACGTCGGTCAGAATCGGCGGTTCTGAATACCGGTCATCGTCTTCCCGGGCCTGGTTTATATGATGAACCAGACTTTGCGGAACTGAATCGAAATCGAGTCCGGTGGTGCGCTTGAGATGCGCCAGCGCGAGTTCAGGACGAACCTGATACAAATGCACAACCTTACTGGCCGAGTCGTCCTGGCTCTGGCGGGTGGCGCTGCGTTTAAGTGTGGAGGTCATGTCACTTCCCCTTATTTCCCACTGGGTACTGAATCAAATACCACGATTCAAGTCGCTTACACAGAGCATAGAGCGAGAAGTGTGCCAATGTTGGAAAAGCCGCTCAGTCAGCACTTCAGGGGGGGACTGGCTCACACCTTATGCCGTAACAGCCAGAATGTGACGCTTTTGGTCAGGTGTGCCGACCGACTGCATTTGCTCAGGTGTTTTCAGCATCCATCGCCAGACGGTTGACCAGAATGACGGCCTGGGTTCGATTCAACACGCCCAGCTTGCGGAATATAGCGGTAACGTGAGCTTTCACGGTGGCTTCCGAGATCGTCAGATCATAGGCAATCTGTTTGTTCAGGCGCCCCTGCTGCAAGTGCTGCAAAACCCGACGCTGTTGATCAGTCAGTTCCCCGAGGCGCCTTACGATGTCGAGCAATTCGTCGTCTTCCGGTGTCGCGTCCACCCCTTCCGGCCAGACTTCGTCACCGTTCAGAATGGCCAGCACCGACTGTCGGATCGCGTCAGTCGGGGCCGACTTGGCAATAAACCCCAGGGCACCGAAGGTTCGAGTACGCGAGATGACTGCCGGATCATCGGTACCCGAGATCACCACAACCGGTACGTCCGGAAAGGTTTTACGAATCTGAATCAGGCCGAAGAAACCATCGCTGCCTGGCATGCGCAAATCCAGCATTAGCAGATCAAGGTCCTGGCGTTGTTCGAGCACAGACAAGGTTTCTTCCAGCGTCGAGGCCAACGCAATGGTGCTGTCGCTCAAGTCACCCTGCTGCAAGGCCATCATCAATGCATCCCGGAACAGAGGGTGGTCATCGGCAATGAGTAGCTGATATGACATGGGCATTCCTATTGCTGAGGCTGCAAAGCAGCATGGCCAGGCCGGCCTGAGGCGCTCCGGCATTGGCTTATTGGTTCATTTCTTGTTGTAGTCGGTCATCGCACAGGGTCAGCGATCAGCGCTGATGGATACCAACACCCAGTTTGACCTGTTTTTAGGCATCTGTGAACCAACAAAAACCCGGCTCAGGGCCGGGTTGACGATAAACTCCCTCTCCGGTCACTCATGAAAGGACCGGGAGTCGGCTCATTTCTGATTCAGACGGTGCTCAATCAGCTCGTCCACCACCGACGGATCGGCCAGAGTCGACGTATCGCCCAGGCTGTCCTGCTCGTTAGCAGCAATCTTGCGCAAAATGCGGCGCATGATCTTACCGGAACGTGTTTTAGGCAGGCCATCGGTCCACTGAATCAGATCCGGTGAAGCAATTGGGCCAATCTCCTTGCGCACCCACTGCACCAGCTCTTTGGTCAATTCATCACTGGGCACCACGCCAGCCATGGGGCTGACGTAGACGTAAATGCCCTGACCTTTCAGGTCGTGCGGGTAGCCCACGACAGCGGCCTCAGACACTGACGGGTGGGCGACCAGCGCACTTTCAATCTCTGCGGTACCAAGCCGGTGCCCGGATACGTTGAGTACATCGTCGACCCGGCCGGTAATCCAGTAGTAACCGTCTTCATCGCGACGGGCTCCGTCACCGGTGAAGTAATTGCCCTCGTAGGTGCTGAAATAAGTTTGGACGAAGCGTTCGTGGTCGCCATACACACTGCGCATCTGGCCTGGCCAGCTGTCTTTGATGACCAGATTGCCTTCCACCGCACCTTTGAGCTCACGGCCTGCGTTATCGACCAGTGCTGGCTGTACGCCAAAGAAGGGGCGAGTGGCTGAACCGGGCTTTAGATCAGTCGCACCGGGTAGCGGGGTGATCAGAATGCCACCCGTTTCAGTCTGCCACCAGGTATCAACGATAGGGACTTCGCCACGACCGTAGTGGTTATGGTACCACTCCCAAGCTTCAGGGTTGATCGGCTCACCCACCGAGCCCAGCAGACGAATGGAGGACAAATCAGTGCCCTCGGTTGCTTCATTGCCTTTGGCCATCAACGCCCGAATCGCGGTTGGCGCGGTGTACAGGACATTAACCCCGTATTTGTCGATGACCTGAGCAATACGCTTGACCGATGGGTAGGTTGGCACCCCTTCGAACATCAGCGTCTTGGCGCCGTTAGCCAGGGGTCCGTAGAGAATGTAACTGTGGCCGGTAATCCAGCCAACATCGGCGGCACACCAGTAAACATCGCCATCCTGATAATCAAATACAAACTGGTGGGTCAGCGACGCATAAACCAGATAGCCACCCGTGGTGTGCAACACGCCCTTGGGTTTGCCGGTTGACCCGGAGGTATAAAGAATAAACAGCGGGTCTTCTGCGTTCATCTCCTCGGCCGGGCAATCGTCGCTCGCCTGGTCAACGGTCTCGTGGTACCAGACATCACGGCCTTCCTTCCAGTCTACCTGGCCACCGGTGCGTCGCACGACGAGAACCTTTTTAACGCACTCGGTACCCGAATGCTCCAGTGCTTTGTCGACGTTCTTCTTAAGAGGAATGGCTTTGGCACCGCGCACGCCCTCGTCAGCGGTGATGACCAGGTTGGAATCGCAATCCTCAATTCGCCCGGCCAGGGCATCCGGCGAGAAACCGCCGAAAACCACCGAGTGAATCGCACCAATGCGAGCACAGGCCAGCATGGCGTAGGCGGCTTCGGGGATCATCGGCATGTAGATGGTAACCCGGTCGCCTTTCCTGGCTCCCAAGTCTTTCAGCGTGTTCGCCAGACGGCTGACATGGCTGTGCAGCTGGCGATAGGTGATCTCGGTTTTTTCGTCGGTCAGTTCATCACCTTCAAAGATGATAGCGGTTTGATCGCCCTTCGTGGCCAGATGACGGTCGATGCAGTTATAAGCGACGTTCAGGGTGCCGTCGTGAAACCATTTGATGTGAAGATTGTTTTTGTCGAAACTGACATCGCGAACCTGAGTATAGGGCTTAAACCAGTCGAGACGCTGCCCCTGTTCGCGCCAGAAGCCTTCGTTGTCATCAATCGAGTGCTGATACAGGCGATTGTAGTCTTCAGAAGTAACCAGGGCACGTTCTCGTGCCGCCGCAGGCACTGGATAGACCTTGCTGTCCATATTCTTCCCCTATGTTCTTGTTTTGAATGGTTTCTGGCCGCCGGCTACAAACCCTGTTCGTCCGTGATATCGAACAGGGGTCCACACCTGGCCATGGCTAGTCGAGTGTAGCCTCCTATTGTTGTTTTTGGTGATGGAACCACAATGCGACATTAGTCGATTCGTCTCAAGCCACCCCTGTTCTACCCTGCCCCTCCCGTCTCACGGGAGATGGCCGGATAGAGGGCACAACTCCGGTTTCATCACAAACAATTTGAAACCACAAACGTAATAGCCGCGCCGCCCCCTTTAACTCTTTTCCCATAACATGGAGAGAGAGCGGCGTTACCGGCTTTCACTCTTCGTCCGTATCCTGATAATTCTCAAACAATTGCTTCAGCGCGGCCTGTGCCTGGCCATTGACCGACTCCGGCGTAAACAGCCCCTTGCTGTCGGCTTCGCCCGGCTGCCGCCCGGTCAGCAATGCCAGCGCCTGATAGACATGCCGGACTGCCTGAATCTGAAAACGCCCTGCGCTGACCGCTTCGATGACATCCTGCTTCAGCATCAGGTGCTTGACGTTATCGGCGGGTATGATCACGCCTTGCTGGCCCGTCAGGCCACGCAATTCGCACAACTTGAAGAAACCTTCAATTTTTTCATTAATGCCACCAACTGCCTGCACTTCGCCCAGTTGGTTCATAGAGCCGGTTATCGCATAGCCCTGGTTCACAGGAATCTGGGCGATGGCACTGATCAGGGCGCAATACTCAGCGACCGTCGCGCTATCGCCATCGATGGCGCCGTAACTCTGCTCCATGGCGATGTGTGCCGACAGCGTCAGCGGGAACTGACGGCCAAAATCATGGCCGAGAAAACCACTGAGGATCATCACGCCCTTACTGTGAATCGCCTGACCGAGTTCAACTTCCCGTTCGATATCCACGACACCCTTGGCACCCACGTGCACCGTGCCGGTGATGCGTGCCGGCGAGCCAAACCGGCTCTCGCCAATTTCCATTACCGTCAGGCCATTCACACATCCGACACGCTCGCCCTGAGTGTCAATCAACACGGTGCCTTCCTGAATTTCCATCAGCATCTGGTCAGCGATGCGACCGTTGCGGTATTCCGCCGCATTCAGAGCACGCTCAATGTGTTCTGCGTCGATCACCCGGGCATCGTCATGCCGACAGAGAAAATCCGCTTCGGCAAACACTTTGAATACCTTAATCACCTGTGCGGAAAGACGCGACTGATGCTCCGCTTCGCGTAGGCTGAATTCAACCAGCCGCTCCAGGGCGGCGCGGGTTAACGGGCGAAACCCCTTGTCATCACCATAGGCTTTGATGCGCAGTATCAGGTTGTCTACCGTCTCAGCGTTGCGTGGAATGAAGTTGTCAAAATCGACCGGTACCCGAAACAGTTCATTGAACTCGGGGTCCCACTCCTGCAACTGGTAGTAGATATCACGCGAACCAATCAGAATGACTTTGACGTTTAATGGAATACTCTGCGGACTGAGTGTGATGGTGTGCATCAGCGACGCGTCGATAAAAGGCGATTCCATTTTCACTTGCTTGGTCTTCAGCGCCAGCTTCAACGCTTCCCAGGCGAACGGTTCGATCAACAGTTTTTCGGCATCCAGAATCAGATACCCGCCATTGGCGCGCAGCAAACTGCCTGGCCGAATCAACTGAAAGTTGGTCACCGGAATGCCTTGCTGGGTACTGTATTCAATGCGACCAAAGAGGTTTTGGTAGGTCGGCAGCATTTCATAGACGACCGGTGCGCCGGCGTTCATTTCATGCTGGGTAAGCAAGTTGGGACGCAGGTAGGTTTGCAATGTTTGCTTGCGTTCCTGATCCGAGCGAACTTCCAGGCCCATGTCATCAGAATACAACTCGAGAATCAGTGGCGGCAAGTGTTGTTTCACCGCACGCAGGTAGCGCAACACAGACAGCTGACTCTGGTAACGAACCTCCAATTCCTTCAGCAACGGCTTGATGGCTTGCTGCACAGTTTCGTTGTTCAGCTCGCGCAATTTTTCAGAACTGGTTCGACGCCAGGTGGGCATTTCCAGCAATTGCTCGTTGAGGTGTTCTTCTATTTCACTGATACGTCGCTGAAACTCGCTGCGCAATTCTTCTGGTAGCTGAGCGAATTCGGTTTCATCCAGTGCCTTGCCCTCGATAACCGGCAACAGCATCACAGTACTACCATCGGAGACAACCGCAATTTCATGCTGGTTGGCAAACCGTTCAACCACGGCCATGGCAGCATCGTATTTCTGATTGAACTCACGATCGATCGCCGTGCGTTTCCGCTGGTAGGTCGGGTTTTCAAAAGCGGCCGGAAAGGTATCCATCAACTCACTGATGAAACTGTTGATGGCTTTCAACAGATCGTCGCCACGCGAAGCAGGCAACTCCAGGGTCATCGGCTCCCGAACGTTTTCAAAGTTATTGATGTAGGCCCATTCGGTTGGCGACTGCTGAGACTCAGCCAGGTCTTTGACGTACTTCGACACCAGTGACTGACGGCCGGTACCGGACGCACCCATCACATAAAGGTTGTACCCGGAGCCGCGCATGGCGATGCCGAATTCGAGTGAATCTTTGGCGCGGGGTTGGCCAAGAAAACCACTCACACCTTCTAGATCATCCGAGGTTTCAATGAGCAGATGTTCCAGTGAGACCTGGGCCTTGAGCTGCTCGGGTTGCAGCCTGTCCGCTGTCGGGGTGCTGGTTGTGTTGGGCATGACGTTCCTTACTCTGCCATGTTATTGAAAAAGGCTTCCTGTCTTTTCCAAAACACGAAAAGCAATAAAGTGTAGTGTTACTTTTCTTCCGAGAACCATGACCTGTCAGTCATCGATCTCGCCGGAACATCCGTGTCCGGGATTATAGGCAATGAGTCAGACCGAGACTTCAGCTTTTATGTGCGGGTGTGACTGATAGTCGAGAATCTCAAAATCTTCAAACCGGTAATCGAACAGGGAATCCGGTTTTCGTGCCAGGCGCAGCCGGGGCAAGGGGAAAGGCTCACGACTGAGCTGCAAGTCGGTCTGCTCAAGGTGATTCAGGTATAAATGAACATCCCCCCCACTCCAGACGAAATCACCCACTTCAAGACCGGCTTGCTGCGCCACCATGTGCGTCAGCAATGCATAGCTGGCAATGTTGAATGGCAAACCCAGAAACACGTCACAGGAACGCTGATACAACTGGCAACTGAGCCGGCCATTGGCGACGTAAAACTGGAACAGGCTGTGACAGGGCGGCAGTGCCATCCTGTCGACATCCGCCGGGTTATAGGCGACGACAAGCATGCGGCGACTGTCAGGGTTGGTTTTCAGGGTATGCATAACCTGGCTGATCTGGTCGATGGTATCGCCATCGGGCGTGCGCCAGTGACGCCACTGCTGACCATACACTGGGCCTAGATCACCGTTTTCATCGGCCCATTCGTCCCAGATGCGCACCCCGTTGTCTTTCAGGTACTGAATGTTGGTATCGCCGCTTAGAAACCACAGCAACTCATGGATAATGCTGCGTAAATGCAGTTTTTTGGTGGTAACGAGTGGAAAGCCCTGATTCAGGTCAAACCGCATCTGATGTCCGAAAATACTGATGGTACCAGTGCCGGTGCGATCTGCCTTGCGGGTCCCTTCCTCTTTGATGCGCTGCATCAGATCCAGATATTGTTTCATGTGCGCTTGCCTTTGCCCGACTTGCCGGGCTGCTTTTTAGAGCGTGACTTGCCCGCTTTGGACGCTGACGCTGGTGTTGGCCCTGACCCGGAGTCATCAGCCGCTGGTACCGTATCGAACACGTTGCGACGATACGCCCAGACCAGCATGAGTACACCGATCAACAGCATCGGAATACTCAGAATCATTCCCTGGGTCAGGAAGCCCAGCGCCCGGATACCCAGGTGTTCATCTGGCTCACGGAAAAACTCAGCTGCCGTCCGAAACACGCCATAGCCCACCATAAACAGACCTGAAACCGCCATACGCGGCCTTGGGTTGCGGCTGAACCACCACATCAGGATGAACAGCCCGAAGCCCTCTCCCGCCATTTGGTAGAGTTGTGATGGGTGTCGCACCAAACCATCAATCTGTGGAAAGATCATACCCCAGGAAACGTCGGTGGGCCGCCCCCAGAGCTCTCCGTTGATAAAATTACCCAACCGGCCAAAGAAGATACCCGGCGGTACCAGCGGCGCGACAAAGTCGCCCACGGCAAAAATGGGTTTGCCCGTTTTTCGGGCGAAGAGAATGACCGCCAGGCACACTCCGAGGAAGCCGCCATGGAAGCTCATGCCGCCTTCCCAGATGCGAAACAGATAAAGGGGGTTCTGGAAGAACTGATCCAGATTATAGAACAAGACATAGCCGACCCGGCCACCCAGGATGATACCGACAACGATGTAGAACAGCAGATCCTGAACCTGATCTGACGTAAAGCCACGCCACGCTTGTTTGCGTGCACGCCAGATACCCAGGTATAAACCGGCTGCAAAGCCGGCCAGATACATGAGGCCGTACCACTGTATTTGAAGAGGCCCCAGTGAGAGGGCCACCGGGTCGAATTGAGGGTGAATCATGGTGTGAAGTTCCGCTGAAACCGAGTGCGGATGATACCCCAGCCAGCTAGGCTGAGAAACCGGTGTGGTCTCTTACACAGGTTCCTCAGCTGCGAAACACTCAGCGGTCGAAACGACTCCGATCGTGGGGGGCGTCAAAGCTCAGTGCAGGGCCTTTGGGAATGACGCCATGCGGGTTGATGGTCTTGTGACTGTAATAGTAATGCCGCTTGATATGCACCAGATCCACCGTTTCAGCGATTCCGGGTTGTTGGTAAAGATCCCGTACATAGTTCTGCAGGTTCGGATAATCTTCTATGCGCTTATGGTTGCACTTGAAATGGCCCACATACACCGGATCAAACCGAACCAGGGTAGTAAACAGTCGCCAATCGGCTTCTGTGACCTGGTCACCTACCAGGTAACGCGCCTTACTCAGGCGGTCTTCAAGCCAGTCAAGACTGTCGAACAACTCATCAAACGCCTTTTCATAGGCTTCCTGAGTGGTTGCAAAGCCACTTTTGTACACACCATTGTTCACGGTGTGATAGATGCGCTCGTTGACGGCATCGATCTCGGCTCGCAGGGACTCGGGGTAATAATCCAGTGTATTCCCGGTAATGTGATCAAATTCGCTGTTCAACATGCGAATGATCTCGGCACTCTCATTGCTGGCAACGGTGTTCTGATGGGTGTCCCAGAGAACCGGTACCGTTACCCGACCAGTGTAATCCGGCTTTGCGCGGGTATACAGCTCGTGGTAATAGCGGCTGCCGTGTAGCTGATCGCCCACTGCCGTTGGGCTGTCGAGTTGAGGCCCTTCGAACGTCCAGCCATGTTCGAGCATGTCCGGATGCACGGCTGACAGGCCAATGTGCTCTTCCAGGCCTTTGAGCTTGCGGAAGATCATGGTGCGATGGGCCCAGGGGCAGGCCATGGACACATAAAGGTGATAGCGGCCACTTTCAGCCTTAAATCCGCCACGACCGGAAGGGCCAGCTTCACCGTCGCTGGTGACCCAGTTACGAAAGTGAGCGTCTTCGCGCTCGAATTTACCACCGCTCTTGCTGGTGTCGTACCACTTATCCTGCCATTGTCCGTTTACTAACAGCCCCATGGTGTTCTCCTCTGGTGGTCATAGCCTCCACACAGTTGACTGCATGAAGACACCGGGCCCAAGCCATCGTCTGTCGACAGCCCTTGATTATTCACAAGTATGGTATCGGAAAGAGGGGGTGAGAAAAGCAGAAGAAACTGACCCCGGTCTTCAGAATATTTGAAGACGGGGCAGTGATCCAATTTCAACCGACAAAAGGGTAGATGGGAAACAGAAAAGCCAGAACAAGACGTATAAACGCCTTGTTCTGGCTCTTCTGTTGATCGAACAAGTTACAGCAACCGGTGTTAGAAAACCGAGCTGTGCAGAACGCCGCTTACTGAACTGCGGCAATCATGTGGTCAACCGCCGCTTGAACTTCTTCATCGCTCAAACTGGCATTACCGCCCTTGGCTGGCATGGAACCGATACCGTTAATGGCGTGGTCATACAGAGTTGCGGTGTCCTGTTCCAGACGAGCAGACCACTGACCAGCATCTCCAAAAACCGGGGCACCCAATACCCCTGAGGTATGACACGCTGCGCAGGCAGCCGTGTAGACTGCGTCACCGCTTCTCGGTTCAGAACTCTGCGGGGCGGAAGCTGCAACTGTTGCCGTTGCACACTCCTGGCCTTCAACACACACATTACCAGCTGGCGACAAGCGCTCGCGCACCTGATCTTCATAAGACTCACCCCAGGCGAAACCCGCCAACAGGGTTACGGTGATCAGACCTAGCAGTTTATTCATTATCAGACCTGTATTATGTAATCAAATTCGAAGGTGGGCGAAGTATAACGAGTTAAGACGCCGTTGAAAAACCATTCGCTGTAAAAGGGTATTACTCCGTGCATAAAAAACCCCGGAACCTTTCGGAACCGGGGTGGTGGACGAGTTGCCTACCGTGGTTGGGATGACCTACTCTTATATGGGGCGGTCCGACGATTCGGGACCCCACATAAAAAGCGGGTCTCCCCATGCATAAAAAAACCCCAGACCATCTCTGGCCTGGGGTTGGTATTAAAAGCTTGACGATGACCTACTCTCACATGGGGAGACCCCACACTACCATCGGCGAGGCTGCGTTTCACTTCTGAGTTCGGCAAGGGATCAGGTGGTTCCACAGCTCTATCGTCGTCAAGCAAACTGGTTGGCGGCTGTTGTATGGCCGGTTTCGATAACCGGTCGTAACAGCGCACCGAATGCGCTCTAATCAAGTCTGGTGCTTCTCAAAAATGCGGTTCTTCAGGACCAAGCGTGTCCGTACTCTCTTTCACTGCCAACCAGCCGTTTGCTGGTCTTCAGCGTCGTATCGATCCGTCGGCGACCCAACACCTCTTGGGCGTTATATGGCCAAGCCGCACGGGCAATTAGTACAGGTTAGCTCAACGCCTCGCAGCGCTTACACACCCTGCCTATCAACCAGGTAGTCTTCCTGGGCCCTTTAGGAGACTCGAAGTCTCAGGGAAA
>NZ_AUIH01000026.1 GCF_000423605.1 Saccharospirillum impatiens DSM 12546
TATCGTTCTTTCGAAGGCTTTAGAACGAGCATACTGTTTCACTGTGGGAAGCTGGATATGCTGCCATAGGGTTCCACAGAGTTTTACGAAGAGCCAAAAACCTTTGGACGTCATTCCATAGAAAATCTCGGCCAACGGCATAGCGCCGATTGCTGCAGGCAGACCATGGCCGGTAAAGTCCCCCAAAAACAGCAACATACCACCATCGGGCTTGCGCTCAGCCAAGACGGTATCGCCATTAAAAACGGCCATCGGCGACAGGGAGTGCTGGATGTTAGGCAGGTTAAGACATCCGGAATGGGCAACGTTGTCGAAGACAGTTTTGGCAACTTGTTGCTCCAACAGCATTTGCCGGTTATGTCGCTGCAACTGGGCGTGCATGGCACGCATGCGACTGAAGGCGTTGATCTTGGCTTTCAGAATAACCCGGTTGTAGGGCTTGGACATAAAGTCATCGCCACCACTGTCGAGGCATTCAGCCAGGGATTCTGCATCCTGCAGAGAGGTTAGAAAAATGATCGGAACAAAATCGCTGTCTGCCAGTGTTTTGATGGCTCGACAGGCTTCAAGACCGTTCATGACCGGCATCAACGCATCCATCAACACGATATCCGGTTGATGCTGTGTGAACAGCTCAACGGCTTCACGCCCATCTTTGGCAAGCAGAACTTCGTGCCCCTCCCGGCGCACAATGGCTTGAAGAATCATGCGGTCCGACTGATTGTCATCTGCAATCAGTATCCGCAGACCCTGCCCCGGGGCCTGATCAGGCGAAGGACTGGTCATTCGATCCTGAACAGCTGCCCAAAATTGGAGATGGTCAGTATTTTTCGAACATCCTCATTGCAATTGACGATTCGGATTTCCGAATGGTCGCCACCGGCATGGTCCCGTAACAACAGCAACATGCCCAGCGCGGAGCTGTCGAGGTAGGTAGCATCGCACATATCAATGATATAAACCTTGATATCCGGCGAAGCGTTCTCGTATATCTGGCGAAACTCCTGATGCGAACTGAAATCAAACCGGCCCGTGATCTTTATGATCATCTCACGCCCGTTGTCGTTGGCAACTGCCGACACTGTCATAGTAAATCCTCTGTGGTTTGGTGGACTCTGGGTGGGCGCCCTTTGTTATTAACCGCGGCTTCAAAGAGGATAGCGCATCCCGACAATCTGGCCCGCAATTGCTTACTTTACTGGTTGCACGGGCGGCCTGGCAAGCTGTACCGGGGCTATCGGCCCGGCCCTGAACGCTGGGTCATCTGTCCGACCAGTTCGTCAAGGGCCTTTTGTTCCTGCTTGTCCGCTTCAATGACTTCCTGCATCGAGAGCTTGTCGACCAGTTGCCCGATACTTTTGCGCCGCTGATAGAGCTTTTGCCATTGCATCAGCACTTGTTGTTCCTGGCGCTGCCACTGCTGTATGACGCCCTCCTGCTGTCCGATGACACCACCCAACTGATCAATAAACCCCTGAGTGCGACGCCACTGAACGATAGACAGGCCCGCACTCCCCTGAGTCTCAAGATACCCAAGGTACTCACCCCGATACCCTTCCAATTCACTCAACTGAGCCCTTTCCTGCTCCAGGCGCTGACGAGTCTGAGCCAGTGCCTGAGCCGCCTGGTCTTCACGTTGCCGGGCGAGCTTTTCGATCAATTGCATGCGCTGCGATCGTTTCATGACATACTGCCTGCCTGGTTCAAAGTGCGACTACCGGAAGTCTGCTATTGAGAGCGCTGTGGCCGTGCCAGCGGCCGACCCTTCTTCATCGGAGACGGAGCAGCCGAAGGCTGACCTGGCGCCAGGGCCTGCAATTGCGCAACGCTTTCCTGATAGCGCACTTGCTCGTTCAATCCCTGCTGCAGGAAGCCCCGCACAACCGGGAACATCTGTATCGCTTCGTCGATGTCCTTGTCCGACCCTGAATTATAGGCTCCAATGGCGATCAGGTCCCGATTCTGGTGGTACCGGGCCCAAACCTGTTTAAGCGTTTGGGCTTGTTTCATGTGGGCAGCGGAGACAACCTGAGGCATCGCCCGGCTGATGCTCTGTTCAATGTCAATGGCCGGATAATGCCCCTCTTCGGCGAGACGCCGGTTCAATACAAAGTGGCCATCCAGAATAGCGCGTGACGCATCGGCAACCGGATCTTGCTGGTCGTCACCTTCTGTTAAAACAGTATAGAAAGCCGTGATCGATCCGCCACCGGCCTCTGCGTTACCCGCGCGTTCAACCAACTGCGGAATACGGGCGAAAACCGAGGGCGGGTAGCCTTTGGTCGCCGGTGGCTCGCCGATAGCCAGTGCGATCTCCCGCTGTGCCTGAGCAAAGCGGGTTAGCGAGTCCATCAGCATCAGTACATTTTTACCTTTAGCCCGAAAAAATTCGGCAATACTGGTGGTGTACTGGGCCGCGCGCAATCGTAACAACGGCGCGTCGTCAGCAGGAGAGGCAACGACCACAGAGCGGGCCAACCCCTCGTCGCCCAGAATGTCTTCGATGAATTCTTTGACCTCGCGACCCCGTTCGCCAATGAGCCCAACCACAATAATGTCGGCCGTGGTAAAGCGAGTCATCATACCCAGCAACATCGATTTACCAACGCCTGAACCGGCGAACAAACCCAGGCGCTGGCCCCGCCCTACGGTCAGCAAGCCATTAATGGCGCGTATGCCAACATCAAGCGGTTCGCGAATCGGCTGGCGATGCAAAGGGTTGATCACCACCCCGTTCAGGCTTTGTTCAACCCGGCAACTCAGGGGTCCCTTGCCGTCGATCGGTTCGCCAAAGCCATTGACGACCCTGCCGAGTAACTCGTCGCCAATCACCAGTTCGCTGGCACTTTCAAGAGGCACCACCCGAGCACCGGAACGCAACCCAGAGATAGGCTGCACTGGCATTAAAAAGGCTTTATCGTCCTGAAACCCCACCACTTCGGCTTCGATCCGGTTCTGACGATCTATCACCAGACAACGTTCACCCACGGTAGCGTTCAACCCGATAGCCTCCAGCGTAAGCCCCACCATCCGGGTTAGCTTTCCTTCAACGATGACAGGACTGCGCTCGGGTATCCAGCGCTGACAATCGTTGAGAAACGACCCCAGGTCTTTGCTCATGCGTCTTTGTGTCCGGTGTCGGCAGACGGAGACTGCTCGGCTGCAGTATCACCCCCGCCATCAATGGAACGGTCGGATTCGGCTAGGGTGTCGTCCGGATCGCTGCTTGTTTCAGTACCTTCCCGTACCTCCGAGGGCTGCTCGGTGTCCTTCGTATCAGACTCGTCTGAATTCGGGACCTCTTCTTCTGTTGGGCCTGTTGGGCCTGTTGGGCTTGCTGGGCCTGACGATTGCGCAACCGACGGATCCGGCTCGGCGATGTGGGGTTCAGGCAACCCGGTCTCAGCATCGGGTTGCTCCCGATCCGGCAAATCAACTTCGGGTCCACCCTGGGCCCCTGTCGTCTCTTCAGTCATGCCTTCAGCGTCAGTCGTACCTGAGTTGGCTGAGCTCTGGGGTTCGGTATCGACTGTGGGTTCGGTATCGACTGTGGGTTCGGAATCGTCTATCGGCACTGTTTCCGGCGCTGGCTTTTTGTCCTGTGTATCGGACTCAACCGAGGCCTCCGGTATTGGCTCGGCGGGCGGCAATGACCAGGGTTCTTCCATTTTTGCCAGGTGCTCACTGAGCCCTGCATGGGCTAACAGGTTGCTCACTTGCTGTCGATAACGATGCTCAAGACTGTAGTCAACATAGCTGAAACGGGTGCGAATCAGGCATCCACCTCGACTGACTGCGGGAGTGGGCACCAGATTCCAGTGAGGCTCCGCAATGCGTTCTACAAGTGCCGCATCGTCCGGGTTGACCTCCAGTGTAAATCGCTCATCGGCATTGGGCAGTGCCTGCACAGCCGCATGAACCAGACCTTGAATGTGGTCGGGGTTCAACGTCAGCTCAGCATCGATTACATTTCGCGCAATGCGCGTGGCCAGGGCGACCAGTCCCGATTCAAGATCGTCGGTTTGCTGCCCCAACACCTGCCTGATCTGATCCAACAATTCAGCCAAGGGTGCCAGTTCGGCACTGATGCGCTCGGCCTCAGCCTGTTGAGCGGCCAGCATTCCGGCTTTGTTGCCCGCACTCAGACCCTCCTGTTCGCCGCTGTCGTATCCGGCTTTATAGCCTTCGGCCTGACCGCTTGCCTGGCCCTGCTTCATTCCCTGCTCAAACCCGGATTCAAACCCTTCGTTATAGGCGTCTTCGTGTATCTGGCGAAGATCGTCGGCAGTCGGTGGTTTCAGGGTGTTTGGCTGTACATCTTCGACGGAACCGGTATCCGGTTTACTCTTGGCTGGCGTTGATACCGGCTTGCCCTGAGCATCCCAACGCGGTAACTGATAGGGCTCTACGCGAGGGGTCTCCTGGCTGGAATCAGCGGCCCCAGCAATGTCTTTAAGGGGCGATCCTGCGGAACGTCTCGCGGTCCCTCTTGTGTTATCCGACGTCATAGTGACTGGCCTTCAGTCGCTGGCAGGCAATTGCCGCTGGGGTTGTTTAAAAAATACCCGGGCGTCATACCATTGCATCGCCAGCGGAGCCACCAAGAACGATTTCGCCCGAATCCGCCATGCGACGGGCAATGTTGAGAATTTCCTTTTGCGCCGATTCGACATCGGTCAAACGCACGGGACCCATGGCTTCCATATCGTCTTTGAGTATCTCTGCAGCCCGCTTTGACATGTTACCGAGAATCTTTTCCTGCAAGTTCTGATCGGCGCCGCGCAGTGCAACCTTGAGCGTATCGGTCGCAATCTCGCGCAACAGTGTCTGAATGCCCCGATCGTCGACTTCGGACAGATTGTCGAACACAAACATAAGATCTGCGATCTCGGTGGCCAGGTCTTCGTCGACCTCTTTGATGCCATCCATGATCTCTGCTTCGACACCGGACTCCAGGAAGTTCATGATTTCGGCTGCTGTCTTCACACCACCCAGAGACTGGGCCTGAGCACCTGCACTGGATGAGAACTGCTTTTCGAGAATTGAGTTCAGTTCCGACAAAGCGGCAGGTTGCACCGTTTCCAGTGCCGCCACTCGCATTATGATGTCGAGCCTGACTTTCTCACTGAACTGCGACAGTATTTCGGAAGACTGGTCAGGGTCGAGATAGGCGATGACAATGGCCTGAATCTGAGGGTGTTCATTACGAATGATATCAGCCACGGCCCGGGCTTCCATCCACTTCAGTGTATCCAGGCCCGTGGTGTTGCCACCCAACAAAATGCGATCGATCAGGCCTGAGGCCTTATCTGACCCCAGTGCCTGAGTCAGCATGTTGCGAATGTAGTCATTTGCCCCGATGCCAAGGCTGGTCTGGCCGCCTACTTCTTCGAGAAACAATCTGACCGATCCTTCCAACTGCTGTTGCCGAACCTCTGACAAACCCGACATGGCGGTGCCGACACGCTGCACTTCTTTGGGTCCCAGATGCTTGAGTACTTCTGCCGCGTCAGCTTCTCCGACACTCATCAGTAAAATGGCAGCCCGGTTAAGCCAGGGAATACCATCCAGTGCACGCTCGGCGTCTTCTTTACTGTTCTGCCGGGGCACCGGCAGATTAGAATTTTGTTCAGTCATTGTTCATAATCCAGCGTTTTAGAACAAGCGCGACACGGCCCGGGTCTTCAGCGATCAGACCTCTCAGGGCATCCAGTTGCCGTTCAAAACTTTCAGACGGACCTGGCAGTTGGTATTCATCAACCGTACTCAGGGTCACCTTGTCGTCAGTGATCGAATCTTCATCCATATCCAGCGACGCCAGCATATCGTCTTCTCCGTCCTGTTCGGTTTCGCCCCGGTTCATCAGGTTTCTAAGTGCCGGTCGCAATATGCCGAATACCAGGATCAGTACAAACAAGCCCGCCAGAATCTGCTTGGCAATATCCCAAAACCAGGGCTGAGTGTACCACTGCGGTTCAACGATGGTGTCATCTGCGCCCATGAAACTGGAGTTGATAACATTGATGCTGTCGCCCCGTGCCGGGTCATACCCCACCGCGTCTTGCACCAGTAAACGAAGTTGCTGCAATTGCTCGTCGGTCCAGGGCTCTCGGGCTGATTCTCCGGTTTCCGGGTTGGGACGCATAACGTCATCAACCACGACCGCGACGGTCAAACGGCGAACCCGTCCTTGCTGAAATTGAGTGTAGCTGAGGGTACGGTCAACTTCATAATTGCGAGTTGCTTCATTTCGGCTAGAAGTAGGCGGTTGCACCGGCTGACCATTTTCATCCAGCTCCTCCGGCGCCTCAGCCTGACCTGGGGGCTGATTGTTGAGCGCTCCGGGTATGCCGCCCTCGGCTTCGCCAACACGCTCTTCGTTGATCGTTTGCTCACTGCGCAAGGCTATCAAATCAGGGTTATAAAGCTCTTCTGCCTGCTCAACCCGGGTAAAGTCGATATCGGCTGACACTTCTGCACGAAACTGCTGATTACCGACGATCGGGCTAAGAATGGAGTTAATGGCGTTAACCATCCGATCTTCTACGCGCTGGGTGTATGAAAATTGCCGGTCAGTCAGTTCCTCAGCAGCGGTTTGAGTATCATCAGATAGCAGACGGCCTCGTTGATCAACGATGGAAACATTGCTGGGTTGCAGCTCGGGAATCGACCCGGCAACCAGATTACGAATGGCATTGACCGAGTCCCGATCCATTTCGGCCCCGGCATACAGATCGGCAAACACAGACGCTGTCGGTTGTCGCTGGTCGCGCACGAACACAGACCGCTCAGGAATCGCCAGATGAACACGGGCGGTTCTTACCTGGTTAATCGACGAAATGGTCCGCGCCAACTCCCCTTCCAGACTGCGCAGGTAGCGGGTGTTTTCCATAAACTGACTGGTACCAAGCGGCTGATCCTGATCCAGCAGCTCATAGCCAACGGTCTGATCGTCTGACAACCCTGCCCCGGCGATCGCCAACCGGGCCTGATGCAGGTCACCTTGCCTGACCAGAATGACACCACTGGCCGGATCGATGTCGAAATCAACGGCATTGGCTTGCAACACCTCAATGACATCAGCCGCCGCATAACTGTTGGTACTGTTCATCAGTGGCCGGTAAGTCTCTTTTTGCGACCAGAGTACAACGGCCAGCCCGAGCGCAATACTGGCCGCCAGACCAATCAAAAGACCAAACTGACGCATCATACCCAGCTTATTAAAACCCAGTGCCAGTGGGTGCAAGCGGCTGGCGCCGGACGCGTCGGCTTCCACCATCTCCGACCGTTCGGTCGCAGCCATGCCACGACCATCAGCACGCGAGCGGCTTGGCAGAGCGCTGTCATCCTGTTGTGATTGGCCGCCCATGGCCGTTCCAGTGGCAGCGGGTACGTTTTCAGTCATGCTCTATCCTGTTGGTTAACCTGACTCCACATAAGAGGAGCCCGTCGTCATGCGTCCAAAAAGCAACGCGATTCAGATCGGCATGTTCATGATTTCTTTGTAGGCCTCGACCATCTTGTTACGCACTTCGGTCATTGCCTGAAACGAAACACTGGATTTTTGCAGGGCAATCATCACTTCCGGTAAATCCACAGACGGATCGCCCATTTCATAGCGGGTGGCGATATTGCTGGCTGCCTGTTGGTTGTCGCTCACGGTATCAATGGCGGATTTGAACATATCGCCAAACGATGGCACGTCTTCGCCAGGCGGCGTATTTTGCAAAGCATTGATGCCTTGCGGAGCGAGACTGTCCTGCACCTGCCCCGCCGGGTTCGCTTGCTCCCGGGCCTGCTGCAACTGACTGGCAAAGCCTGGTCCGTCTGGCCGGTTTACCGTATTGGCAGGCGGGTTCATCTGCTCGCGTATAGAGCGCATCTGGCCCAGTACGTTTTGAATATCGAGACGATGATCGGACATCTGTATTCCCCTCAAACACTCAGGCAACCTTGAGTGTCAAAAAAACCGATGATTCGGGTCAGTTCTCGTCGGGAGCGACAAAATACAGTCGCTTTACGCTCGAAATGACCACTGACAAGGGAGACAGAGCAAAGGATGGGCCAATCTTTGCCGCTTGGGGCAGATGACTGGTGTCGGCGGGAAGACACCTTTATTTATTACTCAGGTTTCGAAGTTCACTAAGCGGCCCTGGCACGCATCGGCCACCGGTGCTGCCCCTGCGGGGTCGGCGTGAATCCTTCCATGGAGCCTAGACCGCAACATCCATGTTGCGGACTACCCCGCAGAGGCAACACCGGCAGCCGACGCTCACAGTGTACGCACTCCAAGAACTGAGTTATTTAAACGTCAGGCACAGAAACCCTAACCGCGTTCGTGAACTTCCTTCATGACACAGCAAACCATATTGAATGAATCAGAATGGCTAGATTCGGCCACAACCACGAACAGGCATTCAATGACTTGTGCAGATGTGGGCCGATGACCCACTATTGCTGTCAGTGGCTGTCTTGCGAGCTGATGGCAGCTAGCCAGGTGTTCGTGCGCTGGTGTGAGTGCTGGCAGGATGCGTCTTAGTCCGAATGGCCAAAATTTGGTCTGTCACACGACAGAACTACTCCACACGGAGTAAAGTAGCGTTACAAGTTGCGTTCGATACAGTTGCAAGAGCTTGGCCAACGACTTTACCGCCGAAAGCATTGTTTGCACGATATTCCATGGAAAGACTATGCTGACCACTATCATCAACTGGCGTTATCCGTGTTTCCATATGTTCAAAGCTGTCTGGGTCTCTAAGGTTATTTTCAACCTGCTGCACGACGTCACGATGAGAACCATCCCAATTGCTTAGACAGTGAAACCCAGCTTTCTTGTTTTCTGCCTGTTCTTCAGCTTCTCGCTGTTCGCGTATAGCTATTTCTTCATCACTCTCGCTCTCGGGCCAAAAAAAGTACAAAGCCCCCAGTACAACAACACCAATTATTAACCAGCCTTGAATGTTTTGCTGAGGTGTTAACGGTGCCTGCCCTGGCTGGCTCACACCGCAATTAGGGCAGGTTTTCGCGCTGACAGCGACATCCTGACCACATTCCTTACAAGGTGTGAGATTAGACATTGAGACGGCACCTTATTTAATTTTCAATTCAGCCTAACGATAGTTTTCGATATGGCATGTCGCACGAACCTGAATAGCATGATAGAGCTTTAACTTCCGTATAATGACGACCGGCCAGCAAACAGCATAGCAATTGCGTAGTTATTGTCTACCGCTGATCATATTAACCAATAAAGGATAGGTGTATTAGCGCATGCATTAAAAAGACACTGTCAGAATAACTGTATGCATTTGATTATTTGCCCGCTACTTTGGGGGAGGTCGACGTCGCGCTGTGCCTCAGTTGACAAGGTAACGGTGTAACAAGCGAATAGAAACTCGCCTAGAATTGAAAAACTACCAAGTGTATCGGTAGCCGAGAGCATAGCTGGAGTCCTCATCACCGGCGCTAAAACCATAACGTACACTGCTATGCTCATCCGGCCAAAGGGCGACACCAAGACTCCATGATGAATCCAGTTCGTCATCTACAGGATTGAGCCAAGTGCCAGTCACTTCAACCAAATCTAGCGCCAGCCAGGCCCGAGACTGCACACCCCAAAACAGGGAATTTAGGCCATCTTCAGAGCAGACGTTTTCATAACAAGCTTCAGCATTCAATACTGCTTGGCCAAGCAGTGGCGTAACATCTAGGCGGTTTGCCACAGGGAAAGGAAAAGCTAACCCGAAAAGGGTCTCAGTGTAAGAAATCTCTGTCTGATCCCCGTCTGCGCTCAGCGTAGAGGAATTCAACCAGATAGCGATAGAGTCATTGAACTGGTATGCGCCAGAAAGCGTTCCACCAATCACGCCTCTATATTCTGTGTTACCAAAAATGATGGGTTCATCGAATTCAGTTGCAGTAAGATCAACCCCAATATAGGAATACCCGAAATTACTGGCCTGAAGGTCATCACTTATCCCGACAGCGATAAGGCTAGTAGCAGCCAGTGCGATCTTTAACATGGTAATCCCTCAAACAATAAATACGACAGAACAGAGTACTTGATTGCAGAAAGACTTACCCTACCCGAGAAAGTATCGAGGAGGCCACAAAACCGACCAACATAAGTGCTACTTTCTATTGATACAGGACTCTGTTTGGCTATATATCGGCCACACGACCTTACAATTTTCATTCAGGTATTAAAAAAGCCACTCGGCATAACCCGTAAGTGGCTCTTTTGTGTTGTTTTGGTCGGGCATGCAGGATTTGAACCTGCGACCCTCGCCACCCCATGACGATGCGCTACCAGACTGCGCTAATGCCCGAAAACGTCGCGAATAATACGCTAAGCAGTTGAAAAATCAAACCTTTTTGACGATTAATCGTCAGATAGCAACTTCAATACGGCTTCAAGTTCGCGAATCATATCCTGAATCAGAGCCTGATGCTGGTGTTGCATTACCTCACCGTCTTCAGGATCGGACAGTTTTTGCCGGGCACCGCCAATGGTGAAGCCATCTTCATAAAGAAGGTGACGAATTTGGCGGATCAACACGACATCATCCCGCTGATAGTAGCGACGGTTACCCCGACGCTTCACCGGACTGAGCTGTGGAAACTCCTGTTCCCAATAACGCAGGACATGTGGCTTTACAGCACACAGTTCACTGACTTCACCAATGGTGAAGTATCGCTTCCCTGGGATAGGAGGCAATTCATTATTCTGGCTCGGTTCCAGCATATGCCTCGACTTTTACCTTAAGCTTCTGACCGGGACGAAATGTCACCACCCTGCGCGCTGAAATCGGGATTTCCTCACCCGTCTTCGGGTTTCTGCCAGGGCGTTGACGCTTATCTCGGAGATCAAAATTACCGAACCCCGAGAGCTTAACCTGTTCGTTATGCACGAGCGAGTCGCGAATCTCCTCGAAGAAGATTTCGACCATTTCCTTTGCTTCACGTTTGTTAAGGCCAAGCTCTTCATACAAGCGCTCTGCCATCTCCGCTTTGGTCAAGGCCATTCTCAGTTCCTCAGCGCAGCATCGAACCTCGTCTGCAAGGTGTTGATGATCGAATCCATCAAACTGTTTACTTCTTCATCAGTAAGAGTGCGCGAAGGATTCTGCCAGGTCAAGCCTAAAGCCACGCTTTTTCGTTGCGAATCAATGCCTTTGCCACGATATATATCAAACAGGGTCAGGCTTTCGAGGTCGTCACCCGCCATTTCGCGAACACTGTTCATCAGGTCCGCTACCGGAGTTTCCTCGTCAACAACCACCGCGAGGTCACGAGTACTGCCCGGGTAACGGGACAAAGTCTTAAACGCGGGTAGTTGCGTTTTGACAATCCGGTCCAGCCGCAACTCAAATAGAAACGTTGGTTGTTTAATGTCCAGTTGTCTCGCCAGGCTCGGGTGCAAAGCCCCAATGTAACCAACCAGTTTGCCGTTGCGTTCAATGCGTGCACTTTGGCCGGGATGCAAAGCCGAATGCCGGCCCGGCAGAAAATCGTACTCCACCCCTTTGACCAGCGATAGAACTTGCTCAACATCGCCTTTGACATCGAAAAAGTCGAGTGCCTCGCCATTCTCAAACCAGGCCTCGGGCAGCCGACTGCCCGTCGCAATGCCGGACACCATGGCGATTTGTTCCGTTCCCTTGGGCGTTTTCCGAAATCGCAAACCTGTCTCGAACAGTCGGACTCTGTCCTGCTGGCGTTTCAGGTTGTGCGTCAGTGCTTTGGCAAGACCGGGCCACAGTGACACTCGCATCACCGCCATATCCGCAGAAATGGGATTTGCCAGTTCAATACCAGCCTCTTTCGGAAACATGGCTTGTTGCAACGCTGGCTCAACGAAACTGTAGGTGATCGCCTCCTGATAGCCTAGGGCCGCCAAGCGGTCGGCAATCGCCGCAGTAGTGACACGTTGTTCAGGTTTGCCACGCGGCCCCAATGCCGCCCTGGGTTGGGTGACAGGCAGTCGGTTATAGCCATAGATGCGAGCGATTTCCTCAACCAGATCGGCTTCAATCGCCATATCAAAGCGCCAGCTGGGCGCCTTTACCTGCCATTCACCGGGTTCGGATTCATCCAATATGAAACCAAGGCCGGTCAGAATTCGCTGAATCTCGTCATCGGCTATTTCCAGGCCCAGTGCAGACTTAACATTGCCTGCCCGCAATGCAATGGTTGCTGGTACTGGCACATGGGCCCCAACTTCATGCACTTGGGTTGGGCCGGGTTCAGCACCACAAATATCCACCAACAGGCGCGTGGCCCGTTCAACGGCCAATTCCTGCAGGGCAGGATCAACGCCGCGCTCAAAACGATGGCTCGCGTCGGTGTGCAGGCCAAAGCTACGCGCCCGGCCCGCGATCTCGATGGGTGCAAAAAAGGCACTTTCCAGGAATACCCGGCGGGTTTCCTGCGAGACGCCGCTCTGCTCTCCACCCATAACGCCGGCCATGGCCAGTGGGCCAGCAGCATCGGTAATCAGCAGTACATCTTCGCCGAGTGTCAAAGTCTGGCCATCCAGCAATTCAATGTTTTCCTGCGGCTGTGCACGACGCACCGTGATGCCACCCTTCAACTGATCCAGATCAAACCCGTGAAGGGGCTGTCCCAGTTCCAGCATCACATAATTGGTGACATCGACCACCGGGTCGATCGAACGAATCCCGGAGCGACGCAGCCGCTCAACCATCCACAGTGGCGATTCGGCAGCCACATTGACATTATTCAACACGCGGCCTACATACCGCGGACACCCGACCGGGTCTTCCAGGTTCACCGGAAAGGTGTCCTGATGGGTTGCAGCCACCGGCTCAATTGCTGGCGCAGTAACTACCAAGTCATTCAACACGGCCACTTCACGAGCCAGGCCCGCTATGCTCAGGCAGTCTGCCCGGTTGGGAGTAAGGTCGATTTCGATACTGAGATCGTCAAGATTCAGCAGCGTGCGAACATCCTGCCCGACTGGCGCTGATGCGACCAGCTCCAGAATGCCATCATGGTTATCGGACAGGCCCAGCTCTTTCTCACTGCACAGCATCCCCTGACTTTCCACATCACGCAGCTTCGCTTTCTTGATCTTAAAATCGCCAGGCAGAACAGCACCTACCCGGGCAAGTGCAACGTTGATCCCGGCGCGGGCGTTAGGCGCGCCACAGACAATCTGCACAGACTCTTCACCGGTATCGACAGTACACACCTGCAGTTTATCGGCGTTGGGGTGCGGCTCGCAGGCCGATATGTGGGCGACGATAACGCCGGAAAAAGGCTCGGCTACCGGCTCGGCACCGTCTACCTCCAGACCGGCCATAGTGATCTGATCCATAAGTGCCTGTGAACTGAGATCAGGACTTACCCATTCTCTTAACCATTGTTCGCTGATTTTCATATTCTGTTAACCATCCTGACTGTGTGACGGACCACCGGGGTTCAGTTGAACTGACGCAGAAACTTAAGGTCGTTTTCAAAGAACAACCGAAGATCGTTGACGCCATAGCGCAACATGGCCAACCGCTCTACCCCCATGCCAAATGCGAATCCCTTATAGATGGTGCTGTCGATATTCGAAGCGGCGAGCACATTGGGATGCACCATGCCACAGCCCATCACTTCCAACCAACCGGTGTGACTGCAGACACGGCATCCATCGCCCTGACACATGACACACTCGATATCGACTTCAGCCGATGGCTCGGTAAACGGGAAATACGAAGGACGGAAACGCACTGCAAGTTCTTTCTCGAAGAACACCCGCAAAAACTCCTCCACTGTGCCTTTCAGGTCGGCGAAGCTGACATCGGTATCGATCATCAGCCCTTCCATCTGGTGGAACATCGGAGTGTGGGTCAGATCCGAATCACAACGGTAAACCCGGCCCGGACAAATCACCCGAAACGGTGGCTCACCGGCTTCCATGGTTCTCACCTGCACCGGTGACGTATGAGTACGCAGCAAAGTGGTGGCGTCAAAATAGAAGGTATCGTGCATGGCGCGCGCCGGGTGGTGCGACGGAATATTGAGCGCTTCAAAATTGTGATAGTCGTCTTCAATCTCCGGGCCGACGGCGACGTCATAGCCAATGGCGGTGAAGAAAGATTCCATACGACGCAGGGTTTGGGTGACCGGGTGCAAGCCGCCCTTCCCTTGCCGGCGACCGGGCTGAGTTACATCCACCTTTTCTTCCGCCAGGCGCTGGCTCAGTGCCGCCTCTTCCAGATCAGCCTTGCGCGCTGCTATTGCGTCTGCGACGGCCGACTTAACCTCATTGATCCGGGCCCCGGCAGCAGGGCGTTCCTCGGCGGACAGGGCTCCCAAGCCTTTCAACTGGGCAGTAATTTCGCCTTTCTTTCCCAGAAACCGGACCCTGAGGTCATCCAGTTCCTGAGTTTCCTTGGCATGGCGAACCGCTTCCAAAGCGCGTTCATGCAGTTGAGCTAGGGTTTCCATGGACTGTCGAGACTCCCGTCGGAAATAGGCTGTAAAAAGCCTTTACTATAAAGATGAGATTAAAATAAGCAACTGAAAAACAAGGCTTTTTAGTCCTGCAGAAGCGATGAACCGGAGAACTTTTCGACCTCCTGGCACTCCGGTTTAGAGGCTGCCTTGCTCAATAAACAAACTGTCGGCAAAGGCGCGCTCACAGTAGTGACATTTCAATTTAACGGCATCATCGGCAGCGAGGACGCTGAAACGGGTATCGACCGGTTCATTGTGGGTAATACAATTGGTATTCGGGCACTTGAATACGCCGACAAAGCGCTCAGGCAGTCCGATCGGGAACTTACGGACAACCCGATAATCCTCAATGATGTTAACGGTGGCCCTCGGCGCGAAAAGAGCCATCTCGGCAGCATCGCTTTCGGTGAACCGCCACTCGTCAATCTTAATCAGATCTTTCAGACCGCCCCCATGACTTGGCAGGTTAAGCCCGACAGTCAGGCGGACTTCGGCATTCTTGAGTTGCAGGCGCCCCAGTATGGTCAGCCCTTTTCCAGCGGGAATATGATCTACCACGGTGCCAGACTGAATAGCCTCGACCAGCATTTTATCCCGATTCATCGCAGACATTTCACCGCCCTCCCGGAAATGACAATTCATCGGCCTCATTCATAACCCCGGACAGCAGCGCCTGACGCGCGTATACGCCATTTTCAGCCTGTTGGAAATAGTAGGCAAAAGGCGTCCTGTCGACGCTGGGGTGAATCTCATCAACCCTGGGTAACGGGTGCATGACCCGAAGATTAGACCGGGCCTGGGCCAGCATATCGGCCTTGAGAATAAACTGAGAGGCGATGTGTGTGTATTCCGTAGGGTCCAGTCGCTCCTTTTGAACCCGGGTCATGTACAACACATCAACCATGGGAATGACTTCTTCCAACGACCCGACGCGACAGAAGCGAATACCCATCGCCGTTAAACTGTCTTCAATGTAAGCCGGCATAACCAGGGCATCCGGTGACACGAAGTAGAATGTTGGGTTGAAATGCCCCAGCGCCTGTGCCAGCGAATGCACAGTGCGCCCGTATTTAAGATCACCCACCAATGCAACAGACAGACCATCGAGCCTGCCCTGGCATTCAGCGATCGAAACCAGATCCAGCAAGGTCTGAGTCGGGTGCTGGTTAGCACCATCGCCCCCATTAATCACCGGAACACCAGCGACTTCGGCTGCCAAACGGGCCGACCCTTCCTGTGGATGCCGCATGATAATGGCATCTGCGTAAGAAGCGATCATTTGAATGCTGTCAGAAAGTGTCTCGCCTTTTTTAGCCGACGTATTACCGCTGTCTGAAAAACCGATCAGGGTGCCACCAAGACGCTGAACTGCCGTCTCAAACGACAAACGCGTTCGGGTAGAGGCTTCAAAGAAGCAGCTGGCGATCAATCGATCCTTCAGCAGCGGCAGCGGCCCTGACTGTTTGAGCTCGGCTGAACGATTAACGATGAATTCAAGGTCGGTGCGTGACAAATCCCCAATGGAGATTACATCACGACGATACAGAGGGTTACTCATGAACCTGCCCAAGCAAGATTTGGCGCATTATAAAGCAAGGAGCACGCTATACAATTCCTTCGATCACCTTATACACCCCCCAGCCTAACCCGACCCAGCCCATCACAACCAATCTGTACTTGTGATCGACTTCACAACAGCGTTCGAAAGGTGTTACCAGACGCCACCCGGAGTATACCCTCGATATACTTGAACAATGGTTGTTTCAACCGGTCGGATAGCTTGCTACTTTTTGTCTCGCCCGCTGTAACGGCACCCTAAAAACGATCAACAACCGATAAGGAAAGACGATGTTGAAAAAAGGAATCATCTCATTGGGATTGGCCATCAGCTGCCTGCTGCCTTTGGCACACGCAGAAGAAACTGCCACCGAAACAGCCACTGCAGAATCCGTTGTACTGTACGTTGACATCAACAATGACTCTGCTGAAAAGCTGGCCGACTTGCTTGACGGCGTCGGCCTGGTAAGAGCTGAAGCCATTGTTGCCTACCGTGACGAGTTCGGTCCCTTTATCGCCCCTGAAGATCTGATGAACGTTCAGGGCATAGGACCCGCGACACTGGAAAAAAACCGGGATCGAATTCAGGTTGGCATGGCTGACTGACACCCCCGAATCAGGGATGGCAATACAGCCAGGGATCTGGCACAGACAGGCGTAGGTCCCGCTGCAGGCGGGTAACAGGGAAACCAGCAGGACGCTGGCTTGCAACAAGGACGCAGCCGGCAGGGACGCCAACAAAGGAAGCCGAACCCAGAGTTCGGACACAGGGAAGCGCGCTCAGGAAGGGCCATTGGCAAGGAGGCCAGCTCAGGGAAGACCGAACCAGGGAAGGTTTTGCCAGGGAAGGCTATATCAGGGAGGAGTTGTATGGTTGGCGGATACCCGGTTTCGGGTGAGCGCCTTCCGCAAAGGACGGGACCATGAGGGATCGAAAGGCTATTTTGCCAGGGAAATGCGCTCACCAGGAACGGTGTCGCTCACCAGGCATCCAAGGCAACCGGAACACCTGATCAGTGTTCCGGTTTTTTTTCGTTAAGGCCAGCGCATATTGGGTTCATCACAGTGATGGGATGGATCGCAACGAGATTCGAACTCGCGAGGCTTCCCGCCCAGCCCCAACCTCGTCAAGATTGTGCTCTACCACTGAGCTATTCCTACTTATTCTTCAAGCATAAAAAACCCAGCGCACAGCTGGGTTCTTAAATTTGGAGCGTTTAACGACGCGTCAGCGCCCGCAGGGGCCATCACAGGGAAGTGATGGATCGCAACGAGATGTAATCTCGGTTCCCAAAAACAGAAAAAGCAGCCCTTGGCTGCTTCATCTTTAATTTGGAGCGGGAAACGAGATTCGAACTCGCGACCCCAACCTTGGCAAGGTTGTGCTCTACCACTGAGCTATTCCCGCATTTTTAGCGTATCAACGCTATAGGTCTTACTTTTTGAGCCTTCTTCGAAGGCTGAACTCGCGAGGCTTCCCGCCCAGCCCCAACCTTGGCAAGGTTGTGCTCTACCACTGAGCTATTCCCGCATTTTTAGCTTGAAAAACGCTAACCGTCTTGAAACAGAAATAAATGGTATCCCGTAGGGGACTCGAACCCCTGTTACCGCCGTGAAAGGGCGGTGTCCTAGGCCACTAGACGAACGGGACACAGGCCATCAGCTGGTTGCTGAAGCGGGGCAAATAATACCAACTCAGAATCTGAAATCAAGGATTTTCGGTTATAAATCAATGCCCTACCTATACCCTGCTTCAGGTATTACTCGCTTCAAAGGTCTTCTGCTCGTGACGTGAGTACAGGGTTTCCCAGCGTTCGCACTGCGGGCAGTACCACAACAGGGTTGTCGACTGGAATCCACAATGGGTGCATTGATACTGGTCTGACAAGCGCAACTTGATTCGCTTCAGCGATTCGATCAGCACAGAACGAGCGCGGTCACCAATATCCTGGCGCTGTTCAATCCAGCGCTGCATCAAATCGAAAGACGCACCGGAATGCACAATTTGCTCAAATTCGTTTTGCCATTGCATGGCTCTGGGGTCGTGAGGCCCAACCAGATCAAGTAACTCGCTGAGTATGCGATGGCTCGGGTGACGCTGATAGAGGGTTTCCAGATACTTGCGAAACGTAGCCTCGCCACCTGTTAAGCGGCTCAACCGCTTTAGCGCAGGGAGTATGACATCGATGCGCCGGACATCCCGATCAAGACCATCACGTAACCATCGAATGGCCCGATGGTAATTTCCCTGCGTGGTATCCAGCTCGGCACTGACCAGATAGGTTCTCGCGCTATCGGACACCCTTCGCGCCTCTTTGAGCGAATGACGCGCCTCAGTCGTCTGGCCTTCATGGCTCAATTTTATTGCCAGTTCACAATAAAAATTGGCTAGCCGGATGCTGCCCGACCCCGCCTGGCCATACTTGCGCACCAGTTCAATGGCGCGCTCCCACTCCTGCTCTCGCTCGAGCACCGCAAGCCACAAGCGAAAGGCCCGGGCCGAATTCAACATGCCATCGCCCACGATCATCGACTCCAGAATGGATTCTGCATGACCGAGAAAACCGCCGGAGAAAAAATCCTGTGCGAGTTCTACCCGCACCCGACTGACGTCAGCTTCCGACAAGTCAGCCTCAAGCAATGCTTCATGAACACGGATGGCACGATCAATCTGACCTCGCTTGCGAAACAACTCACCCAGGGCGAGGTGAATTTCAAGCGTATCGTCATCAACAACCAGCCGCTCCAGCAGTACATCCAGCTCCCGATCCGGCTGGGCCGACAATGGCTCAAACGGATCCAACTGAAACCGTGGACCGGACATGGGGTTAACCAGGCGTTGAAAGGCCTGTTTCAACAGAGACATCATGATCTACTTCCTGGCTGCCTTGCGGCCTGCCAATCGCCCAAATACCAAGCCGATCAATATTCCCAGGAATACAGCCAACACCAGCCACACGAACAGGGGCAGAGAGGGTGTCATCCAACCCAGAAATGTCAGGGCGACGCTTTGATTATTGCCAAAGGCCAGCAGCCAAGACAGAACTATCAGGATCAACAAAGTAAGCATTCGGAGTGATCGGGCGATCATGAGTAACGCAAGCCTCCCGGCTTAGGGATAGGATGAAAAGTAAATCGCTATTCGTCTTCGATGGAGACATTCACCGATTCCCGCAACTCCTTACCCGGCTTGAAATGAGGCACATATTTGCCTTCCAGGGTAACGGACTCGCCGGTCTTGGGGTTCCGACCTACGCGGGGTGACCGGTAATGCAGGGAAAAACTGCCAAAACCGCGGATCTCAATGCGCTCGCCGTCCGACAGACTTTCAGCCATGTGATCGAGCATTGTCTTGATTGCGAGCTCGACATCCTTGACTGACAGTTGATTCTGACGGTCGACGATGCGTTCAATTAACTCGGATTTGGTCATCTTCGAACCTCCCCGGTCGGGTCTTCCTTTACGGTCAATATTTAGACTAATTCACCCTTTGAAATAACACAAGTGTTTATTTTTTAACGTTTTTTTACGCGCTTATGTCTTCAACAGAGCAATGCGTAACCATTCCAGGTTGCCAGCCAACGACTATCGAGAGGTTCATTCACAAGATCAGCTTACCCAACAATGATGCCGGTCTGTACCGAAGTAGACTGCACATACACAAAACACCTTCGTCACGCCCAACTCATCAGAGAAGTGCCGCGCATTTCGGCGACGGCCATCTTCGCCGTGCAAAGGTTATCAGGTGCCCGACCCAACTCACTTTTCGACAGGCACAAAAAAACCGGCACAAGGCCGGTTTTTTCTGGATCAGCAGACGAGTATCAGTCGCCCTGCTCCATCTTCTGCTTAATCAGATCACCAATGGTGGTCGGACCAGAGGCTTCAGCGGTTTTCTCTTTCAGATCACGAACCGCTACCTTCTCATCCTGAACGTCTTTCGACTTCACAGAGAGGGTAATCGCACGATTCTTGCGGTCAACGCTGATGATCTTGGCTTCAACCGAATCGCCTTCTTTCAGCACGTTGCGAGCATCTTCAACTTTGTCCCGAGAAATCTCAGAAGCCTTCAGAGTGGCTTCAACTTCTTCAGACAAGGTGATGATGGCCGCTTTGGCGTCCACTTCTTTGACGATACCGGTCACAATGGAGCCTTTATCGTTTTCGCTGACGTACTCAGCAAACGGATCGCTATCCAGCTGCTTGATACCCAGTGAGATACGCTCACGTTCCGGATCGATCGACAGAATGGTGGTTTCCAGTTCGTCACCTTTCTTGTACTTGCGTACTGCATCTTCACCGGATTCGTTCCAGCTAATGTCAGACAGGTGAACCAGGCCGTCAATGCCGCCTTCCAGACCAATGAAGATACCGAAATCGGTAATCGACTTGATCTTGCCAGACACTTTGTCGCCCTTGTTGTAGTTGTTGGAGAAGTCTTCCCATGGGTTAACAACGGTTTGCTTGATACCCAGAGAAATACGACGACGCTCTTCATCGATATCGAGAATCATGACTTCGATGTCGTCACCAACAGAGACCACCTTGGACGGGTGGATATTCTTGTTGGTCCAATCCATTTCAGAGACGTGCACCAGGCCTTCAACGCCTTCTTCCAGCTCAGCAAAGCAGCCGTAGTCGGTCAGGTTGGTTACGCGTGCCTTAACCACAGACTCTTCCGGGTAGCGGCCTTTGATGTCGACCCAGGGATCTTCACCCAATTGCTTCAGACCCAGTGAAACACGGTTGCGCTCACGGTCAAACTTCAGCACTTTAACGTCAATCTCATCACCCACCTGAACGATCTCGCTCGGGTGCTTGATGCGCTTCCACGCCATATCAGTGATGTGCAGCAGGCCGTCTACACCGCCCAGGTCTACGAAAGCACCGTAGTCGGTCAGGTTCTTGACGATGCCCTTAACAACCTGGCCTTCCTGCAGGCTGGCCAGCAGCTCTTCACGCTCGGCACTGTTGGATGCTTCCAGCACAGCACGGCGGGAAACAACGACGTTGTTGCGACGACGGTCCAGCTTGATGACTTTGAAATCCAGCTCTTTGCCTTCCAGGTGCGCGGTATCGCGGACCGGACGGATGTCGACCAGTGAACCTGGCAGGAAAGCGCGTACAGAGCTGATGTCGACAGTAAAGCCACCTTTGACTTTGCCGTTGATGATGCCTTTGACTACTTCTTCCGCTTCGTAAGCTTTTTCCAGCTCAGACCAGGCTTCAGAACGCTTGGCTTTTTCACGCGACAGGCGTGTGTCACCAAAACCGTCTTCTACCGCTTCCAGAGCAACTTTAACTTCGTCACCCACGGCCACTTCCAGCTCACCCTCTTCACTCAGGAACTGCGAGCGAGGAATGACACCTTCGGATTTCAGGCCAGCATGTACTGTTACCCAGTCAGAGTCGATTGCTACAACGACACCGGTAACAATGGAGCCTGGCTCCATTTCAATGGTCTTTAAGCTTTCTTCAAAAAGTTCGGCGAAAGATTCAGTCATTCGATTAAATGTCCCAATGATTAACGGCCTGTGGTGTGAGGAGTGCGACTCTCTCGTAAATACAGACCTTTCCGCACGCCAGCCCGCACGGGTCAACCCAACAATTCCTGATGCCGCCTTGCTGGAACTGCGGTCAATCAGGGTCTTTGCTACCTCTGAGGCGAGTTCGAAAACCCACTTAAAATAGCTGAAATCAGGAGCGCGTATTATACGGATTAAGCGCCAGGAACCAAGGGGTGAAGCCCTTTTTTTGCTCAAATAGGCCCCGAATTCGGCCTGATCCCTGTAAATTACCGGCCAAAGCCCAGCTTAAGCACTTTTTAAGTTCGCTGAGAGTCAGGGCAACCTAACGAACAGCTAGTGGCTGACCAGCCCTCGATCCGACGCTTGCTGCAGAACACGCTCAAGCACCGCCTCGATACCCAATTCGGTTGTATCAATAACCAGGGCGTCCTCTGCGGGCTTAAGCGGCGCAACCGTCCGGTTACGATCTCGCTCATCACGCTCATTGATGTCTTGCAGTACCTGATCATAGTCCACGACACTGCCACCGCGCTCCAATTGCCGAACCCTGCGACGGGCTCGCTCATCACTGGTAGCTGTCAGGAATATCTTAAGCGGTGCGTCGGTAAAAACCACGGTGCCCATGTCACGGCCATCGGCAATCAGCCCGGGATCAGTACGAAACGCCCGCTGACGACGCAGCAGAGCATCCCGAACCCGGGAAAAAGCAGCCACTCTTGAGGCATTGGAGCCTACTTCTTCAGTACGGACCTGCCGCGTAACGTCGTCACCCTCAAGCAGGATGGTCATATCACCACCGGCCTCTTGCTGAAATCGAATATCCAGATGTTCAGCAATGACCGCCAGGGCGGATTCATTGTCAAAATCAACGCCATGATTCATTGCCGCCAGCGCGGCAAGACGGTACAACGCGCCAGAGTCGAGATAGTGCCAACCCAGTTGCTTGGCCAGCAGACCGCTTACGGTGCCCTTTCCAACGCCGCCAGGCCCATCCAGGGTAATGACGGGAGCTTTGGATAACATAATCAATCCTCTACGGTCACCGAATAGCCGAGTGCCAGGGCATGCTCGGCAAAATCCGGATAGGCACTGAGTACGCGCCCGGAATTTCGAATAATGACAGGCCGCAAAGCTGTCTGTGCCGCGACCACATACGCCAGCGCCACCCGGTGGTCACCGCCGCAATCGACAATACCGCCATCCAGAGGGCGCTCATTTTGGCCCCTAATAATGACGGCACCTCCTTTCAACTCTATGTCGGCACCCAGTGTAGTCAGCCCTTCCACCATGGTTTTCAGCCGATCCGTTTCCTTGAAACGCAACTCTCGTATGCCGCTGAAACGGGATACTCCCTGGGCCTGGGTCGCCAGTACAAAGAGCAACGGAAACTCATCAATGGTTAGACCCGAGACATCCGCTTCGCTGTCAGTCGCTACCAGCGGCGCGTAGTCTACCTGAATATCCGCTACGGGCTCACCCCCAAGATCACGATGGTGCATTAGTCTGATGCGCGCACCCATGCGCGCCAGAACAGCCAGCAACCCCAATCGACTGGGGTTGACACCGACGCCTGTCACCGTCAAATGAGAGTCCGGCACCAGACTGGCCGCCGCCAGATGAACCGCAGCCAGGGAGAAATCCCCCGGAATATCGCAGTTAAAGCCGCTCCACTGAGAGGTGGGTCCTAACGTGACGACGCCGGAATCTGTGTGCACCGGACAGCCCAGCCTCTTCAGCAACAATTCAGTATGGTTTCGACTCGGGCCCGCTTCCTGTAAACGCATCGAAACACCCGAACACAGACCTGCCAGCAGCAACGTGGTTTTTACCTGGGCACTGGCCATCGGCAATCGGTAGTCGAGGGGCTCAAGCGCCGTCACCGGGTGCATCACTACGGGGGCGGTTTTTCGTGCAGACAGGTCAACGCGAGCACCCATCTGCTGCAATGGTTGCTGAATTCGTTCCATCGGCCGCTGGCTCAGCGACGCATCACCGATCAGTTCGCTGCTGAAAGACTGAGCACTGAGCACCCCCGCCAACAGTCGCATCGATGTGGCTGAGTTTCCCATGTATAAAGGGCTGTCCGCCGCTTTAAGGCCAAGACGACCGACACCGGTCACCAGCAAACCGCCAGCATCGTCAGCTTCAATGCACACCCCCAATTTGCGCAGCGCCTCAAGGGTTGTGCGATTGTCGCTTCCGCTTCCAAACCCTCTCAATTGGCTCTGCCCCTCTGCCAGTGCGGCCAAAATAACCGCCCGGTGAGAAATGGATCGGTCTCCCGGAACCTCAACCTGCCCGGTCAGTCCCGAGCGAACCGGGGCTGCAATCAGATTTTTGCGAATATCGTCGCCATGACGCTGGCGGCTGCTGAGTATCTCAGTGAAATAGTCCCGGGCGGACTTGGCTCGGCCAAAGACAGACTTGAGCGTATCGCCCTCCCTGTTCTCAATGGCGTCAGCCAGAACGTCAAGATCAGCCTGAAAGCGTCGCAATATGTTTAGGGTAGCCTCACGGTTCGCAAGGAAAACGTCATGCCACATGGTTGGATCGGAGGCCGCAATACGGGTGAAATCACGAAACCCACCGGCCGCATAGCGGAATATTTCCCGATTTTCAGATTCACGGGCAAGTGTATCGACCAGCGAGAACGCGAGCAGGTGTGGCAAATGACTGGTGGCCGCCAGCACTTCATCATGGCGAGCTACCGACATGGTCACCACATCCGCCCCCACAGATTGCCAGAGCCGTGTCAGCAGCTGCACCGCCGTCGGCGAGGAGGTCGGCAGCGGCGTTAAAATCAGCAAGTGGTGGTCAAACAGATCGGATTTCGCCGCTGCCAGACCCGAGCGTTCCGCACCAGCAATTGGGTGACCCGGCACAAACCCGGACGGCAACTCGCCAAGCGCCTCAAGAGTGGCCTCGACGACAGCCCCTTTGACACTGCCAACATCAGAAATAACGGTGTCGCCCGTGAGCCAGGGCTTCAACTGGGCAAGCACAGACCCCATCGCCAACACCGGTACGGCCAGGATAACGACATCGAAGGAGACTTTCAGCTCGGAAAAGGTGACAGCTTCATCAACAATGCCCATGGCTCGGGCTTTCTCAGCAACGCCGGGCTGCGCATCCAATCCAATAACCGTCGCCGATTGCGAGAGACTCAGAGCTTTGGCAAAGGACGCGCCAATCATTCCCAGCCCCACAATCAGGACCCGGGGTTTGGTGGGACCAACAGTCACGCCTCACCCACCCTCAAACACAGACTGCCCGCGTCGGACCAACACCTGACACCCGAGCGCCTGGCGACACAATACTCAACCCAGGAGGCGATTTTCGACCACCGGCGCCCCTTTCCGGTCACTGGCTTTGCGCATTTGCAGCCCATCGTGCTTCCTCTAGTTCCCTGCAGGGCGAGCAATATACCGAACCCCAGCTCCCATTCAAGGCGTTGCTGACGAATTATAAAACCGCCCTGGGGTAAGACCCTAGCACCTTAACCTCAACCGCTTTCTCACCGATTTCAGCCAGGGCTCGCTGTACGTTGTCACTGCCAATATGCCCGGAAAAATCGATAAAGAAGACATAGGTCCAGTTACCGGAGGGTGACGGGCGGGTTTCCAGGCGCGTCATGTCAACATTGTGATCATTGAACGGGCGCAACAAATGATACAAAGCACCCGGTTCATTGCGCATCGACACCACGATGGACGTTTTATCTTCACCTGAGGTACCGACTTCTTCGGTGCCAATGATCAGAAACCGTGTGGAATTGTCGGGTGAGTCTTCAATTTTTTGCTCAATGATGTCCAGATCGTACAAGCTGGCCGCCATTTCTCCGGCAATCGCCGCCGAATTCCACTCACCGTGGACCCGGCGGGCGGCTTCCGCATTGCTGTTGACCGCTATTCTCTCAGCCATGGGCATGTGGGCGTCCAGCCATTTCCGACACTGGGCCAGAGACTGCTGATGGCTATATATTCGGGAAATTTTGCCGCGCTGGGTATTGGGGCCTACCATCAGGTGATGATGGATGCGCAGCTCAACTTCACCGCAAATTTTCAAATTTGAATTAATGAAGGTATCCAGCGTGTGGTTCACCACGCCTTCGGTTGAATTCTCAACCGGCACAACACCGTACTTGCAAGCCCCGGCTTCTACCTCCCGGAACACTTCATCAATGGCTGGCATGGGTTTGGACTGCACCCACTGGCCAAAATGCTTGAGTGTGGCCTGCTGGGTAAAAGTGCCTTCGGGGCCGAGATAGGCGACTTCCAGGGGCTTTTCAAGTGCCAGACAGGCCGACATGATTTCGCGGAACAATCGCGCCATGTCTTCATTGCCAAGCGGGCCCTGGTTACGATCCATCACCCGGGTCAGGACCTGGGCTTCCCGCTCAGGGCGATAGAAAACGGCATTGTCCGGATCGGCTTTTAGTTTCACATCGGCCACTTTTAACGCACAACGTGCCCGGGCGGAAATGCGTTCCAGAATCTCAATATCGAGGCGATCAATAACCTCGCGCAACTGCGCCAGATCCAACGAATCAATTTCATCTGCTTTGGGGGGACTTTGCTCAGCCATGACGTTGCTCAAACTCCTTCATGTAAGAGACCAGCGCTTCAACACCCGCCAGCGGCATAGCGTTGTAGATACTGGCTCGCATACCACCAACACTGCGATGGCCCTGCAAATTATACAGACCCGCCTCATGCGCACCTGACAAAAACGACTCGTTCAATCGCTCATCTGCCAGAATAAAGGGCACATTCATGCGTGAACGGTGGTCAATCGAAATCGGGTTGGAATAGAACCCACTGTCGTTTATGGAACGGTACAACAAGCCAGACTTTTCAGCATTCAACCGCTCGAACGACTCAACACCACCGTTACTTTCCAGCCACTCAAACACCAGACCGGCCAGATAAATGGCGAAGGTCGGCGGCGTATTCACCATTGAGCCGTTATCGGCCTGGGCCTGATAGTCCAACAGCGATGGTGTACCTGGCAAAGCACTGCCCAACAGTGAACGACGCACTATCACCAGAGTCAGGCCAGCCGGACCTATGTTTTTCTGGGCACCGGCATAAATCAGGTCGAAGTCATTGACCGTGATGGCTTTCGACAAAATGCACGACGACATGTCTGCAACAAGCGGCACCGAACCTGAATCCGGCACGTAATCAAATTCCACGCCGCCGATGGTCTCATTGGGGGTGTAATGCAGATAAGCCGCGTCAGGGCTGGCTGAAAATTCATCGGCGCGAACAGCCCTAAGGTAGTGCTCGTTTTTTGTCGAGGCAAGCACCCGGGCTTCACCGTAGCGTGCAGCTTCTTTGATTGCCTTGACCGACCAGGCACCGGTATCGAGAAATTCCGCAGCACCACCGCGGCCCAGCAAGTTCATGGGCACACAGGAAAACTGCAGGGTTGCCCCACCCTGAACAAAGAGCACGGCGAAGTCATCGGAGACACCCAGCAAACGGCGCAACCGGGACTCAGCCGACTCCAGAACACTGACAAATTCGTCAGACCGGTGCGACAGCTCCATCACCGACATGCCGGTGCCCTGCCATTCCATCAATTCCTGTTGCGCCCGCTGCATAACAGCATCGGGCAACATCGCAGGCCCAGAACAAAAATTGTATCCCCGGGTCATCGCTCGCGTTCCTGGTCTGATTGATCAAGCCGCCGCCACTGGCGGCGGCGTTATTCCGTGTTGCTACGGGTTCTCTGGATCCTGGTCATCGTCATCATCGACACCCGGCTCTGCTGCATCACTGCCATCCGGCTCGCCCGGTAACGCGGCGACGATTTCCGAATCAGGTGTTTCAGCGACATCCAGAACCGACTCGTCCTCTGCGGGCTCTTCGATGCGTTCGATACTGACCAGATGTTCGTCGTCAGCCAGGCGAATCAGGGTGACCCCCTGGGTGTTTCGACTGAGTACGGAAATGCCTTCCACCGAGGTCCGAACCAGAGTCCCCTGGTCACTGATCAGCATGACTTCATCGCCATCAAATACTTGCTTGGCGCCAACAAGCGCGCCATTGCGATCGCTGGTCACCATAGCGATGACGCCCTGAGTACCACGCCCTTTGGTCGGGAATTCACTGATGTCAGTTCGCTTGCCATAGCCGCGCACGGAAGCTGTTAGAATCGTGCCGCCAGCCTGAGGAATGATCAGTGATATAACCGACTGACCCGCGCCCAGGCGAATGCCCCGAACACCGCGTGCCGTGCGGCCCATGGCCCGAACATGGTCTTCACTGAAACGAACCACTTTACCGGCGTCAGACAGCAGCATGACTTCTTTCTTGCCATCGGTCAGCGCAACACCAACCAGTCTATCGCCCTCATCCAGAGACAGAGCAATCAGGCCCGCCGAACGCGGACGGGAGAACGAATCAAGTGTGGTTTTCTTGACCGTGCCGCTGGCGGTAGCCATGAAGATGAAATGATCAGCATCGTAATTGCGGATCGGTAGAATAGCGGTGACGCGTTCGTCGCTATCCAGTGGCAACAAATTCACCATGGGGCGACCACGGGCGTTGCGGCTCGCCTGCGGTATCTCGAACACACGCAGCCAGTAGACCTTACCCCGGTTACTGAAGCACAGCACGGTATCGTGAGTGTTGGCAACCAGCAGATGTTCAATGAAGTCATCGTCTTTCAGCGCGGAAGCAGACCGCCCCTTGCCACCGCGACGCTGAGCTTCGTAATCGGTCAGCGGTTGTGTTTTGGCATACCCGCCATGAGAAATCGTAACCACCATGTCTTCTTCGGTGATCAGGTCTTCCATTGACAGGTCAAGACGGCTGGCAATGATTTCGGATTTCCGCTCATCACCGTATTGCGCTTTCACTTCGAGTAACTCTTCGTGAATCACTTCCATCAGCCGCTCGTAGCTACCCAGAATGCGCAGCAACTCACCGATGGTGTCGATAATTTGCTTGTATTCACCGATGAGCTTGTCGTGCTCCAAACCTGTCAGCTTTTGCAGACGCATATCAAGAATCTGCTGAGCCTGCTCGGGTGACAACAAGTAGCGGTTATCGTGAACGCCAAATTGCTCATCCAGATCTTCTGGCCGGGAAATATCAGAGCCGGCGCGTTCCAGCATGGCCGAAACCTCACCCAGCTCCCAACTTTGCGACAGCATGCGCTCTTTGGCTTCTGCACCGGTTGCCGAACCACGGATCAGTTCGATCATCCGGTCGATATTGGCCAGCGCAATCGCCAGGCCTTCCAGAATGTGGCCTCGCTGTCGTGCCTTGCGCAGTTCAAAGATCGTCCGGCGAGTCACCACTTCACGGCGGTGACGAATAAAGGCTTCAAGCAGTTCTTTCAGATTCAGAATGCGTGGCTGACCATCAACCAGCGCCACGGTATTGATACCGAATACGGTTTCAAGCTGCGTCTGGGAGTACAGGTTGTTTAGCACCACATCGCCGGATTCGCCGCGCTTCAGATCAATGGCGATGCGCAAACCGTCTTTGTCGGATTCATCGCGCAGCTCGGAAATGCCTTCGATCTTTTTCTCTTTAACCAGATCGGCAATTTTCTCGATCAGCCGGGCCTTATTCACCTGATAGGGAATTTCGTGAACGATGATACTTTCGCGACTGGTTTTCGGATCGACCACAACCTCGGCACGCGCCCGGATGTAAATACGACCACGGCCGGTGCGGTAGGCTTCAACAATGCCCTTGCGACCGTTAATGATAGCCCCGGTCGGAAAGTCCGGCCCGGTGATGTATTGCATCAGGTCATCGACCGTCAGCTCCGGGTCTTCCATCAGCGCCAGGCAGCCCGCAATCACTTCGCTGATGTTGTGTGGCGGAATGTTGGTGGCCATGCCGACGGCAATGCCTGAAGACCCGTTGATCAACAGGTTCGGCACGCGCGTAGGCAGTACTTCCGGGATCATCTCGGTACCGTCGTAGTTCTCGACAAAATCGACGGTTTCTTTTTCAAGATCGGCCAGCAGATCGTGCGCCAGCCGCTCCATACGGATTTCTGTATAACGCATGGCGGCGGCGGAGTCGCCGTCGACGGAACCGAAGTTACCCTGGCCATCGACCAGGGTATAGCGCATGGCAAAATCCTGCGCCATCCGAACGATGGTGTCGTATACGGCCGAATCACCGTGCGGGTGATACTTACCAATAACGTCACCGACCACACGGGCGGATTTTTTATAGGGTTTGTTCCAGTCATTACCCAGCACGCTCATGGCAAACAACACCCGGCGGTGTACTGGTTTCAGGCCATCGCGTACATCGGGCAATGCCCGCCCGACAATTACGCTCATGGCGTAGTCGAGGTAAGACTGTTTCAGTTCCTCTTCGATGTTTACGTTGAGGATTTCTTTGGCTAGCTCACCCATGCGGTACCGTATCCTTTATGTTCAGTCAGTCGCTCCGCTGCGGCCTTGAGCCGGTGCTTGAGCGGCGTAAAACAGGGCGAAATCATACCACAAATCAATGAGATAGATAGCCATCAGCCGGGCAGCAAAGCCGGTTGCCAGCCGATGTTGAGGGTCTATCCCGGGGTACTCACCACCGGTCAGCCAGGTTCATACTGGTGATCGGACGCCCAAGCCACTAGAATGCCGCATTAATTTGACTCATCAGACAGGTCCCGGCCTCCGGTCGCACCGAGCCGTCGCGCTATTGACCTGCTCACCCGAGTCACAAATACATTGTAAAACGCTACAGGCAGACCTTCATGCAAACAGTCGACACGCTCATCCACGCTCGCTGGATCATTCCAGTCAACCCGGCACGCGACGTCCTGGTCGATCACAGCCTGGCGGTCAAAGACGGCCAGATCGCTGCCATCCTCCCGACAACCGACGCCAAAGCGCAATACCAGGCCACCGACACGCTGGACCTGGGTGAACAGGCCCTGATACCCGGCTTTGTCAACGCCCACGGCCATGCCGCCATGTCGCTGTTCAGAGGCCTGGGAGACGACCTGGAACTGATGACCTGGCTCAACGATCACATCTGGCCGGCAGAAGGTGCCTGGGTCGGTGAAGACTTCGTCGGTGACGGTACAGAACTGGCGATTGCCGAGATGATTCGCTCCGGCACCACCACCTTTGCCGACAACTACTTCTTCCCGGATTCCGCTGCCCAGCGCGTCGAGAAAGCCGGTGTGCGCGCCCAGTTCTCGTTTTCCGTCATCGATTTCCCAACCAACTGGGCCAAAACACCCGACGAACACATTGATCTTGGCATGGAACTGGTCGCCAAATACAAAGACAGCAAGCTCGTTAAAATGATGTTCGGCCCTCATGCACCCTACACCTGCTCGGATGAGCCGCTGTCGCGCATTCGCGATCTGGCCAAAGAACATCAACTGATGATTCAGATGCACGTTCACGAAACCCAGACAGAAGTCGAGGGTGAAATCGAGAAGCGCGGTAATCGTCCGGTACGTCGCCTGCGTGAACTGGGCTTGTTGAACGACCAGTTCCAGGCCGTGCACATGACGGCCCTGAACGAAGACGATATAAATGACATCGCGGAAACCGGCGCACACATCATTCATTGCCCGGAATCCAACCTGAAGCTGGCCAGCGGGTTCTGCCCCGTGGATACGCTGCAAAAACGCGGTGTTAACGTCGCGCTGGGAACAGACGGTGCCGCGAGCAACAACGACCTCGACATGATGAGCGAAATGCGGACCGCAGCCATTCTGGCCAAGGCAGTCAGCCAAAATGCAACCGCCCTGCCCGCTTATGAGGCATTGGCCATGGCGACGCTGAACGGCGCCAAAGCCATGGGCTGGGACCAGCAGATAGGCAGCCTTGAAGTTGGCAAGGAAGCGGACATAACCGCGATTCGACTGGACGATCTGGAGAGCCAGCCGATCTATGACCCGGTGTCGCACATCGTTTATGCCTCCAGCCGCGATCAGGTTACCAACGTTTGGGTCAGTGGTAAGCGCCTGCTGAACGATCGCAAGCTGACGACGCTCGACAAGGACGCTATCATGGCAAACGCTCGCCAGTGGCGCGACCGAATCGCTGCCGGCAAATAAGCCGCCTCACCCCGTGCTGCCTCTTGCCAGGCTATGCAGCACGGGCGCTGCGCATGCGTTCATCCGGCCGGATGACACCCGAAACCTGATGCAGGAAACACCGTGACGCATAACGTTGACCCGTCCGAAATTGCCAAATTTGAAGCCCTTGCCAGTCGCTGGTGGGACCCGGACTCAGAGTTCAAACCACTGCACGCCATGAACCCGGTTCGAGCCGGTTACATCGACGAACACCTGAACATCGCTGGCAAAGCGGTGCTCGACATTGGCTGTGGCGGCGGCATTTTAACTGAAGCCCTTGCCCATCGCGGCGCCGTTGTCACCGGAATCGACATGACCGATGCCCCGTTAAAAGTGGCCCGCCTGCATGCGCTCGACAGCGGTCTTGAAAACATCAACTATCGCCAGATGACCGCCGAAGCCCTGGCCGGGGAGGCCCCTGGCCAGTTCGATGCCATCACCTGCATGGAAATGCTGGAGCACGTCCCTGACCCAACCTCAATCATGACCGCCATTCAACGCCTGCTCAAACCCGGCGGCTATGCATTTTTTTCCACCATTAACCGCAATCCAAAAGCCTGGTTAATGGCCATCGTCGGGGCGGAATATGTGCTTCGGCTGCTACCTAAAGGCACCCATCACTACAAGAAGCTGATTCGTCCCTCCGAGCTGAAACGCTGGGCCGAGCAGAGTGATTTAAAAGCGCTCGATTTGCGCGGCATCCATTACAATCCAGTCAGTAATCGTTTCAGTCTGAATACCGATGTGTCCGTCAACTACCTGATGGCTTGCCGCAAAGCAGACCTGTCATGACAGCCCGCAAAGGCCTGTTGTTTGATCTCGATGGCACCCTGCTCGATTCAGCACCAGCATTCATGGCCGCCATGGATGCCTATGCCGACCAGGTCAAATTGCCACGGCTGACCGAGCACCGGGAACACTTCGCCTCGGCTGGAGCCCGGGCAGCCATTCGGGAAATTCATCAGATGACCACCGAGCACCCTCAATTCCATCAGCGCCGGGCCGACTTTCTGGCACTGTTTCTGGATACTCCGGTCACGCTGAACAGCTGGTACCCGGGCATCCGTGACTGGCTGCAGGAACTCGACCGGGAGGGCATTCCCTGGGGAATCGTAACCAATAAGCCACGTCCTCATACCGAGAAAGTCCTGGCAGACCTGCTGGATCTAGATCCGCCGGCGCTGGTGTGCCAGGGTGACCTGCCCACCATCAAACCAGACCCTGCCATGCTCTGGGCAGCTAGCGATCAGCTGGGCCTGGCGCCCGAGCAGTGTTTGTACGCCGGAGATCATGAGCGTGACGTACAAGCTGGCCAGGCCGCCAGGATGCACACTCTGGCCTGCACTTTTGGCTATTTGCACGATGACGACCAGCCCGACCATTGGGGGGCCCATGGCCTTGTTCACACGCCCCTTGAACTGAAACACACAGCAACACAATGGCTGATACAGACATGACACAACCAGAATCAAGCACACTGCTTTCCCGTACCGACCTGACACTGGATCATTTGCAACAGGCTCAGACCAATGATGCCCTGTCCGGCCAGGTAATCGTGGTAACCGGCGCGGGCGATGGCATTGGCAAAGCTGCTGCGCTGGATTTCGCCAGCGCGGGGGCTCATGTCGTCTTGATTGGCCGCACTCAGGACAAACTTGAAGCGGTCTACGACCAGATCGAAGCCACCACTCAGACCGAACCGATCATTCTGCCACTCGATCTGAATGACCTGACCACCGAGTCGGCGCAAGAACTGGCACACGGCATCGAGCAGACTTACGGTCGGCTCGATGGGGTTCTACTGAACGCCTCTTTATTGGGCGACAAAATGTCCATCACCCAGTACCCACCCAAGGTCTGGAGCACCGTCATGAACGTTAACCTTAACAGTGCTTTCCACTTGACCCAGGCATTGCTGCCATTGCTTGAAGTCAGCCCAGCTGGCCGAATTATTTACACCACCTCAAGCGTTGGCCGCGAAGGCCGGGCCTACTGGGGGGCCTATGCCGTGTCCAAATTCGCGACCGAAGGCCTGATGCAGACGCTGGCCGATGAATTGAAAAACATTTCCCGGGTGCGGGTGCATTGCATCAACCCCGGCGGCACCCGCACCGCCATGCGCGCCAAAGCCTACCCGGGTGAAGACCCGAAAACCGTACCGGCACCCGAAAGCCACATGCCCCTGTACCGGTATTTGCTCAGCCCGCTGAGTCAGGACTTTCATGGCATTTCGTGGGATGCTCGCGACTGCCTGTCTCAATAACGTATTGCGCGTCCGTCACTCTTTGCAGGGCGGGCGCGACAAAATCCCGCCACCTGACACTCTGCCAACAGCGGCAACACTTGTCCGATCCGCCAAGAGACTGACGCACACCACTCCAAGCCCTTGTTTTGTATAGTGTTTTAAACTTGGCACAGTAATCGCTTAGCATGCTTAACTCCTGAAACCGGCAAAGACACCATGCCCAGCAGCTTCAGCCAAACACCCGCCTGGCAAGAACGCAAGACCGTTAAACCGACCAAAGCCGGTTTATCATCGATCGATGCGCCCTCAGCAGACCAACTCAAGGACTTCCGGCTGCATCTGATGATGCACCTCCAAACCTCCCTGGATGCCGAGCAGTTGCTGCGTACCTTTTTTACCGAGATACAGCATCTTATTCCGCTGACCGGTTGCGACTATAAAAACAGTGATGTCGGCCTGTCGCTGCATTTGGGCACTCCAGGGCGCCACCGCTGCAACTACGAGCTCAGCTTGAATGACGAACAGTATGGTGAGATCACCTTCACCCACCGGATCCGGCTGGCGGAGCAGGATCTGGCCCTGCTCGAATCGATTATGGACACCCTGATCTACCCGCTGCGCAACAGCCTGACCCATCGCAAGGCCATAGCAACAGCAATGATCGACCCGCTTACCGGCCTCAGCAATCGCGGTGCCATGGCGATCACCCTGAACCGTGAAATCGATCGCAGTCGCCGCTTGCAGCAGGACATGAGCGTACTGATGATCGATATAGACCACTTCAAACAGCTCAACGACCGCTACGGACACCTCACGGGCGATGATGTCTTGCGCCACGTCGCCAGGGCCCTTGAAGACTGTGTTCGCGCCTGTGACGCTTGTTTTCGTTTCGGGGGGGAGGAGTTTCTCGTACTGCTGTCCAACTCCAACTTGCCGCTGGCACGCCAGGTGGCCGAGCGAATCCGGCAAAGCATTCAAACGGTGTGCCGCTCACCCGACCCGAAAAAGCCAGTAACGGTCAGCATCGGGTTGGCTCACTATGAAAACGAAAATGACTGGCCGGAACTGGTTACCCGCGCCGACAAGGCCCTATATCAGGCCAAGGCGGCCGGACGCAACCGGGTTGTTGCCAGCTATGTCCGTAACCATGAAGGTGAGTGGATTTGACCCCTGCTCTGCGATAGAGCGAGCTTCAGTAGACTGGTATTAGAGAGACGCTAATGTCCGATTGACCGGCCGAAGTCGAGCACTCCCCGCCAACCCACTGGCGGGAATACACGCTAAAATCATTTACGCCGAATGGCTCCTGACTTGCGACGTGGCGTCGCGACTGAACGCCGGGTACGCTGATTGGCCACTTTACGCCGGTTCGGATCATACTTACCCTGCACGATCGATTTCCAGGGCGCTGGTTCCAGTTCAACCAGCCGCGCCAGCTTATCAATCTCGCTTTTTGGCAGCTCTTTCCAGGTACCTGCTCGCACATCTGAATCCAGAAACACCGAGCCGTAACGAACCCGTTTAAGCCGCGAGACTTTTAAGTCCTGACTCTCCCAGAGCCGCCGCACTTCACGATTGCGACCTTCCATGATTACCACATGAAACCAGGTGTTGGCGCCGCTACCGCCGAATTCCTGAATATCGGTAAACCGCGCCGGACCGTCCTCCAGCTCAACGCCTTCGTGCATACGTTGTACATGCTCGGGCTTGACCTCACCGAGAACCCGAACGGCGTATTCCCGGTCAATTTGGCTTGAGGGGTGCATCAGACGATTGGCCAACTCACCGTCGTTGGTGAACAACAACAGACCCGACGTATTCAGATCAAGACGACCTACCACAATCCAGCGTTCACCAGGCAACTCCGGCAGGCGATCAAACACGGTAGGGCGCCCATCCGGGTCACGCCGGGTGCAGACCTCCCCTTCCGGCTTGTTGTACACCAGTACCCGCCGGGCACGAATGTCTTCGACCTTGACCGGCCGGCCATCCAGCTCAAGCTTATCGCTCAGGCCCACCCGGTCACCCAGGGATACGGCTTCGCCATTCACCCTGACCCGGCCTTCCTCAATGGCCTTTTCCATATCACGGCGGGATCCCTTACCTGCCTTGGCCAGTACTTTCTGAATGCGTTCAGTGCTCATTATCGTCATCTCCGCCCGGCTGGTCGCTCTCACGACCGTCCAGCAAGGCTTGTTGTTGTGCCAGTTTTTCCTGAATGATGCGCCATTGTTCAGCTTCGCTGAGCGCATCCGGTTCCTGCGGTGAATTTTGAATGTCGTGTTCGTCTGACTCCACATCGCCAGAGGGCTGAACATCAGCCTCCGGCTCGCCGGGCGCAGCGGATTCAACCTCCTCTTGTGACGGCTCGTCACCGTCGGTCAGATCCAGGTCCGGGTGGTCATGCCCGGCCCGCTGAGCTTCAAACGCCTGTTCAATGGCGTCGTTGACGGCATCCATTTCCGACAGCTCACCATCAAGCTGTTCGTCAATAAAGGTATTGCCGGTCTTGCCACTGCGCTCGCCTTCGCGAAGCTTGTCGACCATGGTACTGAAACTGATTTCGGCCTGGTCATCCACCGCCCCGACTGATCGGTCGTCATCACCTTCAAGACCCAGCTGTGGGTTAATGTCATCGAGATCGCGAATTTCACCCAAGCTGGGCAACTGATCCAGACTGGTCAATCCAAAATGATCAAGAAACTGACGGGTGGTGGCATACATGGCCGGCCGGCCGGGTACATCCCGGTGCCCAACCACACGCACCCACTCGCGCTCTAGCAAGGTTCGCACGATCTGGGTACTGACAGACACACCACGCACGTCTTCAATCTCACTGCGGGTAATCGGCTGGCGATAGGCGATCAGGGCGATGGTTTCCAGCAGAGCCCGCGAATAGCGTTGCGGACGCTCTTCCCACAAACGGCTGACCCAGGCTCCTATGGAGTGACGCGTCTGAAAACGATAGCCACTGGCGACCTCGACCAGCTCAACACCACCCCCCTGATACTCTGCCAGCAACTCTGTCATCAGCGAACGCAAACTGCTGCGATGTGGTCGTTCATAGGTTTCAAACAAGGCCGCGATCTGCGCGATGGACAGGGCCGTTCCAGCCGCAAACAAGGCCCCTTCCATTATGTGTTTTACCGTCTCAGGCGAGTGACCGCCATAAGGGTCGCCCGACTCCAACTCCGGATCGGCGTCGTCTTCAGCCTCGTCAGACGATTCGCCATCGAGCGACTCCGGGTCGCCCAATTGCTGATCATCGTGCGCAGCCGGGTCGGAATCTGGTTGACGGTCAGCCTCTGCCTCGGCGTCCTCCACCGAAGAACGGTCTGTTTCCTGGTCTGCTTGCGAGGCCTGGCCGGCCGAGTCCTCACCCTCAACAGGCTGACGCCCATCGGTTACCGGCAGGTGGTTTTGATCATCGTTTTCGTCCGTCATTCACTGCGAGCCTTGATGTGGATGGGCGCAAAAGCCTCGTTTTGAACCAGGTCGATCAGGGATTCTTTGGTCAGTTCCATAATCGCCAAAAACGTTACCACCACGCCCAGACGCCCCTCTGAGGCATCAAACAGCGTGATAAAGGGCACAAAAGCCGTACCATTCAATTTTTCCAGTACGTCCGCCATGCGCTGCCGGGTCGACAACGTTTCCCGGTGAATCTCATGCTCTTCAAACATGTCCGCCCGGGCCAGAACCTCTTTCAACGCCAGCAAAATCTCACGCATATCGACATCGGGGTGAATTCGCGGGCGCTGGTAATCAGGCTGGTGTTCATCGGTGGTGTATAGGTCCCGACCGACCCGGGGTAATTCGTCCAGATTTTCAGCCGCCGTCTTGAACTGTTCGTATTCCTGTAACCGGCGAATCAGTTCCGCTCTGGGATCCTCTTCTTCCTCATCTTCGGCGTCACCGGATCGCGGCAGTAGCATTCGGCTTTTGATTTCGGCCAGCATAGCGGCCATCACCAGGTATTCCGCGGCCAGCTCCAGTTGCATGTTGTGCATCAGCTCGACGTACTGCATGTACTGCTCTGTGATCTGGAACACGTTGATGTTGAGAATGTCCAGATTTTGCTTTTTGATCAGATATAGCAACAGATCGAGCGGGCCTTCAAAGGCATCCAGAAACACTTCCAGCGCATCGGGTGGAATGTACAGATCCATGGGAATCTGCGTCATTGCTTCGCCGTCAATGACGGCAAAAGGCATTTCCGTTTGCTCTGTTTGGGCACGCTCGCGCAGGCGCTGCAAAGCTCGCTCTTTGGGCGTAGCCCCCACTGCCAAAACCGGTGCTTCAGACGGCGTAAACAGGGCTCCGGGCGCAATCGGCCCGGTTTCACCCGATCCGTCAGCGTTTGTGGGTTCTGGCGTGTCGTTTTGATCAGCCATTATGCCGTGCCACTCTGAGTAGCCTGTTAACAGGTCTGGTCATAGTCAGATCCGGAAGGGCTCCACATCACCCGCCCCCTCGCGAACAATAGTGACGGTATCGTCCAGAAAACTGACGATGCTGGACTCCTCGAAGCCGCAAAAACCACCGTCAATCACCAGTGCCAGTTCGTGTTGCAGAATATCGCGTATTTCATAGGGATCGCTCTGTGGTTCATCTTCGCCGGGCAAAATCAGTGTCGTGCTCATCATCGGCTCACCCAGCTCTTCGAGCAGTGCTGCCGCGATTCGATTGCCCAGCACGCGCAAACCAATGGTACGGCGCTTGGGGTGCATCATTCTGCGCGGTACTTCACGAGTCGCATCCAGCAAGAAAGTGATTGGACCGGGAGTGTTGTTCTTAATCAGCCGAAACGCCACGTTGTCGACTTTGGCAAACGTCGACAACTCGGACAGATCGCGACATACCAACGTCATCGGGTGTGACTCGTCGATACGTCGAATCCGGCGAATGGTGTCCAGCGCCTTTTTGTCTTCCATGTGACAACCAAGCGCATAGGCACTGTCTGTCGGGTAGGCGATCACCCCACCGTCACGGACAATGGCCGCCGCCTGTTTGATCAGCCGCGGCTGGGGATTCTCAGGGTGTATCGCAAAAAACTGGCTCATATTGGCTCCCGCCAAGAGGGACTGTCAGTGGTTAGTGTCAGTATTCTGTACAGCGATGCTGGTAATAATCGCACTTTAGCACTAATTGAGCCCTCTGCGGAACCATCCGCACCGGACAAAAACAGACAGGCCGCTGTTCATCCGTTCACCAGACGATCCACCAGTTTTGGCCCAAGGGACGGCCATTGCGGATAAAAACCCAATCTTGCCCAGGGCACATCCGGCTGGTGAAAATCGCTGCCGCCACCGATCAGGATATTACGCTCGCAACAGTGGTCGACCAGGCGCTGACGCATCGCGGGGGGCATTGCCGGGCAGCAGACTTCCACCGCCTGACCACCAGCCCCGGTAAAATCATCCAGCAATTGTTCAAGTTTGCGCCAGGTCAGCTTATATCGGTGCGGGTGAGCCAACACCGCCCAGCCACCATTATCGGTGATATCGGCTACGGCCTGCTCCAGCTCCGGCCAGGATTGTTTGACATCCCCCACCTTGCCGTTCCCAAGCCAGCGCTTGAACGCCTGGGCGCTGTCTCGCGCCTGGCCTGTATCGACCAGATAACGCGCAATGTGCGGACGACCCAATGTAGCGCCATTGGCCAGAGTGCGAATGGCGGCTTCATCCAGAGTCAGCCCCTCCCGTCGCAACACAAACAGCAACCGCTCAAACCGGGTCTCCCGGGCATGATGGTAACGTGCCTCGACCGCTTGCCAGGCCGGTGAGGTCACGTTCATGCCGATCCCCACAATGTGCACCGATCGCTTCATCCAGACTGTCGACAACTCAGCTCCCGGCCAAAGCTGCAATGAGGGGGACAAGTTGCCCTGCTCGCACAGCCAGCGGTAACCGGCCGCCGTGTCGTGGTCGGTTAACACCAGATGCTCCAATTGACGCTCAAGTGCAAGATCATAGACACCCTGGGCAGACAAAGTTCCGTCTGAAAAAGTGCTGTGGCAGTGCATTTCCCAGGTGTGGGCAATGTTGGTCATAAAAACCTTAGTTAATTGTCAGGATTCAGGCAGGTGCCGTATGATGCCTGATTTGCGAGCCGTTGTCGGCCATCCCAGCCCGAGGAGACTCAATGATGTGGTTTTCCATTGTATGTGAAGACGTTCCGGACAGCCTCTCTTTGCGCCTGAGTGCGCGCGGTGAGCACCTCAAACGACTTGAAGCCCTGAAAGATGCAGGCCGTCTACTGCTAGCCGGACCCAACCCCGCCGTGGAAGCCAATGACCCGGGCGACGCTGGCTTTACCGGCTCGCTGATCATCGCCGAGTTTGACTCTCTGGCCGATGCCCGTACCTGGGCGGACGCAGACCCCTACATCGACGCCGGAGTCTATGCCGAAGTCAGCATCAAACCCTTTAAAAAAGTATTACCCTAACGCACGCCGTTGGCTCTGTTTTGTAACCGGCCAGCCGGTGTAAACTACGCCGACAATTAGTACGTCTGCTCAGCAGACTCGTTTAATCAACTTCGACATCATGGGAACTGAATTAATGACTGTGCTCTCCAAAACCCGCCTGATCCTTGGTCTGACTCTGGCACTGATGTTCAGTGGCACCGCCAGTAGCGCTACCTTGTGGCTCATTGACGAGCTTTGGGTCAATGTTCGAACGGGCGCTGGCGATCAGTTCCGCATTCTAAAGACCGTACCCTCAGGCACCCGCATGGAAACCTTGCAGGATGATCCGGAAAATGGCTATTACAACGTACGCACCGAAGAAGGCATAGAGGGCTGGATTCCCGAGCGTTTTGTACAGAATGAACCCACTGCCCAATTGCAACTGGAGGCTCTGGCCGCTGAGCGCGATCGGCTGCAGGAACAGGTAACCGAACTTGATGAGCGTTACACCAGTTTACTGGCAGACCGGGGCGATGTTACTGGCGAACTGGATACACTGCGTTCAGAAAACCAACGCCTAACGACCGAGTTGCGGGACATTACCCAGATCAGTGAAGATGCGATCAATCTCGACCAGCGCAATCAGCAACTGTCCGAAGAAAATGCCAGTCTGCGTAATGAGCTCGACGTCGCCCGGCAAAACCTGGCCAACACCCGGGAAACGCGTGAAAGCCGCATGCTAATCGCTGGTGGCAGCCTGATTGTGCTTGGCCTGATCATGGGCGTATTGCTGCCTAAAGTGCGCAGTAAACGCCGCGATAGCTGGGCTTAGGTTTTTATGGCCTGGTCCAGCACGCCTATAGTCAAGCCACATAGCTTATCCAACCTGGCCGATTTACTGAGTCAGGGGTTGCTCGGGTCTATGTCCCGGTTCAGCCATTTTCAGATTGTCGAGTGGTGCGCCCGATTTGCCGACGATTTCGATCATCAGCCCGATGATCAGATCCCGGCCAGTCCGGAACAGGCGCTGGATATCGCCGACGACGTAGTGGTTCAGTGGGAGCTGCATCTGGCAACGCAGTATACCCTGGGTGATCTGCAGCGGTTTGCGATGGATGATGTAGTCCTGCCCAAGCACTATTTTGAACACTGGCTTAACCGACTGCTGAACTTGCCGGCAACGCACTGATTGCCCGGGAAACACTCATGAAGCAACCTTGCGATGACCCGGACACGTATTCCGGGGTCAACCAACCGGCTATGCAACGCCCAGAGCTGGTATTCACAGAGGCTGGCTCACCTCATTGCGCGCGGTTTGACGATGTTTATTTCTCGACCGACGACGGTTACCTCGAAACCGATTTCGTTTTCCTGCAGGGCAACGATCTGGCGCAACGTTTTGCCCGACTGACCGAATACGGCCATTTCACAGTGGCCGAGACTGGTTTTGGCACGGGCCTGAGCGCCCTGGCCACCTGGGAATTGTTCGAGCAAACCGCCCCTGCGACCGCCCGGCTGACGTTTATCAGCACGGAACGCTATCCTCTATCGACCCTTCATATTCAACAGGCATTACAGGCGTGGCCCTTATTGACCGAACGGGTCAATCGACTGGTTGCGGATTACCCGCCCCGGGTGCCAGGCTTTCATTTGGTCGAATTAAGCGATCAGGTCGATCTGCTACTCTTATTTGGAGACGTCAACGACACCCTCGCTGAACTGAGCGGCCAGGTAGATGCGTGGTTTCTTGACGGCTTCACGCCAAGCCGCAACCCGGCCATGTGGCAACCGCCGCTCTACCAGTCCATGGCCCGGTTAAGCCACGCGGACACCACTTTCGCGACATTCACCTCGGCCAGCCAGGTTCAAGCGGGGCTCCGGGGGGCTGGTTTTGCCATCACCCGAAAACCGGGCTTTGGCAAGAAACGCCAAATGCTACTGGGTCAGTTTGAGGGCTTGCAAGGCCCGCCCCGACCGGGTCTATGGCCGCAAAACGAGTGGTTCTGGCCGGGCGCTTGCATCCGAGACGACAAGCGCACAGCCATCGTGATAGGCGCCGGTTTGGCAGGCGCGCACACCGCCCGCGAGCTGGCACGGCGAGGCTGGGAGGTGACGGTACTGGAGCAGTCGGCAGAGGTCGCCAGCGGTGCCTCGGGTAATCTACAGGGGGCGGTTTATGCCCGATTGTCTCATGACGACACCCCGGTAAACCGCTTTTACACCCAGGCATTGCATCTGGCCCAGCGGCGCCTGGCTGCTTTGCCAGACAGCGTTCCCCATCAGCAATGTGGCCTGCTTCAACTGAACCAGGGCAATAAGGAAGCTCGCCGCTTTAATCGACTTCGCCAGCACAACCCCTTTGCCGGTGAACTGGCCGATATCGTCGACCAGGAACAGACCATGGCTCATGCGGGCGTTCCGCTGCCCTGTGAAGGGCTATTCTTCCCGGGTGGCGGCTGGGTTCAGCCTGTGGCGCTGGTAAAAGACCGTTTAACGCATCCGTTCATTCAAGTGCACCGACACCACCGCGCCACCGACCTCAAGCAGCTCGACAACGGGCACTGGCAAGTCCAGTGCGAAACCGCCGAGGGTGAGCGCACTCTGGTGGCATCCCAGGTCATATTATGCAACGCCTGGAATGCCCACCGCCTGACGCAGAGCCACTATTTACCGCTGAAACCCATCGGTGGTCAGGTCACCCGTATTGAGTCGACCCCAACACTGGCAGGCCTGAAGGCCGTCATCTGTTCCGACCGTTATCTGGTACCCGCCTTTGACGGAGCACACAGCCTGGGAGCCAGCTTTCATGTGGGCCAAACCGAGCCGGGCTGGACCGATCAGGACGATGTCGACAACCTGAACAACGCCCGTCAGCGACTGCCAGACCTATTGCCGGGCGATGAAAAGATTCGTGATGCACGGGCAGGCCAGCGTTGCGCCTCCCCCGATTACTTCCCGCAAGCCGGCCCCCTGGTGGATGTTGATTCCTTTGTCCATCTCTATCAAACAGGCCTGACCAAACGATTAACAGCCCGCTTACCTGCCCCGCCCTTCCACTCGGGGTTATGGGTCAACCTGGCTCATGGTTCGAAAGGGTTGTGCTCTATTCCTCTGGCATCCCGCACCCTGGCTGCCTGGATCACCGGTGAACCCCTGCCCATCGCCCAGAGCGTGGCCAATCACCTGAATCCGAACCGTTTTATCATTCGCCAACTGATTCGAGGACAACGATGAGCCGCTACCGACCGCCACGTCCGCGCAGCAGCCCTTACATTACGCCCGAGGGCGAATCGCGAATGCGCGCAGAATTACACGAATTGTGGCACGTGGAGCGCCCCCTGGTTACCCAGGAAGTATCGGACGCCGCCAAACAAGGGGATCGATCGGAGAATGCCGAGTACATCTACGGCAAGAAACGCCTGCGACAAATCGACAGCCGGGTAAGATTTCTGACCAAACGCCTGGAATCGCTGCAGGTGGTGGCCACCCTGCCCGATGACCAGAGCCGAATATTTTTTGGCGCCTGGGTACGCATAGTCGATGAGGAAGAGTCACCCCGTGTGATGCGCCTGGTCGGCCCGGACGAATTCGACCGAGACCCCCGTTACATCAGCATCGACTCGCCCATGGCACGAGCTCTGCTGAAGAAAACCATCGATGACGAGATCCGCGTGCAGACCCCGACCGGTGAGTTCGAATACTGGGTCACCGATGTCAGCTATCGGGCTCCTCCTCAAGGGGAGGCTTAGGCAGGGCCCGGGCGCTGTCCGGAAGCGGTAATGCCTCCCTCAAGGCGCGCATACTGCGAATGATCTCGTCAGCCGCCAGGTAGGAATAGCCCAGACTTTTGCGCATTTCCCGCGCTTTTAGCCCGGCTTCGAGCCAGGGGTCGACTTTTTTCACAGCACAGTTCCCGACAGGTTTGGTAGAAGTTTAGCTTATGGATGTGAAGACGCCAAACATGGGCTGACGCAGGACATGGAATGACGCGAAACAGGAAAAGACGTTAAAACCGCTAAATACGGCCAATCTTGTGCGTCTTTTAATGTGTTACGTCCCTCCATGTCCTACGTCAGTTAATGTCCTGCGTCAGTTAATGTTTTGCGTCAGTTCATGTCCTACGTCGTTTACTGCTAAACTACGCCGCCCAATTATTGACCGGACCCACAATGAGCCGCCTTTTCGTAGACAACCTGACCGTACTGGACTTCAGTTATTTTCATCACACCCGTGGTGTGGTGGGTGAAAGCTGGATCGTCGACGTCGAACTGGTGGGCGACCTCAATGATGAAGGCATGGTGTTCGATTTCGGACACGTCAAGAAGCTGCTCAAGGCCGCCCTGGATTCCGGGATGGACCATACCCTGGTTCTGCCGGCCAAACTGCCAGGGCTAACGCTGCAGGAAACGGACAACGGCGAACGCATTGTGGCGCAATACCACAACCCCCGGGGTACCGTGCGCTTTCAGTATGAATCGCCCCGGGAAGCGGTCTATCTGGTCGAGACAGACGACATCAGCATCGACTCGGTTCGTCCAACGCTTGAAGCCCACCTCAATACCCTGGTACCCGACAACGTCTCGCAGGTCGTTTTGCGTCTGCGCAGTGAGCTGATTGAGGGTCCATTTTACCACTATTCGCACGGTCTCAAGAAACACCAGGGCGACTGCCAGCGCATTTGCCACGGTCACCGGTCACGCATCGAGATTCACCGCAATGATCAACGGGATACCGAGATTGAACGCGACTGGGCAGAGCGATTTCAGGACATCTACCTGATCACCGAAGAAGACATTGTGGCCGCTGCGAGCTCCGAATCCGACCTTGTCCACATCGGTTACGATGCTGAACAGGGGCGGTTCGATGTCTGGTTACCGCAGGCACAAACCGAAACGCTCAAGACAGACACCACGGTCGAACTGATTGCCGCCCACCTGGCCAACAGCCTGATCACAGAGTACCCGCGGGACCGGTGGCGCGTGCGCGCGTTTGAAGGCGTCATGAAAGGCGCTATTGCGGAGTCCGGCTCATGACCGCCCTGGCTGGCGGTGTTACACTGTTGCACACCGATTACCATTCAATGATTCATTCAAAAGAGCCTCGGAACCGCAGATGACGCTGACTGTTTACAACACCCTGTCTGGGAAAAAAGAACCCTTCGTACCGCTCGACCCGAACAGAGTCACCTTCTACGCCTGCGGCCCTACGGTTTACAACTACATCCACGTCGGCAATGGTCGTTCAGCGGTGGTATTCGATCTCCTGTATCGAGTGCTGAAAACCCAGTTTCCGAACGTTATCTTCGCCCGCAATCTAACCGATGTAGACGACAAGATTAACGCCAGTGCCAAAGCTGAAGGCGTTGATATCAAAACCTTCGCTGACACGTACGCTACCGCCTACCAGGAAGACATGGCCGCACTGGGCAATCTGGAGCCCACGCTGCAACCACGGGCGACAGAGCACATCCCGCAGATCATCGACATCATCGATCGGCTGATCAAAAGGGGCCACGCCTACGAGGCTGAGGGTCATGTGCTGTTTGCTGTCGATTCCATGAAAGACTACGGTCGTCTGTCGCGCCGCAACATTGACGATATGATGGCCGGCGCCCGGGTAGAGGTCGCAGCGTACAAGCGCCACCCAATGGACTTTGTGTTGTGGAAACCCTCCTCCAAAGACCTGCCCGGGTGGGACAGCCCCTGGGGTCTCGGCCGGCCCGGCTGGCACATCGAATGTACCGCTATGATCATGGCGCATCTTGGCGATACCATCGACATCCATGGCGGCGGCAGCGATCTGGTCTTCCCGCACCATGAGAACGAAATGGCCCAGGGCATATGCTGCGTGCCCGACAGTCAGGGTTATGCCCGGTACTGGGTGCACAACGCCATGCTTGATGTTGAAGGCGAGAAAATGTCCAAATCGCTGGGCAATTTTACCGTCTTGAGGGATGTGTTGAGTGAACAGCCGGGAGAAGTCGTTCGCTTAACGCTGCTGTCAGCCCATTATCGCTCTAACCTGAACTGGTCGGAGCAACTGTTAAATCAGAGCCGGCAGACACTGGATCGGCTCTACACCGTGCTGCGCGACAGCAGCCAGCTTGAAGCCGTGATGCCAGAAGACCTGTCATCACTAGAGGCTGTCCAGGCGCTGCTGGATGACCTGAACACGCCCAAAGCCATTGCTGCTTTATATGAACTGACGGGTCAGTTTTTCAAGACGACTGATGCCACAGAACGTGCGAAGCTTAAAGGTGAGCTGCTCGCCATCACCGATATTATGGGCATTGCTCAGCAGGATCCGATGACGTGGTTTCACGGACAACAGCTCACTGGCCTTCAGCCTGAGGACATTGAGAACCTGATCCAGCAGCGCCTCGATGCGAAAAAAGCAAAAGATTTTGGCCGGGCCGATGATATCAGGGATGAACTGAAACAAGCCGGCATACATATTCAGGACACCCGCGAAGGCACTCAATGGTCTCGCGAAGCCTGATCACCCTGGGACGAGCGGAGCCGGCATCGTGCTGAAATGGCCGCTGATCGCGCTGGTAAAAGGCTACCGCATTTTCATCAGCCCGCTGCTCGGCCCACGCTGCCGGTACTACCCGACTTGCTCGGAATACGCGCTGATTGCCTTGCGCCACCACGGTGCTTTCAAGGGCAGCTGGCTTGCCATCAAACGCATCGCTCGCTGCCACCCGGGGTGCGAAGGCGGCATCGACCCGGTTCCGGGAGTACCTCTGCCAAGCTATGACGACCCACCGGAAAACAGCGCACGCCAGCCAGACGATGCCACAAACCCACCGAACTGTACCCACAGGGGCCAACGCAATGATGATCGATAAACAAATGCTGAATATTCTGGTCTGCCCGGTCACCAAGGCGCCACTGCAACTTGACCGGGAAAATGAAGAGCTCATCTCAACCGCTGCCAAACTCGCCTACCCGATTCGCGATGGCATTCCGGTCATGCTGGAAGACGAAGCCCGGGTGCTGGGCCAGGAAGAATATGAACATTGGTTGTCCAAGAAAAGCTCGTTGGTTTAATCCAGTAGAGCAAAGATTCAGTGCCCTTTGACCACGGATTATAAAAGGACTGACGGGTGCGTCTGCTGCAGGTCGTTAGACCGCATGAATGCGGTCTTCGAGCTCCCACAGATGGGTTTACGGTGTATCGTCAGCAGACGCACCCGACGGGCCGCTGGCTGCTATCGTCGAGTTGACCGCCGTCATAGCTGACCACCAGCCTTATCCTCTTGCCGCTATCGAATACCCGCAATAGCGCCATCCACATCCATACCAATTTCCCGCATCCTGGCCAGCTTGTACCGCAAGGTACGAGCCGAAATCCCAAGCTTGTCTGCGGCCCGGTTTTTACGCCCCTGAGTCACCCGTAAGGCATCCAGAATGATATCAAACTCACGGTGTTTCAAGTCAACCTGCATGGATTCATGCACCGCCGGGCCCGCTTCACCGGGTTCATCCGAATCAGCGGTGAATGGCGGTACCATCGTTTCAGCGTGTTGCGCCAACGCCTGTTGGCGTGCCGGCTCAAAGTCAATAAGGTGCTCGCCTTCCAACCCAAGGTCCTGAGCGGTTACCCACTGGCCAGACTGTAAAATCAGAGCCCGTTGCAAGGCGTTATCGAGTTCCCGAATATTGCCGGGCCAGTCGTACGACAGTATCCGGGCACGGGCTGAATCGTCGAGCGCGACGCGCGGTTTATGCATTTTTTTGGCATGTTTGGCGAGTAAATGGTTCGCCAGTGGTACGAGGTCGCCCCGGCGAGCCCGCAATGGCTGCCATTGCAACGGAAACACGTTCAAGCGATAGTACAAATCTTCCCGGAACCGCCCGGCTTGTACTTCGCGCATCAGGTCTCTATTGGTGGTAGCCAGTACCCGAACATCCAGCTCAACGACCTTTCTACCGCCAATGCGTTCCACCTCCCGCTCCTGCAATACCCTCAATAGCTTCGCCTGCAATCCCATGTCCATTTCAGAGATTTCATCCAACAACAGAGTGCCGCCATTGGCCTGCTCAAATTTACCCGGCTGACTGGCAATAGCGCCGGTAAAGGCACCTTTCTCATGGCCAAAGAGCGTCGCTTCCAGCATATTTTCCGGGATGGCCGCGCAGTTAATGGCAACAAAAGGTTGCTGTGCTCGTGGTGAATGCTGATGAATGTAACGCGCCAGCACCTCCTTACCGGTACCGCTTTCGCCACTGATCAGGGTCGTGCTATCGGTCACGGCCACTTTTCGAGCCAGCATCAGCACCTGCTGACTCGACACCTCATTGGCGATTGGCTCATCGATGGCACTGTTAGGCTGGTTGCCGTGACGCTCCAACAATTCAATTAGTTGTTCTGGCTGGAACGGTTTGACCAGGTAATCGACCGCACCAGCGTGCAAGGCCGACACGGCTTTTTCCACAGTGGCGTAAGCGGTGACGAGCAGAAACGGTATCTGTGGCTGATTCTGGCGTACATAAGCCAGTAATTCGTGGCCATCCATGCCGGGCATGTTGACGTCACTGACGATAAAATCGACCTGGGCTTCATTGAGCCGCACAATGGCTGCCTCACCGCAGTCGGCTTCAATGACTTCATAGTCAGACAACTTCAATGTGTCGCTTACCGCCTCTCTCAGGCTGGCATCGTCTTCAACAATGAGTACTCGCATGCATCTCTCCTCATACCCGTCTGCGTTTTGAATCGTGACAGGTCACACTGGCGATTAGCCGTTAACCGGAAAAGTCAACGTAACCCGGGTGCCCTCACCCGGCTGACTGTTGATCTGAAAGTCACCCTGATGGGCCCGGGTAACGGCCATAACCACCGGCAAGCCCAGGCCTGTGCCATGGCTTTTGGTGGTAAAAAACGGTTCGGTAACCTGGTTCAGGGTCGCGTCATCCATACCCGGTCCATTATCTGAAATACTCAGCGCCAGCCGGCCTGCTTCCAGGCGGGCAATGATAGAAATTCTGGGGTTGGCGCGAATGGCTTCGAAAGCATTGGTGACCAGATTGCTCAGTGCACTGACCAGAGCATCTTTCTGACACTGCACATAAACCCCATCACTGGAGTCCTTCCAGTCCAATGCCTCAGGGTGCTGTTGAATCAATACCGACAGGTTGTCCTGCATGGCAGCGAACAGTTCCGTAACCGTGACCCTATGGATCAACTTGCACTCCCCTTTGACGAACACCAGCATGTCCTGCACTTGCTGTTCAAGGTGATGCAACCGGCCGAGTAATTTGTCGACGAATTGCTCGCGAACCGGCTGGCTCACCCGAGGGTTCTTAAGGTTGGAGGCGTACAGCATGGCCGCTGAAAGCGGGGTGCGGATCTGGTGAGCCAAGGAGGCAACCATACGCCCCATGGCCGATAGCCGTTCATGACGGGACAGCTGCGCTTGCAGAGCACGTGTCTCGGTCTGGTCGGTAAGCAGAATCAACTGGCCGGCGTTGTCCAGCGCACAGGTTTCTATGCTGACCAGCCGACCATCGACCAGAGAGATTTCGTGGCCGTCATCCTGGCGGGGATTGAACGCATGACGGATGATTCGAACCCAGGGTTCACCAATCAACCGGGGCGTCGCGTCGTTGCGCAACAAGGCTTCCGCTGCGGGGTTTATCCGGCGAATTCGACCGGTATTGTCGATCACAATGACCCCAGCCGGCAGCAGATTCAGCAAGCTTTCCAATTGATCAGCGAGCCGCTCCTTTTCCGACAGCTCCTGCATGCGTTGCTCACTGACGGTCGCCAATTCGCCGCTGAGTTCGACTACGCGACTTTCAAGCATCTGGTAACTTTCGGTCAGTTGCTCGGACACCTGATTAAAGGTCGCAAAGGCCTGTTTCAGATCAGACAGCGACTGCTCAGACATCTCGGCCGAGCCTTGCTGTTGCTTGAGGTTGTCAAATTGTGGCACACCCATGCCTTCTCCCAGTGACCGATTTTTGGCGCTATACAGGGGTTTAGCAAGAGGGGTGCCAGGTTTTATGTTAATTGTGAGCTGTTGGCTGTTGGCTCACAGCTCACAGCTCACAGCTCACAGCTCTAAACAGTCTCGCGCTTGTTGATCTTGTATTTGCGCATTTTCTCAACCAGCGTCGTACGGCGAATGTGCAGTTTCTCTGCCGCCCGGGCAACCACGCCCTGCGCATCATCCAGTGCCTGTTGAATCAGGTTGCGTTCCAGTTCAGTGAGGTATTCTTTCAAATCAAGACCATTCACCGGCAGCAAGGCGGCCTGTTCCGAATGGGTTATGCTGAACGATTCTGATTCTGGCATGGCCGGTAGCGGCATAACCGACTCATCGCCATCGTCGACGTGCCGGTATTTCAAAGGCAACTCCTGAACACCGACCACACCGTAAGGGTGCATGATCGCCAGTCGCTCAACCAGATTCGCCATCTCCCGGACATTACCGGGCCAGTCATGACGCACCAGCGACATGACCGCGGCAGAATTAAAACGAATGGAACCGCGTTTTTCATTTTCCAGCCGGGCGATCAACTCGTTTAGCAACACTGGCACGTCTTCGGAACGTTCACGCAGCGGCGGCATTTCGATTGGAAAGACATTGAGGCGATAATAGAGATCTTCGCGAAAGGTGTTTTCCTCGATCATCTGCTCCAGGTTTCGGTGGGTCGCCGCAATGACTCGAATGTCGCAGTTGTAGGTCTTATTGCCCCCCACCCGCTCGAAGGTCCGCTCCTGCAACACGCGCAATAACTTGACCTGCATGTTAAGCGGTAAATCGCCGATTTCATCCAGAAACAGCGTGCCACCTTCAGCCATTTCAAACCTGCCTGCACGGGAGGTAATAGCGCCGGTGAAAGCACCTTTTTCATGGCCAAACAGCTCGCTCTCAATCAGTTCGGCTGGAATAGCCCCACAATTGACCGGTACAAAAGGCTTGTGCCGCCGATGAGAGTTATAGTGGAGATTGCGCGCGACCACTTCTTTACCGGTGCCGCTTTCGCCCTGAATCATGACGGTCACTTCTTTGTCCGCCACCTGCGTCATCATTTCGCGTACTTGCTGCACGCCACGGCTAGTGCCTACCAGAGACCGGAACAAGTTGACTTCACGACGCTGACCCCGCCCCCGGGTTAGATCAAATTGTTCGCGATACATCTGGGCACGATGCAAGGTATCGAGTAATTTGTTGTAGGTTGGCGGCATCGACAAGCGCGCGATCACCCGATGGCGCAAACTGTCGTCCAGTAATTCGTATTCGGGGTGCTCCGACATCAGAATGACGGGCAAGCCTTCATCCCATTCCGCTACAGCCTGCACCATACGAGCCAGAGACAGCTGGGTGGTGCCAACGACCACCGCAACCAGTTCATCGGTTCCTCCCAGCTCAGCGACTGCCTGCTCCTGCCAGTTGTCACTGCTGAGTGTGACGTTCACTTCACCCAAAAAATCCAGAATTACCTTAATGTCCCGACGACGTTGATCATCATCGTCTACTACCAGAAGCTTAATTTCACGCCACATTGGGAACATTTCCTCACATCAAAACGGCTGAGATGGCACCAGTCCCGATATTCCACGTCAGGAATTTGACTGTATCGAAACAGTAAAGACCGAGACTCCCGCCCTGTCAAACTCACGGCGGATTCAGGCAAACTGCGCCAAAAACCCGATAATGCCTTTATTTTCAGTGGCTTACCATAGAAAAACGTCTAGTTCCATGTAACAGAACACAGAATGCAACAGCCTATTAACGGTCAATGGATTAGAACAGACGGAATTGGACTCTATAAGTGCTTAAGACCGGCCAACGTCCCGACATTAAGACAGCTGGCCTCATCGCGCGCGCCCTTGAATCTGACAAACCCGTAGGGCGTAATATGGGCCATGGCCATACTGCCTGCCTTCAGCCTGAAATCAACCGACGCTGTTGACGCAGATCGGCCGCCTGTGCCGATCGGGTATGCTGCATCTCTGACAGGCTGGCCAGCACTGAAACATATAACTCAAGCAAACACTCAATTCGACGTTTGAGCGCCGGGCTCGCCAAGCCCGTATTCAGAACCTGATCATTAATGACAGATAAGACATCATTGACAGCGCCATCCCAACTTTCCAGGTCATCCAGCGACTGCATATCCTGCAATTCAAAGCCCCGCACGATCAAGTCGTTGGTTTGAGCCATCAGCGTAACTTCCGGCACCGGAGACGGGTTATCCGGGATGGGTTGCAGCGATGCCATCCTATTCCCCCGGCTGGTTCTGGGCCAGCGTCTGGTCACGGATGGCATCCCAAGACATTTTTATTTGAGACAACAGCCCCGCCACTTCATCCAGAATGGCTTCGTCGTTGCGGGCATTGGCTTCAAACAAGCGGCGCAACATATAGTCGTAAAGGCGCTCAAGATTCAGAGCTAACTCACCGGTGTCGGTGTTCAGACTGTCCTGAAGACCTCCGACAATATCGATCGCAGAATTAATCATTCTGGACTTTTTGTCGTATTCCTTGCGAGCCATATGCCCCTTAGCGGTGGAAATTCGGGCAAGCGCACCTTCGAACAACAATTGAATTAACTTGTGGGGGTCGGCGTCCATAATGGAGGTTTCAGTACTGACCGACTGGTACTGCTTAATCCCCTGTGCGTACATAGCGTTTCCTCTCAGACCACTGGATGTTTTTTTCACCTCAGCCTCCCCGGTAAGCGTTGATTGGCCCTGACCCGGGAGTAGCTCTGAACACTTTTCCCCCAGGCCCTGCGCGAATCACTGGTCGCCGGACAAGCTTAATCCATGTAGCGGCACTGTGCCGGATTTGTTGAGGTTTTTTTGCAGCACTGGCCTGGCTTACTGCGCGCAACAATGGAAAAGGCAACGCCGGATTGGAAAACTGGCACAACCTTGGCAATACCCCATTCAATGATCGAAAAAACGGCCAGTCCCGCCTCAAACCGGAGACTCCTTGCCGCTTTTTCACGACTGGCGGTCAAGCATTGACCGCCCGACACTGGCAGCGGCGCAGCCGCTCACCGATAAAGGTGCGTTATGAGACACTCATCGCAGGCGCTGGCGACACCAGGACAGACAATGACTCTGTCGACGGCCACACCTAACGACACCCTGGCTGACCTGGATCAACAGGCACGGCAGTATTACGAGTTGAGCCTGAGCGACCGGGTGAGCAATGAACACACCGCGCAATATCGCGGTCAGGCCCGGGTGATTGCCCAGCAGCTGCTCGACCGTCAACCCGACTACTCTCCGGCGTTGAACCTGCTGGGACGGATTGCTCTGGACGAAGGGTTCTACGAGCGGGCCGAGCACTACCTGCAATTTGCGCTTAACCAGGCACCGGAAGATGCCAGTTGCTGGTACTCCCTGGGTCATGTCAAGCTGGCAACCGGCCACTATGACGACGCTCTGGCCCACTTCAGTCGCAGCCTCGATCTGGCTCCGGGGGAAACCCGGGCCGCTACCTCCCTCGTCTACACCTTTGCGCGCCAGGGCAATGTGGTCCAGGCATTCAACGGTTACCGGCAACTGTTCAAGCTTCACCCGGACGATGCGCACATTCGTGCCAAACTGTTTGATGTCTCGCGACATATTCAGGCCGACAGCTTCCAGCCGGCTCTCGCCGAGGACGTCATTCGCTGGCTCAAGCTCGACAAAGTCGATCACGATGGCCTGGCACCGCTGACGGCCTCTCTATTGCGGCACAAATACCGGCTCGATGATCCGGACTCCGTCGTCGATCTTCAGGATCTCGCCCGGGATGACATGCTCGGCCTCGCCCTCAATACGCTCTACTTCAGTCATGCAGATCTGGAAGACTTTCTGACTCAGGTGCGTAAACAGGTGCTGCTGAATTGCCTTGCCCAGCAATTTTCCGATCCCGCTTTATTGCGCCTGGCAGCCGCTTTTGTGGTTCAGGGTATGCACAATGAGCACGTCTGGGCGCAGGATGATGAAGAGCAATCTCTGCTCAGCGCCCTTAAGGATCTGCTGGATACGGCCCTTTCTACCCCGGAACCCCAGCCTGCAGACCTGAACAGTGCTCTGCTAATGTACGGCATGTATGAACCACTGCATTTGCTAAAACAGAGCGAACAACTCTCGCGTATTGCACTGAACCGCTGGCCGAGTTACGTCCGGCCTATTATCCGCCGGTGTGTGAACGAACTGCGCGAAGAAATGACGCTTGCGCTGGAGATCGAACAACTGACACCGATCAGCGACACCATTTCCCGGGAGGTTCGCCAGCAATACGAAGAAAACCCCTACCCTCGATGGTTACACCTGGGGTACAACACCCCGACCAACTACGGCCGGGCGCTTGAAGCCGAGCTCGAAGGCTTCAGGGCACCGCAGTTCTTCAATATGGGAACCATCAGAATTCTGATCGCTGGCTCTGGAACGGGTCGTCACGCCCTGCATGTTGCCCGGTACTTCCGCAACGTCGAAGTCACGGCCATTGACCTCAGCGCACGTAGCCTGGCCTACTCCAGACGTATGGCCGATCGCTATGGCATTCACAACATTCGTTTTTTACAGGCCGATATTCTCGAACTCGACCGCCTCGATGAGCGTTTTCATGTCATCGAATGCTCAGGCGTCCTGCATCACATGAGCGATCCCGAAAACGGCCTTAAAGCGCTTCAGAGACGACTGGAAACAAACGGACTACTGAAGATCGGACTCTACAGTAAACGCGCCCGGCGCATTGTAAGCCAGGCGCAGCAACAGATTGAGAGACTGGGTTATACCGCGCGCCAGGCCGACATCCGCCGCTTTCGCGAACATCTTCTGCAAAAGAGACTGGAAGGCGATTACAGCGCGCTGTTGAAAAGCCGAGACTTCTATTCGACCAGCGGCTGCCGCGACTTGCTGTTCCACGTCCAGGAACATTGCTACTCGCCGGCTCGCATCAAAGCCATGCTGGACCAACACTCACTCAAGTTTCTGGGGTTTGTGTTGTCACCGGATGCGCGCCAGGCATTCCTGGCCAGTGTAAACAACCAACGCCCCGCCCTGACGAACCTGAGTGACTGGGAGGCGTTTGAAAAAACCCACCCGGATACGTTTGCAGGCATGTTGCAGTTCTACGTTCAACCGAACGATTAAGGCAAACCAATGAGCCGAATAAGACACCGCCGCGAGGCGATGGAAAGCACAACTCACCGGTGACCCTAGTGGTCCTGTTAAACCAGCCAAGGGTCCCCGGCTCGCGCAGAGGACTGCGCTCTTTTAATAATGAGCCTCAGACACTATTGATCCGGCTCGGCCGCCTCACTTTCACTCGAGGCCATATGAATGGTCTGAGTCGGGAAGGCAAACTCGGCGCCGTGACCCTCAACAATATCAATGATCTTCAGCAGGATATCCTGCTTTATCTCGTGGAACTCTTTCCACACTACTGTTTTGGTAAAGGTATAAATAAAGAACTCGATCGATGATGCGGCAAATTTGTTCAGATGCACCATCAACAGCTGATTGTGATCAATCGCTTCGTGCTCTTTCAACATGGCCTCGACATCAGCAACAATCGCGGCCACCTTTGCGGCATCGCAATAACGCACACCAATGTTTTCGTTAATTCGGCGATTGAACATGCGCGACGGGTTTTCGACGGTGATGTTGGCAAACGTCGCGTTGGGCACATAGATAGGCCGTTTGTCGAAGGTGCGAATACGGGTCAGGCGCCAGCCGATGTTTTCGACAGTCCCTTCGATATCCTGATCCGGTGAGCGCACCCAGTCCCCCACCCGGAACGGCTGATCCAGATAGATCATCAAGCCACCAAAGAAGTTGGCCAGCAAATCCTTGGCGGCAAAACCCACAGCAATACCACCGATACCGCCAAAGGCCAGCACGCCAGACACGCTGAATCCCAGGCTTTGGAGTACTACCAGGGCTGAAGTGATCAGCACCGACAGCCGCATCAACTTGCCGAGCGCCGATGCTGTGGTTGCATCCATGGGCTTCGAGGCATGGTTCGGATCCTGAACCATTTCTTCGCCCTTGCGGATAAAGCTGACCATAAACCAGGCAAACACCAGCACGAAAGTAACCGAACGTACCGGCTCTACGAAATCGAATATGGGTTCGTTTGACACCCGACGAACCACATCGGTCGCGAGCAACAAACCATTTAGCCAGATAAACAGCCGCACGGGCTTGCGGGCTGCACCGATCAGCAAATCATCCCAGAAGGTGTTCGACTTTTTTGCCGACTTCTCAAGCTTGTCGAATACTTTCTTTATGGCAAAACTGACCAGCGTGGTCAGTAACACAATAACAAACACCTGAATGATCCAGGTGTGCTCTTTACCAATGTTTAATGCGCTGGTCACCCAACTGACCAGAGTGTCCATATCCATCCGACGCCACACCTCACCAACAAAATTGACCAAAACCGACCCGACAAGCGACCCAGCCACAGGGATCGCAATGTAACGGCTTACGGGTAAAATGTGTAGTTTTGGGTCGAACCTGGGAATTTATACTGATGCTTTTCGCACGGTTGGCAGCCAACCCGTCATCAGTTTGATCCAGGCATAGGCTGCCATGGAACCAAAAAGGATAACGGTAGCCATCTCAAAACCGGAGTCTACCAACAGCACAATCAAGCCTAACTGCACTGCATAGCCACTGAGCAGGGCGCACCAGCGACAAAAAACAGACGACCGGGACCACTCGTACCAGGAGACCAATGGTACAAACAGAAAGGCTACGCCCCATTGGCAAGCCTGGAAGAAAGAGACTAGTGAGAAAGATTCAATCATCAGTCTATTCTAACGGCTTTAGGCCCGCCGTTACAGGCCTCCAGCCAATCTTTAACGTTAACTGACGCACAGTTCTGATATTACCAGAGGCCATTGACTGACAAATGACACGGCTGACTGTGGTTTCTCACATTAACAAATACCCTTAACAACGCTCGGTAAAGCCTGCGTTTAATACAGACTGAGCACCAGGTCGGTGCCATTGCCATCTGAACAGACAAATGCGGCGTTCAAGTGGGCATCTTAGGCGCACTGGAGCCCCTGAACATGATAACCTTACGGATCAACAACGCATTGTCGCTAACACCCTAAAATAACCGGGATACCCTGTGGAACGCAGATGAAATGGCACTTTGGACACAAGCTCGCCCTGATCATGACCATGCTGGTGTTGCTGGCGTCCACTATTCTTGGCTACACCCTGGTATACCGGCAATTTTCGATGATGCAGACGCAGTTTGTGGATACGGGAAACAGCCTGTCGTCGCAGCTCGCGGCCGCGTCAGTGGAACTGGTGTTTACCGAAGATGAACTGAGCCTTGCCAGTCTGGTGTTTTCCCTCAGTGACCAGCCCTCAGTCGTGGCCGCAAGCGTTGTAAACCGGGATGGCGAGATCCTGGCCGAAGCGGGTGTTTCGTTGCCAACGGTCAATGCGGACCAGGCATTCCGCAGCCAGGGCCGGATCGAAGCCAGCGAGGAAACCATCTGGTTCTATTCACCGGTTGTGTTCAGAGGAGTCAGCGGCGGGGCCGCCTGGGTGGGGCTTGACCGGTCTGCGATGATTGCCGGCCAGCGCTCTATCATTCGCTCCGGGATAATCGTTGTCAGCCTCCTGGTGCTATCGATCACCCTCATTGCCATTCGCCTGGGACAATCACTGGCCAAACCGGTGCGCGACCTGATCGAAGGCACCCGCGCCATTGAATCCGGTCACTATGGATTTCGCATTCGCGGTCGGCACCAGGGAGAATTCAGTGATCTGACCCAGTCGTTCAACCATATGTCTGCCGAGCTTGAGCAGAAACAACGGGTCGAACAGCTGTTTTCCCGTTTCGTCAGCGACCCGGTCGCAGCCCGGTATATGGCTCAGGATAATGTAGAGCTTGCGCGTGAGGGCAAACGCGTTGATGCGAGCATACTCTTTGTCGATCTAGTTGGGTATACCGCCTTCAGTGAAGGCCGCCACCCGGAAGAAACCGCCGAAGTGCTTAACCTGTATTTCACGGAGTTCGCCAATAAGTGTCACGAATTTCATGGAAACGTCGACAAATACATAGGCGATTGCGCCATGCTGGTTTTTGGGTGTCCACAATCCGACCCGGAGCACCGCTACCACGCTATGGAATGCGCCCTGCAGATTCGCGACCGAATCACAGCGATGAACCAGGAGCGCATGCAAGCCAGGCAACCTTGCCTCGATATTCGAGTGGGCGTCAGTGGCGGTACCGTACTCGCTGGCCTGCTCGGGTCCCATGAACGCATGCAATACACTGTCATCGGCGAGCCAGCCAACCTGGCTTCGCGTCTCTGTGACCTGGCGGAATCCGGCCAGGTAGTGACCGATGGGAACTTTTACACCATGCTTAACCAGCGTCACGAACTGCGGACTCACGCCAATGAGTCACACCACATCAAGGGATTTCAGAGCACAGTCGAGGTATTAACCGTCGATGCCTGGGCCAGCCCCGGGAAGGCGAGCACCGATCAGAATGACAGCCCAGAGGCGGCTTCTGACTATGAAACCAGAGAGTCACAGCTATGATGCGCCTGCTTGTCTTGATATCCATTCTCTCGCTAAGTGGTTGTGCCCAATTTTACGCACAACAGACCAACGTGAATGATCAGGTAGATACCTGGGTTGAAAACCACCAGTACGACAAGGCACTGGCTACCATAAACGCCATGAATCCAGAGCACGAGTCATACGCTGAACTGCGTCAGCGCACCGGCATTATTGAACAACGACGAACCGCTTATATCGACGGTCAATTGGATGCAGCCGTTAGCCTTGAAGCCGAGGCCGACTGGGCGGGTGCAATAGCGGTCCTGGATACCGCCCTCGCCAACTTGCCGGATGCGCCGGAACTGCAGTCACAGCGCCGCGAGTATGAACAACGTCGCCTGAGCAGCATTGATCGAAGCGAAAACACCATTCTGCTGGCCCGAGCCCGGTATCTGCTGGCCATCCGTGCCAGCGAGGAAGACCTGCTAAAAGCAACGCCCAATAATTTTTTCGCCCAACAACGCTATCGCACCTTTCAACAGGACTTGCAGACCGCTTCCCGGCATCTTTATGCCGTCGGTAGACAGGCCTTGTATGAAAACGATTCCTTCAGCGCTGTTCAGGCATTAACGCTGTCTAACCGGTTATCGCCCAACGAACTGAGCCAGGAATTGCTGGGCGGCATTCAGCAAGCCCAGCAATCCGAACGCCAGCAAGCCAGAACCCAAGAAGCGGCCGTCGCCGAACAGCAGTGGCCACAACTGGAAGAAGCCTTCAAGCTCAGCATGACGCTGAACGACCTAGCCGGTGCTCAGCGCCTACTCAGAGAAATGACGGAAATCGACCGCGAAAAAGCGCAGCCCCTGCGCGAACAGCTGGACACTCGCCTGGCCAGCGAATCAGCACTGCTCAATGAACGGGGCGAGTTGCTCTACAGTCAGGGGTTTCTGCGTGAGGCACTGGACGTATGGGAAGAAGCACTGACTCTGACGCCCAATGACACTGAACTGCAGGCGAACGCCGAGCGGGCCAGAACCTTTCTGACCAATCTCGATCGATGGTCGAATTGACTCAAGTTTCCCACTTCATGGCTTACCGACTTCCGACTCACTGGACCGTTCCACGACGGCCGGGGGTGTGAATGCGTTACTGGTTACTCCGCATGTTTGAGAAGCCAACTTAACCAATCTGCGAAACGTCAGAAATAAACAAACTCGAGTCACCTCGCCTTAACCTGAAGCTCCCCACACCGGCTACACCGATACCGGGTCACCAGCTTCCCGGCTTTCACATCAAACTGGGGCTGGTTATCCACCGCCCAGCGATGATGGCCATGCTTGCACAGAGTTGTCGCTTTGGCCTTTTTCTTCCGCGCCTGCTTGCGGGCAGCATCAAGAGATCGAACATCAGCCATAGTGGGCTCCTCGAATTTTACCCATCCAGCTTATCAAAAAGTCAGTCGTTTCCGGTATACTGCGCGCCCACAACGAAATGCGAACTCGATTCAGGACCTTTATGCTCGATGCCAAAGCCCTCGCCCAGCTGCAGTCTCTGAAAAGTGACATCAAGTCCACCACGCCCGAACCGCTTGTTATGCGCGGCACCATCAAAGGCACCGGTCGCAGCTTCGGCTTCGTGATCGCCGCCGATGCCACCGAGTATTTCTTACCGCCCGATGCCATGGCCAAAGTCTTCCCGGGCGATGAAGTCGAGTTCACCATTGAAGAGACCCCCGAAGGCAAGGTCAACGCCGATTTGACCAAGCTGGTGAGTTCTCCGCTGACCGAATTTATGGGCCGTTATGTCGTGCGCGGCAAGGCCCAGGGCGTAGAACCGGAAGTCGTCGGGCACGCCAAATGGCTGTTCGTCCCCCCCAAAAAGACGGCCGATGCCGACAGTGGCCAGTGGGTAAAAGCCAAAGTAACCCGACACCCCTGGGAAACCGGCAAAGCGCAGGCCGAAGTAATGGGCATTATTGGCAGCGAAAAAGAGCCTGGCACCTGGCATGCCATCGCCGTAGAAAAGCACCAGTTGCCCCGCGACTTTTCCGGTGAAGCACTCGCCGCTGCAGAAGCGCTGGATCATAGCCGGGTTGACACGGCCAGCGTCGATAGAACCGACTTGCGCGACATACCTTTCGTCACCATCGATAACGCCTCCACTCAAGACATGGACGACGCTATTTATGCTGAAGAGACGGATGACGGCTGGCTACTGCGTGTCGCCATCGCCGATCCGGCGGCCTGGTTCGATACCGATTCACCGCTGGAAACGGAGGCACGGCAACGCCTGACCACCACTTACCTGCCCGGCCGGCCCATCAGCATGCTGCCCGAGCGCCTGGCCAATGACCTGTGTTCACTGGTACCCAATACCGATCGACTGGCCCTGGTGTTTCACATTCGCGTCGCCGCAGACGGCAGCCTGAGCAAACTGGCCATCACCCCCTCCGTAATTCGCAGCACCGCCAAGCTTAGCTATGAGCAAGTGAGCGAGTGGCTCGACGGAGACACCGCCATACCAGCCGCCCACTGGCACCTGGAAACACTGAAGCAATGTTGCCAGGCCTTATTCGACTGGCGCAAAAACAATGCGCTGATCATGCAGGACCGGCCCGATTATCGCGTGAAAGTGGATGATCAGTTAAACGTGACCGGTGTGGTCAAAGAGGTGCGCAACACAGCTAACAGCCTGGTAGAGGAAAGCATGCTGGCGGTAAACCGCATTGCTGCCGCCTGGCTGGCCGAAGACAGCGCCCTGTTCATGACCCACGCAGGTTTCAGGCCCGACCGTGAAGAAGAACTCAAAGGTTTACTGCGCGAGTTCGCCAAAGGCGTTGCTGAAACCGACGGCCACGACCCGGAAGGCTTCAAAACCATCTTGCGAGCGGCTCGAACAATAGATGACTTTCCATTACTGAGTGTGCTGTTGAAGCGACTGGAACGAGGCGTTTGGTCCACCACCGCAGCGCCCCACTTTGGTCTCGGTTTCGATCACTACACCACCGTCACCAGCCCGATTCGCAAGTATACCGACCTGGTACTGCACCGCCTGATCCACGCCAAACTGGCAGGAAAGTCGTTCACGATACCGCCCGAACTGGCAGACGACCTCAATGAACGCCTCAGCAACAGCCGCAAGGCCGCAAACGAAGTCGAAAACCGCCTGCGTCTGGAGTGGCTGCATCAGCAACCGGAGCAGACCTGGCAAGCAACTGTCGTACACATCAATTCAGGCGGCATCATCGCTCAGCTTGACGACAACGGTGCTGCCGGCTTCATTGACCTTCGCGGCCAGAAGAAAAAACTCAGCTACGACCCACTGCGTATGATGATGAAAGGGGAAGCCCAGAGTTTTATACTGAACCAGCCGCTGCAAGTAACCATTGCCAAAATTGAAGGTGACAAGCTGGAACTGAGCTTGGTGGAAGAAAATCAGCCGGATCACAGCGGCTCGGAGTAGACTGTATGAATGCGCCGAATCGCTGAATATTCCTGGCCCAATGCACTCGCCCTACTATTCACCCCATGAATACAGGGTATAAGGTACCATTACTTAACTTTTGGGCCATTTTTCACTAAACTGCGCCTCGCTTATGCTCAGCCAGTCCTGGTTGTCGACGCAGGCGCCCGGTGTTTCAGGTGGACCTAACGCCCTGCCGGTGTCTCTCGCGCCACAACCCCTTCACTGTTGGAGAATTAACCGTGCTAGAAGCCTATCGTAAACATGTCGAAGAGCGCGCCGCTCTTGGCATTCCTGCCAAGCCACTGAACGCAGACCAGGTAACCGCTCTGGTGGAGCTGCTGAAAAATCCGCCCGCCGGTGAAGAAGCGTTTATCAAAGACCTGATCGTCAACCGGGTACCACCTGGCGTAGACGAAGCAGCCTATGTAAAAGCAGCCTACCTCTCAGCCGTTGCCAAAAGCGAAGCCGAGTGCCCGCTGATCGATGCAGCCGAGGCGGTGCAACTGCTCGGCACCATGCAGGGTGGTTACAACATCGAAACCCTGGCTGGCTTGCTGACCGACGCCAAACTGGCTGATGCAGCCGCTGAAGAACTGAAGCACACCCTGTTGGTGTTCGATGCCTTCCATGATGTCGACGAACTGGCTAAAGCTGGCAATACCGCTGCCAAGAGCGTCATGGAATCCTGGGCCGAGGCCGAATGGTTCCTGAACAAGCCTGATGTCCCTGAAAAGCTGACACTGACTGTGTTTAAAGTTACCGGTGAAACCAACACCGATGACCTGTCTCCGGCTCAGGATGCCTGGTCACGCCCGGATATCCCGCTGCACGCGCTGGCCATGTACAAACTAAGCCGTGATGGCCTGACGCCCGACAAAGAAGGCGAGATCGGCCCGATTCAGCAAATCGAAACGCTGAAGGAAAAAGGCCACTCAATCGCCCTGGTCGGCGACGTTGTGGGTACCGGCTCGTCACGTAAATCTGCCACCAACTCGGTACTGTGGCACACCGGCGAAGACATGCCGTTCGTGCCCAACAAGCGCACTGGCGGCTTTGTGCTGGGCAACAAAATCGCCCCGATCTTCTTCAACACCATGGAAGACTCAGGCGCCCTGCCCATCGAAGTTGACGTCAACGAACTGAATATGGGCGACGTGATCGACGTTTACCCCTTCGCCGGTAAAGTTGAGCGCGATGGCCAGGTGATCTCAGAGTTTGAATTGAATACCCAGGTGCTGCTCGACGAAGTGCGCGCCGGTGGCCGTATTCCGCTGATCATCGGCCGTGGTCTGACCGACCGTGCCCGCGAAGCCATGGGTCTGGAACCCAGCACCGTTTTCCGTCGCCCTGGTGCAGTAGCCGACAGCAAAGCCGGCTATACACTGGCGCAAAAAATGGTCGGTAAAGCCTGTGGTCTGAAAGGCGTTCGCCCGAATCAGTATTGCGAACCGAAGATGACCACCGTCGGCTCACAGGACACTACCGGCCCGATGACCCGCGACGAGTTGAAAGACCTGGCCTGCCTGGGGTTCTCGACAGACCTGGTGATGCAGTCGTTCTGCCACACAGCCGCGTATCCAAAGCCAATCGACATTGAAACCCAACACACCCTGCCCGACTTCATCAAGAACCGTGGCGGTGTTTCCCTGCGCCCGGGCGATGGCATCATTCACTCCTGGCTGAACCGCATGCTGCTGCCTGACACTGTTGGTACCGGTGGCGACTCACACACCCGTTTCCCGATGGGCATCTCCTTCCCGGCCGGTTCCGGTCTGGTTGCCTTCGCCGCAGCCACAGGCGTTATGCCGCTGGACATGCCGGAATCGGTACTGGTGAAATTCAAGGGCAAACGTCAGCCTGGCATCACCCTGCGTGACCTGGTGCATGCGATTCCTTACGCGGCCATCAAAGAAGGCCACCTGACTGTCGAGAAGAAAGGCAAGAAAAACGTCTTCTCCGGTCGGATTCTGGAAATCGAAGGTCTGGAAGAACTGACCGTCGAACAGGCTTTCGAGCTGTCTGATGCCTCTGCCGAGCGTTCTGCTGCCGGTTGCACCATCACACTGGGTGAAGATTCAGTCGCCGAATACCTGCGCTCCAACGTCGTCATGCTGCGCTGGATGATCTCCAACGGTTACGGCGATGCTCGCACCCTGGAGCGTCGTGCCAAGGCGATGGAAGAATGGCTGGCCAGCCCAAATCTGATGCGTGCCGACAAAGATGCCGAGTACCACACCGTCATCGAAATCGACATGGACGAGATCAAGGAGCCAATCCTGTGTGCGCCGAACGACCCGGACGATGCACGCACACTGTCTGACGTAGCTGGCGAGAAAATCGACGAAGTCTTTATCGGCTCGTGCATGACCAACATCGGTCATTTCCGCGCCGCCGGTAAACTACTCGACGCCCACAACGCCCCAATCGCCACTCGCCTGTGGGTCTCCCCGCCGACGAAAATGGACCAGGCGCAGTTGATGGAAGAAGGCTACTACAACATCTTCGGCCGTGCCGGTGCCCGCACCGAAATGCCGGGTTGTTCACTGTGCATGGGTAACCAGGCACGGGTAGCGGCCAAGTCGACCGTGGTATCCACCTCCACGCGGAACTTCCCGAACCGCCTGGGCGACGGCGCCAACGTCTACCTGGCATCAGCTGAGCTGGCGGCCATTGCCGCATTGAGTGGCAAGCTGCCTACGGCTACTGAGTACCTTGAAATCGCCAACAAGATCGACAGCATGTCAGCGGATATCTACCGCTACCTGAACTTCGACAAGATGGAAGATTTTATCAAGGCGGCTGATTCAGTGATTGCTACTTCAGCGGCTTAATCAGCCGGCTGAAACCAAAAAACTCGCTACGGCGGGTTTTTTTATGGAAAAGATGTTGGTATCTAGTTCCGGCACTGGCCTTACAGTCCTCTCTCCACCACTGGGAGAGAGAGCTAGAGAGAGGGGGACGGCAAAGCCGTTAGTTCTATGTTGTTGACTTTTAGTTTACCAAAGACCCTACGACTTACCGGTAAGTCCTGCCGCCAAAATTTCAAACTGCTGACTCAAAAAATCTTCCGTCGTTTTCAACTGGCTCACAATCTGATCATTAAACAGAAACTTGGCTTTTAGTCGTTTTTCCTGAGCTTCCAAACGGGCATCCAGACGCTCCCGGTCTTCAGTGATGCCTTCCATATCACGCTCAAGCGCTTTCTCGCGCCCCGTAATCAAACCAGTGCTGTCCAGAAAGTTATTCATTGTTTTCTCTAACCGGGCAAAGATACCTTCGATCAGCGACACACTGCCCCGGTCTCCCGTTGCTGAGCCTTCGACTCTGAGCACCAGGCCAGCGGCTGGGTCTTTAGTACCAACGGCATCTTTACCCTCTACACCTTGTGTCGATGTGGTAAACCCAAACGCATCAATCGCACCGGCATCTATTTCAGACACTCGAACGCTGGAATCAGCGCCCTTACTAACCGAAAAAATACCAAAGGTAGAGGTTGCCGGGTCGTACTGCACATCGACCGCCTTGTTACTCCCCGCCAAAGTCACATCGGCATTGATTGCCCGCTTCAACTCAGCCGCCAATGAATTACCGGTCGTGTAGACGCCATTGTTCAGAGTAATGGCTCCAGACTCCTGACCATCAATGACCACTTTGAGACTGTTATTGCTGTTATCAATCGACACAGGGCTGGAAAAATCAGCGCCAGTCCCACCCAAAAGGTACCCGTTGGTTGCGCCCTCATTGCCTTCACGAGCAGTCAGTAATTGACCACGGCCAGTGGCTTCAACACCATTAATAGTGCCTTTAACATCCTGCCCACGAGCCGGTTCAGATTCGGTACCGTCATTCAGTGAAAAACCGAGCTGTGCAGCGGACGTTATATCGACGGTATTAAACTGTACCTCTGTGTCATTGCCGAAGCTGACGACAAACCGTCCGTTACCATCATCATTCTGCTCATAACTGACATTGGCCTGGCTATCAAAACCCTGGTAATTACCCAAGGCCAGCCCAAAGCCATCGGCACCATTGATTAAAGGGCCCTGATCGGCCAGCCCAAGCGATGCAGCTCCGGCTGTTTGCGACAGCTCGATCATAGCGCTGGCACCATAAGTAGCCAGCGTCGGCTCCCCGTTCTTGGACAAAGTTTCGAAATAAAGCTGGCCGCTGTCGTCCAGCCGGGCTTTTACGTCACCGGCCTGAAACTCCCCACCGCCGCCGGCCTGTGACAAACCGGTATCGAGCGCTTGCTGTATAACCGCCAGGTTCGACTCACTGTCGTTAGTCCCTGCCGTCCCATCGCCATCGACCGAAACATCTACATCAACACCATCGACCGCGAGGCGGAAACTGGCCGGGCTGGCACTGAAGTCCACACCGGTCGACAAATCCACGTTACCCGCAGCGGTTGTAGCACCCATGCCGTCTTTGGTGACAGACAGGCTCTGACCTGACCCAGGCGCGTTAGTGGTTAGTACCAGCCCATTGCCATCCAGCGATGCTGTTACGACTCCACTGCCCAGAGCACCGTCGATAGCACTTTGAATGTTTCCCAGAGTGCTCCCTTCAGTCTCCGAATTAACGTTTAGGGTGAAGTCGCTACCATTGAGGTTAAATTGAATCTGCGAAGGATCACTGCCAAAATCGACATTGGCAGCCAAAACGCGACTTCCTTTTGTCGTCTCTGCGCCGACAGCGCCCGCGACAACATTGGCATCTGCGTTTATCTGATCCTGAATCGCCTGTGCCAGGGCTTCACCAGTTTCATAGGTACCGGCTGGCACAGTTATGTCAGCACTGGTAACAGAAGTCTGTCGATTCGAATAACTGAGAGAAAATTCAGCCGGATCGGCCAACGTAACACCGCTGCTATTTAACCCTGCTTGCAACCCAAGTGGGTCAGTACCAGCCGCGCTAATGTTGCTGATTGCAATGGATTGGGCGCCCACTTCCGGATTGGTACGGAAAACCAGACGATCAGCGCTGCTAAACTCTGCACGCACATAACCGGTCAAACCCGCATTGTTCAGCTCAGACTGAATGTAAGCCAATACGTCATCACGGTCGCGCCCGGTAACAACCTCGCCGCTGGTATTCAGCACGTCGCTCCAGGCTTCATCGAGGGTTATAGTGACTGGAGAAGGCGCACCAGTACCGGTTACTGACAGATCGAAACTGACAGAATTCGCACTGAAATCCATACCCTGGTCCGCTTGGATCGCCTGAGTGCCCGGAGAAGTAGCTGCCGCAAAAGCCGCATCACTAAGACCGCTGTAATTCTGTCCAGTCACCTGACCCGTACCTGCTGGCGCCAGCCCCAGAGTAGACGCCAGAGTCGGATCGACCGACGTCACATTAACCGTCGAGGCCGAGCCAAAGCGCGACGAGGTGATAGACAGGCCTTGACTTGCTGCATCAAAACTTACCGTCGCAGTCTGACCGGAATCGACGAAGGCGGTGTTGATGGCCGATTGCAGCATCAGAGATAGATCATCACCATTACTGTAGCTGCCCTGCTCAAGCGAGACCTTCCGCTGAGTGCCATTCAGTTGCAAGGTAAACTCATCGTTGCTGCCGCCGATCACTACAGCACTACCAAAGCCCAGCGCGTCTGAACTCAGGCCTTGCCATTTCGCCTGTGTCGCTGCTTTTTCAATAAAGATTTCGTATTCGCCAGGCTTAGTATCACCGCTCTGGGTTACATAACGAATCTGGCTATCGGTCGCGGTTTGCTGACGCGCCAGAAGTCCTGCCATTGCATCCGCATTGGCGTTCAATGCAGCTTCAAACTTGGTACGGTTAAATTGAAACTGGAAATTTTGGGTTTGATCCGTCTCCAAGCCCACATCCGCGAGGCTGCGGAAGTTAGCACCGGTCAGGTTCTCTACAATGGTGTTCAAACCGCTGCGCAGTTGGCTGTAGGTGCTGCGCAACGTGGAGTCACCCAGCAATAACCCGCCCTGGTTGGTATCGGGGTCGAATTTGTTCACTTCATCGTAAACAAACTTGAACTCGTTAAAAGCCTCAACAAAGGCCTCCATTTTATCCGCTACATCGCCGGTATTACGGTTGACGTTCAAGTTAATGCTACCGGTCGTTTCCTGGTTTACATTGATAGTCACACCCCGAATCACTTCACTAACCTGATTACTGGCTGAAGTGATTTCCAGACCGTTAACTCTAAGCTGTGCATCCTCTCCACGCTGTGTCTCACGCAAATTGGTGTTCGGATCGTTCTGAGCCGAGTTATAAGCCAGTGACTGAATACCGGCATCACCCGTTGCGACAATCTCCAAACTGGACTTTTCACCGGTCTTGTCACTAGACATCAACAATCGGTAACCGGATCCATCGAACACCAGGCTTGCTGTCACGCCTTCAACGTTTTTATTGATGGTGTCGCGCAAGCCAGAAAGGGTATTGTTCTCCGAGGTGATATCTAGGCTGAACGACGCCAGATCAGCGCTCTTATCGAACCCTGTGTAGTCACCGGTAGTTTCATCGTAAGTGGTTGTGCCAAAGTTGAACGTCAAAGTGCCTGTACCTACAGTATCGCTGACCGAAGTGTAGGCTTTGCTGGCCAGCGTATGGGCGCTGGCGACCTGATCCACCGCAACACGGTAGTTACCAGGCTCGGCCGTTGAATTAGTGGTGGCGGTAAGGGCTGATTCATCGCTGCTGGTCGCAGTGGTGCCCCGAATGAGGTTGTCACTGGCAAGCCCGGTAGCGGCACTCTGGACTTTATCGAGAGCACTGCGGACTTCGCCGTAGGCGGTAATCTTGGCCTCGACCTCGGCTTCGCGACGATCCAGGCGCAACTCGGTAGGCGCGCGCTCCGCCTCGATGATGCTCTCGACCAGTTCGCTGGTCAACAAGCCCGATCCGATACCTAAAGATTCAATACTCGCCATGATTCGCCCACTCAATCAAACGTTCAGAACCTGCAAACAGAAAAACAGGATACTCAAGGTATCGGCTTGGTTCAGCCAACCTTGATACCCTGTTTGTAAGTTTCTGTAGTTAACAGCGGCGAGTTTGTAGCCGCGAGCTACGAGTTTGGAGCCAAGAGCTAAAAATCCTTAACTCAAAACTAACCGCTCTCAGCTAACAGCTTTCTCCTCAAACCTGCGCTGAAAACAACAGTAACGGTTCTTCCTGATTCAATTTCTGGGCCAACGATACGGCTTCTTCGTTGGGAATTTGCCGGATCAACTCATCGGTTGCCTTATCGAACACCCGAATGATGGTCATTCCTGCATCTTCATCCAACTGGAAGTTCAGCTTTCGCTCCGTGTTCTGAACGTAATCGTTCAGTTTAGCCACGGCCTGCTCTAACTCCTCCGCGCTTGAAGTATCAGCGGGCAAGCGCCCTACTTCTTCTTTCTGTGCGTTGGTGTAGAGGTTGGCTGATGCGGATGAACTCACATCAGCCTGTTTTCCAACCTCTGCCGGCAAAGTGTTGCCGCCTTCCGGCGACCTCACCGCTACCGAGCGGCTTTCAGGTGTGGAAGGCCGAGCATTCAGGGCCGCTGTACTATAGCTATAGCCACTAAAATCACTCATCTTTAAACCTCCGGTCACACTGCATTAATCCAAGAGTCCAGTTAAGCCCTGCTTACTTGTCTAAAGAAGTCAGGGCTTATAGCCGGACGAGTTACCGGATTAACCCAGTAGTGACAGTACCTGCTGCGGCCGCTGATTGGCCTGGGCCAGAATCGAGATACCCGCCTGCTGCAGTACCTGGGTACGAGACAGTTCAGCAGTCTCAGCTGCGAAGTCCGCATCCCGGATTCGAGAGTTGGCCGCCGTCAGGTTCTCGGCAGTAATCGCCAGATTGCTGACCGTTGACTCGAAGCGGTTCTGCAGAGCACCCAGTTCGGCACGCTGGCTAGCCACGGTTTGCAGAGCATTATCAATCGCGGTAATCGCTGACTGTGCGCCTTCGAACGTTGAGATATCCACGTCTTTCAAGAACTGACCGTCTTCGCCGCCACCAAAGGTTCCGGTACGCAACCCCAGAGCTTCAACTTCATCGTTTCCGTTTGAGCCACCAGCAACGGTAAAGGTCCCTGCACTTTCCAGTCGGATGGTGCCGTAAGTTGTTTCGTAGGCTAAACCTTCTGCGCCTACAGCGGTGCTACCTGCCTCCTCACCGAAAGTTGACTCACCAATGCCGTCTTCAGCCGCGTCAAGACCAAACATCGCACCTATCGATGCATCAGATCCGGCTTTGTCATCAATCGCGACAGACACGTTACGACCATCTGCTGCAGTTAGCGTTAACGATTCACCGTTGTCGATCGCAGACACACCGGTTTTACCTGAATTTTGATTAATCAGGTTCAACGCATCTGCCCGTGCTCTATCTGTATCGATGTCACCATTCCCATCCGCCTGCAACGTCACTGCACCAATATTTACGCCGTTTATGTAAATACCACCTTCGTCACCGACTTCAAAATCACCAGTTCCATCCAAGTCTCCAACATTGGTGCCATCACCGCCGACGACTGTTGTAGATTCAACAATTGCCGTGACTCCTGTTTCACCAGAAACATCATTGATGGAGGCAGCGATCGAAAGTGCAGAACGCTCCTTGCTGCTAGACAGAATGTTAGTACCATCAGACGCTTTTGTGGAGCTCGCTGTGTCCGCAATGGTCTTCGCTGCACCAATGGTCACCCCGTTGATAACAAGATCACCATTGTCCAGGCCGTCCACTCCGGTGTATTCCGCTGAGGCGTTATTGCCTGCGAATAGCTCACCACCCGTTACCGGGTCAGCCAGGTTTACTTCAATGTCTTCACCATCTGTCGATGTAAAGGCCAACTCACCAATCGCAACGTTTCCGTCAAGAGCACCGGCGCCCGACGTCACATCGTTCGCACTGGCTGCAAATGCGACCTCACTTCCGCTGTAGTTTCGGATGGTCAGGCTGATATTGGTGCCATCGAACTCGGCAACTACATCTATTTCAGAGGCCGAGAAATCAGTTCCATTAATATCATCTGCCAATGTCTGCAGGTCTGTATCTTCTGATGCAGTCACAACGGATGCGCCAGAGCCGGTTGTTAACGTCAGAGTATCACCGGTAACCAGAGTCGATGCGGTCAGTGAGAGTGCAACTTCTTCCCAAGCGGTCACCCCGGCAACCCCGTCGACAGCAGCAGCCAGGTCTGCAACGTTACTACCCGTCGCCAGTACAGAATCGGTAACCGTACCACCAACATTGACCGAAACAGATGTTTCGTTGGTAGTTACTGTAGTAGCTGTGGCATCGATGGTGTTTGCAAAAGTACCTCCACCGATGGTTGTGGCTGCCTGCGATTCAGCCAGCGACTCGCTCACAGAAGCCGCCACAGCTCTGGAGAATGTACCAGCGCTCAAGCCCGAGTTAGACAAATCTCCATTACCAGTTCCATTACCGCCTTCAACTACGATTTCCTTCGTCTCGCCATTGGCTACCAATGTAAACCCGCCTTCATACGTATCGGCAGCGGCCAAACCAGTAGCTCCAGCAGTAACGGTATCGAACGCAATTTGAATATTACGTCCATCTTCAGCTACCAATTGCACACCATTAGAATTGCTACCGGTATCAACTGCCATTACACCGGTTTGCTCGGTATAAGCATTGATTGCCTGGGTTACAGATGCTCGGCTCGAATCCGTGTCAGTAGAGGTCGCAATGTCGATTGTAACGCCATTCAATGTAATGCTGCCATTGAGGTTGGCACCTGTCATCTCACTGCCGGCGGCCGTATTTTCATTTACAAATGCTGTAACGCCTGTTTCGTCAGACTGACGGTTGATCGATTCAACCTTGGCAATGGCTGATGCAGCACTGTTGTCGGTCGATGCAGTGTCATCTTCAGCTTTAGAAGCATTGATGGCAACGCCATTAATGATCAAGTCACCGTTACCGATAGCTTCGTCGGTACCAATAGCACTTACACCCACCTGATCCGAAGAACCCAGTCGACCGGCAGTCAATTCGCCAATCGAAACGTCAACTGTCTGACCGGCATTCGCACCAATCTGGAAAGTACCGTTGAAGTCACCATCAAACAGGTTACGACCGTTGAAGTTGGTTTCATCAGCGGTACGAGTAATTTCAGCAACCAGCGCACTGACTTCTTGCTGCAACGCCACGCGGTCTTCATCTGAGTTGGTAGCGTTGGCAGACTGAACAGCCAGCTCACGAACCCGCTGCAAGTTGTCAGTCATTGACCCCAGGGCGCCTTCAGCGGTCTGGGCCAATGAGATGCCGTCGCCCGCGTTACGGATGGCCTGGTTCAAACCCCGGGTTTGGGATTCGAACTTGGTGGAAATCGCAAGGCCGGCCGCATCGTCTTTCGCGCTGTTAATCCGAAGACCGGAAGACAAACGCTCAAGAGCCGTACTGTTGGCACTCTGGGAGTTGTTCAAGTTGCGTTGGGCATTCAGCGACGCAATGTTGGTATTAATAATCTGAGCCATGATCTCATCTCCTGCGTTGTTCCGGTCGCCGATTGGCGTGATCCGTCAACGATGTTCGTTTGTTTACAATGGTGTTAACGGCGGGAGGTGAGAAAGCTTTTATAGTATTTTGGAATAAAGGCGAAGATTTTAGGAACCACGCGGGACAAAAAGGGACGTGGGACATAGGAAGACGTTGGACATTGAGGGACGTAGGACAGCTTAAGACACGGGACAGTGCCTGACGCAGTACATTAAGGGACGCAAGACATATAGTGACGCTGAACACTAAAAGACGCTAAAGAGTGGGTAATGCTGGGCTTTGGGGCGCATTGCGGGTTAGGGCTGTGGTTGGTTTTGGTTTCCGGGACCCTTTTTCAGGGTAATGAGAGACTGTAACTAAATCTGTGTAACTGCCTATTATTAACCCAATGGTTGGGTGAGGATGGGCAGACTATGAACAAGAAAGAGCTACAGGCAATCGCTCAGGCGGCAGCCAAGAATATCAAGACAGAGGATGACCTCAACGAGTTCAGGCAGATGCTGACCAAGATAACGGTCGAGACGGCCCTGAATGCTGAGCTGGATGATCATCTGGGCTTTGCCAGGCATGAGCAATCCGACACGGGCAACAGCCGCAACGGCCATTCCAGTAAAACCCTCCAGACCGAGGCTGGCCAGTTTGAGCTGGATACGCCTCGCGATCGGGGTGGTAGCTTCGAGC
>NZ_AUIH01000027.1 GCF_000423605.1 Saccharospirillum impatiens DSM 12546
ACCCATTGACGTTGCGGTTGGCACCGTGACAAAGGACGAGTTCGTGCTTGCCTGGCGACGTGTAGAATGCTCGACCGGTGCAAGCCATCCCTTTTTGCGCAGGGTATACCGGTAGTTGTAAAGCGCTTCGATACGGATGCTCAATTGTTCGGCCAGTGCTTTGATGGACTGACCATTGGTCTCGGCGTCTTGGAGCTGTTTCAGGTAATACGCTTGCTTGGGGGTCAGAGTGCTTTTACTCATGATAGTCTCCGTTGAATGAACGAAGGCTACGCTATCGCATTAGGCTGAGCTTTTTCAGATGTGGTTTGTGGATCGCTTACAGCTCTGCTGCGGTTTTCCCCGAGGCGGCGAAATGCAGCTTGTTCTGAATAATACGGAAGAACTGAGTGGTCTCCCGGGCCGAAGGTTCATAGTCAGCCGCCAGCATGAATATCTCGCGAACCCGCAGATACATGCGGCGTTCACTGGCCCGAATATCCCGAATGCGTTCCAGTAATTCGTCGAAATAGTCGGGCACCTGGCTCGCACCCGGTACAGGCGGGTTTCGGAGTCGCTCGTCATCCATGACAAAGCCTTTGATCAGGTATTCCTGCAATCGGCTATTGGCCCACCGGCGGAACTGGACGCCCCGGGGTGACCGAACACGAAAGCCCACGGCCAAGATAGCGTCGAGGCTATAGTGCTTGACCTGCCGTTGAACCTGCCTGCTGCCTTCTTGCCGAACTTGTAAGTATTCCTTACAAGTTGCCGCCTCTATCAGCTCACCCTCCTCAAAGAGGGACTTCAGGTGCAAGGTAATGTTCTGGGGCGTTGTGTCGAACAGCTGTGCCATGAGTGCCTGGCTAAGCCAAAGGGTCTCATCCTCAAAGCGGCATTCAACGCGGGTTGAGCCATCTTCAGTGGTATAGAGAATGAACTCGCCAGTCGGTTCGGGGCTATCAGTCATAGTCGGCTTCCTTGATCGATATTGACGGTTCTCGGGCTTTACGGCTCTCAAGAGGCTTCATACGCATCATCCAGCAACGCCAGCATTGCTTTGACCGGCCAGATAACGGCTTTACCCCGGTTCACCGTGCAAGGCCGGTCTGCAAGCCAGGCGCTGGTGCGGTAGGGTGCCAGGTCGGCCACTGAGGCGCGGTCGTACCAGAGCCAATGCTCTAGGTCTTGTGACATGTGATTCATCGTGCCCTGTACCGAGCGGTTGCACTGGCTGTCGCAGCAAAACGCCGCCAGGGAATGCTGCGCGTTTTCCAACTGGCGTTCACTGACCCCTACTTTCAGTAAGGTGTTGATAAAACCGTCGATGAAGTGATGCTCCAGCTCGGAGAAATCCGGTTTGGTCAGGCACGGAACAAAGACGGGAAAGCGGGTGGCATCGTGAACGAACAGCACGCACTGGCGACGTTGCAAGGTGATGAGATTCGCGTGCCAGCCACTCAGCGGGCTTTCTGGTTCATCGTTGGCAGCAATGGGAGTAGGCTTGCTTGCAACCAAGTGACCCACCTTATCCAGCGGCAGTTTGGCGATCAGTTTTTTTGTGCAGTGCAGGCGTATCATGCTTCTGCTAATGCGTCTTCGACGGCGGCTTGGGCATCGGGGATATGTAGTTCGCCGGAGAGGAGTTTGGGGAGGAGCGTGTCTCTGACTTTAGATAAGGCGTTGATTTGTTCCAGATTTTTATCGATTTTACATGCGATTTGGTTTAACTCGCTTTCAATCAGGTTACGACAGTTATCTTGAGGGGTGAGGACTTTGAGATCTTGAAGTACCTTTCTGCTTAGTTCAGTTTGCCCTGTGCTGCCCTCTCCCATCGCCTCAATAGTTGACTCGATAGAAAAAATAAGCCTTCCAAAAGTAAAAGGACGATAAATATTGGGGTTTGGACGAAGTACCGTTACATGTGAATCTACAACGGTTGTTTCAGTAAGTGAGGTCACTTGTGCCACTCTGCCCAACGTGCCTACTCCTGTGGAGTTAATAACTACATCCCCAGTGTTTAGCTCCCGGCCATCGACCTTTTTTTTACATGGATCATTTCTTCGCGCCAGTTCAAAGTTAATAACGTGATTTCGCACACATTTTTGGTTCAGAACACGAACGCCGCCCTCATCGGTGTACGTCGGTGAAATTCCTCTCTTTATGAATTCTGTTATTTCCTCCATCGAACGAATGGCCCATCCCTCAGGCACCCATCCCATTTCGTCCGTAAACTCAAAACGGTTGGGGAAATGTTGGCGAATAGATTCGGGCAAGGGTTTGCGTTGATCGCCCATCGCTGCCCTTGCGTCGGCTTTGGTTTTTAACTCATCGGGAATGGGGCTGCCAGCGGCAAGTGCGTTGTCGATCACTGGGTCGAAATCTACAAACCAGCTTTTGAAGAGTGCTTGTGCTATTGACTCTAGGGTGGAGTTGATCTTGCGGTTTAATTCGATTTTTTCATCGAGAGACCCAAGTATTTGAGCGATTTTCTTTTGCACTACTAGATCAGGTATTTTTATAGGAAAGTTCTTTAAATAAGCTAAGTTGATTTTTGGTACACCAGTAGATTCTGAGTCTTTAAGTATTTTATTGACACTAGCTGTAGACGAAACCAAGTAGTAGACGAACAATGGTATTGCAGAATTAGTATCCACTGTAAGTTTCATTTGGTTTGAGGATAGTAAATATTCGGACTCGTCTTTTAATGGAATAAACCCTGTCTGTCCAAGCGTTCCTTTTTTTGTGAAAATGATATCACCGGCCTTGCATAGACTTCTTGATAGCCGACGAGCCGTTTCTTCAGAAACATAAACAAACTCTCGTGAATTAAACCGTTCTATACCGCGCGATAAGTTGCTTCCTCGTATTACAGGTACGCCTGTAATAGTGTATGAAGATGCAGGAAGATTAGACCCAAAAGGTCCATCAACAAACCCATGACCTCCATGCATAGAAATTTCGCCTAATGTGGTTGTTTGCCACTCACTCTCCATAACCTAACCCCTCCAAATTCCGACGAATCACCGAATCTAATTTCTCCGCCTCCGCCATCTGGCGATACAACATCTGGCTCAGTTCCGTCATCTTTTCTTCGAAGGGAATGCCATCGTCTTCAATGGCCGCCGCACCCACGTAGCGCCCGGGGGTTAATACGTAGTCGTTGGCTTTAATCTCGTCCAGCGTGGCCGCTTTGCAGAAACCTGGGATATCTTCATAGCTACCGTCTTTGGCTTCTCCGCGCCAGGCGTGGTAGGTGCGGGCGATGTGGGCAATGTCGTCTGCGGTCAGTTCTTTGTGGGTGCGGTCGATCATGCTCCCGATGTTGCGGGCATCGATGAACAGGGTTTCGCCTTCGCGATTGCGGTGGTTGCTGTCGGTGTGGCCGGCGATGGTCTGGGCTTTTTTGTTTTTGGTCATAAACCACAGGCAGACCGGGATCTGGGTGGTGTAGAACAATTGGCCGGGCAGGGCGATCATGCAATCGACCAGGTCGTTTTCGATCATTTTCTGGCGAATGGCGCCTTCGCCCTTGGTGTTGGTGCTCATAGATCCGTTGGCCAGTACAAAACCGGCCACACCGGTTTCGCTGAGCTTCGACATCATGTGCAGTATCCAGGCGTAGTTGGCGTTGCCGACCGGGGGTACCTCGTAGCCGGCCCAGCGCGGGTCGTCGGTCAGCTCATCGGCGGCGCGCCACTGGTCGAGGTTGAACGGTGGGTTGGCCAGAATGAAGTCGGCTTTCAGGTCCGGGTGCTGGTCTTTGAAGAAGGTGTCGGCGGGTACGTCGCCCAGGTTGCTGGCAATGCCGCGAATGGCGAGGTTCATTTTGGCCAGTTTATAGGTGGCCCCGGTCTGCTCCTGGCCGTATATGGATATGTCTTTGGTGCTGCCCTGGTGACTTTCCACAAACTTGATGGATTGCACAAACATGCCGCCCGAGCCGCAGCAGGGGTCGTATATTTTACCCTGGAAGGGCTCGATCATTTCGGCGATCAGGTTGACCACGCATTTGGGGGTGTAGAACTCGCCGCCGCCTTTGCCTTCCGTCGCGGCAAATTTCCCCAGGAAGTACTCGTACACCCGGCCAACGACGTCCTGTTCTTTGTCTGCCACGGTGTCGATGTTATCGATCGAGTCAATCAGAGCCGCGAGCTTGCTGCTGTCGAGCCCGAGACGAGAGAAATAGTTGTCAGGCAGGGCACCGCGTAAGGACGGGTTGGTTTTCTCGACTGTGGCCAGCGCGGTATCAATTTTCAGGGCGATGTCGCCTTGCTTGGCGTGCTTTTGAATGTGAGACCAGCGGGCAGGTTCTGGCAGGTAGAACACGTTCTTCATGGTGTAGAACTCGACCATGTCGAGGTAGCCGCCCTTGCCTTCATCGATCAGCACCTGGCGACGTGCCTCGAAGGTATCGCTGACGAATTTCAGAAAGATCAGGCTCAGTACAACGTGTTTGTACTCGGAAGACTCAACGCTGCCCCGCAGTTTGTCGGCCGTATCCCAGAGGTGTTGCTCGAAACTTTTGGTGTTTTTGGGTGTGCGGGACTGCTTAGCCATATACTGCCTATTGTTGGTGAATTGCCAGGCTACCCCCGTGTTCGCTCAGCGTAGTCTCAGTAATTGAGGTTCGAGTATGGATGTACAGGGGAGCTAAAGGGCCAGTATACCTGCGTCAGGATCGTTGTGAACGGGGTTGCTGGCTCTTTAGTAAACTGCTGGTGAAAAGTGAGCAAGTGAACGACCGAGGATCACTCGGGCACCCACCGTTGCCCACGTTCAGCTCTGGTCAGTTGGCTTACGTTCAATCCAAATCCCACTCTGGCGCAAAACTCGGGTTGGCCAGTCTTAAATCGTAGCCCAGGGTGTCGATGCGCGACGACTCTGAGACGGTTAGCTCCAGGTCCATCGCCGCCAGGTTGCTTTGCAGATGTTCGCGCCGGGTCGATGACGGTATGGTGATGATGCCCCGCTGCTTGATCCAGGCCAGCGCAACCTGAGCCGGCTTGACCCCCTTGTTCTCGGCAATGGCATTCAATACCGGGTCATCGTTGACGCGGCCGACGGCCAGCGGCATGTAGCCGGTGACCAGGATGTCACGTTGCTGGCAGTGTTCGACCAGTTTGCGATTGGGCAGGTAGGGGTGAATCTCCACCTGGTTGGTCAACAGGCTGCCGGGGCCGAGTATCTTCAGGGCTTCGTCAATCTGGGCAATGGTGAAATTGGATACCCCGATGTGGCGGGTCAGGCCGTCATCCTGGGCGGCTTTTAGCTCACCCAGGTAATCTGCCATGGGCACATCCCCTTCGGGTGCGGGCCAGTGAATCAGCAGCAGGTCGACCTGTGCCATGTTCAGACGCGCCAGGCTCTGCTCGACACTGCGCCGGAAGGTATCCCGGCTGAGCTGGTCGACCCAGACCTTGGTGGTCACAAACACCTCATCACGACTGACCGGGCTATCGGCAATGGCCTTGCCGACAGCCGCCTCGTTGTCATACATCTGCGCGGTATCGATGGTCCGATAGCCGAGCTCAAGCGCTGTGCTGACTGCCTGATAAGCGACTTCTTCCTTTAACCGGTAAGTCCCCAGGCCCGGGTTGGTCAGAGTTACGTCAGACATAAGCAGTTCTCCAGTGTTTACCATTACAAGACGGTTGGGGTGGTTCGCGTGCGTTAAAGGGGTCGGGTTAACCGGCACTTGATTGGGCGTTTTCACCCGCTGTCACTTTCAGTGTATCGACTTTAGAATAGTGGGCATGAAAAAACTCACGTTATTGACAGTGACGCTCGGTCTGCTGGGTTGCGATACCGCCAGTGAGCCCGAAGTTGCCAAGGGTTCAGCGGCATCCGGCCAGGGTTTGGCCGAGGTGACACTGGACGCCAAACCCGGAACCGGCCGCTGGTACACGCGTGCGCAAGTTGAGCGGGGCCGGGAAACCTTTGGGCAGTATTGTGCGGCTTGTCATGGCGCCAATGCCGAAGCGACTCCCAACTGGCGAACGCTCGATGCCAATGGCCATTATCCGCCACCACCGCTCAACGGCAGCGCACACGCCTGGCATCACCCGCTGGCGGTGTTGTCGATGGTCATAGAGGAGGGTGGCGAACCGCTTGGCGGCGTCATGCCCGCCTGGGGCGATACGCTGAGTGAGGCCGGGATTGTCGAGGTAATCGCCAGTTTTCAAAGCTACTGGTCGGATGAGATTTATCAGCTCTGGCTGGAGCGCGAACGCGCCAGTCGGGGGTTATCCGCAGATTAATGATCGTACGTCAGGCAAAGTGGCCCCGAAAGCAAGGCGTTCGGGGCCGGTTGCGACTTACTGGCGGCTCAGCCAGTCCCGCATTTCACTGATTTCCCGGTTTTGTTCGCGCACCACGGCCTGAGCCATAGTACGCAGCTGGGTGTCATCGCTGTATTCCAGCACAACCTCAGCCATTTCGATGGCCGCCTGGTGATGTGGGATCATGCCGGTGACAAAGCGAGTATTGATGTCCGCATCGCGCTCGCCGTGCATGCCGCCCATCATCGTCATCATGGAGGCCTGATAGGCCCGAATGATCTCAGCGGCTCTGGCGTCGGGCTGGGGTTCCGGGTTGTCTCTCAGCCAGGTTTCCATAAAGGCCATCTCATCGCTTTGCGCCGTTATGATCTCATTGGCCAGTTCAGCCAGTTCCGCATCGGCCTGTCCGGATTCGAGCAGTATCGTCGACATATCCACCGCACCCTGATGATGAGGAATCATGCCGACCACAAAATCGTAGTCAACATCACCGCTGGGTGGGTTGTTGTGCATGTCCTGCATCATGCGGGCATTGGCGGCGGTGAAGGGGTTGTTGCTCATGGCGCTCATTCCGGACATTTGCGAGCCACCCATGGCACCTTGTTCGCCGTCCGCCATGGTTGAGTGCATGGGCATGGAGCAAGCCGAGAGTACCAGTGTACTCAGTGCCAGCGCTGTGGCCGTCTTCAGAGCGCTGAAGCGGATTGTGTAGGGTGCAGTTCGTATTCTGGTTGACTGATTTTTCATGGTCGTTTTCCGTTAATGTGTACCGATCATTGGCCTTGTGGCATCGACAGTGGTGACCACGCAATACTGCGCTTCTGCGACAGTTGCGGCTGGCGATCACCATAAACACAAGGCGTTCAGGACAGAGTGGCAAACATACCGGGTTTCGGGGGCGGGGGTGTCAGGTCAGCCCGCCAGGGTTGCCAGTGAGCGGGCTGTATTTCAGGGGTCAGTGTCACCTCACGCGAGTGCATCGTAAGGCTGTTTGCAGGCAACATAACGCTCAGGCAGTGATCAGCACACAGGTCATGAACGTGAGGCAGGGAAGGGTCACCGGGCGCACTGGCGACTCCGTTGTGGTGTAGGGCCATGGCGGCATGATGCGCTGCGATATCGGTGGCATTCACCCCGGTCAGGGAGTCAGTCGGTGGTGTTGCCATGAGGGCATTGTGCGCACCGGTGAGACCCCAACTGACCAGCAGAAGGGCAATGAGCAGGAACTGAAACCATCCGTTTGCAGACAACCGGGTACTCAGGCTGTTTACACGCCTGGTATCTGGGGTCTGCTTAATGACGGTTTCAGGGTTCATGCCGTTATCCTCAAACGATCCGGTCTGCCGGGCAAGGCGCCATACACAAAGATTACCCGGTGACCGGCCCTCGGTCAGGTCTTATCCCGATCCAGCGCAGCATCCAGCTTAAGTGTGCGCAGCCGCAACGCATTGCCAATTACCGAGACTGACGACAGGCTCATGGCTGCAGCGGCGATCATCGGCGACAGCAAGGCGCCGAAGATCGGGTAAAACAGACCGGCGGCTACTGGCACCCCCAGGCTGTTGTACACAAACGCGAAGAACAGGTTCTGTTTGATGTTGCGCAGTGTGCCCCGGGCCAGGGTGCGTGCGCGCACGATGCCGTTCAGGTCACCTTTAACCAGGGTGATGCCCGCGCTTTCCATCGCCACATCGGCGCCGGTGCCCATGGCTATGCCGACATCGGCGGCGGCCAGTGCCGGGGCGTCGTTGACGCCATCGCCAGCCATGGCCACGATTGCGCCTTGTTCGCGCAGTTCTTCCACCAGTTTTTGCTTGCCTTCAGGTGAGACTCCGGCGCGAACTTCGTCGATGTTCAGTTCGGCTGCGACGGCTTTGGCGGTGGTAGCGTTGTCGCCGGTGGCCATGACCACGCGCATGCCTTGTGCCTGCAGGGCGCGAATGGCGTTGACCGTGGTTTTCTTGATTGGGTCCTGTACCGCGATCAAGCCGGCCAGTTTGCCGTCGACCCCGAGGTACATCACTGTTTTGGCGTCTTTGCGCATTGCATCGGCTTGTTCTTCAACGTCCGATAAACCGATGCCTTTGTCGTCGAACAGGGCGGCATTGCCCATTAACAGGTCGTGCCCATCGACTCGCCCGACAATGCCCTGGCCGGTGACTGAATCGAAGGTCTCGGGTTCCTGCAGTGTGGCTTCCCGTTGCTTGGCTTCGGCTACTATGGCTTCGGCCAGCGGGTGTTCGGAGCTGCGTTCCAGACTGCCGATCCAGCCGAGCAGGGTGGTTTCGTTCAGGTCGTTCAAGGCGACCAGGTCGGTGACTTTGGGTTTGCCTTCGGTCAGGGTGCCGGTTTTATCGACGATCAGGGTATCGACCTTGGCAAACCGCTCCAGTGCTTCGGCATCTTTGATCAGCACACCCGATTGGGCACCGTGACCGGTGGCGGTCATGATCGACATGGGCGTTGCCAGCCCGAGGGCACAGGGGCAGGCGATGATCAGCACGGAGACGGCGGCAACAATGGCGTAAACCATGGCCGGGTCAGGTCCGACCAGCGACCAGATGACGAACGCGACAATGGAGACGAGTACAACCGTGGGCACGAAATAGCTTGCCACCCGATCGGCCAGGCCCTGAATCGGCGCGCGAGAGCGCTGTGCCTGGGCCACCATGGCGACGATCTGTGACAGCACGGTCTCTGATCCGACGCGCTCGGCGGTCATGATCAGTGTGCCCTGCTTGTTCAGGGTGCCGCCGGTCAGCTGATCGCCTTTGGTTTTTTCCACCGGAACCGGTTCACCGCTGATCAGGGATTCATCCACCGACGACTGTCCTTCGGCAACCACCCCATCGACCGGGATGCCGCTGCCGGGTTTGACCCGCAAGCGGTCACCGCTTTGCACCTGGTCGAGCTCAATTTCCTCGTCGTCGCCGTTGTCGTTAATGCGCACGGCGGTTTTGGGCGCCAGATCAAGCAGGGCGCGAATGGCCGAGCCGGTGCGTTCGCGGGCTTTCAGTTCCAGTACCTGGCCGAGAAAGACCAGCGCGACGATGACGGCAGCGGCTTCGAAATACACCGGGACATGGCCCGATTCCATGCGGAAGGCATCCGGAAACACGCCGGGTATTAGCGTGGCGACCAGGCTATAGGCAAAGGCAGCGCCCACCCCCAGGCTGATCAGCGTCCACATGTTGGGGCTGCGGTTGACGATGGAACTCCAGCCGCGCACGAAAAAGGGCTGGGCGGCCCATAGCACCACCGGGGTGGCGAGTATCAGTTCCAGCCAGATGGCGGGGCCTTCCCCCAGCCAACTGCGAAACGGCAGTCCGAGCATCGGGCCCATGGTGATCAGCAGCAAGGGCACTGCGGCGACCACGCTGATCCAGAAACGACGGGTAAAGTCGATTAACTCCGGGCTGGGGCCGGTGTCTTCCAGGGAGGGCGTCATCGGCTCCAGCGCCATGCCGCATTTCGGGCAGGTGCCAGGGCCATCCTGTACGATTTCCGGGTCCATCGGGCAGGTGTACTGAGTGCCTTCGGGCATGGGTTCGGGCGCTTCGCTCGGGTCGAGGAAGCGTTCCGGGTCTTCCTCGAACTTGTGCTGGCAACGCTCCGAGCAGAAATAGTGGGCCTTGCCCTCGTGCCGAGCCATGCCTTTGGGGCGGTCGCGCTGCACGGTCATGCCGCAGACCGGGTCTTTGGCGGTCTCATAAGTTTCGGGGTCATTATCAAATTTGGTTTTGCAGCCGGCGCCGCAGAAATAAAAGTCGTGGCCATCGTGCTCGCTGTGATGCTTGGCGGTCTCGGGCGATACGGTCATACCACAGACCGGGTCGAGCAATTCCACGGTGTTGGTGTGTGCTTGGCTCATGGTCTCTCCTTCAGGATGCATCGTGCACCAGGATGTATGAGACACAGGCTAGACCTTCCAGTCATGGGAAGGTCAAGTAATGATTTGAGTCGGGTTTGAATTAGAGGCATTGGCCCGCAGCGGCTGCCTGGGGTGTCCTTGCGGGGTCGGGCGGAATGCCGCCCACTCAATCCATCCATGGAGCCTAGGCCGCAGGATATGAATCCCATCCATGGGATTCACCCTTCGGGCTCGCTGCGCTCATGCTAAAACGCTCCCGGCGTTTTAGTCCCTGCTGCGGACTACCCCACAAGGACACCCCAGGCAGCCGCTGCTAGTCATTCAGCGAATTCAGGAATTTGCATTCCAGGACGTAACTGCGTGATTAAACAGCTGGCACTGGCCCCGACGCATTACGCTGGTGACTGGCGAACGCCAGATTACGGGCCAGTCGCAGCAGGTGACGGTCACTGCCGGGAGGGCCGATCAGCGAAAAGCCGACCGGGCCGCGGGCATCGCGTAGCCAGGGCAATGACACTTGCGGTAAGCCAGCCACACCCGCCACGGCGGTCAGACACAGGGTTTGTCCGCGAATATAGTCGACCTCTTCAGCGGGTGCAGCAATGGGCAGGGCTGAGGCTGGCACGGTGGGCATGCACCAAATGGTATCGTCGCCGATCAAATCGCGAACGCGCTGGCGCAGTCCATTGAGGTTAGCCTGGGCGGCTTGGGCTTCCTCTGCGGTGATTTTTGCAGCGGCTTCAAAGCGCTCTGCAACGCCAGGCCCAAACGCAGGTGTGTTTGCTGTTATCCATGCACCGTGTGTTTGCCAGGCTTCATAGGCTTGCACCACCTGAAACACCCGCCGGTAACTCTCCAGCGAACCGATCGAGATGGACCGCGATACCGGCAAGCCCAGTGAACGAATGGCACCGCGAGCCTTGTGCGCCATGATGGAATCAACCAGTTCCACGCCATCGCTGAGCAGGGCCACCTGGCTTGGAATCGGGGTGTCGGTTTGGGGTAACAGCGCATCGCCCACGGCCATCAGAATATCCGCGCGCTGAGTTAACCAGCCGACGGTATCGAACTGCGGTGCCAGGCTGCTCACACCGTCCCGGCTGACGGCGCCATGACTGGGGCGCAACCCGTACAGCCCGCAATAGCTGGCAGGAATGCGGATTGAGCCGCCGGTATCGGTGCCAATGGCGAAATCAACCAGGCCCTGAGCCACGGCCGAGGCTGAACCGCTGGACGAGCCACCCGGGGTGGCATCCGGCACCACCGGGTTCGGGGCGATGCCGTAATGGTGGTTGTTGCCCGCCAGGCTGTAGGTGAGCTCGTCGGTCTGGGTTTTGCCAATCAGTTCGGCGCCCTGTGCCAGGCACTGGCTGATGCAGGCGGCATGTTGGTCAGCGACGGGGTGGGTGCTGGCCCACAGGGGGTGGCCCATGCCCATGGTGGTACCGGCCACATCCATCACGTCTTTAACCGCGAAACGCAGACCGGTCAGGGGTCCCGGGTGAGTGGGCGCCGCATGAACGGGGTCTTCAGTAATAATAGCGCTACAACGTTGCATGGCAGGTTCCTCTTAACGATTAAGGGCCAGCTGTAAATTGGGTTTTGGAGTTCGCTGAATGACTAGCAGCGGCTGCCAGGTATGTTCCTGTGGGGGAGTCCGCAACATGGATGTTGCGGCCTAGGCTCCATGGACGGATTCACGCCGACCCCACAGGGACATACCCGGTAGCCGGTGCGGGCCAAAGCCACCCCAGTTGCACTCCGAACTCCGACACTGGAGCTATAACGTAGCCACCAGACCATCGGCTCTGGGGTCCGCCGCCCCTTCAATCACGTCGTCGGGCCGGTGCACCAGGGCACCGGCGTGGCCCAGGGTGTCGCTGAAAGCTTCATCGAGTACTTCGACGTCGTGTCCGGCGTTGCGCAGTTGGTCTACCAGTGCCGGGTCAAACCGGTTTTCCAGTTTCAGGCGGGTGTCGGTGTCGCCCCAGGTTCGGCCCAGCAGCCAGCGTGGTGCTGTTACGGCTTGCTGCAATGATTGCCCGAACATCGCGTATCGACTGAAAATGGCGGCCTGGGTTTGCGGCTGGCCTTCGCCACCCATGGTGCCGTACACCATGGTGCGGCCATCGTCGAACTCGGCCAGTGCCGGGTTCAGGGTGTGAAAGGGGCGGCGGCCCGGGCTGAGCGCGTTGCGCGAGGCCGGGTCGAGTGAAAAGCTGGTACCTCGGTTTTGCCAGGTGACACCGGTGCCCGGCACCACCACGCCCGAACCGAACTCCCAGTAGACGCTTTGAATAAAGCTAACCGCATTGCCAGCCTTGTCGATACAGCCCAGCCAGACGGTGTCACCGGGTTGAGTCGGGTTGGGCCAGGGGCGGGCGCGGGTCATTGAGAGCGTTTTGACTTGTTCGTCCAGTGCCTCGGGCGTGAGCCAGCGTTGCGGCGAGTCCGTTAACCAGTCGGGGTCGATGCAATCGAGATCGCGCACCGTAAAGGCGGCTTTGGTCGCTTCGATCAGGCCGTGCAGGTGATCAAAGCTTTCGTCTTTTGTGACGTTCAGCCGATCGAACAACCCCAGAATGATCAGCGAGGCCAGGCCCTGAGTCGGTGGTGGCAGGTTGTACAGCGTGCTGCCACGCAGCCGGGTATGCAGCGGTTCGACCAGGCGTGCCCGAAAGCCCTCCAGGTCGCCACGGCGTACCGGGCTGCCGAGCGATTCCAGGCCCTGCGCCAGAGTCCGGGCAAGATCACCCCGGTAAAAATCGTCCAGGCCTGCCCGGCTCAGTTGGGCGAGCGTATTGGCCAGGTCAGGCTGGCGCAGCACACTGCCTTCGGCCGGAGCCTGGCCGTTGCTCAGAAACACCTCGGCAAAACCCGGCTGGTGCGCCAGTTGATCGAATTTGTCGCGAGTCAGGGCGGCCTGGCTTTGACTGACCACGATGCCGTCCCGCGCATGCTGTTCTGCGGGCGCCAGCAACCGGGAAACCGGCATATGGCCACCGAGCTGGTGGGCAACCTTCAAGGCCTGCTGCCAGCCGCCAATGGTGCCCGCGACCGTCAGCGCGGCACGCGGGCCACGGCTCGGAATGTGGGTTTCGCCGTCTTGAGTGTAAAAACCGATATCGGCCGCCTGAGCCGCCGGGCCGCAGGCATCAATCGCGATGGGTGTGCCGTTGGCGGGTTTGATCAGCCAGAAGCCATCACCACCCAGGGCGTTCATATGCGGGTACACCACAGCAATGGCCGCTGCAGCGGCCACCATGGCTTCAATGGCGTTGCCGCCTTCGTTCAGGACATCCCGTCCCGCCTGGGCCGCGCTGTGGTGAGGGGCAACACAGGCGCCACCGAGTGTGCGTTTGGTGTGGATCATGGCGTCTACCTTGGTCAGTTAGGGGCGATCATTGCTGCGCACTTTGCGCGCGAAACGCCCAGCCGGTCATGCGTTTTTCAATGATCACGAACAGGGCGTACATCAGCACCCCTTCGATCGCCAGCGCCAGCAAGCCCGCGAACACCAGCGGCACTTCAAAGTTGGCCTGGGCCATTAACATCATGTGGCCGAGTCCGGAGTTGGCGGCCACCGTTTCGGAGACCACAGAACCGACGAAAGCCAGGGTGATGGCGACTTTGAGAGACCCGAAAAAGTGCGGCATGGCGCCGGGTAAACCCACTTTCAGCAGGCGATCGAGCTTGCTGGCGCCCAGGGCACGTAAAATGTCGTCCATCTCCGGCTCGGTGGTGGCCAGGCCGGTGGCGACGTTGACCACAATCGGGAAAAACGAAATCAGAAAAGCGGTGATGATGGCCGGCACCGAACCGATGCCAAACCAAAGCACCAGAATGGGGACCAGGGCGACTTTGGGAACCGAGTTGAAGCCCACCATCAGCGGGTAGAGCCCCCGGTAGAGTCGGCGAGAGCCGCCAACCGCCACGCCGAGAACCAACCCGAACACCACGGCAAAGCCAAACCCGGCCATGGTGGTCCACAGCGTTTGAATGGAATTGATCACCAGTGCGCGCTGAAATTCGACGGCGGCCTGGGCGATCACCGACGGGGGTGGCAGGAAGTAGACGGGCAGCGCAAACAGATGACACGCCGCCTCCCAGACCACAAAAAAGCCGATGATGATCCAGAACGACATGGCCTCTTCGCGGCGAAACCAGCCCAGCCAGTGGCGCAGTCGGGAGGGGCGGCGCGTTTGGCTTGCCGGCGTTGACTGTGTCGTTGCGGTCATTGCGAGGCTCCTGCGGCTGGCTGTTGAACTGCCTGGGCACGGGTGCCGCGAATGTGCTCGCGCAGATCATGCACATGGCTGACAAAGCCGGGTTCAAACCGGATATCAAGGTCTCTGGGCCGCTCAAAATCGATGCTCTGGCGCACCAGCATACGTCCGGGCCGGGCGCTCATCACGTAGACAGTATCGGAGAGATACACCGCTTCAGTGAGGTCGTGAGTGACCATCAGCACGGTAAAGGTACGATGCTGGCGCAGGGTTTGAAGCACAAACCAGAGCTCTTCCTTGGTAAAGGCATCGAGTGCGCCGAAGGGTTCGTCGAGCAACAGCAGGGGCGGCTCGTGAATCATGGCGCGGCACAGGGAGGCGCGCTGGCGCATGCCGCCGGAAAGTTCCCAGGGGTACTTGCTGCCCATGCCTTGCAGCCCGACTGCGGTTAACAGGTCTTCCGCCTGGCGGCGGTACTGGGCTTTGCGATTGCGAAAATCCGATTTGGTCGCTGGTGATACTTCCAGCGGCAGCAGTATGTTGTCGAGCGTGGTGCGCCAGGGCAGCATGATGGCGTTCTGAAACGCCATGCCGACCTGGCTGCGCGGCCCGGTGACCGGTTCATTATCGATCATGATGCGGCCTTCCTGAGGGGTCAGCAAACCGGACAGCAACTTCATAAAGGTCGACTTGCCACAGCCACTCGGGCCGACAATGGCGGCGAATTCGCCGCTGTCGATGTGCAGGTCGATGCCGTCCAGCACTATTTGCTCCGGGGCCATGCCGCCGTAGCCGAGGCGTAAGCCTTCGATGTCAATCACACTCATACTGCGGGCCTGTCCTGAAAGAGGTTCGGGCGCCGAAACGCCCGTTTTTGGGGTGGTTCACACTTACTGCAGCATGCGTTCCGCATCGCTGGGCAGATAGGCATCGGTGAAGATGTCGTCAACTTCGGGTTTGTTGTTGAAACTGTAGGCAATGCCGATCTGATCGATGGCTTCGCGCATCCGCTCGGGGTCGATATCGCCCATACCATTGGCAACAACGGCATCGGTCAGGATGTTGTCGTCAATCGACATGATCAGCCGTTCCAGTTCAACCTCTTTGCGAGCAATGCTGTTGTGGGCCAGTACGTATTCAACCGCCGCTTCCGGGTCGGCGATGGTGTCGCGCCAGCCGCGAATGGTGGCGCGCAGAAAGGCAGTCACGGCTTCCGGGTTTTCCTCGGCAAAAGTCGGGTTGACGATGATGGCGTTGCCGTAGAGCTTCAGGCCATAGTCGGTCATCAGCATCACGGTGATGTCGTCGGCATCCACGCCCTTGGATTTCAGGTTGATGTAGGACGAAAACGAGAAGCCGGTAATGGCGTCGACGTCACCCTGGGCCAGCATGGGCTCGCGCACCGGGAAGCCAACGTTCTCAATGGTGATCTGGTCGGTATCAAGGTCGTTGACCTGAACAAAGGCTGGCCATTGGGCGAAAGCACCGTCGGTAGCCGGGGCGCCCAGCGTTCTGCCTTCAAGGTCGGAAGGTACCTCTACGCCCAGGCTTTTGCGGCCGACAATGGCGAACGGCGGCGCATCGTAAACCATCATGATCGCCTGAACCGGCACATCGCTGTCCTGGTCCCGGAACTTGATCAGTGAGTTAATATCCGCAAAACCCAGTTGATAGGTACCAGACGCAACCCGGGGAATGGCTTCCAGTGAACCGGCGCCGGTATCGATGCTGACGTTCAAGCCTTCCTCTTCGTAATAGCCACGGTCCATGGCCATCAGGTAGGGTGCGGCCGGGCCTTCGAATTTCCAGTCCAGTGCAAATTTGATGTCGGTCGCAGAGACCGTAGTGGCGCTGAGCAGTGCAACGACGCTGGCAAGCAGAGATGCTTTGTTCATGGTGTTCCCCTATGAATGGCTTATGGTTTGGTCTGAGCCGGTACAGGGATATTGCAAAGGGCAGGCCAGTTGACCGAACAATCATTCAAAACGGCGTAAGCCTGAAACAATCGTTTCACAGGTGCAGTATTATGGGGTTTCCGAGCTGTTGCCGGGAGGCGAGGGTTTTAGAGGTGCACCAAGGCGAACGCCCCAAGCTGTTGGCTGCACTGTTTTGGCGCAACCGGGCTTGCACGATGTATTGCTGTACAAACATGCATGCCCAGGCAAAAAGGGTCCACAGCATCGGCGAATCATTCAAATCAGGCTAAACTTAGTCGATAGGTTTCAAAGAACCAATTTCACTCTCAAGATGTTTGTTGGGTTGTATGGCTACAGATGAAAACACCAATCAGTCGTTGGAACAGCTACCGCTGGTAAAAGCGCTGCATTACGAACGACTCAGTCAGATGTTCTGGGCCCTGCAAATTTTCTTGTTGGTAGCCACGGTGCAACGCATGGCGCTGGGGCGGGTAACAGCGGCACTGGCATTGGCGACAACGGCAGCGTTGCTGTTTTTGAGTCTGTGGCTGCTGCGACAGCAACGGTATCAATTGGCCGCGACCTGGATGCTTGGGCTAATGATGGGGCTGTGCTATTACTTTATGTGGCTCAGCGATGGCCTGAGAGATGAAGCGGTGCTGGGTTATCCGGCGATACTGGTTATCGCCAGCATCATTGGTAACCGAAAAATCTTCATCGGATTGCTGGTTGTCATGGTCGTCAGTTTGCTGGTGCTGGGTAGCTTTAATTCATTGGGATGGTATGAAACCCGGCAGGTTGAAAGCAACATCAATGTGGCCATTCTGCTGGTACTGATCCTGCTCATTACGGCCTATTGCATCCGTTTGCTGATCAACGATATTCGCCGCCTGATGACGCAACTCAATGAAGAAAATCAGCGTCGCCGTGATTCCCAGGCACAGGTTGAGGCCCTGGTAAACCACGATGGCCTGACCGGGTTGCCTAATCGCATTCTGGCCGCGGAGCAATTTGACCTCATGCTGCGCCACAGTCAGCGACAGGGACAATCGGTCGCCCTGCTGTTTATTGATCTCGACAATTTCAAGCCCATTAACGATTCGCTCGGTCACAGTGCCGGGGATGAATACCTGATTCAAATTGCCCGGCGACTGGTGGATGAGGTGCGCACATCCGATGCGGTGTCACGCTTTGGCGGCGACGAATTCGTCGTGCTGATGCCCGATCTGCCACCGGATGAGTCGATCATCGGGCGCGCCGATGAGGTGCTGCAAACCTTGCGTGAACCCATGTTGTTGCAAGGTCACGAACTGAGCACGACGGCGTCTATTGGTATCGCCATCGCTCCGGCTGACGGCACTGACTTCGCCACCTTGCTGGGCAAGGCCGACATGGCTATGTACGAATCCAAACGTGCCGGTCGCGATGGCATTCGTTACTACAACACCAGCATGAACAACGACGCTCAGGCTCAGGTCAAACTCATTTCCGACTTGCGTAAGGCGCTGCAAGCCGATGAATTCTCGTTGCACTATCAGCCCAAGATCGATCTGAAATCAGGCGACCTGTGCGGCTGCGAAGCCCTGTTGCGCTGGCAGCACCCAACGCGTGGCAATATACCCCCGGAAGAGTTCATTGGTCTGGCTGAACGCTCGGGTCTGATCGTTGAGATCGGTATGTGGGTGGTGCAGCAGGCGACGGCGGCGCTGAGTCGTTTTGACGCTCAGGGGCTGCCGGAGCTGACCATGGCGGTGAATGTGTCGTCGTTGCAATTCCGGCGCGGTAACCTGGATCGGGTGGTTGAGCAGGCGTTGACGGAATCGGCTATTGCGCCACACCGGCTGGAAATTGAGATTACCGAATCCATGCTGATGGAGCCGGGCGAAGACATCGATCATACGTTTCATCGCCTGCAGGCGCTGGGCGTTACGTTTTCCATCGATGACTTCGGAACCGGCTATTCCAATCTGGGCTATCTGAACAAGATGAAGATTGGCACGCTGAAAATCGACCGGTCGTTTGTCTCCCAACTGCAACTGAGCCCGCAGGACACCGCCATCGTGACCGCCATTATTCAGATGGCCAACAGCCTGAACCTGACCACCGTCGCCGAAGGGGCAGAAACCCAGGCCGAGGCCGAGTTACTGGCCAAGCTCGGCTGCACTCAGGGGCAGGGGTATTATTGGGCCAAACCCATGCCGGAAGAGGCATTCATCACCTTCGCTCAAGCGCGCCAATAATTGACGCCGGTCATGGTTCGGAGCTCGAATTTGTAGGGTGGCTATCGTCCGCGTCGGAGACCGGTTGCGCCTCTGCAGGGTCGGCGTAAATCCATCCCTGGAGCCTAGACCGCAGCATCCATGCTGCGGACTCCCCCTCAGAGGCGCAACCGGCATCCGACGCTCGAATTGTGCGAACTGTGGTACTGAAGCCTAGGGTGGCGAACACTGAAACTCTTCAAGTGTCCGCCACACCAGTTCAGCGATAGCCCGGTAGTCAGCATCATAAGGTTCAAGCGGACTAGCATTGTGACCAGGTTCCTGATGGGAAGGAGCTAGATAAAGCCGGTGCATCAAATTGAAAATAGTAGTTTCGAAACTAGCCCACGAGTCCTCAGCTCTGAAAATTGCCGAAGCCTTTTCGTCGCCGCCCTCCCGATGACAACTACTGCACTTATCAACCAGCAAAGGTTGCGCGACTTCACTGTAATACTCCGCATTGGAAATGCACTGCCCAAATGTGAGGTCACGCTCAAAGGTCACCGTTTTCCAGGTATTTCCTTTAAGGGCCGTCAGTTCAAATCGTTTGGTGCCGCCGGTCTCAATCATCGTTGCAATGGATTGTTCCAGATCGTCTTCGCACAGGATAAAAGCCGGAAACTCAACGCAGGCTTCGCCGGTATCCCAGCTTTTTTGCAGAACGTCGTTCATGTACAGGTCAATCCGGGCTTCAGTCGGCACCTGCACGTCAAGCACCACCTGAGTCGGCCCCGGGTTGGATTGGGTGTAGTTCAGGGTTCTCACCCGCAGCGCCAGCTCAACTGCCCCGCTGTCGTCGGTATCGACCGGGTCGGATACCTCGTCGTCAGTGTCACTGGCGGTATCCGGTTGGCAGCCGCTGACGGTCAGCGCGACCAGCAGAGTGCAAAGGGCCAGCCTGTAAGGGGCCGGTCGAACGAAGAACGCAGGGGTTATCATAGAATCAGTCTGTTGGTGGAGAACCGGTAGAATGGCACGGTGGCGGGCTTACATCTGCGACAGGCGGCACACTTCACTGTTTTTCCCGGGGGTAGTTTGGGGCTGGCTTTGAAATACTCTGTTAACATTCCAGTGCCTCACTGAAGGGCGCGAATGCGTAATGACAACACCTGGCACCATAACGATAAAAAGCCGGAGAAACCGATGGCCGCAACCCCCCTGGCGCATCACATAGCCATCGTCGATGACGACCCGGACATCTTACTGGTACTGACCGACGCCCTAACGCTTGAGGGCTATCGGGTCACGCCGGTACAAACCGGGCAGGCATTGCTTAGCCTGGTCGACACCGACCCGGCTGATCTGATTCTGCTCGATCTGAAGCTCGAGCACGAAAGTGGCTTGCGCGTGGCTCAGGATATCCGCCGGGACTCGGCGGTACCGATCATGATGCTGACCGGTAAGGGCGATGAGACCGATCGCATCCTTGGCCTCGAAGTCGCCGCCGATGACTTTATGATGAAGCCGTTCAATCTGCGCGAGATCATCGCCCGGGTGCGGGCGCTATTGCGACGCAGCACCCAGTTAAGCCAGACCCCGAAATCCCTGGAGCAGCGGGTGTCTGAAGGGCTCGTTTTTGATGGCTGGTGCCTCGATCTGACGCGGCGCACGTTACTGAACCCCGCGGGCAACGCGGTTGATCTGACGTACGGTGAGTTTAATTTGCTTAATGTGTTGCTATCGTCGGCGAACCGGGTGTTAAGTCGCGATTATTTACTGGAAAAAACCCACGGTACTCAGACTGAATCGTTCGATCGGACCATCGATGTGCTGATTCTGCGGTTGCGGCGCAAGCTGGAACCCAACCCGAAGGCCCCGCACTACATTAAAACCGAGCGCGGCATCGGTTATCGGTTTGAGGCGACGGTCAAACGGCTATGAACCCGCTACGCTGGACCTTGCACACCAAAGCACTGGCGGCGTTTGTCGTCGGGCTTGTGCTGCTGCTGACGCTGGTCAGCTTTTCCTGGCGCGGGCTGAGCGAGACCCGGGCGGCGGTGAATGAATTCGAGGGTTTGCTCATTCCGGAGATTCGCACGGCCCTGAGCCTGTCGGATGAGGCCGCGCAGATTGTGGCGCTGGCGCCTTACCTTGCCTCGGCAGGACGGCCGTTTCAACTTCAGGCAGAGCGACAGCGGCTAGAGAGCCGATACCAGCGCGTGTTTGCCCTGTCGCAAAGGCTGCAAAACCCGGATGTTCGCGCCCGGATCCAGGCCATTCTGGCCAATATCAAGACCGATCTTGATGCCCTGACCGAGCGGGTTTACGACGAACTGTTCATACGCGAAGATCTGCTCGCTGCTCAGTTCCAGGTCGACCAGCAAGCCCGCGACAGCACCGATGCCGGTGGTGCCGTAATGATCGAGCCCTGGCTGCCACTGCAACTGTTTTATCGGGCGATTACCGACCCGGCTGATTACAACCGTCAGACCCGTGAGCGGCTGCGCCCGCTGGTGTTGGCGGCGGCCGAACCCGAGGCCTATCTGAACTGGCTCGAACTGGCCACAGCGGAATATCAGACACTGCAGGGCATTCAACAAAACAAGGCGTTTCTGCTGGCCCGATTGCGCGCGCACTCGGAGCGACTTACCGAGCAGACCAACAGTTTTGCCGCCGACATTCAGCAGATGGTGATCGGCCAGCAAACGGCGGTGACCGACCGGGTGAACGCTTCAAGAGTGCTGACGCTGGGTTTGTCGTTGGTGGTGATGTTGGCGTTGCTGGCTTACTACCTGAATAATCGGCGATTGATTCGCGACCTGGGCACGGTCACCGACGATATGATCCAGTTATCGCGGGGCGAAGAATCTCCGGCGCAGATCCGGATACAACGGCACGATGAAATTGGTGATCTGGTGCACGCCTACGATGTGTTTCGGGAGCACGCCTTCCAGGCCGAGCGCACCAGCGCCGAGCTGGATGCTCAAAAGACCCTGCTGGAAACCATACACAACCAGATTCAGGACGGACTCAGCGTGTTCTCACGAGACGACCACCTGGTGATCTGGAACCGGCGTTATCTGGAAATGTTCGGTTTCAGTGACGGGGATCTGCAGCCGGGCATGCCCTTGGACGACGTACAGGCCCTGATGGCCCGCAAAGCCCACCGTAACCTGAATGTGCAGCAGGAAACCGTCGACATGCCGACGATGAACGTGCAGCGACACCAGAGTCAGCAGAACTTTGAACGCCACTACGACGACGGCCAGATCATCGAGTTTCGCAGTCAGCCCATGCCCAATGGCGGCTTTGTCACCCTTTACCGGGACCTGACCGAGCGACGCATGGCCGAGCAACAATTGCAGCAGGCTCAGAAGATGGATGTACTGGGGCATCTGACCGGGGGCGTTGCACACGACTTCAACAACTTGCTGGCGGCCTTGTCGGGAAATCTGCAGTTACTGGAGCACAGTGGCGCAGTCACTGAAACGGGCCAAACGTATCTGCATCGCGCACTGGACGTCAGTGAACGCGGTGCCCAACTGGTGCAACGACTGCTTGCCTTCAGCCGCAAGCAGCAACTCACGCCGGAGGTGGTTGAGCCCGATAGGCTCATCGACGGTTTGGCTGAATTGCTTGAGTATTCCGTACCCGGCCCGGTGTCACTGACACTGGATCTCGGTGCCCCCGGGCGCAGTCTGTACATCGACCCCTCGCAACTGGAAAACGCCTTGCTCAACCTGGTGCTGAACAGCGCGTCAGCCATTCCCGGCAAGGGCGCCATTACTGTGCGCACTCGTTACCTTGAGACTCACGACAGACTGGAATTGACGGTTACCGACTCCGGTCAGGGCATTCCGGTCGACTTGCAAAAGCGTGTCCTGGAACCTTTTTTCAGCACCAAGCCAGTGGGCCAGGGCAGCGGACTGGGGTTATCGACGGTCTACGGCTTTGTGCAGCAGAGCGGTGGCCAGTTCACGTTGAACTCCGCGCCGGGCCAGGGCACAACCGTGTGTATGGACTGGCCGGTGACCGCCGAGTCTGTCACGCCCGGCCCCCGCGCCAGTGAACCTGCGCTGGCGTTCGACGCGAGCCGCACGCTCGTACTGGTCGAAGATGATCGGTCGGTTCGAACGGCCTTTGCCGCTTTATTGCAACAACGGGGCTATCAGGTCATGGCTTTCGAACACGGTGAGCAGTTCATCGACTGGGCGCATCACAGCGATGAATCGGTCGGGCTGGTGCTCTCCGATGTCAATCTCGGCGGCCTGCTGAACGGTCTCGACGTGGTGACCATGGTGCGCGAATACTGGCCCGACGTACCCTGTCTGTTGATGTCTGGCCTGCCCAGAGACCGGCTTGAAGAAGACCTGGGCTTTGCCATTGAGCATCCATTGTTGCAAAAGCCACTGTCTCAGGGGCATATTGACGCCTTGTTTCCGCCCCACACAGCCTCGGCTCAATCGCAGGGTGGAAATAACTGATACCCGGGAAACGCATGGATGATGCCTGCCCGGACGCGAAGGACCCCAAACTGAAGGAGTGGGTAGCACAATGTTGGGTATAACCAGGGCAGGAGGGCGTATCGCCATTGCATTGCTGGTAGCCATAGGGCTACTGCTGTTGGGAGTGGGTATTTACCACAGCGTTAAGCCGCTGCCGGCCGGTCTGAATTATGATGGCCCGTTGCGGCCGGTTGGTGATGTCCGGTTTCTATCCGATACCTCCTATATCGGGCCAGACGACCAGCGCCATCTCGAGCAAAGCATTTTCGATGAAGTGTTCGCCATGATCGGCGCAGCAGAGCGCTTCGTGCTGATCGACATGTTTCTGTTCAATGCCTTTCAGGGCGAAGTACCGGAAGAGCACCGGGCGCTGTCGGCCGAACTGACCGAACGCCTGCTTGCCCAGAAGCGGCGATACCCAGATCTACAGGCTCATCTGATCACCGATCCGATCAATACCGTCTATGGGGGGCAGCGCGCTGTCCATCTGGACCGGCTTGAACAGGCGGGCATCACCGTCACCGTCACCCGACTGGAGGCACTGCGCGACAGCAATCCGCTGTATTCGTCGATTTGGCGCACTTTTTTATCTTACTGGGGTACCGGGACCGGAACGCGGCTTGAAAATCCACTCGGTGATGGCCGGATTTCTCTGCGCAGTTTTCTTATTTTGCCGAATTTTAAAGCCAATCATCGCAAAGTAGTGATCGCGGACCAGGGCGATGGCTTTGCAGCCCTGGTCACCTCGGCCAACCCCCACGATGGCAGCAGCGCTCACGGCAATGTCGCCTTGCGTTTCACCGGGCCCGCCGTTCTGGACCTGCTGACCACAGAGCAAGCTGTTCTGGCGTTTTCCGGTGGGCCAGCAGAGGCCGTCAACCTGCCACCCCAGGCCGCCAGTGAGCCAGCCGGTGCGGGTTTGAGAGTGGTCACCGAACGCGCCATCAAGCAGGCCCTGCTGAGCACCATTAACCGTGTTAACGCCGGAGACCGGCTCGACATAGCCGTGTTCTACCTTTCCGATCGCGACATCGTCAACGCACTGCTGGCCGCACACGACCGCCAGGCTCAATTGCGTCTCCTGCTCGACGCCAACAAAGACGCCTTCGGCCGGGAAAAGAACGGCATCCCCAACCGCCAGACTGCGCTGGAACTGCACCGGGCCGGTATTCCCGTGCGCTGGTGCGAAACCCGGGGCGAACAGTGCCACTCCAAATTCATGCTGGCGCGGCACGCCGACGGACAGGCAACCCTGATCGTCGGCTCGGCCAACTTTACCCGGCGCAACCTGAACAATCTGAACCTCGAAACCAATATGGTACTGACCGGACAGGCATCGCAATTGACTGCCCTGGCTGAAGCTGCCGAGTGGTTCGAACTGCGCTGGTTTAACACCGCAGACAAACGGTTCAGTGTTGATTACCCGGTCTACGCCGATGAACGGCTCTGGCCGCAGGCGTTGTATCGGTTTATGGAAGCGACCGGAATCAGCACTTTTTAAGTAGAGATTCAAAGGTTGCTGAAAAGAAGGGCGCCGACGGTTGTCTAATGGTTTAATTTCGGCTAAACCATTAGATAAGCCCGTCTATTAACAGGAACTGCCATGCCATTCTCCGACGACCACCTCGCTGAGCTGAATTTGCTCACTCAGTTTCGGGCCTCTTCTTTGCAGGAAGGCATCAAAGTACACAGTCATGAGGCCAACCCGGCCCTGGTAGCGGCCGCTGAACGCTTGCACGTAAAGGGCCTGATTACTCACAGAGATGGGGGCTATTTGACCGACCTGGGTATTGAGACCGTTGACCATACCCGCAAGTTGCTCGGTATTCTGGCAAACGAATAAAGCGCCGGTGCAACGACTGGCGCCAGTTGGCTCATCCTATAATTGAACGCAGGCTGCCTAACGTTGCATGGCAGGCCTGCGCGGCTTCCTGTCCTTTTTTCACAAAATGCTCGCGGAAATAGCGCTGGTGCTCTTCGTGCTCGTGAAAATGGTGCGGCGTTAGAACAACGCTGAACACGGGCACGTTGGTATCCAATTGCACCCGCATCAGACCATCAATAACCGCCTGGGCGACAAAGTCGTGCCGGTAAATGCCACCGTCGACCACCAGGCCACAGGCGACAATGGCGTCAAAGCGGCCGCTGTTGGCCAGGTGTTTGGCGTGCAATGGAATTTCATAGGCACCGGGCACTCGAATGTGCTCGACGTCGGCCGTGCTATCAAGAAGCGTCAGTTCAGATTCAAAGGCAGAGCAGGCCTGTCCGACAATGTCGGCATGCCAGGAGGCCGCGATTACGGCGACGCGGGTAGTGCGGTTGGGTGTAGGCTGATTCATGGGTTGCCCTCAAGGTTAGGGTGATTGCCAGAATCAGGGCGCGCGAGTACGCAAAGACGGCCACACAGGTGCAGCCGACATTGGGTGGTTCGCGATCTCTCTCATCCGGACTCTAACCGTCGGCTCTGGTTTCTCACCAGATCTGCTGACCTCGCCTTGAGCAAACGGAGTTAACCGCTGCCAGGGCGAGCGCTCGCGGGCTCCTGAATAACAATCGTGTTGTCCAGATACCGCCGGTGGGGAATTTCACCCCGCCCTGAGAACGCTGCCAGCACGAAAGTGCCGGACGATCGGCAGTATACTGAAAAAACGGGCGAACGCACGGTCGGCGCCGACCTGGGAGCCAGCGTTGCTGAAAATGGCCCGACGTCGCGCGACACAATGGTTCATGCCGGTGGCGGTGCTTTGTTTGTGTCGGAACTCTTGTACAAGCCGGCTGTCAGCATGAATTGCATGGCATCTTCAAACGGCCAGTCGACGTAAATCAGATCTGATCGGCGCACCAGAATCGTTACCCCGGCGATCTGATAACTGACCTGCATGAGCACCGGCACCCAGCCCTCCTGGTCGTGATGTTCGCTCAGAGCCCGGTGCACTGGGCCGGGTACATCGTCGGCGGTGACGAAGCCGACAATGTAGGAATCGTTGGCCTGTTTTATCAGAACGGTTTGTCGCTGCTGCGTTTTTTCGGGGTCGGTGCTGATCAGCGACGCCATGTCTTTAATGGCACCGTATACCGTCTTCAGCAGCGGGAACCGGAGTATCTGATCTTCCAGTCGCTGGTACAGCCAGGCGATCGGGCTGACACTGAACGCCAGACCAATAATCAGCAGCAGGATCAGAATCAGTACAAAGCCACTGCCGGCCCAGGGCTGATTGATACCCACCACGCTCAGCAACGCGAGGCCAAAACTGTTGAGCCCGCCGCCGATCGACCAGAACAGCCATACCGTTAGCGCCAGTGGCAATACTCTGAGAATACCCCGAGTCATTGTTTTTCGCATGTCACACTCCCTTGGTGATGGTTTGTCGCTGTGATCTTTCGTAAAGCGACCGCTTCTATCCAGAGCACAGCCTATCAGAAAGCGCACCGACCACCCGGTGAGACGCCGAAAAGATCGGTGAATGCCCTGTTTGACGGAGTCTGTTGTGCATGAGTCGACGCACCGGAGGCGATGCTTCTTATCCGCTGCCATCTTCCCGGGATGATCCGTTGTATGTCGAAAACCGGTCACGGCCTCTATACTGTGCGCGATATTGAATCCAACCGGTTAACCATGAGCCCCAGTCCTCCGACCCGATTGAACATTGCACTGACGCTGCTGGCCACACTGGCCATCGGTGCCGTGGGTGCGCTGATCTTCAATGCCCTGTCGTGGCCACTGCCGTGGATGCTGGGCAGCCTGACCTCGACGCTGATCGGCAGCTTGCTTGGGTTCAAACCCTTCATTCCAATGAAGCTGTTCACCGCCATGCTGCTCATTCTCGGTATCTACGCCGGTGCAGCACTCGACCCAAGTCTGCTGTTTACCGTCTGGCATTGGCCATTGTCGCTGATTGGCATGGGGGTGCTGGTGGTGGCAACAACGGCGGTGAACCACTGGTATTTTCGGCGGTTTGCCGGGTTCGATAAAACCACGGCGCTGTTTGCATCGGTACCGGGCGCCCAGTCGCTGGTGCTGATCATGAGCGCGCGCAGTGGCGCTGACGAGAAACAGGTACTGATCCCACAAATCACCCGGGTATTGGCAGTTATCTATTTTGTGCCGCTGATCCTGGTTGGGCTCGGGGACTGGACCGGGCTCGACATGGACCGCATTCGGGGCGTACCCGAAGAGGCCTGGTCACTGCCCGACGGGTTGTCGATTCTGTGGTTACTGGTCGCAACCGGCCTGGGCCTTCTGGTTGCCCGGCGCCTGAATTGGCCGCAACCGCTGATGATCGGGCCGCTGGCCGGCGTGGCGTTGATGCAAATAACCGGCCTGACCGATCTGAACATTCCCGGTCAGGCGCTGGTGCCGGTGCAATTTGTGCTTGGCACCTACCTGGGTACCAAGTTCGCCAGAATACGCTGGCGCACGGCGATTATTCTGTCGGGCCACGGTATCGTCGCGCTGGCACTTACCGTCGTGCTGGTGGCACTGATGACGTTACTGCTAACCCTGGTAACCGACATCCCGCCCGCGGCCATCTTCCTGGCGTTTGCCCCCGGTGGCCTGCCGGAAATGGTGCTGATCGCCGCGACGCTCAATGCTGACCCGGCTTTTGTGGTCATCCATCACGTGGTTCGATTTCTGATAATCGCCATTGCTTTGCCCTGGGTGGCCGACAAGATAACGACCGGAGTGCGCTAACTGTGTCGATCAACTGTGTCGACTAAAAGCAGCGTTCCCAACACCCTGCCGAATTTCACAGCGTCTCTTTAAAGTTGGCCTGAAATATATGGCTATCTATTGGTGAAATAGAGAGTATAAGTTTAGTTAACCAGTCAGTTCTGGTCTCTCCAAACGCGCAAACCAAGCGCATTCAGATAATCCTCTGTGTTTCTCGCATTTCTCTGCACCACACCAGGCTTCCGAGAATGAGTACGTATTGCTCACTTCACTTACCGGTTCTGCACCTCAGGTGTTTGGCTGGTTCAAAATAGCAGGCCATATTATGGGTATTCTTCAACGATACTCGAAAACTTTTTTGACTCTATTCGCATCTGTTTCCATCGTAACCTTAGCTGCCTGTGATGGCAGTAATGGTGACCTCGATACCAGTACAACCGTGATCGCTTCGCTGGCGGTAACATCCAGTGCGCCAGCCGCAGCATCCGCAACGGCGGGTACCAACACAAAAGTTGTCGCAGTTTTTAACCGGGCAATGAAATCCGACACGCTGACACAAAACAGTTTTACGCTGCAGGGTGACGGTGAATCGGGGGTTGTCGGTGCGGTAGCGTACAATGCCGATACCAAGGCTGCTACATTTACACCGAATGGCAATCTTACGGCGAGCACGCTCTACACCGCCACCATTACGACAGCGGTTGAAGATGAAACCGATGCGTCGTTATTGAGCGATTTTGTCTGGAGTTTCACGACAGGTTCATCCATTGACGACAGTGTGCCTACGCCAGTCACCATTAGCCCCGCCGACATCGCGATAGACGTACTGCGCAACACCAAAGTTAGCGTAATTTTCAGTGAAGCTATAGACCCGGAAACCCTGACGCCAAACAGCTTTGAGTTAACAACCAATGCGGGCATCGTTGTCGTCTCTGGCGAGTTGCTATATGTGAACCCGAAGACGGTGGTATTTACACCAGATGCAAACCTGGGCGCAAGCGAACTGCATACCCTGACGTTGAGTACGGCCATTCTTGACCTTGCAGGCAATAGCCTTGCACTGTCGGAAACCAGTTTCACAACAGGTACTGAGGTGTCTTCAAGCCCTGCAATTGTAGACCTGGGCACTGCCGGTAACTACGTGATACTTGCCAAAACCGGAATATCCACAACCGGAACAACGCATATTACCGGTGACATAGCCGTCAGCCCTGCATCGCGCACAACGCTGACCGGTTTCGCAGATACACTCGACTCGAGCGGTATGTTCTCTACCTCACCACGGGTAACCGGCGAGTTGTTTGCTTCAAATATGGAAGTACCGACACCGGATGATTTGACCACTGCTGTCAGTGATATGGAAACCGCCTATACCGATGCGGCTGGCCGTGTAACCCCGGACTTTACCGAACTGGGTGCCGGCGAGATCGGTGGCCTGACGCTGGATCCGGGGTTGTACAAGTGGGGCACCGGGGTGCTGGTTACCTCCGATGTAACGCTGAACGGTTCAGCAAACGATGTCTGGATATTCCAGATCGACCAGAACCTGAAGCTGGAAGATGGCAAGGCCGTGGTACTGACCGGTGGCGCACTGCCTGAAAACATATTCTGGCAAGTGGCCGGTGAAGTAACCTTGCAGGCCGGCACCACGTTCAACGGTATTATCCTGACTCAAACCCAGGTTGTGTTTAAGTCTGGTGCCGTACTAAACGGTCGTGCTCTGGCACAAACGGCGGTCACGTTAATCTCCAACGATATTAACGAACCGGCTCAGTAAGTGTTAACACGCTGAACGCATCGGTCGCTGACTAACCTCGGTGGCCGAATGCAAAAAAACCGCGACGTTGATCGCGGTTTTTTTATGGAAGTAGAGTGGAATAAGCGAATTATGTGAGTGACGAGTTCGCTACCCATTGAGTGTCCGGTACCTAGTATACCCGGCACCTGACACACCGACTTCAGGCAATCAACCATCTATCTTATTCAACGAGGCCGCCAGCGCTTCCACCCGCTGATTGGTTTCATCTACCAGCGTATCAATCTCACCGGCCGAGGCACTCGACTTGCTCGCCAGTGTACGCACTTCATCGGCCACGACCGCAAAGCCCCGTCCTGCTTCACCGGCACGCGCTGCTTCAATGGCGGCATTGAGTGCCAGCAAATTGGTCTGGTCTGCAATGGCGTTAATGGTGGAGACGATACCGCTGATCTTGTTGCTGACCTGCAATACCGATTCCATGGCTTCCTGGGTTTCGCTGAGCGCCTGGAACCGGTCAGTGATGTCGATGCCAAACAGCACGTAGCGACGAACGTCGCCGGTGAACGATTTGAGTGCCACGACCTGGTAATCCAGCGCCATCGTTGGAAGACCCGTCAGTTCCACTGAATCCTTGCCGCTGAATTCGCCGCTGCTGCGCAGGGTTTTGATGTTCTCGGCGGTCAGCTTGGACCAGAACGCTTTGGCGACCTGAGCGACCTTGTCTTTATTGCCGTACTTGGCGTGAACCAGCTTATTGGCAGAAATGAAACTGCCATCGGGATTGAATTCCATGGTCACCATCGATCGTTCAATGGCTTCAAGTCGGCGGGTAAAGTCGACGGTTTCCTGTTTGCTCTGAGTAATGTCGGCTTCAACGGAAATGAACCGTTCTATGCGGCCGCGCTCGTCGAACACCGGCGCAATGGACAGTGACACCCAATAGGGTGTGCCATTTTTGTGGTAGTTCAGAATTTCAACGTAGAAGGGTTCCAGCCGGTCGAGGTTCTCTCGAATTTTTTTCACGGTCTCCGGGTCGGTGCCTTCGCCCTGCAACATAGGCCCCGGCTTTTTGCCGCGAGATTCGGCCAGGCTGTAACCGGTCAGTTTTTCAAAACCGGCGTTGATGTATTCTATGCTGCCCTTACTGTCGGTAATGATAATGCCGCTGTTGGCCTGGTCAGCAACCAGCGAGAGCATTTCCATTTTTTCCCGTTTTTCGACTTCTTCCGTCACGTCTTTGATAAAAGCGGTGTAGGTAATGCGCCCGTCAAATTCAATTTTGCTGATCGCGGCCTGGCCCCATAACTCGGTGCCGTCTTTGCGCACAACGGTCAGTTCACGGTAGCTGCCGACGATCCGGTTTTCACCGGTGGTTCGGTTGCGGTTGACGAATCCATCGTGTTGCGACTGTAAGCTTTTGGGCACCAGCATCTTGACGTTGTTGCCCAGCACTTCTGACCGGTCGTAACCCCAAGCCGCTTCGGCAGCCTTGTTGAAGAAGGTGACGTTGTTGTGCTCGTCAATCGACACCACAGCGTCCATGGCCTGCTCCAGTGTCTGGTTCATCATCTCCCGGTCGTAGCGCTCACGGCTGATGTTGCGCACGAAGAGGGTGTGACTGATGCCCTGGCCCGACTTTATGGCCGTTGACTCCAGTTGTACCCATATAGCGTGCCCGTCGGCCGTTTTAATCTGCGTTTCATGGGACACATCGCCTGTGTTGCCCAGGCGTTTAAGACTGTCTTTGGGAAGTAGTTGAGCCGCTGGTTTTGCCAGCACCGCCTCTCGCTTAACCCCCCAAAGCCGTTCCGCTGCTGCATTAAAAAACACAATGGTCTGTTTCGCATCGAGCGTGACAATAGCCTGGGGGGCATGTTCGAGTGCTAAAGCGGACTGGGAACTGGAAAACCAGCGAGTCAAGAAGCGAGCCATGGTGAATGTATCCTCTGGTGGCACCGGCCGGGGCATCATCGATGAACTACCCCGGGGAAAACAGCCTGGAACGAACGTGGCAATAATATACCGTTTCGGCGGACAGGGTCTTTCCTTTAGGACAAAATGATACGAAGGCCGGGTGGTTTTGGGTTTGGCCAGCAGGCGCTACTGTACTGTAACAGACTAAATGTCCTTACCAGCGAGCCGTCAGGCGGCCAGATTATCCGGTTTCATTGCAAAGGTAGGCTATTGGTCTTCAAGTCGACCGGAGAACGGCTTATCGTCTGTCCAGAAACCGGTAGCCGATGCCGGGTTCGGTTTCCAGATAATCCGGATTGGCGGCATCGTCACCCAGTTTTATCCGTAACTGGCGAACCACATTGCGCAAATATTGGCTGTCGTCTTTGTGGCTGCGCCCCCAGATCTTCTCCAGCAGACTGCTCTGGGTAATCAGACGACCGGGTGACTGCACAAGATGCTGCATGACCGCCCACTCCTTGCGGGTCAGGCTGATGGGTTGGTTATCCAGAGTTATTTCATGGCGGTCCGGGTTGATGGTCAGTCGGGCATCTGAATACACCTTTGTAGCCTGCTCCTCCCGGGTACCGGAGCGTGAGGCAAGAATGCGCCGTACCCGGGCCAATAACTCGTTAACACTGAAAGGTTTGACCACATAGTCTTCAGCGCCCATGTCCAGTGCCGCGACTTTTTCCATTTCCGACGAGCGAACGGATAAGACCAGCACCGGTTGTTGACTCTGGGCCATCAACTGGCGCAACACCTCCTTGCCATCCAGATCGGGCAGCCCCAGATCCAGAATAACCAGATCCGGCTGCCCCAGAACAGCCTGTGCCAAGCCCTGAGCGCCAGTTTCCGCCTCAACCACATCGTATCCCTGAGACGCCAGGCTAATGCGCAAAAAGCGACGGATCTGAGCTTCATCGTCAATGATCAGAATTCGGTTCATTGTTGTGGGGCTTCCTGATGGGGCCGGTTTGCGGAATCTGCTCCGGCGGGTGCCTGCGGAAGCGCCAGCCGCAAGCAGAGCGTAAATCCTTCGGGAGGGTCAACAAAAGCCGCTTCGCCGCCGTGTACTCGCATCATCCCCCGGCAAATGGTCAGCCCGAGGCCGGAACCGGTCGAATAGCGGTCACCCCGGCTGAACGAATAAAATTGTCCGAATACGGCGTCCCATTGATCGCGCGGCAAGCCAGGGCCCTGGTCGAGTACATCCAGCCAGACGGTGGTGGCATCGGCGCCGGTGCGAACGGCAACCCAGCCGTCTGGTCCCGATGCTTTGAGCGCGTTGTCGAGCGCGTTAAACAGCGCTTGTTCAACCAGGGCCGCATGCACCCAGACAGAGGGCACTTCTCCGCTGGGATAAAAGCTGACCCGGGGTGACGGCCGTGCAGCGGCCAGGCGCCGAAACACCACGTGGTACAACTCATCCAGGGATATCCACTGGCGATTGAGCGTCAGTTCACCCTGACCCAGCCGGGTCATGTCGAGCAGGTTCTGAATGTACTGCTCCAGGCGCTCACTTTCGAGAATGATGGAGTTCAGTAATTCCTCGCGGTCGTGGTCATTCAGGTCAGCCTGAAGGTCTCGCAATGATGTGGCCGCGCCCATCATGGTGACCAGTGGGGTTTTCAGGTCGTGCGAGACTGATGATAACAGCGCATTACGCAAAGCCTCCTCGTCTGCACGGCGTTCTGCGGCTTTGCGTTGTTGCCGGGCCTCGCGCCGTTCCTGAACCGCTAGCCACTGCTCACCGAGCGCGCGTACCAGCGATTGCCAGCCCTCGGGCAGGTTTTGAGTCAGGTCCGGGTCACTGCTCAGCCCCCGGGCACCGGTTAACGGATCGATAGTGTCGGGGGTCAGTGTCAGCGCCCGGTCATCAATGCGAATATGACGTATAAGGCCGCGGCGACGATTTCCTCAGGCTCGTGCATTTCCAGACTGAACACCGGCTGCGTAAAGGCATAGTTGAATAACAACAGGCCCAGGCCAGCACTGGTCAGCACGCCCCGCCAGTCGGTCAGCAGGGCACTGAGCACCACGGCCATCAGGTACAACAGCAACAAGGTGGTGTGAGCCAGCCAGGGCAGAGGCAGCAACCCGAGGCCGGTAATGCCCAGCGGCACCAGCACATTGCACAGCGGCCACAGCCAGGCCTGTTTCATCGAGAGTCTCCGCTTTCCCATTACCAGCGCCAGAACGCGGGCGTGAATAAAATCAGCAACGCCATATATTCAAGCCTGCCCAGCAGCATGGCAAGGCACAAAATGGCCTTGGCGGTATCGGGCAATGTGGAAAAGTTTCCGGCCGGTCCAATGATGTCTCCAAAGCCTGGGCCGAAGTTCATCAGCGCCGTAAGCGCGGCCGATCCTGCGGTTACCACATCAAGGCCAGTAAGTGTCAGCGCGATCGAAAACAGCAGCAGGCTCATGAGCATGACGAAGAGGTACGCCAGCGATGCCACCAGAACGCCTTCACCCACCGGACGATGGTTATAGGTGCGCTGAAAATGGCCGGACGGGTGTAGGGATTTGAACAGGTTCTCGCGCAGTAACAGCCCCAGTAATTGAAAGCGAAACAACTTGGTGCCCCCGGATGTTGAGCCCGAGCAAGCGCCACTGAACATCAAAAACACAAACAGCATCAGTGAAAAGCTACCCCAGAGCGTATAGTCCTCAGTGGCATAGCCGGTGGTGGTGACGACTGAGGTAATGTTGAATACCGCGTGCGTCAACGCAACGAAAAAGGACTCGCTGGAGCCGGTCAACAGGCGATGTATGGTCATTGCCAGAGCGGTACCGGCAATCAACTTGAACAACAATTGCACCTGGGCGTCGCGTGCGATGTGCCAGGAGCGGTCGTGCAACGACTGCACATACAACAAAAATGGTAAACCGCCCAGCAGCATGAAGCCACTGCCTGCCCAAATCAGCGCCGGGGTATGGAACTGACCGAACGACGCATCCGAGGTTGAATAGCCACCGGTGGCGAGGCTGGTCAGGGCATGGTTCAGGGCATTGAAACCCGTCATTCCCAACGCCCAGAATAACCCGACCGCCAGTGCCGTAAGCAGCATGTAGACCAAGCCAATTTGAGAGGCCACGGTTCGCACCCGGGTATTCTGGATGTCGGACCATTCCGAACTTTCCGTTTTAAACAGCCGCATGCCACCGACTTTCAGGAATGGCAGTACGGCAACGGCCATCAGAATGATGCCGATGCCGCCGACCCACTGCATCAGCGAGCGCCACAGAATCAGAGTGCGGGGGCCTTCGTCCAGCCCGGTCAGAACCGTAGAGCAGTAGTGGTAACGCCTGAGACACTCTCGAACAGCGCATCAATAAAACTGATCTCCGGCCAGCCAAGGTACAGGGGCAAAGCGCCGGTCAGGCACAGCAAGCCCCAGTTAACAGCAGTGACGAGGAACATCGGCTTTGCCTTCATACGAATCGAGGGCCCCCGGGAAAGCAGCAGGCAAACTACGGCCACGGCCAGACACACCAGTGCACTGAGCACCATGGCACGGACTTCCTGCGCTGTTGACCAGTCGGCCAACAGTACGGTCAGACCCATCAGGCACCCCCAGATCAGCATGATGAAGGTGGCTATTTTCAGGGCGGGTTTGACGTTTTTCACAGTGTGTATCCGGCAGTCAAGGTGACACCGGTAAGGGTAAGGATTGCCCTATAACAAAGCTGTAACGCGACCTCGCGCCGCGTAAGAAAACCATAAGGTTTTGCATTAAGTCGTGCGCTGCCATGCCGGTCCAGTCTGCTCAGGAACACAGGTTGTGGAGGGATGATGGCGCAGATCGCAGTGCCCAGATGTGGCGCTCAACGCACAGTCTGCAAACAACCGAAACCTGGAGTGAAGGTCAGCAGATCGACCGGGTGGAAGACACCATCGACCGGGAGCAACTGGATGACCTCGCGCACCAGGTAGAGGTACGGCGCGAGGACAAAGACGATCAAAGTCCGTCGCCTGATCGTTCAGGCGTTAACGTCACGCATTGGTGGCGTCATTGACCGTGTTTTGTGCTTGGCGGCGCTCACGCAACACGTGATGGCGTAACCAGAAGGTTGTCGCCAGACCCAGCAGCCCCAGCCCAAACGCGAACCAGAATGCCAGATGAATGCCGGCGGCGATGGCGGCGGGTGCATCCGGGTTGGAGAACAGGGCGGCGCGGCCACTGAGCACGGTGATCAGCAGGGCGGTGCCGATGGACGCGCCGACCATGCGCAGGGTGTTGTTCATGGCCGCTGCGTGAGCGATCAGGGGTATCGGCAGCGAATTGATGCCGGCGGTGATCAGCGGCATCATCAGCAGGGTTGCGCCCAGCATTTGCGAGATGGAAGCGGCGACGATCCAGGCCGGGTGCACGCTGTCAGGCACGGTCGCCAGAATGAACATGGCCAGAGAGAGCAACACGAACCCGCTGATGGCCAGCACCTGAATGCCGAAGCGGTCGAACAGACGACCCGCCAGCGGTGAGACAATGCCCATCATGACGGCGCCCGGCAGCAGAATCAGGCCCGCATCAAGGGCGCTCATGCCCCGCACACTCTGCACATAGAGTGGAATCATCGTCTGGGTGCCGATGAGCAAGGTAAACACCAGAACCGATAAGAACGTGGTGACGGTAAAGGTGTGGGAGTGAAACACCTTGAAGTCCAGCAACGGTTGTTCAAGGCTTTGTTGGCGGTGAATAAAAGCCGCCAGTGACATTGCGCCCACCAGTAAACTGACCAGCACACTGGCACTGCCCCAGCCAGCCGAACCGGCCATACTGAACCCGAACAATAAGCCGCCCCAGCCAAAACTCGACATGATCACCGACAGGGAATCGATTTTGCTGGCGCGCTGGCGGGTCACGTTCTTCATGAACAACAGTGCCGCCAGAATCACCAGAGCGGCAATCGGCAGAATCAGCACGAACAGATAGCGCCAGGAAAACTGATCCACAACCCAGCCGGATAACGCCGGGCCAATGGCCGGGGCAAACGCCACCACCAGGCCAACCAGGCCCATCGCTGCGCCACGCTTTTCAATCGGGAACATGATCATCATCAGCGTCTGGATCATCGGCATGATGATGCCCGCGGCCGCGCCCTGAATGATCCGCGCGATCAGCAGCATGGTGAACGTCTGCGCAACCGCGCCAAGCAGGGTGCCCAGGGTGAAAATGACCAGGGCGGCAAGGTACAGCGTGCGGCTTGAGTACTTATCCATCAGCGCGGCGGTGATCGGAATCAGCAGGCCACTGGCGAGCATAAAGGCGGTGGTGACCCACTGCGCCAGACTGGCGTTGGCTTCAAAGTCCTGCATGATCGGCGGAATAGCGACCAACATCAGTGTCTGGTTAAGCACCGATACAAAGGCACCGGCGATCAGGATGACGACGATCACTGTCCGGTTGTAGTCAGGAATGCTGTCTGTGGGTGTCTGTGTCGCGTGAGCAGTCATGAGTGTCCATTCATTCTGTTGTTTCAGTGCGTCGGTCGGGTTCGGTCGCAGGCGTCTGAACCGGGTTGCCCGTCGCACTGAGTTTACTGGCCAGTCGATCGATCACCGACAGACAGATGTCGATGTCATTCGGCTCAATGCCATCGAAAATGTCTTCACGCACACTTTCCACCACGGCTTTGATCCGTTCCAGTGAGGGTTTGGCACCGGGTGTCAGGTGAATCGTCTTGCAGCGTTTATCGCCATTGATAGAGCGGCGCTCGACCAGTTGTTCAGTCTCCAGCCAATCCAGGGTACGCACCAGTGTTGGCCCCTGAACGCCCACCAGATCGGCCAATTCTTTTTGTCGCATCGGCGCATCGGCTTTGTGCAGCGTCAACAATAGGCGCCAGCGTGCCTCGGTGAGCCCGTGTGGTGACAGGCGACGGTCGACCTCGGCGCGCCACAGTCGGGCAATTTGCCCGAGGCGGTAACCCAGTCGTTCCCGGTTGTGTTTCAGGTCGTCGGTCATCAGTTGCAGTGTCAGACAATGGACCAGTAATGATACGAGTTTTTAGATAGATAGCTACCTATCTATTGCAACGAAGCGTTACACCGACAGGAGTCCGACAGACTCCTAGGGTTTGGCCACTGTATTTCAATTGTTTCAGTGCGTACTGCCTGCCTGAAATATTTCATTAGTGTGCGTCCGTAGAGTGAGTGAACAGGGCATGGCCAACGCCATGGTTGACCGGACTACCGGCCCCTGATGATCACTCCCTGAACAACAACAAAAGGCAGGACACCCCATGAACGCAGCTCTCAAAACACTCACCGTCGCACTCGGCTTAAGCGTCGCGTCTGGCGCTGCATTGGCCGATGACATTCTGGTCGGCCTGATCACCAAAACCAACACCAACCCCTTCTTCGTCAAAATGAAAGAAGGTGCCGAAGCTCAGGCTGCCCAGCACGGCAACGTTGAGCTGCGCTCGTTCGCTGGTCGGTTCGATGGTGATAATGACTCCCAGGTGCAGGCCATCGAAAACCTGATCTCCGCTGGGGCCAAAGGCATTCTGATTACCCCGAACGATTCCGAAGCCATTGTACCGGCGGTGCAGCAAGCCCGGGACGCCGGCATCGTGGTGATCGCGCTGGATACACCGCTGTCTCCAGCAACCTCGGCCGACGCCACCTTTGCCACCGATAATTTCAAGGCCGGTGAATTGATCGGCCAGTGGGCCCGCGCCAAAGCCGGGAATCCGGACGATGCCAAAATTGCCTTGCTGGATCTGAACTCCTCTGAAATCTCAGTCGATGTGGCCCGTAACCAGGGCTTTTTGCAGGGTTTTGGTATTGATCTGAACGACCCGCAAGACATCGGCGATGAAGATGACGACCGCATTGTCGGCAACGACGTGACCCAGGGCTCCGAAGAAGGCGGTCGCCGGGCGATGGAAAACCTGATGCAGCGCGACCCGAGCGTCAACCTGGTGTACACCATCAATGAACCGGCCGCCGCCGGGGCTTATGAAGCCTTGAAAGCCGTTGGCCTGACTGACCAGGTGAACATTGTGTCGGTCGATGGCGGTTGCCCGGGCGTTGAAAACGTCGCCGCCGGTGTGATTGGCGCCACCTCGATGCAGTTCCCGCTGAAAATGGCCTCGCTGGGTGTAGACGCCATTGTCACCTACGCCGAAACCGGTGTGAAACCGGGCGCGACTCCGGGGCTCGATTTCTTCAACACCGGCGTCACTCTGGTGACCGACCAACCGGTTGACGGCATCGACTCAATCTCGTCCGCAGAAGCACTGGATCAGTGCTGGGGCTGATGCCGGCTGGCGCAGCATTCATGAAATGAACCGCGCAGGTCGCGCCGTCGTCAATAGGCGGTGCGGCCACCGGGAGGCGTTATGACTGAACACACAACACAGGGCTCCCAGCCACCGAATCATTCTACTGGCCAACCCCGAAACTCGACCGACCATGAACGGGTGGCCGAGTCGGTGGGTGGCTCCATGGCGATGCGCAGCGCCGAAGTGCTGGACTGGCCCCGCCGCATCCACCGCTTCTTTCACGCCAACCCAACCGCCGCGCCAGCGATTGTGCTGATCGCCGCGGTGCTGGCGTTCTCCTTTATCGCCGGAGACCGCTTCCTGACGCCCTTTAACCTTTCGTTGGTGCTACAACAGGTCACCATCATCGGTGCCCTGGGCGTCGGCCAGACGCTGATCATCATGACCATGGGCATCGACCTGAGCGTGGGTGCCATCATGGTTCTGTCGAGCGTGGTCATGGGGCGGCTGGCGGTGGATTTTGGCTTGCCACCGTCTATGGCATTGCTATTGGGCCTGGTTTGCGGCGCGGCCTGCGGAGCCATCAACGGCACCCTGGTGACGCGCATCAAACTGCCGCCCTTTATCGTGACACTGGGCACCTGGAACATCTTTTTCTCGTTGAACCTCTGGTACTCCAACAGCCAGACTATTCGTTCACAGGACATCGAATCGATCGCGCCGCTGCTGCAGTGGGCCGGGAACTCCTTCACCTTGTTTGGTGCGCGAATAACCTTCGGCTCGCTGATGATGATCGCCCTGGTTGGGGCGGTCTGGTACGCCCTGAACTGGACGGCCTGGGGCCGCCACGTCTACGCCACCGGCGACGACAAAGACGCCGCCGAACTGGCCGGTATCCGTACCCAGCGTGTGCTGATGTCGGTCTACATCGTCGCCGGGGTGATCTGTGGTCTGGCCGCCTGGCTTATGATCGGCCGCATTGGTTCAGTCAGCCCTCAGGTCGGCACCATGTCGAACCTCGACAGCATTACCGCGGTGGTGATCGGTGGTACGTCGCTGTTCGGCGGGCGTGGCTCGATCGTTGGCACTCTGATCGGCGCGCTGGTCGTGGGCATATTCCGCAATGGTCTGGCACTGGCCGGGGTCGATGTGCTCTGGCAGGAATTCACCGTCGGCTTGCTGATTTTGGTGGCCGTGGGCATTGATCAATGGATACGGAGGGCTTCCGCATGAGTCAGCAAACCCCGGTTTTACAGGCTAAAGGCCTGGTTAAACGCTTCGGTCGGGTGACCGCACTCGACGGAGCCGACTTCGAACTCTACCCCGGCGAAGTGCTGGCGGTGATCGGCGATAACGGCGCGGGCAAGTCTTCGCTGATCAAGGCGCTCTCCGGTGCCCTGGTTCCGGATGCCGGAGAGATCCGCATGAAGGGGGAGGTCGTGCAGTTCAAGAACCCGATGCACGCGCGCAGCCTGGGCATCGAAACCGTCTACCAGACACTGGCGGTCTCGCCGGCGCTGGGCATCGCCGACAACCTCTTTCTCGGCCGCGAACTGCGTAAACCGGGCATACTGGGGTCGGTGTTTCGCATGCTCGACAAAGCCGAGATGCGCCGTCAGGCGACCGAACAGTTGACCCAGTTGGGCCTGCTGACCATCCAGAACATCAACCAGGCGGTGGAAACTCTGTCTGGCGGGCAGCGCCAGGGCGTGGCGGTGGCACGATCGGCCGCTTTCGGAAGCCAGGTGGTGATTCTCGATGAGCCGACGGCGGCGCTGGGCGTGAAAGAATCGCGCCGGGTACTGAACCTGATTCGCGATGTGCGCGATCGGGGTTTGCCCGTGGTGCTGATCAGCCATAACATGCCGCATGTGTTTGAGGTGGCCGATCGCATTCACATTCACCGCCTCGGCAAGCGCGCGGCCATTATTAAACCGGATACCCACAGCATGTCTGATGCGGTGGCGATCATGACCGGTGCAGTAGAGGCCGACACCGCCGCCTGAACGGTGCCCACGGATCCGCATTGAGGAGAAATCGATGAAACGCACGCTGGCAGTGGTGCTGAGCCTCGCAGGACTTTGGCTGGCGAGCGTCTCGATAGTCAGGGCCGACACCCTTCGGGTGGGTGTCAGCCTGGCGGATCTGGGCAACCCTTTTTTCTATGCCCTGGCGCAGCACCTGCAGGATGCCGCCAACGACCAGTCGACGCTGCCGGTCAGCATGACGGTGGTCTCCAGCGCTTATGATCTGCAGCGACAGCAGGCGCAGATTCAGCAATTCATTGATGACCGGGTCGATATCATTCTGCTGTCGGCCGCCGATTCCACGGGCATTGAACCCTCGATTCACCAGGCACGCCAGGCGGGCATTACCGTCACGGCAGTTGATATCGACGCCCAGGGTGCCGACCTGAGTGTCACTACCGACAACGTTCAGGCTGGCATGGTGGCCTGTCGGTATCTGGCCGAGCGCATGGGCGGGACGGGTGACCTGGGCATTATTAACGGGGCCAGTGTGTCCTCGGTTACAGACCGGGTTGCTGGCTGCCGGGCAGTACTGCAGGATTATCCCGACATTCGATTGGTCAGCGACCGGTTCAATGCCGGGGGCACCTTCGGCGGCGGCCTGGAAGCGATGACCTTTTTGCTGAGCCAGCACCCCGCCATAAACGGCGTGTTCGCCATCAACGACCCGAGCGCACTGGGTGCTGCCGAAGCGGCCACCCTGGCGGGGCGCGATGACATACTGATTACCTCGGTCGATGGCTCCGATGACCTGCTGGCTGCACTGGCCAGCGACCACCCAAATCTGATCGGCACCGCCGCCCAATCACCCGAAGAGATGGCGCGGCGAGCTATTGAAGTGAGTCTTGCACACCGTGAGAACCCGCTACAAAGCCCGCAGAGCATTCGAATTCCCACGCATATGATTACCCGGGATTCCCCTACCCGGTTACCCTGACGCAGGGCCCTGCCTGCGCCATCCTCCCAAAGAACGGCATTCCCGGCCCATAAATCGGTTTACAGTATGAAAACATGAATACTGATTCATGTTTTCTGTTCTGGTGTATTGAACAGCAACCGGAAACGACGACCAACCGATGGGAATCCTCAGCATGAAAACAACAATGAAAGGTCTGAGCCTGATCGCTGCCAGTGGCTTGCTGGTAGCATTGGGAGGATGCAACGATGACAGCAAGTCCCCGCCGCCCGACACGGCTCATCCGCCGGCACAGAATACGCTGCCAGCAGCCATCAGCGGCACGGTAATACAGCGCCATTACGACGGCGTCAGCAATGACCTGCTCACCGCCGGGCTGGGTGCTGATGGTCTGGGCAGTGGCACGGCCCCTGCCTTTGCCGACGCGCAGAATCCGACCAGCGATGAGCTGCGCAAACGCGCCATTCATGGCAATTACCGCGCCCTGGTACCCACAGCAGCTGGCAGTGGCTACGGCGAATTCTTTGGGCCGACGGTGGGAACGAGCAGCACCACGGGCATGATCGGCGGTGACGAGTGGTTGGCCCAGGCTAACCTGGCCAGTGGCACCCGGGTTACGGTCATGGTGCAGGTGCCGGACGGGTTCGACCCCGACAATGCGTGCATGGTAACCGCCCCCAGCTCTGGCTCCCGTGGCATTTACGGCGCCATCGGCACGGCGGGAGAATGGGGCCTCAAGCGCGGTTGCGCCGTGGTCTATACCGACAAAGGCACGGGCACAGGCGCGCATAACCTGACGGATAACCGAACCCAGAACCTCGAAGGTCAGTTGGTTTCCGCCAGCGATACCGATGCCCTGTTCCAGGCGGATCTGACCGACCAGGAACGGACGGATTTTCTGGCCGACACGCCCAATCGCTTCGCATTCAAACACGCCCACTCAGAGCAAAACCCGGAAGCGAGCTGGGGCGCCAGTGTTCTGGAGTCAGTGCGATTCGGTTTTTACGTCCTCAATGAGTTGCATGGCGAACAGAACGACGACAATGCAACACTGCTGACCCTGAAACCCGATAATACGCTGGTCATTGCCTCCAGTGTGTCCAATGGCGGCGGCGCTTCGGTACTGGCGGCCGAGCAGGACAGCGAAGGCCTGATCGACGGCATTGCCGTCTCGGAGCCCAACGTAAACCCGGTCGCGAGCGACAGCTTCAGCATTCAACAGGGCAGTGCGACCGCGCTCACCGGCCACAGCCGCAGCCTGCTCGATTACACCACGGCGCTGGCGGTGTATCAGGGTTGCGCTAACCTGGCGCCCAGTATTCGCGATAGCGCGCCGTTGAACGATTTTTTCAACGACTTCGACATCAACGAAAACACCTGCTCGGCGCTCGCCGCCAAGGGCCTGGTTAATGGGGCGGATGTTGATGCCCGGGCAGAACATGCGTTGTCGATCCTGAACGATGAATTTGCCTTTCAGGCTGAGCAGAATCTGGTGCAGCCCGGTAACTATGGCATCAATGTGCCGCAAGGCATTGCCGTGACCTATGCTAACGCCTATGGCCAGTTCAGCGTTGCGGATAACCTGTGCGGCTTTAGCTTCAGTGCACACAGCGCCAACGAGCCTGTCCCATTGGCCGAAGCCGCAGAAAGAGCCCTGTTCTCAAGCAGCAACGGCATTCCGCCAACCGGGGGTGTTGATGTTATTTATAACGATGCCGACGGTGTGCCCACCCAGATGAAAGCAGCCACCTCACCCAGCAGCGGCCTGCAGGATTTCGCACTGGATGGCTTTCTGTGTCTGCGCGGCCTGGCAACCGGAGTTGATCCGCTGACCGGCGATGACCTGACCGGTAACGCCCTGGCGCAATCGCAACAGGTACAGGCAGGTATTGAAGCGGTGCGGGCAACCGGGAATTTGCAGGGTAAGCCCACCGTCTTTGTGACCCCGCGCAACGATCAGATTCTGCCCATCAACCATACGTCGCGCCCCTACGTTGGGCTGAATAAAGTGGTTGAAGGCAGCGCCAGCAAGTTGCATTACTACGAGGTGTTGAACGCCCAGCATCTGGATATTCTGAATGACTTTGCCGGCTACAATGAGCGCTACATCCCGATGCATCATTACTTGTTCGAGGCATTGGATCTGATGTATGCCCACCTCAGCGAAGGCACGGACTTGCCGCCGAGTCAGGTGATCAGAACCACGCCTCGAGGTGCCGGTGCGCCTGCGATCAGTGCTGCAAACTTGCCGGACATCGCGACCGACCCGGCCAATGCCGACCGCATTGAATTCGCCGCATCGGTCTTGTCCATTCCGGACTGATCAGCCGATATTGCCCCGGCTTTCCGCCAACCTGGCGGGCGGGGCAGTGCTCACCCCTGAGGTCGAAGCTCCCAGGCGCGCTGCACGGTTTCGAGCTGGTCGTTGTCCTGCAGCAGGGAGAAGAAAGACTGGTTGGGCATCTCCAGTTCACCGAGATGCGCCCGGTCCCAGTCGACCCAGGTCAGACCTTTGCTGATCTGGTGCGCATGGTGCGTACCTTCCTCGAAGCCGTAGCTGCTCATGCCATCTTGAGTAATTTGGGTAATGCCGCGTACTTCCAGACGGCCCAGTGTCAGTTGGTTGCCCGATTCCATGACCACCACAAAATCACCGGCGCGCATTTGCAGCAGCGACCACAACAGCGAAGGCACACCGCTAAGTGAGCTGGCAGTCTCAGTCCAGCGTTTATCGCGCGCATAGGCGAGGTTGCCACGCACCTGCACCAGCGTCTTGAACTGACGTTCCCAGCCGGGTTTGTCTTTCAGGTATTTTTCCAGGGAACCGATTTCGGCCCACCCGAGGGCGACGCATTGACGGCGTTTCAGTTCATCGTAACTGCAATGCACGCTAGAGGTGATTAACCACCAGAGATTCATAGGCGTGATCCGTGAGTTGTTTTTATTGTTGCCAGGTAAAAAACAGCCAACCTGATTCTCTGTGGAAACCATGCACCTATCTGGGATTTGATGCAATAACAACCTGTCAAAGCGAGCGGCAGGCATGCAAAAACGCCCGGCTAACCGGGCGTTGAGTCAAAGCGTTGGCGCTGAGTTTGGCTCAGGCGGTGGTCATGTCTTTCAGCTTTTTCAGCGGGCGAACTTTTACCGCTGTGCTGGCGGGTTTGGCCGCGATCATGATTTCTTCACCGGTGAAAGGGTTCACACCCGGGCGTGCTTTGCGTGCTGGCTTTTTGACCGACTGAATTTTCATAAGACCAGGCAATACGAACTCGCCGCAAGCGCGCTTTTTCAGGTGGCGTTCCATCAGATCAGACAACTCATCCAACACAGCTTGTACGTCTTTTTTGGTCAGCTCTGTGTTTTCGGCAATTTCGGTGACGATCTGAGTTTTGGTGTAACGGTCTTTGATGGCAGTGGTTTTTTTAGCCATGAATGCATCCTGATAGTGGTTGGAAAAGGTGATCAATACATAATCAATACATAGGTGTCATTAAAGCCGAGGCTCACCGAGCCCTTGGCTGGTGCAAGACTTTAGCGCATTGCCGGGTCATTGAATACGTCGGAAGTGGCTGTTTTTACCGGTTTTTTGCCTGTTAATCGAAGTCGGGAAGCAAAAAAACCATTATTTGGCTAAGGCATGTTTCGCGGGCCATCGATGATTCGAGTTGGGCGGCCAGCCCGGTCGCGATGTGATCAGTCCAATCCGGCTTTCGTGAAGCCGACTGTGACCGGTGATCGGGACCGGGCTGGCCATGCGTCGACTGTCGATTAGACACAGCCTGTTGTCGAGTATTTTTTGGCACAAACCCCTGCTACTTTAGTCGGATTGTTGACGGCACTGCCCCTGCACGTGAACCTCAGGTTACATACCCGGACTGTTTTCCGGGATAATCACTGCTATTCTTAAAAACAGTTTCCGGGTGGCCATAAACCCGGTAAAAGGGAGGGCAATTCGGCTCGATCCTAATCCAGGTGTCTGATAGACCCCTTGAGTCGGTCTGGCCGGAATGAAGCAATACCCGTTTTATGGAGAGTGCAAACACTATGCGTGCTGCGTTAACCCGTGCGTTTTACCTAGGGTTGTATGACGAGCCTTGTTGGTCATGAAAATGCCGTCACGACCCATCACACAGGATGTCGAGCCCTTGTGGGAACATCAGGCGAAGATACACCCGGCTGAATTGATGATCGGGCATTTTGTGGCGCGCATGGATTGTGACTGGAGTGAGTCGCCCTTTCTGATGCAGGGCGTGATGATTGAATCCCCCGACAACAAAGCCTGGTTTGAGCATCATTGTGCCTGGGTCGTGGCTGACCTGAAACGCAGCTTACGCAAAACCCTGGCGCCGCGTCGCCCCCCGTCAATCAGCCCGGGCAAGCCACTGACCGCATCGCTGAATGTATCGGCCGCCGCCTCCAACGCAAAACACCCGATCAATCGATTGCGCCACACCCGGGTCACTCAGCCGGCGATGAAAGCTGCCCTGCGCGGTTACGTCGGGCTTGATCAACAGGCCCGGCGGTTGATTCACACCATTACCCGTGGCGGGCCGCTCGATGTGACCGCCGCTAAGAGTGCGGTCACGGCGCTGGCTACCACACTCGACAACAACCTCTCGGCCCTGGTCTGGCTGACGCGCATTAAGCAGCAAGACAACTACACCGCCCAGCATTGCATCAACGTGGCTATTCTGGCGATGGGTCTGGCGCGTGCGCTGGAATGGGAAGACAAAGACGTTGAACACGCAGGTTTGGCGGGGTTGCTGCACGATCTGGGTAAAATGCGGGTCGATAACGACATACTGAACAAACCCGGTCGGCTGACTCCGGAAGAGTTTGACCACCTGAAACGGCATTCACAGCTGGGTTACGACCTGCTTAAAACCGACAAAGACGTACCAACGGACGTCGCCGCCGCCGTGCTCGACCACCACGAGCGCCCGGACGGCCGCGGTTACCCCAATGGTAAGAAAGCAGGGGAGTACGGCGCTATGGCTGCTTTGGTGGCCGTGGTTGATGCCTACGATGCCATTACCTCCCACCGGATATACGATGCCGCTCGCTCACATCACGAAGCGCTGAGCATTCTCTGGCAACAACGCGAAACCCAGTTTGAAGGCACGGTCGTCGAAGCGTTTATTCAGTTCATGGGCTGGGTGACACCGGGCACGCTGGTGCGCATGACTGACGACACCATTGCCGTGGTGCTTCAAGCCCGAATGGGCCAGCGGTTGTTGCCGGTGGTGCAGATACTGATCGCCAATGACGCTGGCTATCAGCTCGGGCCGCGAGTCGACCTGGCCAAACTGACCGCCGATGAAAACACCGTGCCGCTGCGCATTTCAAAAGTACTGCCAGACGGTGCCGAAGGTGTCGACTTGCAGAGTCTTTCGCTGAGCATGTTGTAGCGGGTCAAGTTTCGGACTTTGCACCATTTGAGCGGCGGATGCCGGTGATGTCTATGCGGGGAAGTCCGCAGCAGGGATGCTGCGGTCTAGGCTCCATGGACGGATTTACGTCGGCCCCGCATAGGTATCACCGGTAGCCGCCGCGGACCAAAGCCAATGATAAGAACTCCGAAACTTGAATTGGCCGTGATTGCTTAATGCAACACCTTGTCCTCAACATAGGGTTGCCAGTGCACGGATTCCAGCCGCCGCCCGCGCAGGATTACCCAGCCTAGAAAGCGCCGGTCGCCCACCGTACTGAATTCAAATTGATACATACGCTGAAAAGCGAACAGGGTGTCTGTAGAGCGGGCGAGCCTCATGCGGTGCAAGTAAATGCTGTCGTCGAGCATTTGTACGCCTTCTTTTTTGGCGGACCGGCGGGCATGAAAGAGGGCGATCTGGCGCAAGCCGAGGTGGTGCCAGATCCAGGCGCCGGCGATGATCACGAACAACAGGATCAGTAGGGATTTGCCGTCCACGTCGGGTCTCTTCTGGTGAGGATGTGGCCTTAAGTATACGGCATCGTCTTCTGTGTTGCTCAGCTCACTCTAACCGTCCAGATGGCGGTAGCGACGTTCCGGTCGTCCGACCGTGCCATAGTTGACCTCGGCGCTGAGCTCACCGGTACTGACCATAAATTCCAGGTAGCGCCGCGCCGTCGTGCGCGACGCCCCAATGCGCTGACCCACGGCGTCGGCACTCCAGTCGCCGGTTTCCACCACCTGCCGGATCTTATCCAGCGTCAGCGCGTCGATGCCTTTGGGCAACCGCACCGGCTCATCGGCGGGCGTTTCGGCGTGACCCCGGGGCAGCAACAGGTCCACCTCTTTCTGAGCGACGTTGTGCAGACTGTCGAGCGTGTTCAGGTGCGCCCGGAAATGATTCAGCGCTTCTTCAAGACGTTCGTACACCAGCGGTTTCAGTATGTAATCGAACACCCCGCCATGCAGCGCGCTGCGCACCGTGTTGACCTCGCGCGCCGCGGTGATAAGGATAATGTCGGTGGAACTGTCTCCGGCACGCAGTTCACGCAGCAGTTCCAGGCCGTTGCCATCGGGGAAATGAACATCGAGCAACACCAGATCTGGTTGAAGCACGTCGATCTGGTCGCGGGCATCGGCCAGAGTGTGAGCAATGCCGACCAGCTCTATGGCGTCCATTCGTTCGATAAACCGGCGCTGGATTTCAGCCACCTGGCGGTCGTCTTCGGCAATCAAGAGCCTGAGTGTTCTCATGATTCGGCTCCGGTCGGGTTGAGCGGCAGTTTAGGCAAGTAGAGTGTAAACCGGCTGCCGCCAGTTGCCAGATTTTCAACGGTGATCGAACCGCCCCAGCGTTCTACAAACTGGCGCACCAGGTACAAACCAAAGCCGTGACCGCTGTCGGTTTTGCTGGTCACGCCTTTGTCGAACATCCGCGCTTCTTCTTCGGCGCTGATGCCTGGCCCCTGGTCTTCCACTTCAAAAATCAGGTCCAGCCCAAGGTCGGTCATGCTCAGTTGCACCTGGCCGCCTTCCCCCTGGTGACGGCGTGTGGCTTCGAGCGCATTGTCGATCAGGTTGCCGAGCGCACTGACTAACTGATCTCTCGGCAACTGGTCCGGTACATCGGCCATGTGACTGTCCGGGTCGATCACCAGTGTCTGCCCCATTTCCCGGGCCCGGTTGTATTTACCCAGAATGCAGCCGGCCAATACCGGGTCTGGTACGGCATCGAGCAGCAGGTGAATCAGGGTTTGGTGGTCGTTCACCTCGCTGCCTATGAGCGCCATGGCTTCATCGGCAGCGCCGATCTGAATCAGCCCGGCGATGGTGTGCAATTTATTCGAGTACTCGTGAGTCTGGCTGCGCAGGGTGTCGGCGTATTGCTGAATGCGGGTCAACTGCCGGCTGACCTGGTCGAGTTCATCGCGTAACCGAAAGCTCGACACCACGCCGATGATGATATTGCCCTGTTTCACCGGGAGCCGGTTAACGATCATATGCCGGCCTTGAAGCCAGATCTCCTGGTCGAACTCGGGCTCACCCCGTTCGAGTGCTGCCATGAGTCCGCTATCTGGCAAGATGTCGGCAATGGGACGCCCCGTCAGTGGTTTGTCTGCTTCCAGGCCCAGGCTATCGACCGCAGTGCGGTTGATGGTGGTGATAACCCCCTCTCGATTGACCGCGATGATGCCCTCGCGCACCGACTGCAAGGTCGCATTCTGCTCCTCAAACAATCGTGCGATTTGCTCCGGCTCCAGGCCGAAAATCGCTCTTTTGAACCGGCCGGCAATAAAGATGGCCACCGAGACACTGCCGACCAGCATCAGCGCCATCACCAGATAGAGCACAATGTTGTAGCGAGCAATGGTCGAGCGTACCTGATCCAGCGAATACCCCACCGAGACGATGCCGATGATCTCCTCACCGGTCATGTCATAAATGGGTGCCTTGCCGCGCATGGACAGCCCCAGGCTGCCCAGTGCCTTGTTGACATAGCCCTGGCCGTCGATCAGCGCAATTGAGCCGTCGTCGCCATCGTCATCGGCCATCGAAAACCCAAGGCGGTCCGGGTTTGGGTGAGCCAGCCGAATGCTGTTGTGGTCGCCAATGACGATGAACAAGGCATTGTTGGTGTTGGCCAGTTTCCGGCTGAGCTGGTTCAGGGAGTCAACATCGCGGGCCTGAACGCCGCGAATGATATCCGGCGTGGCGGCGATGGTTTTAGCCACATTCAGCGCTCTCTGGCCAATCTGTTCATCGAGTGAGGCGCTCAGGTAATACCAGGCAAAACCGCCGATGAAGCCGGTCTGTATGGCACTGACCAGACCCAGCACCAGAATCATTCGGGTCTTGAGTTTCAGTCGTTTAAACACGTGAAGAGGATCTGCCTGCGTATCTGCATGGTCGCACCCGGCGGGCCGGAGGCTGTCGTTTTTATAGTTTCTGCAGTCTCTGACCACAGTGACTATAGCCTAACCGAGCCACCGCCGTATTTCGCGTGATCTTTATGAACAAAAAGCGATTTAAGTGGTTTAAACGCATTACGACCACAAACTGGTCAGGGAACGGGCGCGCGCCTAGCCTCTGCAACTGAACCCGGTCCACTGACACAGTGTGATTGGGTAATCACAGTAGAAAATACAACAACAAAAGCAGAGGAAGACCATCATGAAATTCAAGCAATCCTTGTCTTTGCTGGCCGCTGCGGCGTTCAGTGTATCCGCTATGGCCTGGGAGCCGAGTGGCCGTGTAGAGTGCATCGCGCCGGCTGATCCGGGCGGCGGTTGGGACTTTACCTGCCGCAGCGTGGGTAATGTTATGGAAGAGCTGGGCATGGTCCCGGGCTCGGTACAAACCACCAACATGGCCGGTGCCGGTGGTGGCGTTGCCTTTGCTCACACCGTGAGCAAGCGGAACGACGACAGCAAGCTACTGGTTGCTGCCTCGACAGCCACCACAACACGCCTGGCTCAACAGCAGTTCCCGGGCATGAACGCGGGCATGGTTAAGTGGGTTGGAGCCCTTGGTGCTGATTACGGCATTATTGCCGTCAGTCAGGATTCCGACTACGAAAACCTGAACGATCTGATGGATGCGGTTAAGGCTGACCCACGCAGCGTTAAATTTGCGGGCGGCAGTGCCAACGGCGGTTGGGATCACCTGAAAGTGCTGATCGCGGCCAAAGCAGCCGGTGCCGGCTCATTGCCAAGCATTCCGTATCTTTCGTACAACAACGGCGGCGAAGCCATGACGCAGGTTATCGGTGGTCATGTTGACGCCTTCACCGGCGACATCTCGGAAGCCACAGGCTTTATCGACTCCGGCGACCTGCGCGTTCTTGCCGTTCTGGCCGAAGAGCGTTTGCCAGGCAAGTTCGGTAACATCCCTACCGCGCGTGAACAGGGTATCGAAGCACTGGGTCCAAACTGGCGTGGTTTTTATATGCCAACCAATGCCGATCCCGAAGCGAAAGAATATTGGGTGAACGCCATTGATGAGCTCTATGCCAGCGATGAATGGAAAGCGGTGATGGCACGCAATGGTCTGATCCCCTTCCACCCACCAGCCGATGAGTTTGAAGCCTTCGTAACACAGCAGGTTGACGACATCGAAACCCTGTCACGTGAAATAGGGTTGCTCAGATGACCTCACTTGGAGACCGCATTCTGGGTCTCGCCCTGTTCGTCCTGGCCGTTACCTACGGCTGGGTCGCGCAGCAGTGGCCGCCGCCGTTTGGCGGCCACGAGGCTGTTGGCCCCGAGACATTCCCCACCATACTGGCTGTAATTCTGGCCGGTTCAAGTCTGTACCTGATGTTCAAGCCCGACCCCGATGCCAACTGGCCTGTTGGCCGTACCGCCGGTGAATTGGTCGCGGCTATGGTCATTCTCGTGCTGTACGCCTTTGTACTGGAGCGGCTCGGGTTTGTGATTGCCACTACATTGGCGGTCGGCTCGCTGTGCTGGCGCATGGGCGCGAAACCGAAAATGGCGTTCCTGATCGGTCTGATCAGTGCGGTGTCGGTATTCCTGTTGTTCAACAACCTACTCGAATTAAGCCTGCCCGGTGGCTTGCTGGAGTTTGACTGATGGAAACCCTGCAATTTCTAATGGAAGGCTTTGCCGTCGCCCTGACGCCCACCAACCTGTTGTTGGCCCTGTGCGGCGCTTTTCTCGGCACCCTGATTGGTGCATTACCGGGCCTCGGCCCAGCCAACGGCGTTGCCATTCTTATTCCGCTGGCGTTCACCCTGGGTCTGCCACCTGAATCTGCGATGATTCTGCTGACCTCGGTGTATGCGGGCGCTATGTACGGCGGTCGGATATCCTCGATCCTGCTGAACATCCCCGGTGATGAACCGGCGATGATGACCTGCCTAGACGGCTACCCCATGGCCAAAAACGGCAAAGCCGCCGAAGCCTTGGCGGTATCTGCCATTGCCTCGTTCATCGGTGGCCTGATCGGCACCATCGGGCTGATTCTGCTGGCGCCCATACTGGCGCGATTTGCGCTGACGTTCGGCCCGGCTGAGTATTTCGCTCTGTTTGTACTCGCGTTTGCGACCCTGGGCGGCATTACCGGCAAAAACCCGATGAAGACGGTGGTGGCCGCCACGCTTGGCATTATGATCTCGACCGTCGGTATCGATATTTCAACCGGCACCCAGCGCTACACCTTTGGTGTACTGGAGCTGTACGAAGGCATCGACTTTATTTTGGCGATTGTCGGCCTCTTTGCGATTTCCGAGTTGCTGCTGTTCATTGAAGAACGTGCCGGCAAAGGCCGGGCGCTGATTCAGGTGGGCAAGCTGAAACTGAGCATGAAAGACATCTACAGCATTCTGCCGACGACCTTCCGGGGCGGCATTCTGGGCTTTGTGGCGGGCGTGTTGCCCGGTGCCGGTGCGTCTCTGGGTAGCTTTATTGCCTACACGCTGGAAAAGAAAGCCCTGGGCAAGAAAGGCCGTTTTGGCGAAGGCGACATGCGTGGCGTAGCCGCCCCTGAAGCCGGCAATAACGGCGCCTCCTCCGGCGCGCTGGTGCCGATGCTGACGCTGGGCGTACCCGGCAGTGGCACCACGGCCGTACTGCTGGCGATGCTGATTTCACTCAACATCACACCCGGCCCGCTGATGTTCACCCAGAACGCCGACATCGTGTGGGGCGTGATTGCCGCCCTGCTGATTGGCAACTTGCTGTTGCTGGTGCTGAACATCCCGATGATTGGCGTGTTCGTGAAGGTCCTCTCGGTGCCGCCGATGTACCTGCTGCCGATGGTGACGATGATTGCGTTCGTGGGCATCTATTCCATTAGCCACAGCACCTTCGACCTCTACTTCATGGTGGCCTTCGGTGTGGCGGGGTACATACTGCGCAAGCTCGAGATGCCGCTGGTGCCGATTATTCTGGGCATGTTGCTCGGCCCCGAAATGGAGAAAAACCTTGGCCACGCCATGATCATCTCCGATGGCAACTGGGGCATTCTCTGGGGTACTCCGCTGGCGGTAGGCCTGTGGCTGGTAGCTGGGCTGGGGTTGATCTTGCCTTACCTGATTGGCCCTATTCTGCGCCACCGCATGCGCAACGCCATTAAAGAAGACGCGGTAAGCGACTGAACACTATTCAGACGTGCTGGTAGCAGTGCTTTTGGGCCGTTGGAGCAATCCGCGGCCTTTTTTTGGCGTTAAAAATGAGGGGGAGGGCCTGAAATACCGTGTCAAAAACCTGGCTACAGGCCCGATACAAAATATTACCACCTGACAGAACATTTCCCTTGTCAATGATAATCCTTCGCATTAGTATTCTGTTAACGATACACAACAGGCACAGAGCAAACCGATATGTACGTATGCTTATGCAAAGGCGTGACCGACAGAGACATTGAAGAACAAGCGATACAGGGCGCTGATTACAGCGACGTGCGTCGTGAGTTGGGTGTCGCGACCGACTGCGGTGCCTGCGGCCAGTTGTGCAAATCCCTGTTGCGCCAATACGAAGCCGACGCCGTCGCCAGTGTAGAATTCAGCGCAGCCTGAGCAGGCTGCGTTTTTTCCTTTCAGTCAAAACCGTCAGAACCCAATCCCTCGTCCCTGCATCACCAATTTTAAGTTCAGAGTTAGATGTGCCTGGTAGGCAATGGCCCGCGACACATACCGGGTGTTCCCCTGTGGGGTCGGCGTAGATCCGTCCATGGAGCCTAGACCGCAGCATCCTTGCTGCGGACTACCCCACAGGGGCACACCCGGCACCTGCCGCTAATCACTTGTGGCAACTTGGGTTACAAAATTACGAAAAACACCACCGAGAAGAAATGCAGCACGCTGCCTGCCAGCACAAACAGATGCCAGATCGCGTGGTTGAACGGCCAACTCTTGCGCACATAGAACACCACGCCCAGCGTATAAGACAGCCCGCCAGCAACCAGCAACCAGAGCCCGGTAGATGGCAAGGCTTCCAGCAGCGGCTTCATGGCCAGCACCACCGACCAGCCCATCACCAGATACAACGCCACCATTAACCCGTGAAAACGGCGCAGTTGGGTCAGGTGGATAACCGTACCAAACAGCGTTAACCCCCAGACCACCCCAAACAATGTCCAGCCCCATGGCCCGCGCAGCGTGACCAGGGTGAAGGGTGTGTAGGTGCCGGCAATGAGGTACAAAATGGCGATGTGGTCGAGCCGCTGCATGATGGCGCGAATTTTCGGGCTCTGAATCGCGTGGTAGAGCGTTGAGGCGCTGTACAGCAGGATCAGCGTTGCGCCAAAAATAGCCGAGCTGACGATCTGCCAGGCATCCCCGTACAGGGATGACAGCACCACCATAATCACCAGCGCCGCGACAGACAGCAACGCACCCAGGCCGTGGGTCAGGCTGTTTGCCCATTCTTCCAGTTTCGAATAACGGGGTAATTCCAATGCTGAAGACACGTGAGACATCCAGTTTAATGACACATAGGTTAAGTATAGTTCGAATTACGCATCTATGATGCGGCTGAACGGTGTCGGTGCAATGACAAAATTGTTATTAAAGCCTGCCAGGCAACAATAATGGCTGCAATGTGAGACCTGTGTCCCTGACTCACGAAATGAACAGCGGGCAGAGTCGCTAAAAGGGTTTATAAAAGGGACCGGGACTGCAACAATAGCCGAAATGTAATAAAACAACATAAATCGCTCCCGGTATGGTAACAAAAAGGAGCCCGACGTTTGAGACCCTGCCCTATGAAGCCCATTCTCTGCTTTGGCGAACTGCTGATCGACTTTCTGAACTTCAACACCGCACACGAAGGGGGCTTCGCCCTGCCAGAGTTCCGCCAATACCCCGGGGGCGCTCCGGCCAACGTAGCCGCCGCGGTCGGCCGATTGGGCGCCGCCGCCCGCTTTGTGGGCCAGGTGGGCGATGACCGGTTCGGTCGGTTCCTGACCGACGCCATGAAACAGCTGAACGTAGACATGAGCTACCTGGGCATCCACCCAACCGCCCACACACCTCTGGCTTATGTATTTCTGGATGACAGCGGCGAACGCAGCTTCGAATTCCTGCGCCACAACTCTGCCGACGTCGTGATGACACCATCCGACCTGCCCAGCAAAGCCTTTGAAGGCGCCGGCATCTTCCACTTCTGCTCCAACACCCTAACCGACGAATACATTGCCGAAACCACCCAGGCCGCCATTACCAAGGCTCGTGCCCAGAACGCCGTCATCAGCTTCGACGTTAACCTGCGCCACAACCTCTGGCCCAACCGCCAGGTAGACCCAGCGATGATCCAACGCTTTCTGCGCATGGCCGACATCATCAAGGTATCCAAAGAAGAAGCCGACTGGATCGAAGCTAACGGCTTCGAGCTAGCCGACTGGCTCACCACCGCCCGGGCCATATTCATTACCGACGGTGCCGAAGCCATTGAGATCGTGACCCCCAAAGGGCAATACCGGGTGAACCCGCCCAAAGTAAAAGCCGTGGACACAACAGCCGGCGGCGACGCCTTCACTGGCGGCCTGCTGTTGGCACTGAACGGCCGTAATTTGGACGCCTTCGACGAGAGCGACTGGGAAGCGGCGACGCGTTTTGCGGCGGCCTGTGGCGCCGTGGCGGTAAGCCGCCCAGGGGCCTTACCTGCTTTACCAGAGTGGGCCGACGTACAAGAAGCCTGGCCCTTCGACGAAGCACCGCTGTAAGCACACACCTCCCAACTCGCCCAGTAGGAGGCCAGTCCCCTGGGCGACAGGAAGCAAAACAAACCACAGACCCCACACACCGTTCACCCTGAGCCTGTCGAAGGGTCTTGGTGAGAGAGGGGGCGCAAACGACACCCCTTGAACCATAAATACTTGCCAACCTCGCAACAGGGTGCCATGGTAATCAAACAACCTGTTTTATACCTTGGTGTGCCCTGTAACCGGCCGGGCGGTAGCGAATCTAATCGACATCCACCGGGCTTATCATTCCCCTTTCATGCAAGCCCACCACATGGGTATAAATCTGAGTTGTCTCCAACGAAGAATGCCCCAGAATTTCCTGAATATTGCGTAAATCAGTCCCTTGGCGTAACAGCTCCGTCGCGAACGAATGACGGAAGGTGTGGCAGGTGATTCGTTTGTTGATGCCGGTTTTACGCGCAGCCCAGAAAGATGAGCAATGACCCGTTTAGCCTCGTCTTGCGATAAAACCGTCGGAAGTTTTCTGGGTTTATTAGCCTGCTGAAAGTCCAGATCGCCAATTTCTTGTTTCAAAAATTCCCTGAAGAGAAAAACCAGGGCATTCAAGGCCGTGCGCTGTGTATTGATCGCTGTAAAGCGCTCTATTGCCAGATGGCTTAAGAAAGGCTCTATATGACTGGGTTGCATTTCATCAGGGCTAGAATAACCGTGAAATTTGATGAACCGTTTTATCCACAGGCAATAGGTTTTCTCAGTTCTGTAAGCCAAACCGCGAGAGCGTATGAGCACCGTAACCCTGTCCATGAAACGAGTTGATGTTGAAGAAACGGGCTTGGGGACATCCATGGCTAAGTTCCTAATTGCAATTAACTGTATAAACATACAGCCATCGGCCATCCATGGTTGAGAATTTGATCACATAACAAGCTTTAGTCGCGACGCTGATATCTGGATATGCCTGGGATATGTGTCGTCTAAGACGCTGATCTCTGAAATCGTCGTCTAAAGCGACGGTTTTTCCAGTTTTGATATGCGCTGTGCAACGAGGTGAATATGCCCATCTAGCCCGTTGTTGCTGGGTCTTAGCGGAATGGTGTGGTAGATTAAAAACTAAAATTATCGAAATCAGCGTCGGAAACGACGATGAATAAACTGTTATATTTGCAAACCAACCACCGTGCAAGCCGAACGAAATCATGAAACGGAGAAATAATAAGTAATGATAAAAATAGACGTAACTATTCAGCGTCCAAACCAGTTTCTCGCAGCTTCACCTGAATAAACTCAGGCCACGTACCTGTAAACAAGCACTCTAAAGCCTCACCGACGCCCACCGAGTGCTTTCTGCAGGTTGATAGATAGCTGCGAATACGGCAATAGATTTCAGCGCCCCTCATTGAACGGAAGCAACCCGATACTTTTTGCTGCACCTTAACCATGCGCAGGTCACGCTCTCCCTGGTTGTTAGTGTAGGGGGCCAATGGATCATCCATAAATCGCAGCACATCATCCTCGTAATCACGCAGCCGCTCTAATAAATTCCTCGACTT
>NZ_AUIH01000028.1 GCF_000423605.1 Saccharospirillum impatiens DSM 12546
CAAAGTGGCACGCTCATGGGCTATCAAAGAACATTTCCGACCCTTTTGGGACTACCACAGTAAAGGTTGGGCGAAACGCTATTTTGAGAAGTGGTACAGCTGGGCTATTCGTTGCCGTTTGGAGCCCATCAAGAAAGTGGCCAGAATGCTAAAAGCGCATAAAAATGGCTTGTTGAATTACTTCGATCACCGGATCAGCAATGCCGTCGCCGAGGGATTAAACTCAAAGATTCAGACGGTAAAGTCCAACGCTCGAGGTTATCGTTCTTTCGAAGGCTTTAGAACGAGCATACTGTTTCACTGTGGGAAGCTGGATATGCTGCCATAGGGTTCCACAGAGTTTTACGAAGAGCCATCAATAGAAAGAGCATCAGTTTTTTGTACATTAGGCTGTGCCATGCTGGAAAGGTGCGTTTCATTGTGTACTGAATCTTTTCGCGTTGGCAAGGCATGTGGTCTGCCCGCTGCCTCTGATTCTGGTAAACTGGCCGGGTTTTTATCGGTTTACTGACTTGAGGATGAGCATGAAAACTCCTTTTGGAATATCACTCGGGTGTTCTGTGGCTGTGTTGATGTCGCTAATGGCAGGCTCGGCGATCGCGGAAATGGACGAGTCTGCAAGTGCGACGATCTCCCTCTCTGAAGCAGCAACGCTGCAACTGGTACCCTTGATGGATCAGACGCTGACTGAATCGGGTACAGTAACGGTTCAGCCCGGTGACGCCGGCAGCCCCCAAGGGGCTCTGAGTGAGGCGTTGCCAGGGCACTGTCTGATGTCTGTCCAGGTGACGCTCGGTGGTGAACAGATTGGGCTTGAGGCAGGCAAAATGGTGTGTGTAACGGACGACCGTCGCATTCTTGAGCTGATACCAGAGGCGACGATAGCCGGGTTGGGTGAGTGCCAGCCCTCGGGTGGAGCAGCTTGCGGTCGCTTTGTGATCAGTGTTGATCAACCGGGGACTCTGTCAATGCAGAGTGCGGGTCGACTCGCGCCCCAGCCGCGGAACGATCAAAACTGACGACTCGGGGCGCTGCCCTGTGCTGTCGGCAGTCAGGGGCGGATCAGGCGAATGTGCTCCGGATAGGGAAAAATATCAGCGACCACGCCAGCGTTCAGTTCATCCTGCACGCCACGCCAGTAATCTGCATCAAGCAGGGCGGCGTGGTAGGCAACAAAGTAGCGTTCTAGCCGGGCTTCATTGAACAGAAAGGTTGCAAACTCTTCCGGAAAAATGTCGTTCGGCGCGACGCTGTACCAGGGTTCACTGGCCAACTCGTCTTCTGGGTAGCGTGGTGGCGGAATCCGCCGGAAATGGCAATTGGTGACCCAGTCAATCTCATCGTAGTCGTAGAAAATGACCCGTCCGTGGCGTGTCACCCCGAAGTTTTTCAATAACATGTCGCCGGGGAATATATTGGCGGCGGCCAATTCTCGAATGGCTTGTCCATACTCTTTTAACACGGCTTCCTGCTGCCCTTCACGGGCCGGGTCCTCCAGATAGAGGTTCAGCGGGATCATCCGGCGCTCGATGTAACAGTGGCTAATAACCAGTTGGTTGTTTTCTATACGGATGCTGGATTCGGCTACCCGGGTCAGCTCTTGCTGAAGTTCTTCCGATACACGTTCTATCGGCAGGGCAACCTTTGAGAACTCCCAGGTATCAGCCATGCGACCAACGCGGTCGTGTTGTTTTACCCGATGATACTGGTTTTTGACATGCTGACGGGTCATGTCTTTCTGTGGGGCAAACTTGTCTTTTATGATTTTGAACACGTAGGGGTAGGAGGGCAGGGTAAACACCGTCATAACCATGCCCTTGATACCCGGTGCAATTTCGAACTGATCGTCGCTAACGGCCATGTGCTGCAGCAATTCGCGGTAAAATTGGGTTTTGCCCTGTTTGTGCAGACCTATGGACGAATAGAGCTCTGCCCGGGTTTTAGTCGGCATGAGCTTGCGCAGAAAATTAACTATGGCCATGGGGCAGCCGGTATCTACAAAGAAATAGGCCCGGGCGAAGCCGAAGACGATGGCCATGGCGTTGCTATCGAGCAATAAGGTATCGGCGTACAGAAAGCCGTCTTCATTGTTCAGAACCGGCACAATAAAGGGCAGCGTGCGGTTAGCCAGATTCAACCGGCCAATCAGGTAGCAGGCTTTGTTGCGAAAAAATGGGGTGGTGATCAGATCAATGCTGTATTTGGAGGCTGTTTTTGCCAGCTCCGGTTCCTGATCCCGAAACCGTTGAATCAGGTGGCGAACATCCCGGTGTGCGTTTTCGAACGGCAGGCCAATGTCCATGTCTCTGAGCAGCTGCAATATGGTGGCTTCCAGATTGCCATCAACGGTATAGCGGCGCACCAGGTCTTCGTCGGTTTCGTAGTGGCGCCATAGGGCGTCAGATTCGACGAATATGTATTCATTGTTGTAATAGCGTCTGTCAAACAGCCGACAAAATACCGAGTTAAAGAAGGTTTCCGCCAGGTCGGGCTGTGGGTGCTGTTTCAGTTGTTCGCTGAGTAAGTGTTTGACCCCCTGCCAGTTCTTCGGGTCCAGTCCTCCATCAAAGTCCCGCAGCGACTGAACGCACAAGTCGACCTGGGCGTCATAGAGATCAACCCGGTCTCGGTGAATGGCCTGCAGTTCCTGCCATTGGGCATTGAGATATCCCTGATGGGCTCGCTCGCAGTAGGACCGGAAAATCTGATAGTGCTGATCGAAGCCCGCGAGAATGCGCTCAGCCAGGCGAATGGATGGTGCGTCAGTCGTAGACATTCTTTTTCTTCCAGCTTTCCTGGTCATCTATCAGACCTTCCATATCGGCCGCCAGCCGCTCGGCCTGACCGCTGGATTGTACTTTGCGGTCGTCGCGCCAGGCTTCGACGATTTGTTGTAGCCGGTTCCGAAGCTCAATCTCCTCCTGTTTGAACAATTGAGCCTGGCGAGACGTCGCGATGGTATCAATGGCTTTCTGGTAGGCAACCCGTGCTTCCCGGAAGTGCTTGGTCGTCATTGCCTGATCAGCCCGGCTTTTGAAATAATCCAGCGCCGTTTCAACCAGCTTGTACTCCACCTGGCTCATTAGCTTGTCGGCGTCGGGCTTGGTCAGTCGGCCACTGTCATAGTTGCGTTTTATGAACAGAAACAGCGATTTCAGAGTCTGGCGGTGAAGGTTGGTTTCTTCGGAATTGAGGCGAGGCGCCGCCACTGAGGGCGGGTTTTTGCGCAAGCGGGCGCGTTCTTTCGCCAGCTCCTGAAAGTCCTCTTCCAGTAATTTGGCTTTGTCCGCCGACAGCGGGATTTGTGCCTTAATGTTTTGCAGCAGTGCCTGATAGATAAAGTCGCGCAATTCGGGTGACAGAAAAGAGGAGGGCAACCCTCGCAACACATTGTTCAGCTTGCGTTGCTGATTGAGCAGGTTCTGCAACAGTTCTTTATTGGCAGCACGGGCTTTGTGCCGACCCTGGGCGATGAGCATGCCGATGACCATCAGGCTGATGATGGTGACTGCGATAACACCAAGCAATGTCGTAGTAGACGCGCCCATGTGGCCTCTCATGTTCATTCAGCAGACGGCTCAACCCGGATGGTCGGCGGCTGAATGTGGGTTTATAGTCAGCAGTGTAATCTAAAAAAACGTATAAAAACAAAGATTTGCTTGACAGTATTCAGACTCGACCTTAGAGTTCCCACCGCTTTTGACGTGTCCCGTTCGTCTAGTGGCCTAGGACACCGCCCTTTCACGGCGGTAACAGGGGTTCGAGTCCCCTACGGGATACCAATTAAGCGCCACCATCTCGTTAGCCTCGGCTGCTTTGTCTGAGTATTCCCCGTCGATAGCCTTCAACAGTGTTTCCACACTGGATTATAGACTTTTTCATGCAATCCGGTTTTATCAGCCATTATACGGCCGGGCTCCTATTGTTCAGGCTCCTTATCTGCAACAGGCTTGCTGACCAATTGTGTAGCAGACCCGGGGCCAGGGTGGCTTTCCAACCGTGACAGCCCTCTGCGGAAGTGACACACTTCGAGTATTACGCAACAGCCCAAGTGAGTGAATAGTTCATGAAGCCGGTTTATGCCTTTGGTGAAGTGCTGGTCGATGCACTGCAAAACGGGACCGTGACTGAACAAGGCCTGGCCATGCCCCAGGCGGTGTTCTATCCGGGTGGTGCCCCGGCGAATGCCGCCGTTGCTGCGGCGCGCCTTGGAGCGCGCTCCTTGTTTATTGGTCAGGTTGGCCGGGACGGTTTTGGGCAGTACCTGAAAACCGCGCTGAATCATTATGGTGTCGATACCCGCTATCTGCGTTCAACCGATGCCCCTACGCCCATGGCGATGGTCACGCTCGACGATCGCGGTGAGCGCAGCTTCCAGTTCTATCGCCAGGGTACGGCGGACGTGATGCTGGCCGCTCACAAATTGCCGAACCCGGCTGAATTCGTGACCGGTGTCGTACACGCTTGTTCCAACACCCTGACTGAGCCTGGTATACGGCGGGTCCACATTGGGTTTATCGATCGATGCCGGGCCGCGGGAAATCTGATCAGCTTCGACGTCAACCTGCGCAAGAATCTGTGGCCCGATCAGACCAACTATCGCGAGCCAATACAATCGATGCTCAAGCGTGCCGATGTGATCAAAGTCAGTCGCGAAGAGTTGGTCGACCTGTGGGATGGCGATGCCGAAACCGAACTGGTTAACTGGGTGTTTGCCCATGAAGGTAAAGCTGTGTTCATTACTGATGGCGCCAACCCGGTTACCCTGATAACGCCAACGGCGCGACATCAAATGCCGGTTCCTGCGGTTAATGTGGTTGATACCACCGGAGCAGGGGACGCCTTTTCAGGTGCCATTCTGTTCAGTCTTTGCCAGAGCGAGGATCCAGATTGGGAATCAGTACTGGCATTGGCCGTCAAGTGTGGTGCCTGGGCCGTTGGTCGGGCGGGAGCCTTTCCCTCATTTCCAGCGTTCGCCGATGTTCAGTGATCCTTATTCACAGATCTTTTTGTTGAAGGCCGCTGAATCATCAGTGGCTTTGGTTGACAATGGATGATTGCGTGTCAGTGATGGTGTCTGCCAGTTCCGCCATGGTTACTGACCGGATAATCAGATCCATAACAGCACTACTGTAATCTACCGCTGCAATAAATAGGGGAGCCCTGTGTTTCTAGACGCCTTTCACACTCAGCACACCGACAATACCATCAGCATCAGTGCTGAGCAGGGCAGTGCCTTTGCCAAGGAAATCGCTGGCGATTTCAACCCCATTCACAATGTCGGGGCCAAGCGTTTTGTTGTACCAGGTGATCTGCTCTTCGCGCTGGTGTTGAATCGGTACGGTTTGAGTAAGTCCATGTCGGTCCGCTTTTCGGGTATGGTCGGGCCCGATCGCAGGCTGATACTGCCGGAAGTGGACAAGGGCACCATAGATATTGTCGATGCCGAAGGAAAAGCGTATCTGCATCTGGAGCACAGTGGCGAAACCAGCCACGACGCATCGCTCATCGAAGACCTGACGCGCAGCTATGTGGCTTTTTCCGGGCAGAATTTTCCGTTCATCATGGTGCCTTTGCTGGAAAAGCATCAGGTTATGTTCAACCCGCGCCGGCCACTGGTGATTTACGAGAGTATGGCGTTTGAACTGTCCAGCCTCGACATCAGCAAACCATCGCTCGAGCTGGCGAATACCTCACTGAATGTGAACGGTAAGCGTGGCGATGCTCTGTTTGAGTTCAACATCATGGCCGGTGGCGTGCGTGTAGGCACTGGCATCAAAAAACTCATCGTCAGTGGGTTGCAACCTTTTGATGCTGAGTTGATGGACGGTGTCATTGCTGAATTTGATCAACTGCGGGCGAGCTACGGCCGCTGAGGGCTTGCTGGCAGCGAGGCTGACTAAGGTTGGTTGGGCCACGCTGCGGTCCTCAAATAAACCCATTCTCATGAAGCTGCTGGTGTTTTGACGCCGGTTACAGCGCGTCGTTTGGCAACGGCGAGCGCCCACGCCCTTGAATGGTGCTCCATCCCGGTAAAAATGGGGCGATGCCCTCGGATTGCACTATTTTTGTGCAATCAGTGCCTCCTATCCGCCGCCAGTCCTGGCCGGTATCTTGCTGTGTCCTATCCTGAAGTGTCTCTTACGTTATTCATGTTAGGGCTTAACGCCCTAACGGCAGGACAGGATACAAATAATGGACCCGTCATTCGCAGATTTCATTCGCACAGCCGGTTTACCTCAGGCCTTGCTGTCTCACCAAAGCACTTTATATCAGCCGCTGGCCGATTGGGTGGTTGCCAACCGGTTTAGGTTGGTGGGTATTCAGGGGACTCAGGGGTCTGGTAAATCCACGCTGGCTGAGGTCTTGAAATGGCATTTGGAATTGGCCGGATTCAGAGTTGAGGTGTTGTCGATCGATGATCTGTACCTGAGTCGGGCCAATCGACAGGCGCTGGCCCAAGGCACTCATCCTTTGCTGGCTACTCGGGGTGTCCCCGGTACGCACGATGTCTCAATGGGGCGGGATATTTTTTCCTGGGTTCAGTCCGGCTCCGGTTCTCACTCGCTGCCCCGATTCGACAAAGCGCAGGATGACCGTGCGCCTCGCGTTGACTGGCACCATTGTGAGGCACCGCCTGATGTCCTCTTGTTCGAGGGATGGTGTGTTGGTCTGGCGGGGCAAGCGGAGCCCGAGCTGGAAACACCGGTGAATCAGTTGGAAGCCCGGGAAGATACCGCGGGTGACTGGCGCCGGTACGTGAATGATCAGTTGAAACAGTTTTACGAGCCCTGGTTTGCGCAGCTGGATGCCCTTGTCGTGCTTCAGGCACCGGGGTTCGAGCAAGTATTTGCCTGGCGCAAGAAGCAGGAAGAGGCTTTGCGAGCTCGCAAGCAAGGGCAGGGGGTGATGGATGAGGTGGCGTTGCGCCGGTTCATCTCTCATTACGAACGACTGACGCGCCATGCGCTGGCGACTCTGCCGGGCAAGGCGGATGTGGTGATACCGCTGGACGCCGACCAGCAACCCGGTGCGGTGCAGTGGCTTAGCCAGGGGCCAGCCCAATGACGGCCTGGATGGTGTTAACGGATCTGGACGGCACCCTGCTGGATCATGACAGTTACGACTGGCATCCGGCCGAGCCGGCTCTTCAGGCGTTGCAGACGCGGGGCATTCCCGTGATCGCTGTAACCAGCAAAACTCCTGCGGAACTGGCCTCGCTGCGACTCGAGATCCCTTACCTGGCGCCTTTGATGGCCTGTGAAAACGGGGCGGTTGTCATTGACGACCGCGCCGGGTTGCAGACCCGTGAAGTCCTCGGTGAGGCGACCGACACGTTGATTGACTGGTTTGAACACGCCTGTCGGGAAACCGGTGCCCGCTGCATCGGCTTTCATCAGGCCAGCGACCAACAAGTGGCTGAGTGGACCGGGTTGACGCTGGCAGACGCTGGCCTGGCCCGTGACCGGGAGGCTTCGTTACCCGTCTATTACCCGGCGCAGTGGCCCAATCGAACCGCTTTTATCGAGGCGGTCGAAGCTCAGGGCGGGCGAGTGCTCGAGGGCGGGCGGTTTCTGCATTTGGCAGGGCATGCCGATAAAGGCACCGCGCTGAAGTGGATGATCGACCGTCTGCACATTGAGCGTACCGTGGCGCTTGGGGATGGCGGAAATGACGATGCCATGCTCGCCCTTGCCACCATAGCGATACGAATTCCCACCGCCGGCACTGACCGGCCTGAATCCCTGACCTCCATTCAACGTGCGAGCCAACCGGGACCTGCCGGCTGGAATGAGGCGATGCTGTCGTTGATGGGTCAGGGGCTGTTCGATGGAACCCGAGGAGAACGAAATGAGTGATTTTTTCCAGAATGGCGTGATCGCCAACCTGCATAATCTGGTGGATCGTCCACTGGCGTCCATGGAAAAGGAACTGGTCGGTTTTTCCCATCAGAATCCGATGGCACTGGTATTGCCGTCTTTGTATTCCGAACTGGAACAGCCCGCGCTTGAGAACATCGTTCAGGAGCTGATACCGGTGCCGTATCTGAACGATATTGTGGTGGGGCTGGATCGGGCCAATCGCGATGAGTTCAAACACGCTCAGACCTATTTCAGCCGGCTACCCCAGCAGGTCCGAATTCTCTGGAATGACGGTCCGCGCTTACAGGCTATTGACCGCTTGCTGGCCAGCAAAGGCCTGGCCCCGGCCGAGATGGGTAAGGGGCGCAACGTCTGGTATTGCTATGGGTACATCCTGGCAGCCAACCGGGCCAAGGCAGTTGCCATGCACGACTGCGACATCAAAACCTACGATCGCAGCATGCTGGCCCGGCTGATCTACCCGGTGGCCAACCCCGGATACCGCTACCAGTTCTGCAAGGGTTACTACGCTCGCATTGCCGATAACAAGATGAACGGACGCGTCTGCAGGCTGCTGGTGTCACCTTTGATTCGAGCGCTGAAGATGGTTAAGGGTGAAAACGAGTTTCTCGAGTACATGAGTTCCTTCCGCTACGCCTTGTCCGGTGAGTTCAGCTTGCGAACCGATGTGCTGCGAAACATCCGAATCCCGAGTGACTGGGGCCTTGAGGTAGGCGTGCTGGCTGAGTTGCACCGCAACTACAGCCCGCGAAGCATCTGCCAGGTGAACGTGGCCGATGTTTATGATCACAAACACCAGCCGCTAAGCCCCGAAGACGCGCGCCAGGGTCTGTCAAAAATGTCCCGGGATATCAGTAAGGCGTTTTTTCGCAAGCTGGCGACTCAGGGGCAGGTGTTTACCGAAGAGCACTTTCGTACCATCAAGGCCACTTACTACCGGGTCGCTCTCGACTACATTGAGACTTACTACAACGATGCGGTCTTCAATGGCTTGACACTCGATCGCCACGCCGAAGAGGAAGCCGTGGAGCTGTTTGCACGCAATGTGATGTCAGCAGGTCAGGAGTTTCTGGAGAACCCGATGGCAACGCCCTTTATGCCCAGTTGGAGCCGGGTACAGTCGGCCATTCCCGACATTCTCGAGCAAATTTTCGATGCGGTGGAACTCGATAATCAGGAAATGGGCTAAGACAGGGCTCGCCACCGGGCGCTGTACGATCAATAATACCCACCTGAGCGACGTCATGTTGCTCAACCCGAGCCTGCCAGGCCGCTGAGATTTACCCGGTTTCTTCGGCCTGTCCGCTCACCTAATAATGAGGTCGCCCCAGAGGCGACCCGATAAGCAATAAACCATCAACCTGATAATCAACCCGACTATTAACCCAAATAACACCAGGGAAGCACCATGAAACCGCACTTTATGCAAACGCTGGGCGAGTTTATCGTCGCCAATCAGAAAGACTACCCCAACGCCTCGGGCGAGTTCTCCGCCTTGTTTTCCGCCATTCGACTGGCCGCAAAAGTCATACACCGCGAAATCAACAAGGCGGGCCTGGCTGATCTTGCCGGTTTGGCCGGGGGCGACAATATTCAGGGCGAAGCACAACGCAAGCTGGATGTGCTGGCCAACGACACCTTCAAGGCGGCGCTGGCGGCACGCGGCGTGGTATGTGGCATTGCCTCTGAAGAGGAAGATCACTACATCCTGCTCGATGATGGCCTTAACACTGACAGCAAGTACATTGTGTTGATGGACCCTTTGGATGGATCGTCCAATATCGATGTGAACGTATCGGTCGGTACGATTTTTTCGGTTTACAAACGTCGATCGCCGGTAGGAACCAAGGTCACCGACGCAGACTTCTACCAGCGCGGGAATGAGCAGGTAGCCGCCGGCTATGTGATTTACGGCTCGTCCACGATGATGGTTTACACCACCGGCCAGGGGGTAAACGGGTTTACCTTTGATCCGACCCTGGGTGTGTTCTCTTTGTCGCATCCGGATATGAAGACCCCGGAGCTGGGTCAGATTTATTCGGTCAACGAAGGCAACTACGTACATTTCCCGGATGGGGTAAAGCGTTACATCAAGTACTGTCAGGTGGAAGACGCGGCGACATCGCGCCCCTATACCAGCCGCTATATTGGTTCACTGGTGTCTGATATTCACCGCAACCTGATCTATGGGGGGATTTTCCTGTACCCGTCTTCATCGCCTTACCCGGAGGGCAAGTTGCGCTTGTTGTATGAGTGCAACCCCATCGCTTTTCTCGTTGAGCAGGCAGGTGGTCGTGCGATCAGTGGCTCAGGCCAGCGGATTATGGATATTCAGCCTGAATCGCTTCATGAACGAGTACCTTTCTTTGCCGGTTCCCGACGCATGATAGAAGATCTGGAAGTGTGCCTGGATGAGTTTGGTGGAAAAGGCTGATTGGGCAGCAACCGGACGCGCAATGCGTCCGGTTGCTGCTATGCGGTGATAAAAACCCGGGGACCAGACCCCCTGTTGCCTGGTATTTTAGTCACAGGCCTGCTCGGCAACCTACGGGCAGGCGATGGATGAATGCCCGTGTGTGTCGCGACTGCGACAATCGGTCACTACCGGTCAGTCTGCACCAGCCAGGGTTGCGAGAACCAGTAGAAAAAAGCCCCGCTGCGTGCCTGTGACGTGCAATTGAACCGGTGACGTCCGTCACTCAGTGCCTCCGGTGCGGTAACCTTGAACCGGGCCTCACCCAGCCATTCAGCATCAACCCAGCTGCTGTCGACAAAACAGTTGAGTGCCTGACCCATGTCGGACGGGTCGGTCAGCTCGACGGTCACACTGGGGCGGGTTTCAGGCGTCAGCATATCGGGCAGAGCGGTCTGGTTCACAGGCATTGGGCGGCTGTTGAGCTTGGTGATCAGTGTTTCGGGGTTGGCATAGACACCGGCGGCTGCAAAGCGCGGTAGCGCCCCCCAGTCGCTGTCGGCGCGTATGCCGCCTGAATGTTGTGCAAAGGCAACATAGCCTTCATCCCGCAGGGCTTGTTTGAGCGTCTCGTTGTATTCACCGTAAGGATAGGCGAACCAGCGCGGAACGTCGGCGCCCAGTTCGTCAGTCAGTCGTTGCTGGGCATGATTGACGTTGTCGACCATAGCTTGCAGCCAGGCGTCATCGAGCGGCGAATGCCGGACCATGTAGTCGTGGTCGCGACTGTGGTTGGTCACGGTGGCGCCCCAGTCCTGTAAGTCTCTGAGCTGATCCCAACTCATCATGTTCTGAAAGTTCTGGTCGATCGGATCGGTGGCCGCAAAGACGGTAAAGGGCGCCTCAAATTCCCTGAGCAACGGGAAGGCGTTGGTATGGATGTTTTCATAAGCATCATCAAAGGTGATGGCCACGGCCTTCTCGGGCAGTTCAATGCTTGTATCGCCGCGCAGTGCTGCCACTGCGTCGGTCAGGGATACAACCGTAAAGTCGTTGTCACGCAATAGCTGCAGGTGTTCCCGAAAGCCCGCAGGGCTGATGGTGGTGCTGGCCGGAGTGTCGTTGGCGACATGGTGATAGACCAGAATATTGACGCTATCGGCAGCGTGTACGGTGATGCTGAGCAGCAGCGCACCCAGACTCAGAATCAGGCGCTTGGTCATAAAATAGGCTCCTTGGGTGGAATGGTTTCGATGGGGCGTAGTGGGTCAGTGATCCACTCGCTCCAGGATCCGGCATAAAGACGGGGTTGCGGATAACCGGCCAACGTCAGGGCCAGAATGTTATGGCAGGCGGTCACGCCGGAACCGCAATAACTCACCAGGTGCGGGCTGTTGCCCACGCGATCAAACCGTTTGGCGAGGGCCTCGGGCGCCAGAAAATGACCGCTGGCATCAAGGTTGCCGCTAAAATCAGCGCAAAGGGCACCGGGAATGTGACCGGCTTTGGCGTCCATCGGTTCCTCTTCGCCCAGAAAGCGTGGCAGGGCCCTGGCATCCAGTAGCGTCAGGTCAGGCTGCGCTTGCGCCAATTGTTTTGCGGATATCACCCAGTCGGGTGGGCAGGTAACAGTGATGTTCCCGGCGCGATGCGGGTGATGGTCGGGCCCCGTCTGCATGGGGCCGTGCCAGGCGTTCATTCCGCCATTGAGCACCTGGACCCGGGAGGCGCCCGCCCAACGTAACAACCACCAAGCACGCGCTGCGAACATGGCATTATTCTGATCGTATACGACGATGGCCGTATCGTCATTGACGCCCCAGTCACGCAAGCAGACCTGCCAGTCTTCAGGGTGGGGCAGCGGGTGACGACCGGTTTGACCGGGAATCCGTGTACCGGAAAGATCCCGATCAAGATGGCCATAGACAGCCCCGGGCAAGTGCTCCTGCTGATAGTCTTGTTCCCCGGCAGTTGGGTCGGCCAGGTTGAAGCGGCAATCGAGCAGTAACGGAGGTGTGATGTCGGGGTTGGCCAGCCAGTCTGCTAGCTGGTCGACCTCGATCAGCGGGTGGTAAGCAATCGACATGCGCCGGGTTCCTTTCATTGAACGGACTGCTGGCCACAATAACGATAATCAATGCCATAGAGAAGCGCAGGAGCTGTCATGAAAGCGTAAGAGGAGGAGGGTAACGCTGTGAAATGGCTGGGCCGGCAGGACTCGAACCTGCGAATGACGGGATCAAAACCCGTTGCCTTACCACTTGGCGACGGCCCAACAAAACGTACGGAACTGTACCGTCTACAGAGAAGATAAGATACCACTGAAGGCGGGAAGATGGCTGGGCCGGCAGGACTCGAACCTGCGAATGACGGGATCAAAACCCGTTGCCTTACCACTTGGCGACGGCCCAATAAGAAGTTGGTGGCTATGGCTGGACTTGAACCAGCGACCCCAGCATTATGAATGCTGTGCTCTAACCAGCTGAGCTACATAGCCTCCGTAACGGCTGCGTATTATGCGAATTTTTTCCAGTGTGTCAATATGAACATCTTGTTTTTTTCAAAAAATTCAAGGGGTTAGAACCTCGAATCAGTTGATCAAACCCGGTTCAGCAGCCACCGCAGAATCATTGCACTTTACCACCGTCTGCTTGCAAGCAAACAGGGCGGCGATTTTCGCAGGATTGACCAAAAAAACAAGTCACCTGTGGATACTGGTGTCGAAATGACGGCTGATGACGCGCCGTTTTGGCGATCGTGAACGAAAACGTGAACACGGTTCTACAGTTTTATGCGAAGCCTCGCTAAACTGCCAGCTGCAGCGCAATGGCAGTTGACCGGAGTGGGTTGCAGGCCAATTATTACATTACAGGTACCCGGGTGGGTGCCGTACAAAAGGAGCTAATCATGGAATCCTGGATCGGAACGGTTGTTACCTGGGGCATCCCCCTATTCATCGTCATCTTTGGTGTGGTGATCTACAACCGACTGGTGGCTTTGCGCAACCGCTTCAAAAATGCCTTCTCTCAAATAGATGTTCAGCTACAACGCCGGCACGACCTTATTCCCAATCTGGTAGAGACCGCCAAGAAGTACATGGCGCATGAACGGGAAACGCTGGAAAACGTGATTGCTGCCCGCAATCAGGCGGTCGCGGCGCAGAAAACAGCGGCTGCGGACCCAACCAACGGCCCCATGGTAGACATGCTGAGCAAGGCTGAAGGCATGTTGTCCGGAGCGCTGGGGCGTTTGTTTGCCGTCTCCGAAGCCTACCCGGACCTCAAAGCCGATGGCACCATGCGGGATTTGATGGAGAGTCTGGAGTCGACTGAAAACAAGGTGGCCTTTTCCCGTCAGGCGTATAACGATGCGGTTATGAACTATCAGACTTATAAGGAATCTTTTCCCAATAACGTATTGGCCGGCGTCACCGGGTTCAAAGATGCCGCCTTGTTCGAGCTTGAAAACCCCGAGGCACGCGAGGCACCCCAGGTACAATTCTGAGCGGATACTGACGCATGGATTTTTTTGATCATCAGGATCAGGCCCGGCGCAAGACCGGTCAGCTAGTGTTTGCGTTTGTCTTGGGTGTACTGGTCACCGCGGTGCTGGTCAATTTGCTGGGCTTTGGTATCTGGCTGCTGCTTCAGGGTTACAGCGGTTCGGGCTGGTCCGGAAGCCTGTGGACAATGCTGCAAGACTGGCTGTTCAGTCCTTTTGCCTGGCAATTGGCTCTGGGCACCTTATTGGTCATCGGCGCTGGTTCGCTGGCTGCCTACTGGCAGCTGAGGCAGGGCGGCGGCGAGGTAGTGGCACGCTGGTCTGGTGCGCGACCGGTCGACTATGAGCAAAACGGGCCAGCGGTTCAGCAGTTTATTAATGTTAGCGAGGAAATGGCCATCGCGGCCGGTACACCGGTCCCCAGCCTGTATGTGATGGAGCATGAAGGCGCGATTAACGCTTTTGTTGCAGGCTACCTTGCTGATCAGGCCGTGCTGGTGGTCTCACGTGGCGCACTGGATACATTGAGCCGGGATGAGCTGCAGGGAGTGATTGGCCACGAATTCAGCCACATTCTCAATGGGGACATGCGCCTTAATATCCGCCTGATGGCGGTGCTGGCCGGCCTGGTCCAGATCGGCCAGGCAGGCCGCTGGATGTGGGGCTTTATGCGGGTCGGCTACCGGTCAAGTCGCCGGGGTCGATCCGATGCCGCATTAGCCATACTGGGTTTGGCGCTTATGGTGGTCGGCTATGTGGGGGTGCTGACGGCGCGGGTGATCAAGGCGGGGGTATCCCGCCAGCGTGAGTACCTGGCTGATGCGAGTTCCGTGCAGTTTACCCGCAACCCGGACGGCATTGCCGGGGCGCTCTACAAAATTCGCGAACACGCGCAAGGCAGCCAGTTACTGCATCGCCATGCTGAAGACATGTCGCATTTCTGTTTTGGTGAGAGTGTGGCGTTGTCCAGCATGATGGCAACGCATCCGCCTCTGGGTGATCGAATTCGTCGGGTCAACCCGAGCTTTATGGCGCGCGCCCGGCATCGTGGCCGGGCCAGTGAGCCGGCAGATAGTGCGGTAGCCCGAACTGCACCGGATGCGTTCGATCAGGTTATGGGTGTAGCAACACTGGGCGCTCTGGCGGGTACGGTGCGTCCTGATCATATCGAGTATGCCCGCCAGTTGTATAAGAACATTCCGGAGCAAGTGCGTCATTCAGTGCATCAGTCGGCCGGAGCCCGGGCTTTTTGTTACAGTCAGATTATGCTGGCGAGCCCCGGCCATGAACAGGCATTGCTTAACCTGATCAAACAGGAAGATGCCCCTGTTGTTGATGTTTTGCGTCGATTCTGGTCGTTCTATCAAAAGCTTGACGTTCAATTGCGCTTGCCGCTGCTCGATATGGCCATTCCTGTCCTCAAGCGTCTGAGCGAGCGGGAGCGACTGGTATTTCTGGACCGCTTGGATCGGATGGCCAATCTGGACGAGACGCTGGCTTTGCGTGAGTGGGTGTTGTTGGCACAGGTTCGCCATCATCTATCGGAGCGTGGGGCGCCCTGGTCGCAACACACCCGTCCGTTTAAGGAATGCACTCATGATCTGCAGGTTGTGTTGTCAGCCCTGGTGCATATAAACCGTCAGCCGTTGCTGGCCAGGGCCGCTTACGAGCAGGCAATGCAACCCTTTGACGTGGCTGACAAGTCTCTGCTGGAGCCCGAAAAGGCGGGCTTTGCAGCCGTAACGGGCGCTTTGGAGCACCTGGGTGAGATAGCCTACTTTTGGCGGAGGGCTGTGTTGCAGGCGTGTATCGATGTAGTCCGCGCCGATGGTGCCCTCGCACAGCAGGAGTACGAGTTGGTGCGTACGGTGGCTGACTGTCTGGGCTGTCCCATGCCCCCAATGGTCGAGCATGAGTGGCGTCCGGGCGGTTGAAGTACCGTGTTTTTCTTGATTCTGCCGCCAGCATTCTATACTATCCGCGCCCTTCCAGCCTGTCTCAGGCCGGGAGGTTTGTGCCTTTTGTATGGTCAGCGCCGGGCGGTAACACGTTTTGGAACGGGCCATAACCAGGGCTGAAGAGTCACTCCTTACCTTACTGCGGCCGCACCGCAGGAGGTTGCCAAAACCGCAAGGAGATTTTATGCGTCATTATGAAATCGTTCTGCTGGTCCATCCTGACCAGTCAGAGCAAGTACCGGCCATGATCGAGCGTTACACCTCTGTTGTAACCGAGAAAGGTGGCAAGGTACATCGCCATGAAGATTGGGGCCGTCGTCAACTGGCTTACCCGATCCTCAATGCTCACAAGGCTCACTATGTTCTGCTGAACATCGAGGCTGACAACGACACCGTCGAAGATCTGAAGAGCACTTTCCGGTTTAACGACGCCATCATCCGTAACATGATCATGCGTCGCAAAGATGCCGATACTGAAGCGTCCCCGATGATGAAGAGCGTCGAAGCCAAGAAGGCAAAAGATGAAGCTCAGGCAGCCGTTGCTCGCAACCGTGCTGAAGAAACTGAGTCTGAGCCTGAAAACGACGAAGAGTCTGAAGAAGCCTAATAACGAGGAGCATTCACATGGCACGTTTTTTCCGCCGCCGCAAATTCTGCCGGTTTACTGCAGAAGGCATCAAAGAAATCGATTACAAAGATGTAGATCTGTTGAAGGGCTACGTTACTGAAACCGGCAAGATCGTACCTAGCCGGATCACCGGTACCCGTGCACGTTACCAGCGCCAGTTGTCTTCGGCCATCAAGCGTGCTCGCTACCTTGCCTTGCTGCCCTACACCGACAGTCATCAATAAGTCGGTCTAGAGGGAGGACCCGGGCATGATGGGCTTGGCTCGCTTTGCGATGAAAAGCCAACTGAACGCTGGGGTTCTTGCTGCAGGTTTTGCTGCGCTGCCGTTGCTATATGCACTCGGCGCGGCCCTGGTGGCACTGGTTACGCTCCGGCGTGGCGCCACCGAAGGCACCAAGGTGCTGTTGTGGAGTTTGGCAGGGGGGCTTATTTCCTGGCAATGGACCGGAATGGTTCTGCCTCTGCTGGTATTGCCGGTCACCGCGCTGTTGGCGATGGTGATGCGATCGGTGCAGAACTGGCCGGTGCTTTTGTCGGTTGCAGCCCTGATGGGTATTGCGCTGGCATTAGCCGCCCAGGGCTTGCTTAACGATCGTTTTGAAGCGGTGATTACCCAGGTACAACTGGGGGTTGCCGGTACCGATACCACTCAGCCTTTATGGCAGATGCTGGAGTCGGTGAAGCCCAACGCGGCTTTTCTGGTGATGACCGTAGAACTCCTTGAAGCGCTGTTGTGTTTGGTGTTGGCGCGTTACTGGCAAGCCGGGTTGTATAACCCGGGTGGGTTTCGACAGGAATTCCACACGCTGAGAATCAGCGGCCGCTTGTTGATAGCGCTGGTGTTACTGGCTGGCCTGGCTTACGCAGTGAAGCCTGCAGCCATGCTGTTGTTGCTGTTGCCCTTGTTATTCGCCGGTGTGGCGTTGGTGCATGGGGTAATCGCGAAAACGAATATGGGTGGGCAGTGGTTGATCGCATTTTATGTCGGTGGCCTGCTGCTCAATCAGTTCATTTTACCATTACTGGTGCTGGGTGCTGTTGTAGACGGCGTGTTCGATATACGAACACGACTACGCAAAGCTCCGGACCGGAATGACGAATGAGGTAAGCGAGATGGAAGTTATCCTGCTTGAGAAAGTTGGCAAGATGGGTGTTCTGGGCGACACCGTTAACGTAAAAAACGGTTACGCACGTAACTACCTGGTCCCGCAAGGCAAGGCTGTTCCTGCCAGCAAGGACAACGTTAAAGTATTTGAAGAGCGTCGTGCCGAGCTCGAAAAGGCGGAAGCCGAAAAACTGGCCGCTGCTCACGAGCGTGCCGAGAAGTTGGCTGAAATCGAACTGACCGTTCAAGCGAACGCCGGTGACGAAGGCAAACTGTTCGGTTCGATCGGTCCGCGCGATGTGGCTGATCTGGTCGCAGCTGCTGGCGTTGAAATCAGCAAAGCTGAAGTCAAAATGCCTGCTGGTCCGATCCGTAACACCGGTGAGTTCAACATCACCATCCAGGTTCATCCGGATGTTGAAGCCTCGGTTCACATCATCGTGGTACCGGAAGCCTGATTTAGCCGTCATTCACGGCTGATACGGTTCTGACACAGAACGGGAGACAGGAGCGCACTTGGTGCGCCCCCTGCCTCCCGTTTTTTTGTGCCCGGAATTCGTGTCAGGCACTGGGTATGCTCTGTGCCAGGAGCCCGTGTCATGCACCGGGTAACCCTATCTGGGGTCGGGCGGGATGCCGCCCACTCAACCAATCCCTGGGGCCTAGACCGCAGCATCCATGCTGCGGACTTCCCCAGATAGGGTTACCCGGCACCTGACACTCGGTTGGGTGCCAATTCCGGAGCAAGACACCATCCCCTGGCACCTCCGGCTCTCCCAATTAGTGACTCAAACCGATACCATAGTCGGCCCTGTTCTCTGTGCTGAAGGTCCCGATGAGTTACGCGCTATGACCGATACCCTCGAAGACGATCTGTTTTCCCACAACGACGAGTTGGCCGGACTCAAGGTGCCGCCGCACTCGCTGGAGGCGGAGCAGTCGGTGCTGGGTGCGCTGATGATCGATAATAGCCAGTGGGATAACGTCGCTGAGATCCTGTTGCCCGACGATTTCTACCGCAATGAGCACCGGCAGGTGTATCGGATGATGATCCGGCTGGCAGAGCAGACTCAGCCGCTCGACGTTATTACCCTGGGTGAGGCACTCGATAACGAGAAGCAGCTCGATGCCGTTGGCGGTATGGAGTACCTGAACGATCTGGCTGAGAACACGCCCTCGATTGGTAACCTGGTTGCCTACGCCAAAATTGTTCAGGAGCGGTCGGTCCTGCGGCGGTTGATTGCCGTTGCCAATGACATCGCCAGCAAAGCCTATGACCCCCGGGGTATGGACGCAGAGTCCATACTGGACGACGCCGAGCGACAGGTTTTTCAGATTGCCGAGGAGAGGGCTGATCAGGATGGTGGCCTGGTTCACGTCAACCCATTGGTCGACAGGGCCATTCAGCGTATTGATGAACTGTTCCACTCCGACAGCGACATCACCGGTGTGTCTACAGGCTTTACCGACCTCGATAAGATGACCACCGGTATGCAAGCCGGGGATCTGATGATCCTTGCGGCGCGCCCCTCCATGGGTAAAACCACACTTGCCATGAACCTGGTTGAAGAGGCGACGCTGAACCAGGAGAAACCGGTGGTGGTGTTCAGTCTGGAAATGCCGGCAGATCAGATCATCACCCGGTCCATTGCGTCACTGGGGCGCATTGATATGGGTCGGGTGAAGACGGGCAAGCTGCATGAGGACGATTTCCCCAAGCTGACCAAGGCGGTTAACCTGCTTAAAGACCGCAAACTCTTTATTGATGATACCCCCGGTATCAGCCCGAATGAGATGCGCAGTCGGTTGCGGCGCCTGGTGCGAGAGCATGGCGACATAGGCCTGATCATGATCGATTACCTTCAGTTGATGAAGATTAAGGGCTTTACCGAAGGCCGTACTGGCGAGATTTCCGAGATTTCCCGGTCGCTGAAAGCTCTGGCTAAAGAATTTAACTGCCCCATGGTGGCACTGTCCCAGTTGAACCGAAGCCTTGAACAGCGACCCAATAAACGACCGGTGAATTCGGATCTTCGAGAATCCGGTGCGATCGAGCAGGATGCCGATATCATCATGTTCATCTACCGCGACGAGGTCTATAACGAAGACTCCAGTGACAAAGGCATCGCTGAGCTGATCATCGGTAAGCAACGAAACGGTCCTATTGGCACTTGTCGGGTCGCCTTCCTGGGGCAATACAGCCGATTCGAAAACCTGGCGCCGGAGCAATACGGCGACTGGCAAAACGAATGAGTCGCGGTACCTGTGCAACCATGGACCCCTCTGCTCTGCAATACAATTTGCAGCGGGTCAAAGCGCTGGCGCCCAAAGCCCGAATCTGGGCAGTGGTTAAAGCCGATGGCTACGGCCATGGTGCCGTTCAGGCAGCGCAAGCGCTGCATCAGGCTGATGGCTTCGCCGTCGCGTCGCTGGCAGAAGCGCAAACGCTTAGAGACGCCGGAATCGAGGCATCGATTCTATTACTGGAAGGGACGCTGGGCCCACTGCAAGCGCTGGATGCCGTGCGCCTGGGTTGCGATACGGCTGTGCACCAAACCGAACAACTGGCGGTTCTGGAGGCTATGGCCGACCGGATCGAACGTCAGGTTATCTGGTTGAAGGTCGATACCGGCATGCACCGTTTGGGCGTTAATCCGGAGCAAGTCCCTGACTTCGTTCGCCGGATTCAGGCGATTCAACCGGGTCAGGCTGTTAACCTGATGACGCATTTCGCCAGCGCAGACCAACCTGAAACCTCCTATACGGCACTGCAGATAGACCGCTTCAATCAATTGGCGCAGGCAGTGCCGGGCGTGCAGCTGTGCCTGGCGAACTCCGCCGGCGTCATGGCCTGGCCGGACAGCCATGCCGACTGGGTACGACCTGGGATCATGTTGTATGGGGCTTCACCGGGCTTTGCTAAAACCGGCCTGGAATTGGGCCTGAGGCCGGTCATGCAGCTAACCGCACCGGTGATCGCACTTCGGACTGTGCCAGCCGGAGACTGGGTCGGTTATGGTGCTCGCTGGCAAGCCAGCAGGCCAAGCCGGATAGCCACGCTCGCGATTGGCTACGGTGACGGATACCCGCGCCACGCACCGGACAACACGCCAGTCTGGTTAGGTGGGCAGCGGGTTCCTCTGGTGGGAAAGGTGTCGATGGATATGATAACGGTCGATGTGACCGACATCGCCAATGTTCAACTGGGTGACTCAGCTGAACTGTGGGGCGAACACCTCAGCGTCGATGAAGTCGCTTCACATATCGGCACGGTAGGCTATGAATTGTTAACCCGGGTGTCGCCCCGTGTAGACAAAAAATGGCCCGACGCCTGATTCAAACCCGGTTAGAATTACAGGAATGCGACCTGGTATTAATTTTTAGCGATTTCCCGGCAAAGATACTTGTCATCGACCCCCGAATAGTCCTACATTGGATGTGCTTTTTGCGCAGATAAAAAGTCATGTACAGGCAAAAAAAACGGGATGGATGTTGGTGACGCTGCAGTCCGTTCACGTTAAATGATAAAAACAAAAGCCATCAACACGAGGGTAAAGGCATACGGAAACGGTGCCGTAGTCCATTATGATGACCAATGTAAGAGGCCACTATCGGGCCTTCCCCTGCAAAGCTTTCTACCTCAGCGAGTGGTTTGACGAATAGCCACTGCCTGTCCTTTGAGTAATATCCGGCCTCCGTTTTATTCGACAGTCTGATCGTTCACGTTCCGTGAATTCGCGTGCCGTTTTCGCCTGGTTCGCGTGTGCATGACGATTGACTTAGTCGTTTGATTCACCCCGGCCTGATTCTGAATAATCCTCAATTTTTTTCGTGATGAACTCGCGCAGTTCGTCGTGGACAGGTGATTCTATGAAGTCGAAAAATACTCTTAACTCCCTGGTGCTTACGTTGGCTGCAGCCGCAGTGCTCACCGGCTGTAACGCCAGTTCGAACAATGATTCTTCCAACGATAACGATACTGATACCGAAACAGAGACGTCGATTTCCATGCGTTCACAGCTTGTCGGTGGTGCGGCCAGTGTTTGCTCGAGCGTACAGCCGGGTTACTGTGAAGACTGGGATGCCTACTGGGCAGAGCAGGGTGATCCGGATGCCACTGTTGCCGTCGCTTTGACCGAGCCGGTTGAACTGAGCCAGGTGAAAATTGATGCCCTTGTGGCCGACCCTTCCTGGGAAACGGATCCGGACTTTAAAACCGGTGTTGAGTTGATTCTGAACTATCTTCAGGATCAGCTGGGAGCGGATCTCGAATACGCAGACTGGCAAGACTTTAGAGCCGACTTCATCAACATTACAGACGTTGAAGTTCCCGGTTTACCCGAGGGTGTCGATGGCGACAGTATCTGGTTTGACAGTTCCTCAGCGCAGTACGCCACGTTTGAAGGATTGAAAAAAGCGGATCAACGCCTGAATTACACGGTTACCGCTGCCAAGTCCGCTGCGGTGAATGCCATGGTGGATGCGCTGGCAGCTGAAGTATTGTCAGACGACCAGGTTGTGATTAAGACAGTTGTTGGTGAACTGATCAGTGTCGAGACGCGCAAGCAGGATCAATTGCTTTTGGCTTTAAAAGAAACCAGCGTTGATGGTTATGAAAATGGCCTTGATCTCTGGAACGACTTGCCCGGCGTTGTTCGTTACAAGATTCTTGAGCTATTGATTGATGAGCTGGTCGATTTTGAGCGTGCCGTTGAATATGTGGGTCTGTCGGATTCTACGGATGCCGATGCAGTAGGCATCTATGAAGCCTTTGTTGAACAGGCGCGCGAAGCCAGTGGCAATGAAACCCCAACGGTGCTGGTAATGACGTCTTCGTCGGCGAACAGTTATGCTGCGGCCGATTATTACGTTGGGTTGTTTGAACAGGCCGGTGCCGATGCACAATGGTTACCATTGGATCGCGCTTATCGTCGCGCACATGATGAAGGGCGTTGCGATTGGCTCTCGGCCTACCACAGCGATTATGCATCTGCAGCGCATCTGGACATGCTCTATCCCGATTACTTCGACGCCCATATGGCCGCCTGTGATCAGGGTCTTCAGGGCGTCATTGATTCAGCAGATGGCCTGTTTATCAACGGCGGTGACCAGGTACGTACCTTTGATGCACTGGTTGCGTTTGAGGGCGACGTCCGTCACGACAGTGCTGAGCTTGAGCGCATAGTAGAGCGTCAGCAAAGCGGTCAACTGGTGATTGGCGGAACCTCAGCCGGTGCTGCAGTACAAAGTGGTGGTCAGTTGACCGTTGCCGCACCCACAAACCCCATGATTACTGCAGGCTCCGCTCACGATGCACTGGTGAATGGTTACGATGCCAGTAATCATGAAATCACCGGGGGTATGGGCTCCTTTCCCTGGGGCGTAACGGACACGCACTTCTCAGAGCGTGCCCGCGAAACCCGTTTGATTAGACTGGTTGAACAAGCCGGAGTGCGTTTTGGGTTTGGCGTGGATGAGACCACAGCATTGTCCGTTGCCGAGCATGAAGAAGACGGCAAGGTGCAGGTCGTTATGGCGGTTTCCGGGGCTGGTGGTGTCTACATTGTCGATACGGCTGATCTGGTTGCTACAGCCGACACGCCCTTTGAAGCCAGTGGCGTTATTACTCACTACCTGACGGAGGGTGATCGATTCATCTGGTATCCGGTGACAGAAACGGTCGGGATTGAGTTTGCCGACGGTGGTACGGCCCTGACGCTGGATCAGGCCCCGGCAGTCAGCCCGACAGAAGACGATGTTCTGTATGAAGATCATTACCGTGCCTGGGTTCGCAATACCCTGGTGGCGGGCGAAACCGGCGCAACAGGTACCTCTTATGAGGACGATCCTGAATACTCGCTGACGCTGACGGCCGATTCGAGGACCCGTGCCCTGCAGAAAGGTGATCAGGTTTCGTACAAGTACCTGATGTTGGACATCACACACGACTGAACGGGTTGCATACTCATTGAAAAGCCGGGATATCCCGGCTTTTTTTATGGTTCATGAAAAACAAATCCATACCCGGGTAAACTGGAAAACGACCCGGGTCGTAACGTCTATACGCCAAATGGATGATCGCTGTTCTGCGCTTTGTTCAAGACATTTGTTACAGAATCCGTATAATTCGCTGCGATTGGCTTTACTGTTGGCGATGCGGGTTAGCAAACACTCGCTTTAATCCGCCGCCATGGTGGGCTTTCAAGATTTCAGGAACCGGTCTGACCTCGACTGATGCTTGTATAAACCGATGCCGACGACGCTTTCGCGCATCGAAAAAGTGTCCAGTACCCGTTCCCAATGCTTACTTTTCTGCGGGCGAAGATCCTAATGACTGCAATCACTACAGATGTTGTGTTAGTTGGTGCCGGTGCCATGAGCGCCACCCTGGGGATGATGTTGAAACAGCTGGATCCCACTTTCGAGATCCTGATGCTGGAGAAGCAAAGCAGCGTTGCCCAGGAAAGCAGTGACGGCTGGAACAATGCCGGTACTGGCCATGCCGCCTATTGTGAACTCAATTACACGCCGGTGAAGGACGATGGCAGCATCGATACCACCAAAGCTTTTGCCATCAATTCAGCTTTTGAAGTGAGTCTTCAGTTCTGGTCCTATCTGGTCGAGCAGGGTGCATTGCCTGAGCCAGGCCGGTTCATCAACACGGCCCCGCACAAGAGTTTCGTCTGGGGCGACGACAATGTGGCTTTCCTGAAGAAGCGTTTTGAAACCCTGAAAGCCCACCATTTGTTCAAAGACATGGAGTTCACTGACGATCCTGAGGTGTTGCGCCAGTGGATGCCGTTGATCATGAAAGATCGCGATCCGCACCAAAAAGTGGCGGGAACCCGGGTTCGCTATGGTTCTGATGTCGATTTTGGGGCACTGACGCGTCATTTGGTCACCCATCTTGAGCAGCAAGAAGGCTTTGAACTGAAGCTATCGCATGAGGTTGTTGACCTGAACCAGAAAGACAACGGTCGCTGGGCTATCACTCTGAAAGATACCCAAACCGGTCAGATACAAGCGGTAGATGCTCGCTTTGTCTTTCTGGGCGCCGGTGGCGGTGCTCTGCCTTTGTTGCAGAAATCAGGTGCAGCCGAAGGGGATGGCTATGGTGGCTTCCCGGTCAGTGGCCAGTGGCTGGTGTGCCGCACGCCTGAGATTGTTGAACAGCATCATGCGAAGGTTTATGGCAAAGCGCCTCTGGGTGCCCCGCCGATGTCGGTCCCCCATCTGGATACGCGCATTATCGACGGCAAGAAAGCGCTGCTGTTTGGTCCTTTTGCCGGTTTTACCACCAAGTTCCTGAAGCAGGGCTCCTTCTTTGACCTGGTCAAATCGGTTCGGCCCAATAACCTCAAACCCATGCTGATCGCGGGGCTGGGCAACATGGACCTGACCCGGTATCTGATCAGTGAAGTCATGCAATCGCACAAATCCCGCGTCGATGCTCTGCGCAAGTTCTACCCCAATGCCCGAGACGAAGACTGGGAACTGGCGATCGCCGGGCAACGGGTGCAGATCATCAAGAAAGACCCGGACGTCGGTGGCAAGCTGGAGTTCGGAACTGAGGTTATTTCTACGGCCGATGGCAGCCTGGCTGCGCTGTTGGGGGCCTCGCCCGGCGCGTCGACGGCGGCACAGACCATGATCAACATCATAGAAACCTGCTTTGCCGAGCGCATGAACAATGCAGCCTGGCAGCAAAAGATGAAGACCATGGTGCCCTCGTACGGTCAGTCTCTGGTCAAGGATGCCGATTTGCTGGACCAGGTACGCCAACGAACCCTGGCGACACTGAAACTGCATCCTTAGTAATCTCTGCTAGCCGGCTTGCGCATCGCAAGCCGGTTCCTGTCGCTTCATTTTGATGATTTCCTCCCTTCTGGCACAACACCTGCTAACGTAAAAGCTGACCAAGCGGTCCAGAGGTGCTTGCGGGTGTAAAGTCTGCGAAAATCGCCGCTGTTACAAAAAACCACAGCTGTAACACAACATCACAGCTGTAACGAAAAAAACCACAAAAAAAAGGTGGCTGACAATCAGGCCGTGTTCGATAGAACGCCCTGTTGGGTTGCCTACAATAGGAATCATCATGCTGGAACAATTCTTCAAGCTGAAAGAACTCGGAACCGATGTTCGCACCGAAGTGCTTGCGGGTATTTCTACCTTCCTGACCATGGCGTACATCATCGCCGTGAATCCGGGCATTCTGTCCGCGACAGGCATGCCTTTTGATGCTGTATTTGTGGCTACCTGTATTGCTGCCGCCCTGGGGACCGGCATCATGGGTCTGCTGGCCAATTATCCGGTAGCGCTGGCACCGGGTATGGGTCTCAATGCATTCTTCACCTTTGGTGTCGTGATGGGCATGGGCGTCAGTTGGGAAGTTGCCCTGGGCTGTGTGTTCTGGTCGGGTATTTTGTTTGTACTGCTCAGCGCGTTCAAAGTGCGTGAGTGGATTATTAACGCCATTCCGGCGTCGATGAAAACCGGTATCGCCGTCGGCATCGGTTTGTTTCTGGCCATTATCGGGCTGCAAGGCGCGGGCATTGTTGTGAACAATGACGCGACTCTGGTCGGCCCGGGTGACATGAGCTCTCCGCAGGTGGTTTTGGCCTTTCTGGGCTTCGCACTGATCACCGCTTTGCACCACCGTGGCGTTACCGGCAGCGTCATTATCGGCATTCTTGCCACGACAGTGGCGGGTTTCTTCTTTGGCCTGGTTGAATACAACGGCGTTGTGTCCATGCCGTCTGGCCTGAGCGCTACCTTCTTCAAGCTGGACATTTTCGGTGCACTGGAACTGGGTTTGATTGCGGTTATCCTGGCGTTTCTGTTCGTTGACGTCTTCGATACTTCGGGCACCCTGGTTGCGGTCGCCAAAGAAGGTAACCTGCTCGATAAAGACGGCAAGCTGCCGCGCCTGGGCAAGGCGCTGATGGCCGACAGTACAGCCTCTGTTGCCGGTTCAATACTGGGTACTTCCACCACGACCAGCTACATCGAAAGTGGTGCTGGTATCGCGGCGGGTGGTCGCTCGGGGCTGACCGCACTGACTGTGTCGGTTTTGTTCCTGTTGGCGCTGTTCTTTTCGCCACTGGCGCAAATGATACCGCCTTACGCTACCGCATCGGCGTTGCTGTTCGTGGCTGTGCTGATGATCTCGTCGATTTCCAGTGTTGACTGGAAAGACCTGACTGAATCGGCGCCTGTGGTTGTAACGGCCGTCATGATGCCGCTGACTTACTCAATTGCAGAAGGCATTGCGGCCGGTTTCATTACCTATGCGGTAGTCAAGGTATTGGCTGGCAAGGCGAAAGACGTCAACATCAGCGTGTACATCATCGCTGCTGCGGCGCTGCTGCATTACATTTTCTTGTAATAGCGGGCTGGCCGTTGCAACGGTCGTCATCGCGAAATCGAAACGGGGCCGCTACAATGGCCCCGTTTTTTATTCAGAGTGAACTCATGTCAGTGCAAAAAAACGACCCTCTTATGGGTGTCTTCGACCCAAAGGCTCATATCCGCACCGTACCGGACTGGCCCAAGCCCGGTGTTCAGTTTCGCGACATCACCACGCTGTTGTCCGACGCGCGGGTGTTTCGCCAGTTGATTGATGCCTTCGTACATCGTTACTTTGATTATCATATCGATGCCGTTGTCGGTATTGATGCCCGTGGTTTTATATTGGGTGCTCCGCTGGCGTACCAGTTGAACACAGCGTTCGTGCCCGTGCGCAAGCAAGGAAAGTTGCCGTTCGACACCCTGGAAGAAGCCTACGAACTTGAATACGGCCAGGCGGTGTTGCAGATCCACGCCGATGCGCTCAAATCGGGTCAGCGAGTGCTGGTGATTGACGACCTGATCGCCACCGGAGGCACTCTGGTAGCGGCTTGTTCCCTGGTGCAGCGTCTCGGTGCGGAGGTGGTTGAGTGCACGGCCATTGTTGATCTGCCTGATCTGGGGGGTAGCCAGACTCTGGCTCATGCGGGTTATACCGTTCGCGCCCTGTGTGAGTTTGAAGGCGACTAAAGCGGTATAACCGCTTTGGTTAACATTGGATAGACTGATAGCACCCGTTCAGTGGGGGTGGGCTCAGGCCCCGCTGAACGGTTGGTGCGATTCGACTTCAAACCCGTATTTCAATGGCAGCAATTCATTCGCAACAATTCAGCGACATCAGTCGAGTAACCACAGTCGAGTGACAAGGGGCGATCATGACCACCTATCGAGCGTTACGTATACACCTGACCGATCAGGGGGTGACTCGCACCCTTGAAGACCGGGCTATCACCGAATTGCCCGATCATGATGTGCTGATTCGGGTGCACTGGTCATCGTTGAACTATAAGGATGCGCTCTCTGCCAATGGCCACAAGGGTGTTAGCCGATACTACCCTCACACACCAGGCATTGATGCCGCCGGTGTCGTTGAGCGAGACCATTCCGGCCGATTTCAACCCGGAACGCAGGTCGCGGTGATCGGGTTCGACCTGGGTATGAACACTCAGGGTGGCTTTGCCGATTACGTCTGTGTGCCGGCAGATTGGGTGGTGACACTGCCCACAGGCCTGACGATGGCCGATAGCATGCGCCTGGGCACCGCCGGGGTAACGGCAGCCTATTGCCTGGAAAAACTGATCGAAACGGGTGTGCGCGCTGATGAAGGGCCGGTGCTGGTAACCGGTGCCACCGGAGGGGTAGGCAGCCTGGCCGTCCATTTGCTGGCAACATTGGGCTATAAGGTCACCGCCGTCACGGGTAAGGTCGATGCCCATGACTGGCTAAGACAGTTGGGGGCAACAGATATTCTGCCCCGTGAGGCCTTGAGCGAGCCGGAGCCGAAAGCGCTGCGACCGGCCCTGTTTGCCGGAGCCATCGATACCATTGGCGATCATACACTGGTCAATATTCTCAAAAGTCTGCGCTATGGCGGCTCAGTGGCTGCCTGCGGCATCGTTGGTGGCACGGCGATTCCAGCCGACATTTTCCCGTTCATTCTGCGCGGGGTAAACCTGCTCGGTATTGCCAGTGCCGATGCACCTGTGGACGCCAGAACCCGGGTTCTGGCCAAGTATGCCGGTCTCTGGAAACTACCGATGCTCAGTGCCCTGAGCGATACGCTGACACTGGACCAGCTGGGACCACGGATTGATGCCATGCTGGCCGGCAATGTTCAGCGGCGTGCGCTGATTCAGGTATGTGAGGATTGAGCCTGTGATGCACCCAACGCCAACTGACACACGCTGGTCACTGGATCCGGATCTCGCCCTGACCGGCCCGGGTTGGCGAATGGCACTGTCATCGGTACTGGCAAGGCCACAACAATGCGCGCTGATTCAATGGCTTAATCAGCGTGCGGGCGAGGGTGTGCAGATCTATCCGCCTGCGGAGTTGGTGTTCAGGGCGTTAAATGCAACGCCGGTCGGGAAGGTCAAGGTCGTTATATTGGGGCAGGATCCCTATCATGGGCCGGGCCAGGCCCAGGGTCTGAGTTTCTCGGTCCCTGCGGGGCTTACATTCCCGCCCAGTTTGCGCAACATCTTCAAGGAATTAAGCAACGATGTAGCGTTCAATCCACCCGAAAGCGGTGATCTCACGCCCTGGACCAATCAGGGTGTACTGCTGTTGAACGCAGTGCTGACGGTTGAGCAGGCCCAGGCTAATGCGCACCGTGGAAAAGGTTGGGAGACGGTAACCGATGCGGTGATCGAACACATCAATCAGAGCCGGGATAACGTTGTCTTTATGCTGTGGGGCAGCTACGCCCAAAAGAAAGGTCAAATGATTGACCGTCAGCGTCATTGCGTTCTGACGGCCCCGCACCCATCGCCGTTGTCGGCGCATCGTGGCTGGTTTGGGTCGGGTCATTTTTCTGCAGCAAATGCCTACTTGCGCAGTACGGGTCAAACGCCGGTTGACTGGCAGCTCTAGAGTCGGCACCTATCATCAGCCGGAACGACTGCCGAGTCAGTTCGGTGCTTGTTATCCAACTGTAAATTGTCAAAAAAATCCCCTATTTGCCTGCCATTGCACGGCGTCTGGACTAACCTTAAGGCTGTAAGAGAACTGGAAATTCCAGGTTGAAGTGCTTTCAGCCAGGGTTCATCTTTCAACGCCTATACTTTGAAAAAAGGAGTTCGCCGGGTGGCCGGCACCTCACCTTACCTGACTGGTTTTATACGCTGGCGCGCTCTTTGCAAAAAATAAAGCCAGTGAATTGATAGACACTGAAGCATGATAGACATCGCTCATGGAAGGAGCCTGCTTGATAGCTTTTTAGGGGGTCGTTCATGGATATTTTCAAGCATTTTCAGTCACGTTACGAAGCCAGACTGCTCGAGGAGTATTCCCTGGAGGAATACCTCAGCCTGTGCAAAGAGGATCCGATGGCCTATTCCTCGGCCCCCGAGCGCATGCTCGCGGCAATTGGTGAACCTCAGGTTATCGATACTGCCAAAGACTCCAGGTTGAGCCGTATTTTTTCCAATAAAATCATCCGGCGCTACCCGGCTTTTGAAGAATTTTATGGCATGGAAGAGCCGATCGAACAGATCGTTTCCTATTTTCGCCACGCTGCCCAGGGGTTGGAAGAGAAGAAGCAGATCCTGTATTTGCTGGGCCCGGTCGGGGGTGGTAAATCATCCCTGGCTGAGCGGTTGAAGCAATTGATTGAAACGGTGCCTTTTTATGCGATTAAGGGATCGCCCGTTTATGAAAGTCCGCTGAGCCTGTTTGATCCGGATGAAGACAGCGCCATTCTTGAAGAGCGGTATGGAATCCCGGCCCGTTACTTGCGTTCAATCATGTCGCCCTGGGCGGTTAAGCGATTGCACGAGTATGGTGGCGACATCAGTCAGTTCCGTGTAGTGAAACTCTTTCCCTCCATCACCGATCAGGTTGCGGTCGCAAAAACCGAACCTGGCGATGAGAACAATCAGGACATATCAGCGCTGGTGGGCAAGGTCGATATCCGCATGCTTGAGGACTTCCCCCAGAACGATCCGGATGCTTACAGCTTCTCTGGCGCTTTGTGTAAAGCGAACCAGGGTCTGATGGAATTTGTCGAAATGTTCAAGGCACCGATCAAGGTGCTGCACCCTCTGCTGACCGCTACTCAGGAAGGGAACTACAACGCGACAGAAGGCATGAGTGCGATTCCGTTCTCCGGCACGGTTTTGGCGCACAGTAACGAATCCGAGTGGAAGGCGTTTCGCAATAACAAAAACAACGAAGCGTTTCTGGATCGGGTGTTTATCGTCAAGGTGCCTTATTGCAGTCGGGTAACTGAAGAGATCAACATCTACCGAAAACTGATCGAAAACAGTTCTCTGGCCGAATCTCCCTGTGCACCGGACACCCTGAAGATGCTGGCGCAGTTTTCGGTACTCTCAAGGCTCAAAGAACCGGAAAATTCGAACGTCTATTCGAAGATGCGTGTCTACGATGGCGAAAATCTGAAAGACACTGACCCCAAAGCCAAAACCATTCAGGAATACAAGGATTCCGCCGGTGTCGACGAGGGGATGGATGGGTTATCAACTCGCTTCGCGTTCAAGATACTGTCAAAGGTATTCAATTTCGATGCGACGGAAGTCGCCGCCAATCCGGTGCATCTGCTCTACGTGCTTGAAGATCAGATCGAGCAACAGCAGTTTCCCCAGGAGGTCCATGATCGGTACCTGGCGCACCTCAAAGAGTACCTCGCGCCCCGTTATGTAGACTTTATCGGCAAGGAAATTCAGACCGCTTACCTCGAAAGCTATTCCGAGTACGGCCAGAATATTTTTGACCGCTATGTTACCTATGCCGACTTCTGGATACAGGATCAGGAATTCAGGGACCCGGAAACCGGTGAGATACTGGATCGGGCGGCACTGAACGAGGAGCTGGAAAAGATCGAGAAGCCTGCGGGTATCTCCAACCCCAAAGATTTCCGCAACGAGATCGTCAACTTTGTACTGCGCGCCCGGGCAAACAATGAAGGTCGCAACCCGAGCTGGCAGAGCTATGAAAAACTGCGTGCCGTCATTGAGAAAAAAATGTTCTCGAACACAGAGGACCTGTTGCCGGTTATTTCCTATTCCGCCAAGTCGTCTAACGATGATGAAAAGAAACATCAGGACTTTGTGCGGCGCATGGTTAACCGGGGTTACACAGAGAAGCAGGTGCGCCTGCTGAGTGAATGGTATCTGAGAGTGCGCAAGTCGTCCTGATCAGTCGTGAAGTACCGGGCTATCTGGTTATTCAAATACCCGATAGCCCCGGTTGCTGATCAGCCCGACACATTGAGGTCACAGTATGATGAATTCCTACGTGATTGACCGTCGGTTAAATGGAAAGAACAAGAGTGCGGTTAATCGTCGGCGATTCCTGGAGCGGTATCGCAAGCACATCAAAAAGGCGGTGAACGAGGCGGTGAACAAACGCTCGATTACCGATATGGAACACGGCGAATCCATCTCCATTCCGTCTGAAGACATCTCTGAACCGGTTTTCGGTCATGGCCGGGGCGGTCAGCGTAATATCATCAACCCGGGTAATAAGGAATTTCGTTCCGGCGACCGCATTCGCAAACCGCAAGGGGGCGGCGGTGGCAAGGGGCAGGGCAGTGGTGATGCGTCTGACAGCGGTGAGGGTCTGGATGATTTTACCTTCAACATTACCCAGGACGAGTTTCTGGAGTTTCTGTTCGAGGATCTGGAATTGCCCAACCTGGTGCGCAAAGAACTCAAGGAGATGAGCGATCATGTCTACCGTCACGCCGGTTTTAGCAGCCAGGGTGTGCCAAACCGAATCAACATCGTTCGTTCATTGCGCAATGCCCATGCCCGGCGAATTGCCCTCAGTGGTAAGTCACGGCGCCGGTTGAAACAATTAAAAGTCCTGGTAGAACAGGAGCATGAAAAAGATGAAGCATTACGCGATGCCCACTCCCTGTTGGCCTGGCGGGAAGAAATTGAGCGGCTTGATCAAAAGATCCGGCGGATGCCCTTCATCGACGATTTCGACCTGCGTTTCAATCGCAATGAACGCGTACCTGTGCCCAGCAATGCCGCGGTTATGTTTTGCCTGATGGACGTTTCCGGGTCCATGACTCAGAACACCAAGGATATGGCCAAGCGGTTTTTTCTGCTGCTGTATCTGTTTTTGCGGCGCAATTACGAAAAGATTGAAGTGGTTTTCATCCGCCACCACACCAGTGCCAAAGAGGTTGACGAAGAGGAGTTCTTTTACTCCCGGGAAACCGGTGGCACCATCGTTTCCAGTGCCTTGAAAATGATGGGTGACGTCATAAGCGAGCGCTACCCGGCCAATGCCTGGAACATCTATGCGGCCCAGGCATCGGATGGCGACAACTGGAACGACGATTCGCCCCAGTGCCGGGAATTACTGGCCAAGGCGATCATGCCACTGGTGCAATACTATTCCTATATCGAAATCACGCCGCGTGATCACCAGGCACTCTGGCACGCTTATGAAGATGTTCAGTCTGCGTTTCCGGAGCAGTTTGCGATGGAACAGATCATTGACCCGTCTGATATTTATCCGGTCTTCCGTCAATTGTTTCAGAGGAAAACCACATGACACAAAAGCCCATCTCGACCGGCAGTGAATGGACATTCCCGCTGATTCAGGAGTACGACCGGGTTATCAGTCAGATTGCCCAGGAGTACCGGCTGGATACCTACCCCAACCAGATCGAGATAATCAGCTCCGAGCAGATGATGGACGCCTATTCATCCATTGGTATGCCGCTGGGGTACCATCACTGGTCCTATGGCAAGCAATTTCTGCAAACCCAGCAGAACTATCAGCGAGGGTTTATGGGCCTTGCCTATGAGATTGTCATCAACTCAAGCCCGTGTATCGCCTATCTGATGGAAGAGAACACCATGCCCATGCAGGCGCTGGTAATCGCTCATGCCTGCTATGGACACAATTCATTTTTCAAAAACAACTACCTGTTCAAAACCTGGACTGACGCCACGGCTATCATTGATTACCTGGTGTTTGCCAAGCAATACGTCACCCAATGCGAAGAACGCTATGGCGTGCGTGAGGTGGAGCGGATACTGGACTCCTGCCATGCATTGCAAAACTATGGCGTTGACCGCTACAAGCGGCCTTCGCCCATTTCGGCCGCGGAAGAACTCTCCCGGCAAGAAGAGCGTGAGGCCTATCAACAACAGCAGGTGAACTTGCTGTGGCGCACAATCCCTGTGGCCGAGGGCAAGGAAACCCAGCAGGAACGCCGAACTTTCCCTTCCGAGCCTCAGGAGAATATTCTCTATTTTATCGAAAAAAACGCCCCGTTGCTGGAGCCCTGGCAGCGTGAACTGGTCCGTATTGTGCGCAAGCTGGCGCAGTATTTTTACCCACAGCGCCAGACCCAGGTGATGAACGAAGGCTGGGCCAGCTTCTGGCATTACACCCTGATGAACGAGATGTACAACCGTGGCTATATTACGGAAGGTTTTATGATGGAGTTCCTGGCCAGCCATTCCGCCGTGGTGTACCAGCCGCCGTACGACTCGAAGTTCTATTCCGGGCTTAACCCTTATGCTCTGGGCTTTAACATCTACCGGGACGTAAAGCGTATCTGTGAGCACCCGACGGACGAAGACCGCGAGTGGTTTCCGGATCTGGCGGGTAAAGACTGGCTCGATACCCTCCATTTCGCGATGGAGAATTTCAAGGACGAAAGCTTTATTCAGCAATTCCTGTCACCCAAGGTCATGCGTGACATGCACCTGTTTGCGGTGTACGACGACGAAGACGAAAGTGAGTATGAGATCAGCGCCATTCATGATGAACAGGGCTATCGCAAGCTGCGGGCAATGCTCGCCGAGCAGTATAATCTGAGTATGAGGGAGCCCAATATTCAGGTGGTCGATGTCAATTTGCGCGGTGATCGTTCCCTGACCCTGCGCCACACCCGGCATAACAATGTGCCGCTCGATAAAGACGCGGAAAAGGTACTCAAGCACGTACACCGCTTGTGGGGCTTTGATGTGCATCTGGAGTCGTGCCAGGGTGATGAGGTCCGCCAGCGGTTGCATATGCCGCCGCAGGATATGACCCCGGAACAGGCGCTGGAGGAGGGGCTGAGGTATGTATAGTTGTGAACCGGTAAACGTCTGAGTATGATTCCAGTAACCGCATGGAAAAGCTCACCCGGTGAGCGGAGGCAACCAACAGCCTGACTTAACGACCTGAAATTCAAACCACCGAGCCCTGGTGGTCTACGTCAATTGTGATATGACGCCAGGGCCTTGTTCGACACCAATGGTAACGAACAACAGGGTTGTCGCGGAAACGCGCCAGCCTCCCGACTTGGAAAGGTGATGCATGTTACAAGACGCGATGGGCCGCCGGTTCTACTACCTGCGGCTATCGGTGACCGATGTATGCAATTTTCGGTGCACCTACTGCCTGCCCGATGGCTATCAGGGAAAGCCTGATCAGTCTTTCCTGACCTTGCCCGAAATCCGACAGACGCTGACCGCTTTTGCGGCTCTGGGCACTGAAAAGGTCCGTATCACCGGCGGCGAGCCAGGGTTGCGCCGTGATCTGCCTGAGATCATCAATGCCGCTGCTCAGACGCCCGGGATACGCACGGTGGCGCTTACCACCAATGGCTATAAGTTGGCTGAACGGATCGCTGGCTGGCGCCAGGCCGGTTTAAGTCAGTTGAACGTATCAATAGACAGTCTGAATGCTGCGGAGTTTCACTCCATCACCGGTCATGACCGCTTGCCCGATATATTGCGCGGGTTGGACGCGGCTATGGCAGAGGGGCTGTCAGTCAAAGTCAATGCGGTGCTGATGCGTGGGTTGCCGGATCAATTGACGACTTTTCTCGACTGGCTCAAGGTCACCCCGGTTACCCTGCGTTTTATCGAAGTGATGGAGACCGGTGACCACCCGGCTTTCTTTCGCGAACACCACATCAGTGGCCAGTCGGTGAAGCAGCAATTGCTGGCCGGTGGATGGCAGGCCGTGCAGCGGCGACGGGATGCCGGGCCCGCCGAGGAGTTCTGGCACCCGGACTACCAGGGGCGCATTGGCCTGATCATGCCCTACAGTCAGGATTTCTGCTCCAGTTGCAATCGCCTGCGCATTTCATCGACCGGTAAACTGCATCTGTGTTTGTTTTCGGACAGCGGCCTGGATGTTCGTCCGTGGATGCAGCCGGATGTGGCTCCAGCAGAGCTACAGGCTCAGCTCACCGCACTGCTGAAGCATAAGGCACCGAGCCATTTGCTGCACGAGGGGCAGACGGGCGGTACCCAGAATCTGAGCATTATAGGGGGCTGATAGCGGTGAACCGTCATGAATGACCCGGGTGCTGTATTGATACTGGCCGGTGGTCGTAGTCGCAGAATGGGGACAGACAAGGCACGTTTGCCAATGGCGGATACCACATTGCTGGGCTGGCAATACCAGCGGTTGGCTGCGCTCGACTTGCCGGTCTGGCACAGCGGGCCAGAGGGCATTGTTGATGCCTGGCCCGATTTCCGTGGCCCGCTGGCCGGATTGTACAGCGCTCTGGTACAGCATCCCGAGCCCTCATTCTGGCTAGTGGTGCCGGTCGATATGCCCGTGGTGCCTCTGGATCGTTTACACAGGTTGATCCGCCACACGCAGGATGAATCGCTGCCTGTTGCCTATAGCAACGCACCCTTGCCACTGTCAGTTACTGTGACCAGTGGGCTTGTGGACACGCTTGCAACCTGGCTTGACCGGCCTGATGGCCCGCGATCCTTGCGTGCCTTGATGTCACACTTTAATGGGCGGTGGCTGGCCGAACCTCTGGCTGATCAGGACCGCTGCAATCTTAATACGCCTGAGGACTGGGCCGAATTTCAGAAAGTGACTGATCTTCAGCCCGGCAGCTCAGGCAAGCCGACAGGAGATACCGGTGAGTAAACCGACACCCACTGAGACTGCGCGCACCTCGCAGGCTCTCAATGTTGTGGTATTAACCGTGTCCGATACGCGTGGAAGTCACAATGATACATCGGGGCACTATCTGGCCGGGGCGGCCGAAGCCGCAGGGCACCGGGTCATTGAAACGATGATTGAGAAAGATGAGGTCTACCTGCTACGAGCTCACCTGTCGCGTTGGATTGCCTCGGCAGATGCCCAGGTGGTGCTGATGACCGGTGGTACCGGGTTCACCGGTCGCGACTCCACGCCTGAGGCGGTAGCACCCCTGCTGGATAAATACGTTGAGGGTTTTGGTGAGTTGTTCCGGCAATTGTCCTTTCAGGAAATTGGTACTTCGACTGTGCAAAGTCGGGCACTGGCCGGTCTCGCCAATGGCACCCTGGTGTTTTGCTTGCCGGGCTCGACCGGCGCCTGTCGCACCGGCTGGGAAGGCATTATCTGCGAGCAACTGGATTCCACGCACAAACCGTGCAATTTTGTGGGCCAGTTAAAGTCGATTGCCTCATGAGTGGGTTCAGTCATCTGAATGACCGCGGCGAAGCCAACATGGTGGATGTGTCCGGTAAAACAGTTACCCAGCGCGAAGCTCGGGCTGAGGCCTATGTGCACATGAATGAGGCGGCATTGACACTGATAGAGCAGGGCGGCCATCACAAGGGCGATATTTTTGGCGTGGCCCGGGTGGCCGGTATACAGGGTGCCAAGTTGACGTCGCAGCTGATCCCGCTCTGCCACCCGCTGATGCTCAGTAAGATCGGTGTCGATCTTGAGCTACAACGAGACGAGGGGCGTGTGCGTATCGCAACCTGGTGCAAGCTTGATGGCAAAACCGGCGTTGAGATGGAAGCGCTAACGGCTGCCTCAGTCACAGCGCTGACGCTTTTCGACATGGTGAAGGCTGTGGATCCGGGCATGCGTATTGAAGGGCTCCGGGTACTGGAGAAGCAGGGTGGCAAAACCGGGCACTGGTCTGCGGGCGGGCAAGACGTATGACAAATGTTGTCCATGTGAAATTCTTTGCACGGCTGCGCGAAGAGCTGGGCGTATCCTCCATGGACATTCCAGCAGAGGAAGTGCCCGACCTGGATGCACTCATTGACTGGCTTGGACGCGCACATCCGACTTGGCAGCCAATACTGCAACGGCCTTTGATGACGGCGGTTAACCAGTCGATGACTCACCTCAATCATCCCCTCAAAGCAGGCGACGAAGTAGCCCTGTTTCCACCGGTGACGGGAGGTTGAATCGTGACTGAAACCGCCATTGAGGTACGCGTTAGCCCCGAGGATTTCACCGTTCAAACCGAATACGATGCGCTCTGTGCTGCTAATGCCCGGGATGGTGCCGTGGTGTTCTTTGTCGGCAGGGTCAGAGATCTCAATGAAGGCGAAGCCGTGCATGGGCTGCACCTGGAACATTACCCTGGAATGACGGAAACGGTTCTTGTGCGCCTGGCAGGCCGGGCTGCCGAACGATGGCCACTGAGCCGGATTCGCATCGTTCATCGGGTGGGAGATTTGCACCCGGCAGACCAGATTGTTTTTGTCGGTGTTAGCAGCTCTCACCGACAGGCAGCTTTTGACGGTGCGTCTTTTCTGATGGATTTTTTGAAAACCGAGGCGCCATTCTGGAAAAAAGAAACCAGCCCCGATGGGGCAACGCGCTGGCTAGACGCCCGCCAGAGTGACAGCACTCTGGCCGATCGCTGGCGCTGACCGGCTCTGCCGGCTTAGTGAGGCTTGTGTTCGGCCAGGCAGTCGTCAATGAGCTGGTCTTTGCGAGCCCAGATACCCTGAACCCAATCCTGCACTTCCTGGCGAAATGCCTCATCGTTCTGATAGTCGCCCTGGCTGAAATGCTCGGGAATGGGCAACTCTTCAACCCGCATAGTCACCTGCTTCATGCGTCCGCACAGCAGGTCCCAGAAGGTTGGAACGCCTTGCGGATAAACGATGGTGACGTTGGTGAGGGCGCTGAATTTACTGCCCAGCACCTTGATGGTAAAGGCAATACCGCCAGCTTTGGGTTTGAGCAAATACCAAAAGGGTGACCCCTGCTCCCGGTGTTTGAGGGCTGAAAAGCGGGTGCCTTCCAGAAAGTTCATCACACTGGTGGGCATTGCGGAAAATTTTTCGCAGGCGCGTTGCGTTGCTAGCAAGTCCTGTCCGGCTTTCTCCGGATGTTTCTTCAGGTAAGCCCTGGAGTGACGTTCCATAAAAGGAAAGTCGAGCGCCCACCAAGCCTGTCCGACGACCGGAATTCTGGCCATCTGTTTTTTGATGAAGAATTTAAGCAACGGAATCTTGCGGTGAAAAGCCTGAAACAAGACGAAAATGTCAGCCCAGGACTGATGGTTGGCGGTGACCAGATACCAGCCTCTGGGGTTAAGCTGGCCCAGGCCCTGGATGTCCCAGCGTGTCGTTTGCATACGCTGTAACCACCATAGAATACCGCCCATCCAAAGCTCGGCGATTTCCGTGATGCAGGGGTTCACCCAACGCTGGCCGGCCGGAAACCGCAGCACTGATCGCAATACAATAAAAAAGTAGAGAAAGACCCCGAGAAACATGGTATGGACCAGTAAGGCGAGAGCGGCAACAACGCCCATCAAGTGTGAAGCAATGGCGTGAACCATGGATCGACCCGGTTGTGCAGATGGTCGCCCAGTTTATGAAAATGACGCGGCGCTGACAAATTAGACCGGCCAATACCGGTTTAGAAGGGCGATTCCACCAGCAAGTAACCTTTACCCCGGACCGTTCGTATCGCGTTTTCCAAGCCAAGCTTCTGGCGAATGCCGGATACCAGGATATCCACGGTACGCGAGACACCGTCGTATTCAATGCCACGCAGGGACTGCATGATGTCGTCCCGACTGTGAATCACTCCGGGCTGATCATACAGCAGACAAAGCAGATTGAATTCCGGTTGAGTCAGTTCAACATCCCGGCCCTGGCAGGTGACCTTGAGGTTGCGTTTATCAACGTTCAGCCAGTCGAGCAGGGCGCCATCGCCAGCTCCCGGCCGGTCATTTATCCGACGGCTGCGGCGCAAGTGTGCCTTGATTCGCGCCAGCAAGACCCGGGGTTCCACCGGCTTGGTCAGGTAATCATCGGCACCCAGCTCAAGCCCGAGTATTTCGTCGAGCGATTCTCCGCGTGCCGTCAGAAACAATATGGGCCCTTGATAAAAGCGCTGGATCTGCCGACAGACTTCCAGGCCGTCTTGCCCTGGTAGCATGATGTCCAGAATCACCAAATCCGGATTCCAGGCCTGAATGCGCTCGGGTGCTTGCAAGCCATCAGCAACGGTCAGCACTTCAAATCCTTCCCGGGTCAGGTATTGCCGGGTCAGGTCGCTCAACGCGACATCGTCCTCAACCAGCGCCAGGCGTCCGTAACTCACCGGAGTGGAGTGTTGTTCGTCTTGAGGCGGATTATCGCGGGTGTGTGTGTGGGTCATGGTCGGCTTCCTATGGGGTCCATCGCAGGCTGATTGATGCAGCATAGCCCAACGGGTCGCGGGTGGTCAGGTCATTCAGGTCAAAACGCAGGCGTAACCGCCAGTCCGGTGCGGCTTGCCAAATCACCCGGTTTTCCAATCCAAGTTCTTCACGGGACAGCGACTGAACCAGATTGAACTCAGTTTCCCAGTCGTTAAAGTCGCTGGTCAGGCCAACACCCACGTCGTGGGCGGTTGACGAGTTGGTATCGACGTTCAGGTGTTCGCCTTCCCAGAATACACTCAACCGACTGCGAGATCCCAGGGTTGTTGACACCAGGGCAAGGCTGTCAGTCTCGAAGCCCTGGTCGTGCCAGAATTGATCGTGGGCAAGGCGTAAACGAAAAGCTCCCATGCTTTGTGCATAGGCGGCCCGGCCCAGCCATCCGTCCAGGGAGTCGTCGTGTTGCCAGCCCAGTGTCAGCTGTACGATGGCTTTGGGACTTCTCACTGAAAAGCCGCCTTCGAGACGTCCGAGCCAGGGGGTGTCGTTTCTCTGCGGGTAATATCGGGACAATGCTGTCGCCCGAATCAGGGGCCGCACCGTATACGATTGCCGGTTTGAGTAGTAGACCGTTTTGGGCAGCAACATCTGTCCCTGGCCGCCGACCTGGCTGTAGCCACTGTCGGTCAGATCCGACTGCCCCGCGCTGAGTTCCAGATAGCTGCTGAATTGATAGTCACTGACCGCCTGAGCGTCCTGCGCCTGAATCAGGAGTACCTGGGTATTGATGCGTACACGTACCGGCAAGTCAGGATCGGCGAGTACTTCAGTCAAATATCGCTCGGCCGTGTCAGGCTGGTTGAGCTGCAAATAGAGTACCGCCAGTTCAAGCTTGAGGCGAGTGGCCGTAGGGTTTTGGCTGTGCAGCGCTTCCAGGTCGATGATTGCCTGAACCATGTTGCCATCCGCTTGCAACTGTTGAATGGCATTCAGTTCTTCCGACCAGTCAGTTTCGGCCACAACGGCACCCGGTAACAGTACCAGCAGCCATAGGCAAAGTCGCAGGGGCTGATACCAGTAAAAACGCTCAGACATCTTCTGCTTCTTCATCTTCTGGTTCGTCATCCATGTCATCGTCATCATCCAGACCGGTATCATCACTCAGATCATCGTCGTCGTCATCAAGATCATCATCAATATCATCGTCTTCTATGTTGCTCGTACCGGACTCGTCGCCCAATGACTCGTACCAGGATTCAAACTGGTCGTCGGTCCAGTCTTCCGGGAGTGACAACAGTGTGTCGAGCGACAACGATTGCCGCTCGTCTGGCGCGAGTTGGCTAAGCCAACGTTCCAGCAGGCGTTCTTGAGTTGTGCCAGAGGCACCAGCCCGGTCAGCGATCAATTGATCCAGCTGTTGTGACAAGTCTTCAAGCGACCGGACGTCGTTTTGGGATTCAAGCAGGTTATCTGGCAGGTCGTCCCATTCTCCCCAGTCATCATCGGCCCAGACTGCGCTAATGGCGATCAACAGCGCAGTCGCCATCACAGCGCAGGGTCGAATGCAGGAGTGTAATCCTCTCACGGTGCCACCATGGTCCGGTCATTCAGTACGGGCAGTGAGACTGTTACTGCGGCGCCACCAAGTGGGCTGCGCCCAAGCGTCAGCTCACCCCGGTAGTGCCTGACCAGGGTGGCAACCAGCGTAAGCCCCATGCCGTGACCATTGTGGCTAAGGTTGCGTGCTTTATCGCCCCGGACAAATGGTTTGATGGCGTGATCAAGGCTCATGTCCCGAAACCCGGGGCCGTCGTCTTCTACGGTCAATACCAGGTGGGGAGGGCGGGCGCTCAGTGTAACTCGAGTCTGGCCCCGACCATACTGGAGGGCATTGCTGATCAGGTTACGGCACAGGCGACGCCAGTGATGAGCGTCGATACCCGCCCTGTTGATGTCTGCCAGCACCCGTTCGATGTGGCCATTACCGGGTTGCATGCGTTTGACCAGCTCGGATAATTCGTTGCTGACGAAGCAGTAAACCGCCTCTGTATGGGTGCCAGCCCCGGCATGTTTCTGGCTCAGTTGATGGTACAGCAACAGCTCATCGATGAGTTGATTCAGCTCGCGTACATCGCCCTGCAACTGTTTGGTCAGAGGGGCGTCCGGGTCGAGCATGGCCAGAGCGAATTGCATTCTGGCCAGTGGTGTCTTCAGGTCATGGGACACGGCCTGGTTGAGTTGCTGGCTTTGTTCGGCCAGCTGGATCAGGCGCTCGGCCATCGATTGAATGTGGTGCCACATCTCGGTCAGGGCATCGTTCTGTGGTTGCGACAGGTCGGGTGCTTCGCCGGTGTCTGCAATGGTGTCAATCGCCTGGTTCATAAGGGTCAACCGGTGTTGCAGCGGTTGCATCACCCGCCAGAGTGCCAAAGCCGTGACACATAAAAAACCAACCAGTATAAGCAGTGTCAAGTTGGGTGTCAGCCACACAAATTCCTGTAAAGGCCCTAGCCTCAGAGCTTGTTCCGAACCTGCAGGCACATACACAAAGAAGACCTTCAGGGCGTTGTTTCGATCGACCACTACCTGGCCATTGTCCAGATCGCGTTCCAGAACAAAGCCCAGGCCCTCGTTGCGCCAGCCCAGACGTTCTATGTCGATATCCAGGCTGGCGTTCAGTTCGGCGAGTCGTTGTTCCCGCTGTGCAGCAGGGACCAGAGACAGCTCGTTGGTGACCAGCAGTCCAAGGCCCGTTGCCAGGTGCTCCCAATCACTGATGCTGACATTTAATGCTTGCCGGTTATCGAGGGGGTGAGCATAAGCGACTGTCTCACCAACCCAGTCAACATCACTGAACTGCGCTCTCTGCAGTCGACCAACCGTACTGTGCCAATTAGTGCCGGTCAGCGTTGATACCAGTTCAAGCCAGGCCTGACGACGCTCGTCCGTATCCTGTCGCTGATACCCCTGTTGCACAAACTGAGCGGTGGCGCTGAGCAGCGGGTCGGAAAATCGTTTAAAACGAAAATCGTTGACCAGTGTTACCGCAATAAACAACGCCAGGCCGGCAATCATTAAGATACCAACCCAGGTGCTGTAAATTCTGGCGAATATTGAAAACATTAACTGCCCTCTTGGAGTCACCACTATAACGGTCCCGGGGCGCGCTGAGAACGCTTGCCAACAAACCCGGAACACTATTGAAACATGTCATACAAAGCTGACGAGTAGGCTTGATGGCGAGTCAAGGCAGCCAAAAGGGCGTCACATTGAGTGTGATTGATAGACAGGAAAAGGTGACATTGATGACTAAGCAAACTGAAACAACACAAACCAGCCAGATAGTTAAGCGCGCAGACAGTGCGACTGGACATCGGCCTCGCCCTCTGGCGCTGGCGATCCTGGCCGGCTCAGCAGCCTTGTTAACAGCCTGTAATCCCGGAGATGGATCAGGTTTTGGCCGCGCCTCTCTGGACATTCAGGCAACGGCACCCAGTTACAGCACCAACACCGTCCGCTCGTTGGCGGTAAGGAATGCGGACGAATCGGTAGTATTGCCAGTTATTGATACTCTTGGCGCCAAATCAGGTGATCTTACCTTGAATAAAGCCCTTATCGTCATACGCAGCATCGAGCTGGAGCAGGATGATGATCAGAACGACGATGATGATCAGGACGACGATGACGATGACATCAAGTTCGTTGGCCCTTTTGTTGTAAATCTGCTGACCAATGAAGTTACCCCCAGTCTCCCTGAGCTCAGTTTGCCACAGGGTCGTTACGATGAAGTGGAGATCGAATATGGTCCGCTGCGCAGTAGTGATCTTGGTGCGGATGGCGAACCGTTAGTGGACCAATTTCCGGACATTGGTGGTTACAGCCTCTATCTTGAGGGGCAGTACACGCCGGTTAATGGCGTTGCCAATGAAATCGACTTCCAGTTCACCTACGACGATGACGATGATTTCGAACTGTCCGGCTCTGACACCAGCCTGGGATTTGACGTCAATGGAGAGGTTGACCTGATTGTCGCTTTTCGAATGGCGCGTTGGTTCCGTTTTGATGATGACGAAACCAATGAAAATGGTGTGAATTTTGAAGATGCACATGAGGTAGGAACCAACACTATCTCCCTGGATGACGACGACAGCGCCAACGCCGCTGAAAAAGTGTTTGACGTGATCGAAGAAAACATCGAGGAGTCGGCCGACTACGGGGGCGATGACGACGATGACGGCGAACTGGATTCGGATGAAGACGACGACGATGATGACAGTGGCGACGACGACTGGGATGACTGGGACGATGATGACGACAGCTGATCCCGGAACCCCAACCTAACCCGTGTAAGACTTTGGCCAGACGCATGTCTGGCCTTTTTTTTACCGGCTAGCGGTTAGTAAGCTTGATCTCAATGCGCCGATTGTTCTGAAATGCCTCTTCAGTAAAGGCCGGATCAACGGGGTGGTGTTCACCAAAACCCGCCGCGGCCATTCTGTTTTGGTCGATTCCACGTTGCGCCAGATAGCGAACTACGGAAACCGCCCTGGCCGTTGACAGCTCCCAGTTGGAAGGGAAGCGTTCTGTGTTGATCGGGCGCTGGTCGGTATGTCCGTCAATACGCAGTATCCAGTTGATGTCGTCTGGAATCTCAGCAGCAATCTCCTCAAAGATATCCGCCAGTTTGTCCAATTCCCTCTGGCCTGCGATTCCCAGAGTGGCTGACGCCGACTCAAAAAACAGTTCGGAAGGCAACAGGAAGCGGTCACCCTCAACCCGAATGTTCGGGTTGTTGGCCAATGCCTGACGCAGACGGCCGAAGAAATCTGACCGATACTGTTCCAGTTCGTTGACGCGTTGAGCCAGAGCGGAATTTAACCGTTCGCCCAGATCAGCCAGCAATACTTCCTGGTCGGCTGTCAGTTCTTGCTCCAGAGCCAGTGCGGTACTGATTTGGTTAAGCTGGGCCTGCAAGGCATCTATCTGCTGACTCAGTCGGTCTATTTCAGCCTGAGCCCGTGCCGACAGTCGTTTCTCTTCAACCAGGGCTTCTTCGCCTTCTCCTACAATTGCGACCAGGTCCTCTATGCGCAGTTCCTGCTCGTCTATTTCTCTTTGGGCGAGCAGGGTGCGTTCTTCCTCAGTCGCCAGGCGAGCTTCCAGTGCCTGACTGCGATCCCTTAACGAGCCAACCAGCTCGTTTCGGGCGACCAGTTCGGTTTCCAACTGATCGACGGTCTCTTCGCTCTGGTTCAGGCGCGTCACCAGCCCGGCGATCTCCTGTTCCAGTTCAGCCCGTAATGCCCGCAAGGTAACGATATCCTGCTGCAGAGCGGCTTTTTCCCGCAACTGGACCTCGATGGTTTCGCGGTCGGTTTCGATGGTCTCCTCCAGTGCGGCCACCTGTTCTTCCAAGCCGGCCTGGCGCTGAAGGCTCTGGTTATATTGAGCGCGCAAAGAAACCAGTCGTTGATTCAGTGCTTCATTATTTTCTTCCTGCAGGCGCAGGGCATTGCTGATTTCAGCAAGGCGAGCGTTCAGCCGGTTGAGCTCAGCATCCCGGTCGGACACCGTTTCAGCCAGAAACACCTGTGCCAGCGTAAAAATCAGCAACATGAAAATGACCAGTAACAACAGGGCCGACAGTGCGTCGACATAGCCTGGCCAGACATTGACTGTGGATTGAGCGCGTCTGCGACTGCCTAACATCAGCGGGGCTCCGTTCAGTCGTCGTCAGAAAAACCCAGCTTTTCTTTCAGCTGGCGGTTTTCTTCTTCGAGGATCAGGAGTTCTTCGGCCAGTTCTTCACGGGCTTTTTGGGTCCGTGGCAGGCCGGGCTCATCGGTAAGATCGCGGGCGTCAATCAGGTTGGTCAGGCCTGTCAGCCATTCTTCGAGGCTGTCGTAAAACCGGTTTTGGGCATGGCCTGCCTGAATATCCAGAAACCCAAGTACCAATGACCCACCGAGACCAAGCAGTGAGGAGCTGAACGCCGTACCCATGCCTTCGAGCGGTCGTAGCAGGCCAGCTTGCAACTCACCAAACACTTGCTCGAAATCCTGATTGCCAATGTCCAGGTTAATAATGACCCGGCCAACCGCTTCAATGGTACCCAGCAGACCCCAGAACGTGCCCAACAGGCCCAGAAACACCAGCAGGCTAATCATATAGCGGGAAATTTCACGGGATTCATCAAGCCTCGACCGTATACCATCCAGTACGGTGCGCAGCGACATGGCCGAGAGTGTAAAGCGGTCACGCTTGAAGTCGTCACCCAACTGGCGAGCCAGCGGCTTTAACAGACGCGGCTCCTGCTTGACGGACAGGCCGCTGCGGCCGGTGCGGAACAGGGCGATCCATTGCAATTCAGGTCTTAAAATCAGTACCTGACGGTAGGTCAGGGCGATGCCGATCAGCAAAACCGCCAGAATCAGGGCGTTGAAGACCCAGTTGGCCATAAAGGCTGATTTGAGAGGTTCATAAATCAGAGCACAGACAGTTGCGACGATCAGCAGGTAGACCGTCATCCAGAAAAGGGTATGTTTGGGGTTGCTCATGAACACTCCTAGATACGACATCAGACGAACGCAAAGTACCTTAGCACACTGTTCTTAACGTTGTCCTACCGACTTTAATGAAGGGTGCAGGGTTTGAGTTTTAAGGTATCTATAGCCACACTGAGACAGTTAATGCAGGCAGTCACACTGCGATACTGTCGCAATATATGGGAGCGGGTACGGGCCGATACGATTTCCTGGCTGCGGAGTAAACCCGACCGCTAGTCTCGGATACAGCGGGATAATTAGGGGTCAGCTAGGGGTCAGCTAGGGGTCAGCTAGGGGTCAGCTAGGGGTCAGCGCAGTGCTATGGCGTCAAAAAACACTTTAAAGTTCGTTTCTGCGCGGATAAACTTGAATATCGAACAAAAAAGAAAATAGCGGCGTTACAAAATCCGGGGTTCCTATGACAGACTTACTTCTCGCCATTGATCAGGGCACGACCAGTACCCGTACCATACTCTTCAGTCGGCAGGGCGAGACCCTGGCCAGTGCACAGCAGGAATTCGAACAACACTTTCCAGACGATGGCTGGGTTGAGCACAACCCGGACGATATCTGGCGCTCTACGCTCGAGACGCTAACAGAGGTGTTGGCCGGGGCGGCTGATCATGACGGGACAATCCGCGCGCTGGGAATTACCAACCAGCGGGAAACCACGCTGGTGTGGAATCGCAAGACCGGTGAGGCGCTGTATAACGCCATTGTCTGGCAGGATCGGCGTACAGCACGTTCTTGTGAAGAACTCAGAGACCGTAAAACCGAAGGCTGGGTTCATGAGAAAACCGGTCTGTTGCTGGACCCTTACTTCTCGGCATCGAAAGTTGCCTGGATCCTCGACCACGTCAAGGGTGCCCGGGCTCAGGCTGAAGCCGGTGAACTGTTGTTTGGCACGGTCGATACTTACCTGATCTGGAAAATGACCGGTGGCAAACGACATGTCACCGATGCGACCAATGCGTCCCGTACCTTACTGTTCAATATACACACCCAGCAATGGGATTCCGCGTTGCTGGACCTGTTCCGCATTCCAGGATCGATGATGCCGACGGTGTTGGATTCCGCCGCCGATTTTGGCACGACCGACCCGGATATCGTAGGGGTCGAGCTACCGATTGCCGGTGTTGCTGGAGATCAGCAAGCCGCCTTGTTTGGCCAGTGTTGTTTCGATCAGGGTATGACCAAGAGCACCTATGGTACGGGCTGTTTCATGGTGATGAATACCGGATCCCAGCCAGTCAGTTCAAAGCACCGGTTACTGACCACAGTCGGGTATCGGCTGAACGGTCAGGTGACTTATGCGCTGGAAGGCTCCATTTTTATGGCCGGTGCTACCATGCAGTGGCTGCGGGACAAGATGGGCTTTATCAAACACGCGTCCGACAGCGAAGCTATGGCGAAGCAGGTAGGCCCTGACCAGCACGTTTATCTGGTCCCGGCTTTTACCGGGCTTGGCGCGCCCCACTGGGATCCGGATGCACGTGCCGCTTTGGTCGGCATGACGCGGGATACCGGGATTGAACACATTGTAACGGCGGGGTTGCAGTCTGTCGGCTATCAGACCGCTGATCTGCTCGGGGCCATGCTCGACGATGGAGCCATCGATGAAGTGGAGCTGCGCATTGATGGCGGAATGGCCGCGAATGATTGGGCAATGCAGTTTTTATCCAACGTGACCGATTCCAAAGTGACCCGCCCGGTCATCACGGAAACCACAGCGCTCGGCGCGGCTATGCTGGCCGGACTGCAGGTCGGTGTCTACAAGTCGACCCGCGAATTGTCTGAATTGTGGCAAGCAGACCGAACTTTCGACACGGACATGAAGTCGGATCAACGCAAACGGCTGGTTGCAGGCTGGCAGCGGGCGGTGAGATCGTCATTGCTGGACTGAACGAGTTGACCTGCCAGCGTCGGCGGGTCAGGTTCGGTATTTGTACACGGTATTGCGGCTGACTCCGGCTGCTTTTGCCGTTTTCGAGACGTTGCCGTGGTGCTCTTTCAGCAATCGGGGTATCAACCGTTCCAGAGGCTCAACCTCGGGCGTATTGCCCGGTTGATGGGGCCTGTCGAGTTCGTCAAAGAAATCGTCGGGCAGGTGCCAGTCTTCCAGCTCCTCTTCATCGGCCATGGCCATGCCTACCTTTAATACATGCACCAGTTGGCGCATATTGCCGGGCCAGGGGTGTTTGACCAGCATTTTGAGCAAGGCATCCGTTAAGGGCTGAGCCGGCTCTTCGAGGCGTAAGCGTTCGAACACGTAGCGGATCAGTTCAGCCTTGTCGGCCCGGTCGCGAAGCGATGGCAACTCAATGTTCAGTCCGGAAATCCGGTAATACAGATCCTCTCTGAAGCGCCCTGCGGTGACCTCGTCTTTAAGTATGCGGTTGGTGGCTGAAATCAGCTTGATGTCTACCGGAAACACCTCGGTTGAGCCCAATGGGGTGACCATTCGCTCCTGCAACACACGCAGCAGCCGGGACTGAACAGTCAGCGGCATTTCCCCGATTTCATCCAGAAAGAGGGTGCCCCGGTGCGCACGGCGTATCAGGCCGATGGAGCCTTTGTTTTGTGCCCCGGTAAAGGCGCCGCGTTCATAGCCAAAGAGTTCCGATTCGACCAGTTCAGAAGGAATGGCTGCGCAATTAACCGCGACCAGCATCTCATTCGCCCGGCTGCTGTGGTAGTGGAGACTGCGCACCAGAATTTCCTTCCCGGCACCGGTTTCACCATGAATCAGAATGGGAATGTCCTTTTCCATGATCTTGTGCGCCTGGCGAACGATACGCCTCACCCTGACGTCACCGTGTTCCAGTTCGGCCAATGGTATGACATTCGGCGGTAACGAACGTTCTATTCGCGTTTCCAGCCGCTCATGACCCGTCTCTGGTTCCTGCTGGGCAGGCACAGTGTCATTGGAGATCTCACTTTCCGTGTATGCACTCAAATCAAACGGAGCCTGAGTGTGGGCATTCACCGTAGCAGATGCTGTAACCGGCGGGGAATAATCGGCCCGGTTGCGAAAATCGGGCACTCGCATCACCGGAGCCAGTGGCGGTATCACCTTCACATAGATTTGAAACCGACCCATGGCGCGCAGCTTCATGGGTGCATTGGGCGGGTGGTGTTTGATCTCCCGCATCGAGCAATCAAACACCTGATTGATGTTCAGTAAGGCCAGATCCTGAGCCAGAACGACCTCGGCCCGGCGGTTGGCCGATACGATGACGCCATTGTCATCAAGCACCAGAATGCCAGACCAGTGACTGTCTAGGCTAACCACATTGGTGTTGAAGGTGAGAATGAAGTGGTCTTTCTGAAAAGCCGAATAGATCAGCCGGTTTTCCACGCTCAGCGACATCAGTTTGACCATGCCCAGTGTATGATCCTGAGGCAGGTAGGCATCGGATGAAATATCCAGGACGCCGACCAGGTCGTTCTTGGTGTCGTAGATTGGGGAGGCCGAGCCCACCATAAACCGGTTGGCACGCAAATAGTGCTCATCGCGACCCACTTGAATGGCGTGGCCAGTGATCAGTGCGGTGCCAATGGCGTTGGTGCCCACCCCGACTTCCGTCCACTGATTACCACCCACGAGCCCGTGTTCGGAAGCGGGCCCGAATCGCGATTGCCCCCAAGTATTGAGGACATGCCCTTGCCGGTCAGCCAGGACAATCATGCACGATGAATTGGTCAGGATGTTTTCGTAGTAGGGCAGAACCTCTTTCTCCGTCGTCTCCAGCAAACTGTGATGCTGTTCGACCCGGTCTTTGAGTTCTCCTTTTGGAAGCGTGGCAAAATCTGGCTGGCTGCCATGATCCAGACCGTATTGCTCACACCGGTACCACGACTCCTGAATCACATCTTTGTGATCTTTAGTGTTCGTATCGAGACTCTCATGTCCTGTGAAATCAGGATCTGGCTGTGCGTTTTGTTGTTGTATAGGTGGCTCTGAATGTTCGTTTCTGTCCATTTCAGCTCTCGTACCGCTGATTTTCTGGGTGGAGCGACAAGCCACGCTGAACATTCTGCATTGGTTTGCGATCAAGTCAACTGTCAAGCAGTGTTCAGTGGCATCTGTTTGATTGGCCGGGGCAAGAATCTACCGCTTGATTGCAGGCCTGCTCGAATCCGCTCTTGCCCGTTACCCATCGGGTGATGTTAATCCGAATGTTCACGAAAGTGTTCAAATTGACGGCTGGCTTGAACACTTTGAACAGTTTTGAACAGTTGCGGGTGTGTCGGCAGATTCATTGAAATTGGCGCTTTTTCCGATGCACCGGGCGGTGAGTCCCGCAGGAAGACGCTGTCGGGAAATATTCGGTAATTTTCGTTTTCGTTGGCACGAGTCTTGTAATACCCATGTCATAGAGCAAGAGAACCCGGTCTGGGCGCGGCAAGCCAACAGCGCAGTGACCGGTTTTCAGCAAGACACACGGTTGTTGACCGACATAAAAATAAAAAGCCGATCAGGCTATTCACCCCCGCTCAACCTTTGAGTGGGGGATTGCAAGATTAAACAATAACGACAAAAAGGTAAGTGCCATGTCATTGACGCTGCAAAATGTGTCACGGGTTGTCGATGGAGAGACCTGGATTTCCGATGTCAATCTGACACTGGAACCAGGCTCCTTCAACGTATTGCTGGGGCGGACACTCTCTGGCAAGACAACGCTGATGCGCCTGATGGCAGGGCTGGACCGCCCTTCCAAAGGTAAGATACTGATGAATGGGGTCGATGTTACGGGCGTACCGGTGCGTGAACGAAACATCTCTATGGTGTATCAACAGTTCATCAATTATCCCAATTTGTCCGTTTACGAGAACATTGCCTCGCCATTGAGGCTGGCGAAGCTCGATAAGGGGGCGCTTGATCGGCGTGTTCGTGAAACCGCCGAAATGCTGGGCATTGATTCCATGCTGGACCGGTTGCCGCTGGAATTGTCCGGGGGGCAGCAACAACGGACCGCCATGGCCCGAGCGCTGGTCAAAGATGCACAAATTGTGCTGTTTGACGAGCCGCTGGTCAATCTCGACTACAAATTACGCGAAGGGCTGAGAGAAGAGCTGCGCTCTTTGTTTAAGGCCCGTAATTGCATCGCGGTTTATGCGACTACAGAACCTAACGAAGCGCTGGCGCTGGGTGGGAACACAGCGGTTTTGCATGAGGGGCGTCTGTTGCAAATGGGGCCAACGGCTCAGGTTTACCACAAACCCCGCGACATCATCACCGCAGAGATGTTTTCAGAGCCGCCAATCAACGTGGTGCCTGGTGAAGTGACCGAGAATGAAGTTACGTTTGATCAGGACGTGCACTTTCAACTCAATAATGATCTGAAAATGCTCAAGCCAGGTCATTACCAGTTTGGTGTTCGGGCTTCGCACATCGGGCTGGTCCCCCATTCTGACGACGATCTTGAACTACCGGTCAGAGTCGATCTGGCAGAACTGTCGGGCTCGGAAACCTTTTTGCACGTACGTAACCCGCACTTTGAACTGGTGCTGCATCTGTCCGGCGTTCATGAGTACGACGTTGATCAGGAAATAAAAATCTACTTTCCAACACACAAACTCTACGCCTTCGACACCGAGGGACACCTGGTCCATTCACCTGCTCGATTGCTGGAGGCCTGACCATGGCGCAAATTACGCTGAATTCCCTGGCACATTCCTACAGTGCGAATCCGCAGGGCCCGGAAGATTATGCCATTCGTGAAATGCAGCATGTTTGGGAGCAGGGCGGTGCTTACGCGCTACTTGGTCCCTCAGGTTGTGGGAAGTCGACGCTCCTGAACATTATCTCAGGCCTGCTTCAACCGTCGAACGGAGAAATCCTGTTCGATGATATCCGTGTGAATGACCTGAAACCCGAGCAACGAAACATCGCGCAGGTTTTTCAGTTCCCGGTGGTGTACGACACCATGACCGTGTTCGACAACCTTGCCTTTCCATTGCGTAACATTGGTGTCCCTGAGCACAAGGTTAAATCGAAGGTCTACGAAGTAGCCGAAGTGCTTGAACTGACCGAGCAGCTGAAACGCAAGGCGAAAGGCCTCAGCGCCGACCAGAAGCAGAAGGTATCGATGGGGCGCGGACTGGTACGTGATGATGTGTCGGCCATTTTGTTTGATGAGCCACTGACGGTGATTGACCCTCAATTGAAGTGGAAACTGCGTCGCAAACTCAAGCAAATACACAAGCAGTTCAATACGACCATGGTGTACGTCACGCATGATCAGTTGGAAGCATCGACTTTCGCGGACAAGATCGCGTTGATGTATGAGGGGCAGATTGTTCAGTTTGGAACACCCCGCGAATTGTTTGAAAGTCCCAGGCACACCTTTGTTGGTTACTTTATTGGCAGTCCCGGTATGAATTTCATCAGGCCCGAACTCACGTCTCGTGGGCTTGAATTCGAAGGCCAGTTGATGCCGGTCAACGAAGAAATGATCGAGAAGATTCGCAAGCTGGGTACCTCCAATATCAAACTGGGCATTCGTCCCGAATTCGTTCACGTATGGACGGAAGCCAACGACGATGCGTTTGAAGTCACTATCGGTGACATTGAAGACCTGGGAACCTACCGGATTATGTCCTTCATGTTCGGTTCGATTCCCATGAAAGCCCGTCTGCATGAAGACCAGAAAGTCCCGGTTAAAAATGCCAGGGTAAGCTTTCCGGAGCAGTGGCTGAAAGTCTATGTCGACGAGTATTTGCTGGAGCTGACCCATGAATAAAATAGAAAGTAACAAGGGCTGGCTGTTCGTTTTGCCCGTTTTTATTGTCGTGGCCTTTTCGGCCGTCATTCCCCTGATGACCGTGGTCAATTACTCGGTACAGGATGTGTTTGATGCCAATACACGATTCTTTACCGGCACGGAATGGTATCGGGACATGCTGAACAATCCTCAGTTGCAGGGAGCATTGATTCGACAGTTCATCTTTTCCTTTACCATCCTGGCGATTGAAGTTCCTTTGGGCATTCTGGTCGCACTGATGATGCCCAAAAAAGGATGGCAAGCGTCTCTGGCCCTGGTGCTGGTGTCGCTTCCATTGCTGATCCCGCTGAACGTGGTGGGCACAATCTGGCAGGTATTCACCCGAACAGACATTGGTTTGATGGGGTGGGGCATTCGAGAGTTGGGGTACGCCTATAACATCTCCCGTAATTCGGGTGACGCCTGGGCAACGATAATTCTGATGGATGTCTGGCATTGGACACCGTTGATTGCGTTACTGTGCTACAGCGGTTTGAGAGCGATTCCCGAGGCGTATTATCAGGCTGCCAGAATTGATCAGGCGTCCCGCTGGGCTGTGTTTCGCTTCATCCAGCTCCCCAAGCTCATTAACGTGTTGGTTATCGGGGTTCTGATTCGCTTTATGGATTCGTTCATGATTTATGCCGAACCCTTTGTGTTAACCGGCGGTGGTCCGGGCAGCTCGACGACTTTTCTGAGTCAGGCGCTAACAGCCATGGCCATCGGACAATTTGATCTGGGCCCCGCTGCTGCTTTCTCCATTATCTACTTTCTGATTATTTTGGCGGTGAGTTTCGTGTTCTACACCACCATCATGCACATGCAGAAAGACAAAACGACCAGTAAGAGCGGGGAGTAACGCTAATGACACAATCTACCGCGACCGGGCAAACCGTATCGACGCCTAAATCCAGGCAGTCCGCATTGGCCAATGCCCGGTATAAGAAAGAGTCTGCATTGAAGTCAAATATTGGGCTGACGGTCTATCTGATCCTGCTGATTCTTCCAATCTACTGGCTGGTTAATATGTCCTTCAAGACCAACCAGGAAATATTGGGCGCTCTGACATTTTTCCCGGCAGATTTTACGCTGGCGAACTACAAGCAAATTCTGACCGATCCGAGCTGGTACAACGGTTATATCAATTCAATGACCTATGTCGCCATGAACATGACCATCAGTCTGCTGGTGGCATTGCCGGCAGCTTACGCTTTCAGTCGCTACAAGTTTGTGGGTGACAAGCATCTGTTCTTTTGGTTGCTCACCAACAAGATGGCACCGCCAGCCGTATTCGCTTTGCCATTCTTTCAGCTCTATTCGTCGATTGGCCTGTTTGATACTCACATCGCCGTTGCACTGGCGCATTGCCTGTTCAACGTGGCATTGGCGGTCTGGATTCTAGAGGGCTTTATGTCGGGTGTACCCATTGAAATTGATGAGACGGCTTATATCGACGGTTATAAGTTCTGGAACTTTTTTATCAAGATATACATCCCACTCATCCGTTCAGGCATAGGTGTAACTGCCTTCTTCCTGTTCATGTTTTCCTGGATTGAGTTGCTGTTGGCTCGGACTCTGACAGCAACAAATGCACAACCCATCCAAGCCATTATGACGCGAACGGCAGGGGCATCCGGTATTGACTGGGGTCTGCTGGCAGCGGCCGGTGTGTTGACCATCCTGCCCGGAATTCTGGTCATTTATTTTGTTCGTAACCACGTTGCCAAGGGCTTTGCCCTGGGCCGCACCTGATCAGGAGATTTACCATGAATTGGATGGTTTGGACAATGCCGACAGCCGGGTTTTTTTCTGGAATCGCCCTGCTTCTGGCTGGCATGACGGTTTGGCAATACTTCTCGCCGTCTGTCGAACGCAAAGGTTTCCTGCCGATTGTAACCACTCGGGGGGATCGGCTATTCATCGGTTTGCTCACCAGTGCCTATTTGCATCTGGGAATTATTGGGTTTACCGAGTTTCATGTTTTGGTAGCGACTGCCTTGTCAGTCATCTGGATAGCAATCCTGATGCGTTGGGGTTGATCCCAAAAGTAGCGAATGTAAGGACGAAGTAAGTAAAGGGATGTAAATCAAGAAACGTTAATGAGGTCATCATGAACAATAAAAAGATGAAGTACCTATCACTACTTATATCAGGATCCTTTCTGGTAGCAGCTCATACACAGGCTGAAGATCAATACCGTGAGGCAGCTGAGCGCTGGGTTGACAACAATTTTCAGCGCTCGACCCTAAGCCGGGAAGAGCAGATTGCGGAACTCGAGTGGTTTATCCAGGCTTCTGAGCCTTTCCGTGGTATGGAGATCAGTACGGTCGCAGAAGGTCTGACCACGCACGAGTATGAATCCAGTGTGTTGGCTGAGGCCTTTGCGGAGATTACCGGTATCCAGGTAACGCATAACATCATCGGTGAAGGTGATGTTGTGAATACCATGCAGACACAGATGCAATCCGATCGAAGTATTTATGACGCGTTCGTGAATGACTCCGATGTGATCGGTACACACCTGCGTTATGGCAAGACGGTTGCTATCTCGGATGCTATGGAAAACGAGTGGCGCGAGTTTACCAACCCGGGTCTGGATCTCGATGACTTTATTGGTATTCAGTACACGACCGGACCTGATAACAAGATCTATCAGTTGCCTACCCAGCAGTTTGCAAACCTATACTGGTTTCGGGCCGACTGGTTCGAGCGTGAAGATCTGAAAGCGGCCTTCCGTGATGAGTATGGCTACGAGTTGGGTGTTCCGTTGAACTGGTCCGCTTATGAGGACATTGCTGCGTTCTTCACCGGTCGCGAAATCGATGGTCAGACGGTCTATGGCCACATGGATTACGGTCGTCGGGATCCGTCACTCGGATGGCGTTTCCACGATTCCTGGTTCTCAATGGCAGGTATGGGCGACCCTGGCTTGCCATTTGGTAACCCGGTTGATGACTGGGGCATTCGTGTCAATGAATCGGGTAACCCGGTTGGTGCCAGCGTAACCCGCGGTGGCGCTACCAACTCGCCTGCTTCCGAGTATGCGTTGCGCAAGATGGTTGACTGGTTGCGTGACTATGCACCACCGGAAGCCCAGGGCATGACATTTGGCGAAGCCGGACCGGTTCCAGCCCAGGGTAATGTGGCACAGCAGGCGTTCTGGTACACCGCCTTTACGGCTGACATGATCGATCCGTCTTTGCCCGTTACAGAAGATGACGGTGCACCCAAGTGGCGGATGGCGCCTTCACCGGTAGGACCCTACTGGGAAGAGGGCATGAAAGTGGGCTATCAGGACGTGGGTGCCTGGACTTTCTTTGACTCCACTCCTGAAGATCGCCGCACAGCAGCCTGGTTGTTTGCCCAGTTCACTGTTTCAAAAACGGTATCACTGGAAAAAACCATCCGGGGTCTGACGCCTATTCGTCGCTCTGATATCAATTCTGACGAGATGACCGAACTGGCGCCGAAGCTGGGCGGACTGGTTGAATTCTATCGTAGCCCGAACGAAAGCATGTGGACCCCCTCTGGTACCAATGTTCCAGACTATCCGCGTCTTGCCCCGCTGTGGTGGCAGAATCTTGCTCCTGCAGTCAGTGGTGAAATTTCTGCCCAGGAAGCATTGGATAATCTGGCCGCTGCGATCGACAACACCATGAGTCGCCTGGCTCGTGCCAATGTCTTTGAACAGTACGCGCCGATTTTGAACGAAGAGCGTGATGCCCAGTACTGGTTTGACCAGCCTGGAGCGCCCAAAGCACGACTCGAAAACGAAAAGCCGCAAGGCCGCACTCAGCCATACGATGAAATGATGGCTGAATGGATGGCCGCCGGTACCCTCTAGTTAGTGCCCGTCCATAAACGGCTAAGCTTCTGAAAATAAAAGAAAAATCTCGATCAGAGGGTTAAAAAGGCCCTAATACTTTGTAGAATT
>NZ_AUIH01000029.1 GCF_000423605.1 Saccharospirillum impatiens DSM 12546
CAGGGTCTATCGGCATCACTCGGGTTGCCGGGATTCGGCGAAAGAGCGCTCAGATCAATGAACGACGGTTCAGGCTTCGTTTCTGGACCGGGTTCGGAAGTCTCCAGGCGCTGACGCCATTTGTAAAAACTGGCTGGACTGACTGAATGCTCGGAACAGAACGTTGGGACGGACAAGCCGGATTGTTGTTGCTGTTCGATCAGGGATTGCCATTGTGATCGGGTTCTACGCTTGGCCATGATTGCCTCGGACGTCGATGAATGAGGCTTGAGATTATCGCGCGGGAAGGCTCAGTAGAATGACTCCCTAAAATGAACGCTTACCTTGCAAAGACAAGCTCACACCCGTTTCAGCCAGATACAGCAGGACCCAAACGTGCGCGTATGAACATTCTTGTCATTGATCAACAGCTCGAACGCGCTCAAATTCTGGAGACAGCACTGACTGCGCTGGGCTATGCCGTGGTGATTCGATCACCGAACGAACATCGAATCTATCAGTTGGTTGAGTCCTTTCAGCCTGATGTGGTCATCGTTGACGCCCAGTCTCCCGACCGGGACATGCTTGAGGATGTCGCTCTCACCTCTGACCGGACACCGCGACCGATCATCTTTTTTGCCGAAGACGATGACGACACGGTCATCCGCGACGCTATTGCTGCCGGGGTCAGTGCTTATATTGTCGATGGCCTGCAGGCCAGCAGAGTCAACACCATCATTAAAGTGGCCATATCCCGTTTTGAGGCCTTTCAGGCGTTGCGTGGTGAACTGCGTAAAACCCGGGACGAACTGGCTGAACGCAAGATCATTGACCGGGCCAAAGGGCTGCTGATGAAGCATCGCCAATGCGACGAGGCGGCCGCTTTTGGCGCCATGCGTAAGATGGCCATGAACAAGAAGGTGCGTTTAATCGAGATCGCCCAGGATATCCTGGTGCTGTTCGATGAATAACCCGACACCAGCCACCCCAAACGACCTCGCGCCCGGGCAACCCCTGAGACACCAGCCCGTGCATGACGATAAGAGAACGCTGCAATGAGCAATCCATCCAACACCCCAGATACCGACTGCACCGAACTGGACCTCGGCTTCCTGCCCTTGCTGGATGCCGCGCCGCTGATTGTCGCCCAGGAAGCCGAGTTCTTTAGCGATGCCGGCTTACAGGTACGACTCCACCGGGAAGGCAACTGGGCCAGTCTCAGGGACAAGTTGTCGTTGAAATTGATTGACGGAGCCCATTTACTGGCGCCACTCGTTGTTGCCAGTCAATCCTCACTGGCCAGCACCGCTGTTCGAAACCGCCTTACAACCGCCCTGTCGCTTGGCCTTAATGGCAATGCGATCACCCTGTCCAATGCGCTGACCGAGGCTCTTGAGTGCACCTTGCCCGCAACACCGGCGCAACTGGGACCGGCATTGAAAGCCGTCATAGAGAACCGGCAAAGCCAGGGCCTGCCCAGGCTGGTGTTTGGCACCGTGTTCCCGATGTCCATGCACACCTATTTACTGCGTACTTTTTTTGAACAGGGGGGCATCGACCCCAACCGGGACATAGAGATTCGCGTTGTACCGCCCCAGCAAATGGTAGCCGCCCTGACCCAGGGTGACGTCGACGGATTTTGTGTCGGCGAGCCCTGGAATACCGATGCCGTGCGTGCCTGTCAGGGCAATCTTGCATTACTGGGCTATGACATCTGGCCCGACGCACCGGAAAAAGTACTCGCCGTTCATGCCGACTTCGCCGAGCAGCGCCCCGACACCCATCAGGCTCTGATTGGCGCGATCATGCGTGCCTGCCAATGGCTGGATGGGCCCAACAGCCTGGCCTCTGTCGCACACTGGCTGTCCAGACCCAATTACCTGAATTGCGATTCCGACTTGCTGCTGGAGGCCATGCAGGCGCCGTGGCCCGACGGTCAGCCGCGCTGGCACAAGGTGTTCTACCGCAACCGGGCGACCTACCCCGACCCGGATCACGCCCGCTGGATGCTGACGCAGATGCAGTCTGCCCGACAATTGCCCGAAAACCGGGTTTCTGACGCTGAATTGATCTCCCGGGCCTATCAACCGCAGATATGGAAAAAAGTTTTCAAAAAGATGACGCCAGTACTGAGTGCTGAAACTCCAACCGATTCAGAGACTTAGAAAGCCGTCCAAAAAAACGGCTTCAATCCCATCTGTTTTTCTTTAAAAACCCTCTTTTCAGCCCCCCTCGTCCTCTGTATTATGCGCGGCCCGCTGACCACTGAGCCCTTGAACATCAAGAGTCAAGGCGCTGACGGGAGACCTGTATGAACAAAGCAGCGTCGGCACCGGAGCCATCACGGCATAACCCGGTTGCCCGGTTCAATCCGCACCGAGGCCAGAGTTTTACCGACCGGAAAAAGTCGGCCAAACGCGGATACCAAAAGCACCGCCCAGACTGGGCTTAACATTAACCCAACGTGTCCAGAGCGATACCGGGAGCCACATCATGATCCGTTTCACAGTCGATACCATTCGCGTTCTCATTCACGTCAGCCCACGCGGCGCGTTTGAGGACCTGACTGACTGGGATCAGGAGGTTGTCGGGTCCTATTCGGTGGATGTCTCGGCCAAACTGGGTAAGGAACACTGGGCTGATGCAGCCCTGGATGCCTTTCACGGCTCGATCTCGGTGGATGATGAAGACGCCCTTGAGTTCCTGGTTGAAGACAGCCAGGGCAGTCTGTTGATCGGTTCCCAGGGTCATCTGCACGCGTCTTTGATGGACGAAGCCGAGCTGGTCTGAGCTTGATTCATTGCCTGGCGCATCGCTGACGTATGCGCCCGGCTCAACGCCTGAAACGGCCGGCCGGCCAACCCACAACATCGCTCAGCACCATCGCCACTCCGTGACTCAACAGCCTCGATAGCCCACCACCCACGCACCCTATATATGTGCCTCAATGGTGCGACAGTACCGCTACAGCCCATTAATAGCGCATGAAACTGCCTGATTACCAGACAACACTGATGCGTCGACTGTCGACGCAGACCGCTTCACGGGGGCGTATCCCAGCCATTGCTGAGTTCTGGCATGGTAATCGCTTTACACTCACTACACCCATTGACCTGCTCATCAACACGCAGGCCAAAAACGACTGGTTTGACCTTTGACGACTGCACACCTGAGTGGTGATCGTCAGACAGAAAAACCTGAGTGACAACACAGACTACTTGGCAACGGTGCCCTGTTCGCAACATGCGAACTCGGCGCCGTTTTTTTTTGGGCGTCATTTAGCCAGAGCCAGCTTCAGGCACGCTGAATGCAATGGTAAACCTATGGGAGACAGACATCATGACCTTTAAGAACCCTGCGAAAGCGGTGCATACAACGCTTACCCGAACGCTGTTGACGGCAGCTCTGTGCAGCAGCGTCAGCGTCGCTCAGGCTGACCTTGGCTGGCCGGAAAAAGAAGCACTGACGTTCGGCTTCATTAAACTGACCGACATGGCACCGCTGGCGATCGCCTATGAGAAAGGCTACTTCGAAGACGAAGGGCTCTACGTAACACTCGAAGCCCAGGCCAACTGGAAAGTACTCCTAGACGGTGTCATTACTGGCCAGTTGGATGGCGCACACATGCTCGCCGGCCAACCGCTTGCCGCGACCCTGGGCTATGGCACCCAGGCAAACATCATTACCCCTTTTTCGATGGATCTGAATGGCAATGGCATAACGGTCTCCAACGATGTATGGGCGAGTATGAAACAACATATTCCCCATGAAGACGGCCTGCCTGTGCACCCGATTAGCGCCGAAGCCTTACAGCCAGTTGTCAACGAATACCGTGATCGGGGTGACGCGTTCAAAATGGGCATGGTGTTCCCGGTCTCGACTCATAACTATGAAATTCGGTACTGGCTCGCAGCGGGTGGGCTTCACCCCGGTTACTACGACCCGGCCAATGGGGACACCTCGGGTCTGATCGATGCTGACGTGCAACTGAGCGTAACGCCGCCACCGCAGATGCCGTCCACCCTTGAGGCAGGCACCATTAAAGGGTACAGCGTCGGTGAACCCTGGAACCAGCAAGCGGTATTCAAAGGCATCGGCGTACCGGTGATTACCGACTATGAAATTTGGAAAAACAATCCGGAAAAAGTGTTTGGTATTACTGAAGAGTTTGCCGAAGCCTATCCAAACACCACGACCCGAATGGTGCGCGCACTGATCCGGGCGGCCCATTGGCTGGATGCAGACAATAACGCTAACCGCGAGGAAGCGGTTCGAATATTGTCGCAGCCGAAATACGTCGGCGCCGATGAGGAAGTGATTGCCAATTCCATGACGGGCACCTTCGAGTACGAGCGCGATGATGTTCGTTCCGTGCCGGACTTCAACGTCTTTTTCCGCTACAACGCGACCTACCCTTACTATTCCGATGCCATCTGGTATCTGACCCAAATGCGCCGCTGGGGCCAGATTGAAGAGCAAAAAACGGACGACTGGTACATCGATATGGCGGCTCGTGTTTATCGCCCCGACCTTTATCAGTCGGCGGCTGAAAGCCTCATCGACGATGGCTTGTTCAGTGCCGATCAGTTTCCTGCGTTTGCCAGCGAAACCGGTTTTAAACCCGAACAAACTGAATTCATTGACGGTATTCCCTACAACGGCCGTGAACCCAATGCCTACCTGAGCCGGTTTCCAATTGGTTTGCAAGGCAGCAACGAGTAATCGCGGACCGTGCACCGGGCGTCTTTATGGAAGTCCGGTGCACCCCAGTTCGGTACAGGAGATAGCTATGACAGCGCAGACTTTCACTCATCCATGGCGGAAGCTTAAACTCACCCTGAGTCATCGGCTGGCTGATTTCAACCCCACACAATGGCTCATCTCAATGTTGTTGCCAGCGACCGGTATCGTGATATTTCTGATGCTGTGGCACGTGGGTGCCGGCCAGATCAATACATCTCTGGGTACTTTTCCGGGGCCTCTTGATGTGGTTGAACAAAGCCAGTCACTGTGGGAAGGACACCAGGCTGAACGCGAGAGTGAACGCGCCTTTTATCAGCGACAGGAAGACCGCAATGCCGCGCGCATGGCAGATGACCCGGGCTATACCCCAACCATTCACAGTTACCCGGGCAAAGCGACGTTTATCGATCAGACAGTCACCAGTCTGGTAACCGTTCTGGCTGGTTTTCTGGTGGCCAGTGTGATCGCAATACCCTGTGGCATCCTGATCGGTTTGTCACGGTCGACCTACCTGGCGGTCAACCCCATCATTCAAATTTTCAAACCGGTATCACCCCTGGCCTGGCTACCGCTGGTGACCATGGTGGTCAGCGCTGTGTATGTGTCGGACGATCCGATGTTTGAAAAGTCGTTCATAACCTCATTGTTCACGGTCACTCTTTGTTCACTCTGGCCCACGCTGATCAATACCGCCGTCGGCGTGGCCAATATTGACCGAGACTTACTCAATGTCAGCAAAGTGCTTCGGCTACCGACGTTTACACACATTCGTAAAATCGTTATCCCGTCAGCCATTCCAATGATGTTTACCGGTCTGCGTGTTTCGCTGGGCATCGCCTGGATGGTGTTAATCGCCGCTGAAATGCTGGCGCAAAACCCCGGGCTCGGCAAATTCGTCTGGGATGAGTTTCAGAACGGCAGTTCCAATTCGCTCGGTCGGATCATGGTCGCGGTGCTGGCCATTGGTCTGATCGGTTACGCTCTGGACCGCATAATGCTGATGCTGCAACAAGCCGTCAGTTGGGACAAAACCAGTGAACAGCGTTAAGTCGAACCCCCATACTTTTCACGCGTCAGGAGAATCAACATGACCCAGACACACCTGGAACTGAGCGGCGTCGGCATCGACTTTCCGACCCCCAAAGGCCCTTTTACCGCCCTGAACAACGTTAACCTGAAGGTCCATGATGGCGAGTTTGTTTCACTGATCGGGCATTCCGGTTGCGGTAAAAGCACGGTACTCAATATTGTCGCCGGCTTGCATCAGGCAACGCGCGGCGGGGTTCTATTGAATGGCAGGGAGGTCAATGAACCCGGGCCTGAGCGGGCTGTTGTGTTTCAAAATCACAGCCTGCTGCCCTGGCTATCCGCCTGGGAAAACGTTGAGTTGGCGGTAAAACGGGTTTTCGGTAAAACCAAAAGCCGGACCGAAATAAAAGAATGGATTGCCCACAATCTGGAGCTGGTGCACATGGGTCATGCCATGCACAAACGCCCCGGTGAAATTTCCGGTGGCATGAAACAACGGGTGGGCATTGCCAGAGCCCTGGCCATGCAACCGAGCGTGTTACTACTGGACGAACCCTTCGGCGCACTCGACGCCCTTACTCGCGCTCACCTGCAGGATTCGCTGATGGAGATTCAGGCGCAACTGGGCACCACCGTTATCATGATCACCCATGATGTGGATGAAGCCGTGCTGTTATCGGACCGAATCGTAATGATGACCAATGGCCCATCGGCCACAGTCGGTCAGATTCTGGAGGTTGACCTTGAACGACCGCGCAACCGACTCGCGCTGGCCGACAATGCACACTACAACCACTTACGATCGGAAGTGTTGACGTTTTTGTATGAGAAGCAACGCAAGATCGAGCCGTTTTCAGCCCGGACAACCGCCTCTGCTCAGGCAAAAAAGAAAACCGAAGTCGCCTGATTGACCCATTCATGTTTCGGAGTTCAGATTAGCTGATTCGCCAGGAGTCCGTGCCAGCTGGCACTTAAAATTTTGCGTCTACTCTACATTGACCGCCATAAACCTGATCGGTTTAATGGGTATAGAACTTACAGCAATGCGTTTTGATCTATTTTTTAAAAACACCTCCGAATAGTTAGCACAAACAGGCTGCTTTTCGGAGCGATTCTGTTGTTTCACTACGGTTCAGTCGAGCGCATCACCATTCAAACGATGTTTTTACCGACAGACTGTTATTGAGCAACAAAGCTGACCTGACGGGCAAGCCTGACGGCTGGAGTCTGCGTTGGAGAAGCCATTGTCGGGGTGGTAACGTAAACGACTCACGCACTCCCCAGGGACTTCACCGCCTCATGGCGTACCACAGTTATTTGCATCTTGTATCGAGCTACCAACAGGATCGTGCGGCCATCAATGGCCTGATCGAATCCATCGTCTCCAGCCTCGACCGGATCGCCCTGCTAACCGACCCCAAGGCACAGCAGGAAGAGGTCGCGCATCTCAGTAAGGCCTATCCGTTCATAGAAATGCTGTACAGCCTCGATGAACGGGGCACACAGTTATTGCCCTCCGCCTATGGCCAGGGCGTAACCGAACCCGCACGCCGTACCCTGGGGCAATACAGTGACCGCAGCCACCGGCCCTACTTTCAGGCAGCGCACCAGAACACTGGAGCCATCACCGTCTCTGAGCCCTATTTGTCGAGTGCGACGCATCGGCTGGCCATTTCTGCCGTATTGAGATTCAACCGGAATGACGGTGATGACACTGGGGCTGCAACACCAGGGTATCTGGTGCTGAATCTGAACCTGCAAGCGCTGATTGCGTACCTGAACAACGACCAGTTGCGCTATCGGTTTCACCCGGTGTTTCGGGCTGTCTATGCCCTGATCGGTTCGGTACTGATCGCCGTATCCGGTTTGCTGCTCTGGGCGTCATTGCAATCCTTACTGGGGACCCTGCTAACACCCAGCCACATTGCCACCGATTCATTCGGAGTCGTCATTCTGATCACCCTGAGTCTGGCTATTTTTGATCTTGGCAAAACCATCATCGAAGAAGAAGTCTTTGTTCACAAAGACATTCACCACCACGGGTCAACGGAAAGAACCATTACCCGCTTCATGTCTGCTATTCTGATAGCCATATCAATTGAAGCTCTACTGCTGATGTTCAAGTCCTTACTGGGTGAGAGCAATCAACTGCTTCAGGCGGTATATATGATGTTGTCGGCCGTTGCACTTCTGATCGGGCTTGGTATTTACCTGAAGCTGAGCCGGCCCGACAATGGTAACAGCAAGTAGCTGACTCGCCCGGGTTTCGCAAGTCGGGCCACCCCGGTAGCTCTGGTCTGTACCTAAGACCGGTAAACAGAGGAAAGCCTGTCAGGGCGTCATGAAACAACTCGAATTTTTCGACATCCCCAGCCCGTGCATCGGCGTCTGTGAATCCGGTGCCAGAGGCTACTGTCGTGGTTGTTTTCGTTCCAGGGCCGAGCGCCAATACTGGTTTCAGGCCGACGACGAAGCCAAGCGCCTGATCATTCGTGCCTGCCAGGTGCGCAAGCTTCGATTCGAGCGGACCCAAAACGGACAGGTAAGCGACCCGGAACCACAACAGGAAACCCTCGCGCTCATAAGCGATGAAGGCCTTGGCAGCACCGACACTTGAGTTACGAATAAAGCCGTGCAGTCCGGTGAGCCATGCACTACTTTTTGTCGTATCGTCGTACCAAACTTGCGGAGGCCACATGTCACTCGATCACCTCTCCACTGAACTGGTGGATCTGCGTTGCCCTTATTGCGACGCCCACATTCACCTGATTATCGATCCCACCGACGACAGCCAGGAGTACACCGAAGACTGTGAGGTGTGTTGCCAGCCCATGCTTGTCTTTACCGAAGGCGATCAGATTGTGCGCCTGGCGCGTGAAGACGAATAACAGAAGCTCATGCCCCAACACCGACCACAGCACACGCCTTTCTGACTGGTCTTGGTGCAAAAAAAGTCGGCCTTCCCCATGAAGAGTGCCTAACCGCCTGATTTAAGGCGGTTTTAAAAGTTGGCACGCCCTTCGCTATATAGAAATCAGTCATCACAAATCAGAGTCGGGTTTACTCCCTTCTTTGAGATGAGATGGCCTTACACTGTGATTTGCGTATCGAGCATTGGCGCTCTTGGGGAAACCCAAGAGCGTCTTTTTTTTGCCTGGCCGAAACTGGCGGGCGAGAGCGAGGGGCCATATGAACCAGGAGCGTTTACTGATCATCGGACACGGTATGGCGGCAACCCGGTTGCTGCAACAGCTGACCGAGGGTGGCTATGGGGGCTCCATCACCGTCATTGGTGACGAAGGCGGTGTGGGTTACAACCGCATTCAATTGACGCCCTGGCTCGCCGGAGAGGTCAGCGAAGCCAGCCTGAATCTGGTCGATGACGCCTGGTACCGACACCATCGGATATACCGTGTAAACGGCGATGCCGTCGCCTCGCTCGATCCGGATGGATTGGTCACATTGAGCACTGGCCGCACCCTGGCGTTTGATACAGCGGTACTGGCAACCGGTGCCCTGCCCCGCTTTCCGGACCTGCCCTTTCCGCCGCAGCCGGCTATACGAGCATTTCGAAGCAAGGCAGATGGTCATTGGCTAAAAGCACTGCCCCGCGGCCAGTCGGTGGTTGTCATCGGAGGTGGTCTGCTGGGGCTTGAGGCCGCATGGGGTCTGCGTGCTCGCGGCCATAGCGTCAGCCTGGTGCATCGCAACGGTCATCTGATGAACCGGCAATTGTCTGCGCCCACAGCCGCCTTACTTGCAGGCGCAATGTCGCAAGCTGGCATCACAATTCACCTTGGTTGTGAGCTGCGCCGAATCAATGCCAACCCGGTCATCGAGTCAGTCGAGTTAACGAATGGCGAGATTCTGAACGCCCGGGTCCTGATCGCTGCAGCCGGTATTCAACCCAACCAGCACCTCGCGCAGCAGGCCGGTTTGGGGGTGCATCGCGGCGTACTGATCGATGACCAGATGCGCACCAGCCATCCGCGTGTTTTCGCGCTGGGCGAATGCGCCGAGTTCAACGGCGAAACCTTCGGCCTGGTCGCACCCGCCTATGAGCAGGCGGACGTTCTGGCGTCTGTACTCTGCGGTCGCCCGGCGCACTGGTCTCCTTTGCAAAGCACCACCCGATTAAAGATTTCTGGTCTCGACGTCGTTTCTCACGGCCGCATCGACCACCCGGATGCCCGGCACCTGACGTTGAACGCACCGGGCCGTAACCAGTGCCGACGGCTGCACTTTCTGAACGACCGACTGATCGGTGCCGAAATGATCGGCCTGCGCAGTCACCTCGAGCTTTATCAACGCCTGATTGAACAGCAGACCCCCATTAACGATGCCCGCGCCGTGATGCTGGGCAACATGAAGGCGGCCTAGGAGAAGGGTATGACACCGCAAACGACACACACCAACGCATCGGCTCAACGCCAACTGGTCATCATCGGCAATGGCATGGTCGGTCACCATGCGGCCATGAGCTTTCTGGACGCCTGCCAGGGTAAAGCGGACTGGGCGATACACATAGTGGGCGAAGAAACCTACAGCGCTTACGACCGGGTGCACCTATCCGACTATTTCCAGGGGAAAACCCACGCGGACCTGGCGCTGGGAACCGGTGACGAGTACCGCGAGCATGGCATTCATACTCACCTCGGTGTGGCCGCGCGCCGTATTGATCGTGATGCGAAAACCGTAGCTCTGGCAGACGACACCGTACTGCCTTACGACGCCCTGATTCTGGCCACGGGGTCCTATCCCTTTGTGCCACCCATTCCCGGGCACAACCTACCTTCCTGCCTGGTCTACCGGACGCTCGATGATCTCGATGCCATTCGCAATGCGGCCAGCGATGGCAGCGTCGGTGTTGTCATCGGCGGTGGCCTGCTGGGTCTCGAGGCGGCTAATGCGCTTAAGTCTCTCGGGCTCGATACTCATGTGATCGAATTCGCACCACAATTGATGCCGGTGCAACTTGATGCCGATGCCGGAACCCTGTTACGCGATAAAATCCAGGCACTCGGGGTTCAAGTTCACGTAAGCACCGCTACCCAGTCAATTACTGCCGACGAGCAGGGGCGGACCGTACTGGCCTTCGCCGATGCTGATCCACTGGTTTGCGATGTGGTTGTCTTTTCTGCCGGCATTCGCCCCCAGGATGCCCTGGCCCGTGATGCCGGTCTGACCCTTGGTGAACGCGGTGGTGTCACCATCAACAATCAGTGCCAGACATCCGACCCGGCGATCTACGCCGTGGGTGAAGTGGCCCTTTGGAACAACGCCATCTTCGGTCTGGTTGCGCCGGGCTATCGCATGGCTGAAACGGCGGCGGCCCATCTCGCTGGCACCGATGCCTCTTTCACCGGGGCTGATATGAGCACCAAATTGAAACTCTTGGGTGTTGATGTTGGCTCGATTGGCGATGCCCATGCCCGCAGCGCCGGCGCAGTGACCTATCGCTACAGCAATGAACGCTCTGGCGTCTATCGCAAGCTGGTCACCAGTGCCGATGGCAGCCGCCTGCTCGGTGCCATTCTGGTCGGTGACAACAGTTTGTATGACACCTTGCTGCAGTACTACCTGAACGACATCACGTTGCCCAAAGAACCCGACAGCCTGATTTTACCCAGCAGCGAAGGCGTGCCTCAGTTGGGCGTCGATGCATTGCCGGACACCGCTACCCTGTGTTCCTGCCTGAACGTCACCAAAGGCGATGTCGTCGGTGCCATTGATGGCGGTTGCTGTTCTCTGGGAGAGGTTAAGGCTGAGACTCGCGCCAGCAGCGGATGCGGCGGATGCGCAGCGATGCTAACGCACGTTGTGAACGCGACTCTGGAGGCTCGAGGGGTCGAAGTGGACCATTCGCTGTGCGAACACTTTCACTATACCCGTCAGGAATTATTTCATCTGGTACAGGTCGGGCAGATAAAAACCTTCGATGCCCTGGTTCGGGAGCATGGCCAGGGGTTGGGCTGCGACATATGCAAGCCAACGGTAGCGTCCATTCTAGCCAGTTGCTGGAACGAAGGAGTGCTGGAGCCAGCGCACGTTAACCTGCAAGACACCAACGACACCTTTTTGGCCAACATGCAAAAAGACGGTACCTATTCGGTTGTGCCGCGCATTGCCGGGGGTGAAATTACCGCCGACAAACTGATCGTGATTGGCGAGGTTGCCAAAGAATACGACCTCTACACCAAAATCACCGGGGGTCAGCGCGTCGATTTATTCGGTGCCCAGTTGCATCAGTTGCCTGAGATCTGGACGCGGCTGATCGACGCTGGTTTCGAAACCGGACAGGCTTACGGTAAGTCGGTGCGCACGGTTAAATCCTGCGTGGGCAGTACCTGGTGTCGCTACGGCCAACAAGACAGCGTTGGCATGGCCATTCTGCTGGAGAATCGCTACAAGGGGCTACGCGCACCACACAAACTGAAATTCGCCGTATCCGGTTGCACACGCGAATGCGCCGAAGCGCAGAGCAAGGACATTGGCGTCATCGCCACCGAACACGGCTGGAATCTCTACGTCTGCGGCAATGGTGGTATGAAACCACGCCATGCTGATCTGTTCGCGACCGATCTCGACGACGTCACTCTGATCAAAACCATTGATCGACTGCTGATGTTCTACATCAAAACCGCCGACCGGTTGCAACGCACCGCTCGCTGGATGGAAAACCTCGAAGGCGGCCTCGATTACCTGAAAGACGTCATCCTCAACGATTCACTGCACCTGAACATAGAACTGGAACAGCAGATGGCGCGCATCGTTGAATCCTACCAGTGCGAGTGGAAAGCGGTGCTGGACGACCCGGAAAAACTGAAGCGTTTCAGAACCTTCGTCAACAGTGACAGCGCCGACAGTAACGTGGTGTTTGTCAAAGAACGCGAACAGATTCGACCCGCCCGGGACGATGAAAAAGCCCGGCTCATCGCAACCACCTAGGAGACCGCTATGACTGCCAATGCTCAAACACCGAGTCAGGCTCACGCATCAATAACCAGCCCCTGGGTTCAGGTTTGCAAGGTCAATGACCTGGTACCCGGCTCCGGGGTTGCCGCTCTGGTGCTCGGTCAGCAAATCGCCTTGTTCTATTTACCCGATGAACAGGGCCTCAGCGCATCGAAACGAGTCTACGCACTCGCCAACCAGGACCCGGCCAGCGGTGCCAACGTCATGGCCCGCGGCATTCTCGGCGACATCAGGGGTGAAGCCGTAGTCGCAGCGCCCTTGTACAAACACCATTTTTCGCTTGAAACCGGCCGTTGCCTGGAAGACGACCACTGGCAGGTTACCGTTTGGCCAGCTCGCATCGTCGATGGCAAGGTCGAGATCGAGTGGGTATGACGGATCGCCGCCTGCATACCACCTGTGCCTACTGTGGCGTTGGATGTGGGGTGGAAATTCCCCACGCCGGTGACCGCACCATTCAGGTTCGCGGTCTGGCGAACCACCCGGCCAACCAGGGTAGGCTCTGTGTGAAGGGAACGCACCTGGGTGAGGTACTGCCGTTGCAGCAGCGACTGTTGCGACCCACCTTAGCCGGAGAAACAGTCAGTTGGGACACAGCACTCGACTTTATCAGCCAGAAAATGACGAACGCCCGCACAGAAACAGGTGTGGACAGTCTGGGTTTCTATCTCTCCGGTCAATTGCTGACTGAAGATTATTACGTCGCCAACAAACTCGCCAAGGGCTTTCTCGGCACCGCAAACCTGGATACCAATTCACGCTTGTGCATGTCGTCGGCAGTGGCCGCCTATCAGCAATCGCTGGGTGAAGATGCGGTACCCGGCTGCTACGACGACATTGAGCAGGCCGACTTGGTGATACTGGTTGGCTCCAACCTCGCCTGGGCGCACCCGGTGTTGTTTCAGCGTTTGCAGGCAGCGCGCAAAGCACGACCGCAGATGCGTCTGGTGGTCATTGACCCGCGTGCAACAGACACCAGCCGGGCGGCTGATTTGCACCTGCCACTCAAACCCGGAACCGATGGCCGGCTCTTCAACGGAGCGCTGGCCTGGCTGTCAGAACAAGGCGCGCTGGATACCGATTTCATTCAACACCACACAGCACAGTTTGATGAAACATTGATTGCTGCCCGCCAGCACGCAGGCACAGACTGGGCTGCCCTGGCAAACGACTGCGGCCTTACCCTGGCAGACCTGCTGCAGTTTTTCGACGGGTTGAAGACAACACCCAAAACCGTTACAGCCTGGTCGATGGGCATTAACCAGAGCCGGTCCGGTGTCGCTAAAAGCCAAGCCATCATTAACCTTCACCTGGCGACCGGTCGCATTGGCAAAGTCGGTGCCACTCCGTTCTCGATCACCGGGCAACCCAATGCCATGGGCGGTCGTGAAGTGGGGGGCCTGGCCAATCAACTGGCCAGCCATCGGGGGTTTACCGAGACAGACTGTGACACGGTAGCTCGCTTCTGGAAGGCACCCCGTATAGCGCGAAAGCCAGGCCTGAAAGCGGTGGATTTGTTTGAAGCCGCCGCCCGCGGTGACATTAAGGTCTTGTGGATCATGGCCACCAATCCGCTGGCCAGCCTGCCTGATGCCAACCGGGTGCGTGAGGCGCTGGCCCGGGTGGACACAGTGATCGTCTCCGATGTGGTGACCGACAACGATACGCTCGCCTACGCTGACCTGGTTTTACCGGCGCTTGCCTGGGGTGAAAAAGACGGTACCGTCACCAATTCCGAACGTTGCCTGTCAAGGCAGCGTGGCTTTTTGCTTCCTCCCGGGGAAGCCAAGCCTGACTGGTGGGCGCTGGCTGAAGTCGGCAAACGGCTTGGTTTTGAGAATGCTTTCGACTACGCGCATCCGGCGGCTATCTTTGCAGAACATGCCGCGCTCAGTGCGTTCGAACCAGCACCCAACCGGCAATTCAATTTGCACCCCCTAACGAGTCTCACCGCGCGTGAATACGATGACCTTGCACCCGCGCAGTGGCCCTTCGACGCCGATGGTCGCTCACGTGCACGACTGTTCAGCGATGGGCGCTTCGCCACCACTGATGGTCGTGCCCGTTTTATTGCTGTCGCACCCGCCGAGCCGGACGCGTGCGCAAACCAGTTGCGATTGAATACCGGCCGGCTGCGTGATCAGTGGCATACCATGACGCGCACGGGTCTGGTGAACCGACTCGGTCAACACCGGCCAGACTTCTGCCTCACCCTGCATCCGGCTGATGCTGCCGAGCGAGGGCTCATCGAAGGCCAGCCGGTTCGTGTACGCAACGCACTGGGACAATTCATCGCTTTGTTGGCCGTCGATACGGCTCAGCGGCGCGGCGATGCTTTCGCACCGATGCACTGGAACGCGACCTTTGCCGCCCAAGGCGGTGTGGCAAAGGTTATTCCACCCATCGTAGACCCCCAGTCTGGGCAGCCGGAAACCAAGCACGCACTGGTTGACGTGGAGCCTCTTACCATAGCCTGTTCCGGGGTCTATATCGGTGACCAACTGCCCGAGCCACTGTCTCAGGGGGCAATCTGGTTTAAACGCTCATTGGGCGAACGCTGGCTCTGGTCTTTGCACTACAGCCAACACACAGTCGCCGAAGTGTCGGAACGCTGGCAGTGCTTTGCAAACGACATCGGTTTTTCGATGACCGATACCGATCATCACTGGTTCCACCAGGCCACTGCGCCGGGTCAGTCACCGACCGTTTTCTGGCTGGCACTGAGCGATCAGCAACGACCGGATCCGGATACCGACTGGCTTCTGGAGCAATGGCAAAACAGCCAGGTGCCGCTGGATGACTGGCTGGCGGGAAGCCCGGGCGAAGCAGACCCCCGTGGCAATCTTATCTGTACTTGCCATTCGGTTTACGACCGGGATATTCAAGGGTTCCTTGCGCAGCATTCCAGTGCAGACCTGAAAGCGGTTCAATCTGCATTGAAGTGCAGTACTCAGTGTGGCAGTTGCCTCGAGGAAGTGACTGACCTGGTTGGCCGGTGTACCGCCGCATCACCGGATGTGGAATCTGCCTGACACTATTTCAGGCCCTTCAGGGCATTCTCGACATTCACACCCGCTACCAGCATACCAATCAGCTCCCCGGTTGAATCCCTAACCGGCAAGGCGATCTGGGATAAGAACTGCCGGGTGGACTCATCGTAGGCAATGGCATCAACCTGAACGGACAGGCGCTGGGTAACAATGGCATCAAAGGGCCTCTCATCGCCCTGATTCCAATCGGAGGTTATGTCGCTGGTACCGATTGTCGCACCATGAATATCGGTGATGAACAGCTCACTGAACACCCCCTGCGACTGACGACGAATCAGTGCCAGCCGGATCGACAGATCGCGACTGAGCACTTCGGCAATCAGATCGTATTCACCCGTTCGGACCTCATCAATCCATTGGCGGTCTATACGGTTTATATCATTGGGGCTAAGCAGCTGGTTGCGCGCATTGGCCTGCAATACCGGCTCTCGCACCCAATCCGATGTTAGCCACCGGGAGAGAGATTCGACCCGCTCGTTAAGAGCCCGCTGGTTTTGTTCGGTCAGGGCAATCTGTTCGATACGACACCCCACCGCTGCCTGATTGAAGCCGCGCATAAAACCCGGATGCTGATCAAAGAACGCATCCGTTATGTAGAGTCCCAGCGGAATAAACCCCACAAATCGTTGATTAATGGCCGACAACTCTCCATTCAATCGGTCAACCGCTTCATTGAAGACGGTTTCACTGACCAATAAATGTCGCGCGCGACCCGCCAGAAAAGCCCGCACCAGGCTGTCTGTCGTCGCCACGCTGAAAAACCTGGTAAAACCCTGACTTTGCAACCAAATCGCCTGATAAGTGCCGTTCATGACCAAAACTGTTTGGTCTTTGAGGTCATCGAGCGCGACATCCGACACGTCATCCAGGCTATACCAATACCAGGACTCCAGCAGTAGCGGATCAGACAGAACCGCAAAATCATCGCTGCCTGAATTCTGAACATAAAGAAACCAGCCATCGATTTCGCCACGATGTGCCAGCCTCACCACTCTGGGCCAGGGAGCAATAGCCGTCTGAAACCGGTAGTCAGGCAATTGATCAAAAACGCAGTCGAGGGTGCGTTTGGCATCGCCCTGCAATGACTGGTCAGGCGACTCAAACAGGTAAGGAGGCATGATGTCTGTGCCCAGACGCAGTGTCGTTTCAGCGCTGGCGACAAGCGACAGGCTGGCAATACACAAGAGCATCATTACTGACAAACAGACTTTCAGACTGACCGGACGCATCAGGACCTAAATTCCCAGATAAGCACCCAGCGCAGTGTAGACAGTAATTCGGAAAAAGCAGTGCCTTCGGGGGAAGGCACTGTCAGATGGATTCAGCCGTCCTGTTTAGGACCGATCCAGACTTGCTGGGCGTTGACGAATTCACGAATGCCATGTGGACCCAATTCCCGGCCCATACCGGAGCGTTTGATGCCGCCACTGGGCAGGCGCGGGTCGGTCTTAACAATGCCGTTAACCGCTACTTGCCCCACTTCAAGCCGACGGGCAATGGCTTCACCGCGACTGGCATTGGTCCAGACGGCTGCCGCCAGGCCATAATCACTGTTGTTGGCGATGGCGATGGCCTGCTCTTCACTCTCAGCTTTCATCATGACCGCAACCGGCCCAAAGGTCTCTTCACAACTGGCCACCATCGACTCAGTGACATCCGCCAGCAGAGTGACCGGATAGAAATAACCCGGACCTGATGGCAATTCACCACCGAGCAAACAGCGCGCCCCGGCCTCAACCGACGCGGTCACCTGGCGATGCAGGTTGTCGCGCAAATCCGCCCGGGCAATCGGTCCGATGTCGGTGCTTTCATCGCGCGGATCGCCCATTTTCAACCTGGCCAGACGCTCGTGCACTTTTTCAACCAGGCTGTCATAGACCGGAGCCTCGACAATGATGCGTTTGGCCGCGATGCAACTCTGGCCGGCATTGATGATACGCGACAGCGTGATGATATCGGCCGCCTCATCAAGGTTGGCATCCGCCAGTACGATACAGGGGTCGGAGCCGCCCAGCTCCAGCACCGAGTGCTTTATTTCAGAGGCCGCTATGGAGGCCACCGCACTGCCCCCCTTTTCCGAGCCGGTAAAGGAGACCGCCTGAATACGCTTGTCGCGAATAACGGCTTCAACGGCTGGCGTTTCCAGTGGCAGGTTCTGAAAAATATCAGCCGGTGCGCCGACCTGGTCAAACAGGTCAGCAATCGCCTGGGCGCAGGCCGGTACATGCGGGTCGTGTTTCATTACACAGGTATTGCCCGCCATCAAGGTTGGCGCTGCGTAGCGGAACGCCAGCCAGAATGGCGCATTCCAGGGCAGGATACCCAGAATCACACCCAGCGGCAGATGCTGCACGTAACTGAGCGTTGCATCGGAGCCCAGTGTCTGGGGTTGCAAATACGCTTCGGCGTTTTGCGCATAGTGTTCGGCACACCAGGCTGACTTGATGACCTCGGCACGGGCTTCCTTGATGGGCTTGCCCATTTCTTCGGTCATCAGGATGGCCAGGCGGTCTACATCGTCGCGCATCAGCTTGGCGACTTTCATTAACACCTCTGCACGCTCGTCGAAAGAGCGGGTCCGCCAGCTTTTGAACGCCGTTTCGGCGCGCGACAGGATGTCTTCAACCTGTGCGGATGTAGCCGCAGGCACTTCATGCAATTGCTTGCCTGTGGACGGATCGGTGGCGGTCAACATGTCTCGTTCTCCTCGGTTATCTGTGTCACTGGCTCAAGTTCCGGAGTTCAGTCTCGTTTTTTGCCAGGAGTCCGTGCCAGCCACCGGGTGTACCTCTCCGGGGTCGGCATAAACCCATCCATGGGGCCTAGACCGCAACATCCATGTTGCGGTCTACCCCGGAGAGGCACACCCGGCACCTGGCACTCACTTAGCCAAGAACTCCAAACATACGTTTGCTATGAGCCGGCAACTTCGCTGTTTGCTTTGCTAGCCTCTTTCTTGCGCTTTGCCGTGCTTTCGCTGGCTTGCGGTTTCGGTTCAGCGCTCAATGGCTTACCCGACACATCGGTTAGCCGGGCGGGTGTGTTGGCACTGAGTTCGCGCGCCGCGAATTCCGGTTTGACGACGAAATCTTCATCCAGACTGAAAAAGGATTCGCAGCCCCGGGCAGTCACGTAGATGGTGTCGGAAATGCCCACCGTTTTATTGCCATCGACACCCCACATCCACGGAATGATGTGAAAGGTCATGCCCTCACGCAGTACCTGAGAGTCGCCCTGTTTCAGACTGATGATATAGCCTTCATCCCAACTCGGCGGAAACGCAATGCCGATTGAATAACCGGAGCGGGTAACCAGTCGCGCACCCACGTCGTTATCGGTAATGATGTTGCGCACCAGGTTGTCCACATCAGACACCGTGAGCCCGGGCCGTATCAGCTTCTTGACCTCGCGCAGGGCGTGCTGCATGCGCTCCTGAGCGTGATGCATGGAGGCCGACAAATCGCCCAGTACAATGGTGCGCATCATGGCGGTGTGGTAACGCCGATAGCAGCCACCGACTTCCAGAAACACATGCTCTCCGGGTTGCACCGTCCGGCCTTCCCAGGTGGCGTGACCGATCATCGAGCGGGGTCCGGAGGTCACGTATGGCATGACCGCCGGTGGCTCGCCACCGGCCCGGAACATGGCCGCCGAAATGGCCGCACCAATGTCGTTTTCGGTGGCACCGGCCACGGTCGCTTCAAAGCCGGCTTTCATGCCTGCTTCGGTTGCCCGGGCGGCCTTGCGCATCACATCCAGCTCGGCCGGCGACTTGCAAATCCGGCCCTCTTCGACAATGCCAAAACAATCGTTCAGTGACCCGTCGAGAAAGGTGGTGTGAATGCTGTCCTGGTGATAAGCCGGGAAAAAGTAACTGTTACGTTCGTAACCGATGCTCTTTCCGTTCAGTCCAAACTCACGCAAGGCCTCGACCAGCATCTGGATCGCATCCCCGGTATCCGGGTAGGGCCGAGTTCGTTCCACCCAGGTACGGGCGTGAACGTTCGACTCCTCCAACGCCCGGGTGATCATGAACGGCTCGTCCTCCAAAGGCACAACAAGTGCCTGGAAGAACGAATACCCCGTGGTCTGATAATCGGTCAGATACATCAGATTTTCAGGGTCGGTAATCACCACAGCATCCAGTAGCCTGCTGGCCATACGCTCACGCAGACCGTCCAGTCGACGCACGTACTCGTCGAATGGAAAGGTCATGTCCTCGCGTTGTTTCATGCCGCCTCCAGCGCTTCCCCGATGGCTTTCGACAGCGTCGCCAGACCTTCATGCAAGTCGCTGTTCGGTATCGTTAGTGGCGGAATGAGCTTAAGTACCCGACCACCGATACCGCAGGCACCGATCAGCATACCAGCCTCGAAACAGCGCCGGGCCACGTCTTTCGCCAGGGCACCATCGCCCAGGTCAATGGCCTGCATCATGCCTTTGCCACGGACCTGAAAAGCCTTGTCGCTGTGTTCCGCGCAGATGCCCTGCAGGTGCTCTTTCATTTCCTTGCCCTTGGTGGCCACTTCGGTCATCAGGCTATCGTCTTTGAAGTAGCTGAGCGCCTGAACACCGGCAACAAAGGAAAAGCCCTGACCACGGAAGGTGCCGGTGTGTTCACCCGGGCCCCAGTGTTTATCGTGCTCGGGACGCACCAGGTTCATCGCCAGCGGCGTGCCGAAACCGCCGATGCCTTTGGCCAGGGTCACGATGTCCGGGTCCAGACCCATGCCATCGAAACTGAAGTAGTTGCCAGTGCGGCCACAACCGGCCTGAATGTCATCGATGATGAACATTGCGCCCAGATCGTGCGCCAGTTTCTGCACCGCCTGCAGCCATTCTTTGGAAGCAACATGCACCCCGCCCTCGGCCTGTATGGCTTCGACCAGAAATGCCGCAGGCGGCTCAAGGCCACTGCTCGGGTCGGCATAGAGAGCACGCAGGCGGTCGACCGAATCGACGCCGCAACCCAGGGTACAGCCCTTGCACTGGGTTTCGCAGCCGAACGGCTGGCGCAGTACGTGGTTCAACGGCACGCCAGCGGCATTGCGGAAATAGCTGTTAGCGGTGGCGGCCAATGCGCCCAGGGTCATACCATGAAAACCGTGGCTATAAGCCACAATGGTTTGCCGGCCGGTGACTTTACGCGCCAGTTTCATCGCGGCTTCTACCGCATTGGTACCGGTTGGCCCCATGAACTGCATTTTGTAGTTCATCTTGCGCGGCTCAAGAATGGTTTGAGCGAATTCCTGAATGAAATCACGCTTGACCGTGGTGTACATGTCCAGACTGTGCGCCACACCATCGTTCTGAATGAATTCGATCAGTGCTTTTTTCATGCGTTCGTTGTTGTGACCGAAGTTCAACACCCCGGCTCCGGCGAAAAAGTCCACATAGGACTTGCCCGCTTCGTCGACCTGGCGAGCATTCGACGCCGACTTGAATACCGTCGGATACAACCGGCAGTAGCCACGGATATCAGATTCCCATTTTTCAAATACGTCCATTTCAACCCCTCCAGTTGTGTGTTGATAAAAAACTTCTTGTTACCCGGCATGTTCGGTTTCAGGTCACGGCACCGCAACATCGGGTATGTTTTACGGCATCGTTACCCTGAACGATGCCAGACAATCCGGTCAGTCCGGAATCGGGACTCCGGCCAGGCGAGCATATATGCGCGCCACCGGGTCAATAAGAGCGTCATTAAAATCGTAATTCGGACTGTGGCACGGCACCTCGTGTGCGGGCTCACCGTCTCCGGAACCGATCAGTGCAAAAGCGCCCGGACAGACCTGCAAGTAATAGCTGAAGTCCTCCGATGCCATAATCGGCAAGCGCGTTGTTTCGCTTAACGCGTGCTCACCCAGTTGCGCAGTCAGCGCCGACCGATATTCCGACGCTTCAGCTGCATGGTTAACCGTAGCCGAATATCGTGGAAATACCTCAACCTGGCATTCAACGCCATACGCCTGTGCCGTCGCCGTGGAGATTTCCTCAATCATCTGTGTCAGCGGTTCGCGCATGGCAGGATCGGCCAGACGAAAGCTGCCTTCAAGCACGGCCTGATCCGGAATTACAGTGACGCCGCTGCGCGCATCAAAGGACGTGACGCTCAACACCGTCGCATTCTGTGCCGGTAACCGCCGACTGACGGCTTGTTGCAAGGCGACGACGATTGCCGAACCCGCCAGAACCGGGTCCCGGCACAACTCGGGCTGACTGGCATGGCCGCCCTGGCCCTTTACGACCAGTTTGAAGGTGCCGTTACCCGCCATGACCGCACCATCGGGACACACCGCCTGACCAAATGGAATCGCGGGCCAGTTGTGCCAGCCAAACACAGCATCCACACCGGCCAATGCACCATCTTCAATCATGCGCCTGGCACCATGCCCCCCCTCTTCGGCCGGTTGAAACAGAAGGGTTACCGGGCCAGGCAACACGCCTTCCTGAGACTTTAACCAGCCGGTGGCTGCAAACAAGGTGGCGGCATGGCCATCGTGACCGCATGCATGCATGCAGCCCTGATTATGTGACGACCAGGCCACACCACTGTTTTCTTCAATCGGCAAGGCATCAATATCGGCGCGCAGCGCGATATGCCGACCCGGAGCATCGGGTGCCAGTGTTGCGACGGTACCGGTATCCGCACAGACCCGCCATTCAATACCCAGGGCGGTTAACTTTTGGCGCAAGGTCGCTGCGGTGCGTTGCTCAGACCAGCTCAATTCCGGCTGGCGGTGCAAATCCCGGCGCAACGCAATGGCTTCTTCAATGGCTAATGCCCAGCTTGAACTGTCTGATGTTCGAGTGCGTGTAGACACCGTTAAATCACCTCTTGCTGTCTTGGTTTGCGTCTGCGTCAGTGCAGTAGTCGTTGCTGAACATCGCTGATCTGCGGATAAAATGTTTTGATCCCCACAGACCGTTTATCGAGCCTGTAACCCACCCTAGTTTCATAAGCAGAGGCCATGCAAGGTTTTTTTCAGGACCCGGAACGACGCGGTTGCACAGCGCTGGTTTACCGGTGTTAGACCCAGTTACTGAAAAACGCCATGAACAACCTTTTTTTCCCTTTTATTTCAATCGACTAGCGTCTTTTAGCAGGCTCTGAAACTGCTCATGAGCGACGCTGTTTTACTCACTGAAATCCCACGTTAAACGCCAGCTCCTGACACTCAATTTTCACTCCATTCCCCCTTTTTTTATTCTGGAGGGGAATAACCATTAGGCCCCTTATTATTAGGGGCATAAATCGTTTCTCATCGTAAGAAGTCTGTCGTCCGCCCAGCGAACAATTCAGCCAGCCAAGAAGTATTTGGCTATACTGTCTACTCAAACGGACACTGGATGGATTGATGCGATCTGGAATCAAAATCATTCTGCTGACAGCAACACTGGTCATCAGTCAGGCTCAGGCTCAAGTCCTGATCAGTACGGGTGGATGGCCGCCTTTCCTAACCCCTGAACAGAAGCACTTCGGTTTCATCGCTCATTTAATTTCTGATGTTTTCGCCGAATCCGGCATCGAGGTTGACTATCAGTTGGTTCCCTGGCGTCGCGCCTATGTCGGCGCCGTGTCCGGTGAATACGACGCGACTGCCGTGTGGATGGATGCACCCGACCGGCATGCCGATATGCTGTATAGCGACGCGATCCTCGATGAGCGCTTTGTTTTCTTTCACCGGGCCGGTCAGACGTTTGAATGGCAGGAATTTACAGATTTATCAGGCTTAAAGCTGGCGGGCGTTTTGGGTTACAGTTATGGCCCTGAGTTTGATGCGGCTGTTGAAGCAGGCATTCTCGACATCGAATGGGTTGCCAGTGAGGCATCGACAGTCAACATGCTGCTGGCCGGGCGGATCGATGCCTACCCGCAGGAAATCAATGTCGGGTACTTTACACTATCGAAAACGGTCAGCCCGGAGGCTGCCCGAAGAATAACCCACCACCCCAAAGCCTTGCTGGTCAATCAAAGTTACCTGCTGCTGCCGCGTTCATTGCCAGACAGTGAAGCACTGCTTGAGAACTTCAATTCCCAACTAAGAGCGTTCAGGGCGTCCGGACGCTATCAGACTTACTTTGATGCCTTTGAAGCCGGGGACTATGAACTGACCGCGACTGAGCCGGTCAGCCAGCCAGACTGATCCACCCCATCGACTGTGCAACCTGGCTGACCGACATCAGCATGCACATGGTGATTACGATGGGCCGGATCAGCCGGGCACCACCACTGAGGATGGTATGGCTGCCAACAAAAGCCCCTAGCACCTGCCCCAGCATCATGGCAAAACCGATCACCCAGACCACCTGTCCACCCGCAGAAAACACCGCCAGTGACACGACATTTGACATGAAATTCAACGGTTTGGCGGATATAGTGGCAGCCAGCAATGTTTGCCCGCGAAAGGCGACACCCGTAGCGGCGTAGAAAGAGCCGGCACCTGGCCCGAAAAAACCGTCGTAAAAGCCAACGGCAGGGGCCCAGGTCATCGTCCATTCCCGCTGCGTTTGATGCGCCTTGGTCTCGATGCTACCCAGGTTCGGCGTTAACCAGAAATACACGGCAACACTGATCAGTAAAACGGGGACTAACCACTCCAGCCAGCCGGTATCCACACCCTGCACCAGCCAACTGCCCAAAGCGGCTCCAAGCCCAACAGCGATCAATCGCCAAAACAGTGACTGGCCACGCATATGCCCCTTCAGCAGCAAAGTCACCGAAGCGGTCAGGGTTCCAACGACGCCCTGGGCTTTGTTGGTTGCCAATGCACTGACAGGTGGCACGCCCAATAACAACATGGCAGGCAATGAAATCAGCCCACCGCCTCCTGCCAGGGTATCGACCCAGCCAGCCAGCATGGCGACAGCAAACAGGATAAACAGAATGGTGAAAGACCACTCCATGGATGATTTCTCCCTGGGATTCCAATGACTCAGAGGTCGGCACAATACCTGGCAGCGATTCACGTCGACTCTCCTGAAGCCGACATGAACAGCGCTATTCCTGAAGCACCGGCATCAGACCCACACTGCTCAGATTTTGCCAGGCGCGTCGGGCATCATTATCCCGGGCAAAGCCGGTGGCGATCAAATGATAACGCTGATCAGATGCGTTCCATTGTAACACCAGAGTCGGAGGCTCTTCATTAATGGACTGGTAGGCCTGAAACCAAAGCACCTCTGGTGATACAAGTCGCTGCAACATGTCACTGGCATCGGCCTGCTGGTGAAGCTCAAGACTGTAACCATGCAACCCATCACCCAGGAAATACACATAGACATCACCGACGGGCAACCGTGCAGACTGATGCAGACTGGCAACCTGCCCCTTTCCTTCCAGCCAGGCTTGCCACTCATCGATCTGTGTTGTCGAACTGAAACGGTCCAGATAGACCCAGGCCTGGTTACGGGCGGCATCCCAGATGAGCCGGTGGCGCCCGGGCAGGCGCCGGGTCGTGTCGGTCAGCAAAGCATCCCGCATCGATGGCTCAGACATCCAGCCAGTCAACGTCGCCGGGCTTACCGGCCCGAGAATGAGGGTCCCGGGTACGTAGTTTGAATCAGGCATCACCGCTGGCGTCGAATGGGATGATGCGTCCTGCCCGGCAACGGCTGCCTGGTTTAAAGTCTGTCGATTCAGTTGGGTATTGACCCCGACATCCGGCGAAACTGAGTTCATACGCCGTATTTCCTCGGCGGTATACCGAGGCGTTCTCGCCTGTGCACTGGCGTCAACGGTACGGTTTTCGACTCGTCCATCGCTGCCAACGACCCGACGAATACGCCCTTCAATGCCACTTAGCCGCAAACGACGCCGCCAGATTTCACTGTCAGCCAACTGCTCATATTCTCCCAGAAACAGGCCTACCGGCCCCTCGGGCTCCGCCTGTGCCAGAAAGACAGGCTGTGGATCACGGTCATAGGCGATGGTGGTAAAAAACTGGCGCAAGCCCCGATACTCCATGGCCCGAACCGCTCGTTCCATGTTCGGAAATTGCCCCAATTGCAGAGTGTAAGGCCCGGCCGGGAAACATTTGCACAGTTCGGAACGTTCAATAATGGGTGGCAACGATTGGGAGAGATAGGTGGGTATCGGCTGCACCCGACGCTCGGGTTGTTCAGTGTCGACCGCATTCGCCGTATTTTGTGGCGGTGCCTGAGCGGCCTCGGCGCGAGCTCGGGCGTCACGCTCTGCGGCGGACATACGTTCGCCAAATACATAGCGCACGCCATAGCGCCAGCGCCACTGGGCAGGCATGTCTCCGCTGAAATAGTCCTGATAGCCCGCATTGGCAAATACACGCAAGCCTTCAACCAGTGGCACGCTGATGTCAGCATCGAGATGGTAGCCAAGCGCACCGGCATTCAACACCGACTCATCCGCATTGCCGACAACATTGTCGCCCGCCAAAATCAGCCCCCCCACGCCCTGAAAGCGAGCACCGGTATGGCCTTGCTGCCATATCAGCCCCATTTCGTATTGCCGGAAGTCGTGGTTCAGAGTGCCGTTGTCGGTTGGGTATTCAAGTTCGCTGTGGTAACGATAGCCAAGATCCAGACCCCAGCGCGTGTTATCCATGATCTGGACATGACTGGCCACACCCCAACCAACCGCATTTTCTCCACTGGCCAGGCCCAGGTCCATACTGAATTCCAGCGCAGGTGCTGACAATGGCAACACGCCCGCGCAGCCAACAAGCAGAGACCTCAGTGTGGTGGCCAGGCTCATGAGCGAAATCTCACTGTGGTAAACGGGGTGGCGCGCTTCATAACAAAAACAATCCGGTTAATACTCTCGGTCAGGTTATCGCCCGCATCCGGGAAAAGTTGAGCCACGCACCTCAATTGACCATTTTCAACGCCTGTTCCGGAAAGGGGCTGTCTAGTCGCCATCGCCAATCAACGGGATGTCCAGAACATAGCTGGTGGCTTTCACCGGTTGGGTGATGTCGTGCTCCCACAGCTCGGCGTTGTGTTTTTTCACCGCCCAGTCGGCCAGATCAAAGAATGGCTGCCGCCCCGGATCGGCGATCAGAATCTGACGCACGCCCGCTTTTTTAGCTCGTTTGATCAGCGTTTTCCATTCATCGGCCAAACTGTCCCAGAAACAGATATCACCACCGATCACGGTGTCGGCCATCGACAGGTCGTCGTTTTTCAACTGCTTGATCTTGCGCTGCCAAAAAACCGGCTTCAACTGATTCAGTTCGCCATGCAGTTGCAGATAAGGTTCAACAGAATCATCAGCATCAATCGACATCACTCGGGATTGGAAACGATTCATCAAGAACAGGCTGGTAGGCCCCCAACCGCAACCGATGTCAAACACCACACGACCTTCGGGAATAGGGTCAATCAACAGGTAGTCCATCAGGACGAAACTGGAGTCCCAGACCTTATTACCATGCAGATTGGCGTCACCAACACTGTACTTCAATGTTTTGATAACCGGGTGACTGGCTTTCAGAAAGGTCAAACCGTGGGCAGACATCTGGTGCCTGGACAGGGAATTTTTAGACAAAGAATTTCTCCAGTCGAGTGTGACACGTTTATAGATAAAGGGTGTAATCTACCGCACTGAACCCACGCCTTATGAACAGTAGGCAGCGATTCAGGGAATGCCAACAGTGCGTTAAAAAATCAGACAGAATGGCCCTGCTATTTCAATGGAATGCCCAGGCGCTGATAAATGAAACTCAGCAACCAGGCTGGACCAATCAACAAGAACTGAACGTCTTTGAAGAAACTGGGTTTCTTGCCTTCGATACGATGCCCCCAAAACTGTCCCACCCAGGCAGCCACGAACAATATAAGCGCAAAGACCCAAAGTGGCAGTGGCGACCCAAGTGCTTTAAAACCCAGTATAAGGGCCACGGATACGGCGACCAGAATGCCCATCCCTATCGTCAGTGTCCACGACAGACGTGAATAAAACAATATACTGACTGCGATCAGGACAACGGCCGCATTCATCACCGGATTAGGCCCAAGCGGTATCTCCCACAACAATGCCAGCACGCACCAGAAGATAACCGGCACACACACCCAATGAATTCTTTTGTTGATAGGGTTTTGATGGCTCTCGCCGTATTGGCTTAACCAGGTCTCAAGAGAGTTGGCCATGAATCATACCTCCCGCTAGGGTTGAGTCCCGTTGAAGGGTGCAACTCGACAGCATAGCGGGTCCATGGCCGGTAGAACAGCAGAGGGGAATTATTGAGATAAAATAGCCCTGCCGACACCCGGTAGGTATCGTTGAAAATGCAATTGTCGGCATCCTGCCGTAACCCGAGACTCAGTGCATCGGGTGGCGACGATCAGTTGTCGCTAAGAACCGCTATACCCTTGAGGGCCAATTCGTCTCTCACTTCCGGACGCGATAGCCGGTCCAGCGTAGTGTGGTTACCACGACGACGCGACTTGGACTTGCTGACCACACCCAAAAAGGCGAGGAACGATTGCTTGGCGGTTGCTTTCTTCTCCATTGTGTTCACCTTGAACTCAGTATTCTGAGGTTTAGTACCCGGCTTTACCGTCAGATTGTGCGTGTCAGAATGGGTACTTGAATACTGTACTATGAACGCTGGTTACATTCTGCGCACAAATCAGACAAACATTTATAACTTAGCGTCGTCAATGACTGTTCGCATACAGTCGCCCGCTATACGCAAACCCCGGACAATAAAAAACCCGCTGAAGCAGCGGGTCTGTTTGGGGCAATCGGGTGACGAATCAGTGTCGGGTTTTTTCCGGCTCACCCAGCTCGGATACCAGCGTATCAATCATCCGGTCAAACAGCGGCGCATCGTCAACCAGACGGAATCCGTCGTTGCGCAAAGCCATAGCCAGGCCAATAGCAGAGCGTTCTGCCACTTTGTTGCTCTGATGATCGGTAAAAATGTACTTGCTGCCCATACCCACAATAGCCGTCAAACACCCTCGCTCAATTTTGCCCGACTGGTTTTCAATATCGAACCAGGCCCCGGTTTCAAACGTTTCAACCATGTCCATATAATAGGTCAGGTCGGCCGGCTTGTGCTGAATGACCGGTTCATCGACTGGCAGTGGCTGCGGCTGCTCAACCAGCTCATCCGCGCGAGCCGAACGCTCAGTAAAGGCGTCCAGCCGCTCCTGATCCGCCCAGACACTCTCAGACAGTGGCTGGTGCCGGGGCTGGTGCCATTCATCAATGGCTGACATCAGGCGGTCGCGTTCGCCTTCGTTCAGACCCAATGCTTTAAGACCATCGTGCAGGCCGGAACGTAGATTCGGCAGCAGCCGCGCAAAGCGCGTCGACTCCGTTACCTGAATGTTCGGCTGCAAGCTCCAGACCAGTTCCCTGGCAATTCGGGCACTGGTTTTCCAGGCTTTGCCTTCGCCATGGGTGGTGTAGATGCCGCGCATCAACCGGTACCAATGACGCTTGAGCAAATGCTCGGCATCCTCGGGCAATGTTTCGCCTTCGAGCAGGGCTTCCATAAACAGCCTTGCCCTGTCCTGGTTCTGGTGCTCTTTGAACTGAGTTTCCTCAGCCTCGACCATGGGCGATACACGAGCTTGCGCGACGGCATCGTACTCCGCCTTGAGATCATCAAATTCACTCAATGCCGAGTCAAACATGGTCAAATCGGATTCAAACTCGTGATTCAGACGCGTAACAATGCGCTCCATACCATCAAGCAGAACGTCGTCTTCAAGGTGCTCGTCAGGCTGCCAGCCGGTTGCGGCGCGCGCCATCCGGTTAAGCAAAAGGCGAGCCGAATGTTCCGACTCGGTAAAGAACTCCTTGTCGAGCAAGGCGACTTTGATGATTGGAATTTGCATACGCGCCATCAATTGTTTCATGTGCGCCGAGAGCTTCTGATCATCAAGAATGTATTCAAACAGCATCGCCACCAGCGAAACCGTACCCGCTTCCTGGGTTCCCTGAACCTGGGCCGTCACTTGCTGCGCCTGAGCCTGAGCCCAGAGTTTCATTTCTCCCAGATCAAGCGATACCGGCGCCGCACTGGCCTGGGCCTGCACTCGGGTCAGATTGCCCATCAACGCCTGTAAAGCGTCAGCCGCAACCATGACCCCTTGCCCGCCCGAGCCAGCCATTCCCGCGCCCGCGTTGTAACCACCCGCTCCCGAACCGGAGAATCCGCCACCGGCATAACCACCCGGCTGAGCTTGGCCGCCCGGGTGTTCACCGTACATTCGCTGGCTCAACATCTGACCCAGTTGTTCAAACGTTTCTGAACTGGACATATCCGGCCGATTCTGGGTCGACGCATTGATCAGTTTCAGATTGGGCAAAATGCCTTCTTCAATCAACCAGTTGTTGTTGGATTGGTAAAATACCAGCAACTTGGAGACGGCTTTCTGGTCAAACAACCTAAACAGCAGAAGCGTGGTCTTCAGTGACCAGTTACCGCCTTCCAGTGCGCTCATGGCCATGCGGCCAAGGACTTCAGGATTGAAGGGCGTCTGCTCATTATTGAGATCTTTGCGTCCGGTCAGCACACCAAGCCGTTCCCGGAAAGCCAGCCACTGGTCGCCGGAGCGCTCAAGAATTCGATTGGTAAAGCTGTCGATGGCCAGACCGCGCTCCAGAGTGTCGTCTTCTATCAGCGACAATTCGGTCACTTTCGGCGCTGCATCCGTCGTTTCAGCCTCCACCTGCCCTTTGGCCACCTCATCGGTATAGGTTTTTACCCCTTTGATAATGGCTTCCCGAATGCTGTTTTTCTCAAGTCTCAAGGCCCGCAGGCTGTCAAAATAAGCACCGGACTCAAAACCATCGGTGGTTTTTTCAGCCAACCGGAACAGGAAGTCATCAGAGGCGACAAAGAACTCGTCCAGCAAGGCCGGCAACAGCGCAACAAACCGTCGCGATAGCGCGTCCAGCCTTGCTGTATCGGCTTTGTGCGGTACTTTGCTGAGGTGTTGGCGCAGGTCTGTAACCTTGGCTGTGTTCATTGTCGTTCCACTTGGAGTAACGTTAGGCTGCCTAATGTACGGCATCTAACGGGTAATTCTGGGACACAGTTCACTCTGTTCCGGAGCCAGACCAGGCAAAGCCTTAAAGTGTCGACTGCGTCACCATTTCGACTCTTTTCATCCGGGTGGAACAGTCAATCTATTGGCTTATTACTTCATGTCTCTCTTTCTTTGTGACAGGCGGCAACTTTATGGCGCCATATTCTCCCCAACTGCTGTTACAGTTTGATACTTGTGGCCAGCCTGAGGGACTGGGTTAAATGTCCCCCTACGAAGGCATTCAAAAAAGGAGCCGCATTCATGGCATACCCCGCCATTCGAACTGGAATCATCGGCTATGGCCTGTCAGGACGGGTTTTCCATGCACCTTTTATACAGGGTACGCCTGAGTTTGAATTAACAGCAGTGTGCAGCCGGCAACCCGAGGCTATTCACGAGCGCTACCCAGACACGACCGTGGTGGAGGATGCTGGCCAACTGATTGCATCGCAGCTCGACCTGATCATCATTACTGCGCCCAACGCTCTGCATTTTCCACTCGCAGAAGCGGCCCTGAAAGCGGGTAAGGATGTTTTACTGGAGAAGCCTTCAGTCACCTCGCTGCAAGAAATAGAGACGCTGACACAGCTGGCCAAAACACAAAACCGTTTGCTCACGGTCTATCAAAACCGCCGGTTCGATGGCGATTTTCTGCACCTGAAAGCTCTGATCAATTCCGGAGAGCTTGGCGCACTGAAGCACCTGACCAGCCGGTTTGACCGTTTTCGGCCCATCCCGCAGAATCGCTGGCGGGAACAACCCGGGCCAGCCAGCGGCATTTTCTGGGATCTGGGACCGCACTTACTGGATCAGGCATTGCATTTACTGGGCTCACCCGACTCCCTGCAAGCAAGCCTGAAAGTTCTGCGCACCGGGGGCACCACACCCGACTGGTTTGAAGTCATGTTGTATTACCCGGATTTGCAGGTGACGCTTGGCTCGACACCTTTTGAAGCGGGGCCTATGCGACGTTTTAACGCCCGTTTCGAACAGGGTAGCTGGCACTGTTGGGGGCTGGATCCTCAGGAGGAAGCACTGCGCGGCGGCCAAATGCCCTGGCTTGCGGCCTATCCCGACGCAGGCCAGGCACAGACAGCAAAACGGTACAGTGCCTCTGACGACGGGCGCGTTACAGAGCAGCCCGATGACTGCTCTGCCGGGCAGTATCAAGCCTATTTCAAGAGCCTTGCCAGGGCCATTCACACCCGAAGCGAGCCCCCCGTCAGTCTGAACGATGCTCGCGCTCTGCTCTACACACTTGAACTGGCAGAGCAATCGTCTAGCGAAGGGAAACGTCTGGACTGGAACTATTCTCAGCCCTAACGGGATTTCTGGTCTCAGCCCTAACGGGCTTGCTGGTCTCAGCTCAACAGGCTTACTGGCGGGTCAGAGACCAGGCATCCAGCCCATCATTCAGTGCACGCTGAGCCGTACCGTCGGCAACAAGTTCCGCCATGATTCGATTCAGCTCAGTGCGAAGTGCCTCGGTGTTGCACGGTGAGCGCCGTGATATGGTCAGGAACAACCCCTCTGCACTGATGGGCGGCTCTATCTGCTCAATGACAAAATCGAGATCAAGTTCAGCCGCATAGGCCAGCCCCGGATATTCCTCATAAAGGACGTAGTCGACCCGACCCTGGGCCAGCATGCGAAACGCCTGAGGCAGGCTGGTGACGTTATCAATGCTCAGATTAACACTGGCATACTCATCGAAATTCTGCCCGAAGCTGTTATTGATTACGGTTGCACCTTCATACGACTTAAGGTCGGCCCACTCGCTGTATTCAAAGGCCACTAGCGATCGCTTCCAGACCACCGAGCGGGTAGTCAGAAAGGCCGGTTCTATATAATCCATATAGGCCAGTCGCGGCATCGTGAAAAAGGCGCCGGCAATAAGATCTATGCGCCCTACCCTGACTTCCTCCTGAGCTCGGGACCAGGGACCGGTGTAGATAACTTCGATCGGAATCCCCAGGCGTTCACTCAGCGCTTCCATGATGGTCTTATTGGCACCGATCAAACCGCGTCGTGACCCGGGTTCCTGCCACAAATACGGAGGATATTCGGGGTTACCGGTAGCGGTCAGACGGGAACAGCCGAGCCCCGACTCGGTCGTCGCAGGTGTGCCAATCACACTTTGCTCGGCCTGTACGGCGGCCAAAAAAGAGATTGAACCGATCAGCACCAGGCGTTGCAACCAGCTGGACGCGCTCAAAATCATCATTCGCGCCCCATTTCGGACGAAAGACCCGTCAAGATCATGTGTTCACTCTATTCATGCGGATTCAACCCCTTTGTCCTGCTCCTCCCTGATCCGGACTCCTAAGCTTAATAATAGATGCGTAGTTGAAAAATCACAAAACCCGGAGATCACTCCGGGCAGACACATCGCTCAGCGGGCGGCTAAAAACGCCTTGAACGCCAGTGCACTGGCTTTTGGCGTTCTTACCTGGGTGTCATAATTTACATGCACAATACCAAAGCGCTGGCTGTAGCCTTCGGCCCATTCGAAGTTGTCCATCAAACTCCAGGCAAAATAGCCCTGAACATCAACCCCGGCCTCTATCGCTTTGTCTACTGCGTTCAAATGCGCGTCATAATAGCCGACACGCAACTGGTCATTCACCTCGCCATTGGTGACCGGCGTATTGTCGGCTGCCCCATTTTCAGTGATGTAAACGGGCGGCAAGTTGTCATAACGAGCCTTGAACCCGGTCAGCAGATCGGTCAGCCCTTGCGGGTAGATTTCCCAGCCGATGTCAGTTTTAGCAGCCTGTTGCTCGACACCGTCGTAATCATTCTCACCGCTACTGGTAATCACCGCCCGGGTGTAAAAATTGATGCCGAGAAAATCGAGATCGGCTGCAATAATGTCCATATCACCCGGGTAGACCGTAGGCATCCATTCCGGATGTCGCTCTTGAACGGCTGCTGGGTAGTGACTGGTCAGCAGTGGTTCAAGGTAGAAATGGCTGTTTTCTTCGTCACTGTAGGCCGCTGCGATCCGGTCTGCTTCCGAGTCCGTTTCCGGGTAGGCCGGGGTAAAGTTAAGAACTATACCATGCTCCGCTTTGGGAGCATTGGACCGCATTGCTGGCAAGGCCAGGCCGTGAGCAAGCAGCAGATGATGAGCAGCCTGAAACCCCAGTCGGTCGTCTTTCAGGCCAGGTGCATGAATACCAAGCCGGTAACTTAGAAAGGCTGAGCACCAGGGCTCGTTCAGGGTCGCGTAACTGCTGACCCTGTCGCCCAACACGCGGGTGACGCGGTCGGCGTAATCGGCGAAGCGGTAAGCGGTATCCCGGTTGACCCAGCCGCCGCGTTCACCCAGGTACTGTGGCAAATCCCAGTGATACAGTGTGGCGTAGGGTTTAATGCCCCGTTCAAGCATGCCATCGACCAGCCGGTCATAAAAATCAAACCCCTTGTCATTCCAAACGCCGGATTCAGGCTCGATTCTTGGCCAGGCGATGGAGAAACGATAGGCATCGAATCCGAGTGACTTGATCATGTCCAGGTCATCGGCCCAACGATGGTAGTGGTCGCAGGCGGGCATGCCATTGTCGCCACCGAGTACACGGCCCGGGGTGTCACAGAAGCGGTCCCAGATGCTTTCACCACGGCCATCTTCTGTCGTTGCACCTTCTACCTGAAAAGAAGCGGTAGCGACGCCCAACAAAAATTCACGTCGTTGCAAAGGGGATGATTCGGGTAACTTAAAACTCATACACTACTCCTAAATACCAGGGGCAGACTCCGCCCGCCCAATACACATCAGTTTTTAACGGCGCCGCTGGTCAGGCCGCTGATCATTTGCTTGCTGGCAGTCATGTAAATAACCACCAATGGCAGTATCGAGATAAAGGTTCCCAGCATCAGGGCACCCCAGGGCGTATTCGGCACACCCTGCACGCTGCGCAACATCTGGGTGATCACCATCTTGTCGCTGCTGGTCAGTACGACCAGCGGTTGCAAAAAGTTGTTCCATAAAAACACGAATTGCACGATCGCCAGCGTGGCCAGGCCTGGCCGCAATAACGGCAACACAACGCTCCAGTAGGTCCGAAAAGCACTGGCTCCGTCGAGTTTGGCTGCCTCCAGTAAATCTTTGGGCACCGATGCCACCACGTACTGACGAATCAGGAAAATGCCGAAGGGGTTGATACTGAATGGCAACCAGACAGCCAGGTGTGTGTTGCTCAGACCAATGGTGTTGATCACCATGTAATAGGGAATCAACGTCAGTATGGGGGGCAGCATCATTGAACAGATCATCATGCCGAACAGCACTTTGCGCCCCCGGAACTCAAACACCGCCAATGCGTAACCACACATGCTGCAAAACAGCAACGACGTCACCGTACCCAGCAAAGCCACTGAAAAGCTGTTAAACATGCCCACCCAGAAATCCATGATATCCAGCAAGCGGTGGTAGTTGGCGACCAACTGATCTCCCAATGCCAGGTTTAGCCCGGAGCTGAACATGGTGCTGCGGTCGTGCGTGGCCATCAGTAATGACCACAGAAAGGGAAAGACAGTGAATACAACGGCCGTCAGCAGGGCAGTCCACAACATGGCTTTGCCCAGGGTGTGAAACACGCCGTCAAGGCTCTGTTTTTGTGCAGTTGTCAGGGTTTTCATTAATCTCCCCCCAGGCCACGACGGCCAAAGAACCAGAAATACAGACCGGTGAACACGCCAATAACCATGAACAGGATCCATGAGATGGCAGCGGCGCTGCCCATATCGAGCCACTCCCAGGCAACGCGGTAGAGATAATTGGATATGGTCATGCCGTTGGTGGATGCCTGCTGCAAGCCACGGGTCAGCACATAGGGTTCGTCAAACAAATTCATGTTGCCAATAATGGTGAGCGTAACCGCAAAAAAGATGAACGGACGCAACAGGGGTAATGCAATACGGGTAAACCGTTGCCAGCTGTTGGCACCGTCAATAATGGCCGCTTCATAGAGTTCATCGGAAATGGTCGCCAGTCCGGCAGTGTAAATCACAATGTTAAAACCCACGTATTTCCAAAACACCACAAAAGAAACCGAGTAACGAATCAGACTGTTTTCCTGCACCCAACCCAGAGGCATCACCCCGTTCAGCCAACCAAATGCCCAGCCGGTCAGGCTGCCATTGGCAAGGCCGGTTAATGCCTGATTGATAATGCCACTCTCTTTGGAAAACATGACAAAGAAAATCATCGAGATGGCGATGGTTGATGTCACGTAAGGTAAAAAATAGGCCGTTGTGAGCCAGTGGCGCGCGCGTGAACCCAGTTGAACCAGCAAATACGCCAGCGGTAACGCAACAAGATGCTGGGGGATGCCTGAATACAAGGCCATCAGCAGCGTATTCCACAGCGTTTGCCACAGAGTAGGATCGGTCAGGCTAAGCGCGTAGTTTTCCAGCCCGACATACTCCATGGTTCCCAGGCCAGCTACGGGGTTCCAGGTATGAAACGACAGATAGATCATAAACAGCACCGGGAAGATACCGAAGGTGCCAAAAATAATAATGTAGGGAGACATAAACCAGTAAGGCGTGGTTTTATGCCAGAACGTACGCTGACGGTCCGACTTGTCGCGCTGGGCGTTTTCCTGCACGGTGGTCGGATCGGTCATTTCGGTGGTCGTCATTGCCGCAATCCGGAAGGTTGAATGAATTGGAAATAAAAAGGCGGCATCAGTGGTGATGCCGCCCTGGGCGCTTACAAGGATCGATTAGCGCACGCGACGCTTGATTTGACGTTCAGCATTGGCCAGCGCTGTATCGATGTCCATACCATCGTTCAACACTTGTTCCAGAGCGGTACTGATCAGCGACTCGGCAATCTGATCACCTTCATTCGGTTCAACCGGGGTGACGTTTTCTGCGATGTCAGCAAACAGCACCCGGGCTCTCTGGCCGCGCAAAAAGTCGACGGGCTCGTTAAACATTGGATCATCGTAGGTCGCCGTATGCGCCGGGAAGGCGGCGATGTTCTTAAAACCAGCCAGTTGAATCTCTTCACTGATCATGTATTCGATCAGGTCCCAGGCAGCTTCAGGTTGATCAGACTGACGCGGAATAGCGAGAAAAGAGCCACCCCAGGTACCGTAGGTGTTATCAGGCAAATTACTGACACCCCAATTGCCTGACGTCTCCGGTGCCATCCAGTTTTGCAGGTGGCCCAACAACCAGGCACCTGACATTTGCGTGGCAAAGCGACCTTCGCGGAAACCGGCATACCATTCTTCGGTCCACTCAGAAATATTGGCGTCCATGCCTTCATCGCGTACCGTTTTGGCCAGTTCGAAGGCCCGCTTAAAGCGCTCGGTGGTCACCAGCGACTCGCCTTCTGAATCAAAATAAAGGCCGTTGCCGGGTTCAACGTTGAAATTCCAGTACGCGGTAGCGATGGCATTGGCGTTGCCAATCAACAGGATATTGTCTTCTTTCAGAGCGCGGCCATAATCGAGGTAAGATTCCCAGTCGGTCATGACTGCACCGAGGTCGTAGCCCATGTCTTCCATGTAATCGCGACGGTAATAGACCACACCCGGCCCCAGATCGACAGGAACGGCATACTGGTTACCATCGCTACCCTGGCCCTGCGTTACCGCATAGGGGGCAAAACTGTCACTGTGGGGAGCAAACTGGTCGCTGAGGTCGTAGAAACCGCCCTGATTCACGAACGAGCCAACGAAATTACGGTCGATCAGCACCACATCGCCTGCGCCGCTGCCGGTCGCCAGGTTGGTCTTGAGTTTGTCGTGGTGACCACCGTGCTCATTCATCAGCATGTCAACATTGTGAGCCGGGAAACCGTCCAGTATGGCCTCTAACTGACTGTCGTAATCAGGAAACCCATCCAGCCTCAGATCGGCCGCCATGGCGCCACTGGTCAGCGTGAGCGTGGCCAGTGCCAGGCCCAGTCCGTGTGTATGCTTCATAGTAATCTCTCCAGACAACTTTTTGTTTTTGTGATTTGGTACTGCACTGCGCCCTGTGAAGCACAGCAGCCGATGCGACTGCTTTAAAAGCAATGTCATGTAACCGGTTACATAACGATAATGAGAGAAGACTTACCTGTCAACACGTTACGCCTTGTTTTGGTCAAATATACGGGTGGTTTGGCTGTCATGCTGCCTGGCAACAGGCAGGAAAAGCTTTCGCGGTGTAACCGGTTACAATTTATCACAGAAAGAATCCGGTAAATGCGGGGCGCAAGGGGTAGGCATTAAATGAAGTGCCTGGAGTCACTGACACTGTGAACTGAAGCCAAACTTTACGCTTGGGTCACTGGTTCTACCCTGGCTTATACGCCCCGGTAGAGGCACGCTCGATTAAAGTAGGTTGAAACAGATGCTGTACCTTAAACGTAGCCCCTTCTCCCAGGTTGAGTGCAAGCCGGCCGGCCTCTGCTCCGAATTGCTCGATCGGAACCCGCACAGTAGTGAGGCCCGGTTCAATATAGCCAGCCATGACAACATCATCGTAGCCAACGACGCTGCAATCGTCGGGCACTTTCAGCCCGTTGCGCCTAAACGCCTTGACTACGCCAATCGCCATCAAGTCATTGCCCGCAACCAAACCGGAGAAGTGAGTGTCCCGTCGAAATAAACGCTCCAAAGCAGCTTCACCACCCTGCTCCAGGTAGTCACCTTCAACCACCAGTTGTTCATCATAGGGAATGTCAGCCATTTTCAGGGCATTGCGATAACCGGTCAGGCGATCCCGTGCGTCAGACTTGTAGAGTGGGCCGGTGATGCAAGCGATACGGCGGTGACCAAGGTCAATAAGATGTTGTGTCGCCAGACAGCCACCGGCTTCGTTATCGAGGTATATGCATTGTTCGACCAGCTCCGGAATCAGTCGGTTGACCAGAATAATGGGGGTCGCCTCAGCATCAACCCGCTTCAGGATCTCGGCGTCGGACATCAGATCCAGGTGCAGGATCAGCGCGTCGCAGCGGCGCTTGAGCAAGAACTCGATAGAATCCCGTTCTTCCGCAAGCGTGGCATGACCACTGGTGATGATCAGATGCTTGCCTTCATCGCGTATGACCCGCTCCGCAAACTGCATCATCTCGCCAAAGAACGGACCGGAAAGCTCGCCAACGACCATACCAATGGTTTCGGACTTATTCGTGGCCAGACTGCGAGCAAAAGAGTTGGGTTCATAACCGAGCGCCGACATGGCTTCAAGCACTTTTTGGCGGGTCGCTTCCACTACCTTCTGATTACCATTAACCACCCGGCTTACGGTGGCAACCGAAACACCGGCTCGCTTGGAGACTTCCCGAATAGTGGCCATACATCCGTTCCTGTTCGTAGATTTATTGCGCCAACACAACCGACGCACCCGCAGGTTGTTGAAGTTCGCTGAAACTCAGCAACCGGCCAGTTGAACACAAGCGTCAGGTGATCTGATACCGGCCGGGCTTATGATTCAGGGCGATAACCATGTTGAGCGCCAGGGCCCCAACAACAGACAGCACCAGCATCGGCAATGACACCAGAAAGAAACCCACCGCCACAATGCACACATCGACCGTCATTTGCACCCTGCCCGCATTCACGCCAAATCGCTGCTGAAGATAATACGCTAATATTCCCACTCCGCCGAGACTGGCAACGTGTCGAAACAGTATCAACATGCCGGTGCCAATTAAAAAACCACCCATTAAAGCTGCAAACACCGGGTTCACCTTCTGCAGACCTATCAGGTATGGCAAGCCTTCAACCATTACTGATACACAGGCCACCGAAATAAAAGTATTGATCGCAAAGCGCCAACCCAGCCTGCTCACGGCCAGCCAGTAAAAAGGCAGATTAATGATAAAAAACAACAGACCGAAATCGATGGCAGTCACCTTGGCTAACACCAGTGCCAACCCGGCTGTACCGCCAGTCAGCATGCCATGGTATTGAAACAACAGCAGACCAAAGGACACAAATGCGGCACCGACGGTAAGCGCGAACAGATCTTCAAATAGCGAGTGAGTGTGTTTTTGCTTCAACAGAGTTCTCCGGGAATTTTACAACTGAGGGCACTGTCTGGTGCGCCAGAATACCTGGCTGACGCAAGGGGCTGAACCAGCCCATTGCGCATTGGATACGACACCAGGTTAGTCGTCAGCCGGGGTAATACGCTGGGTATAGATTGAAAAATCAGGTTGTGCGGGTGTGTAGTCACTGTGCAGCAGCGGTGACTGAATCATAAAATCGGCACTCGCCCGGTTACAGGCTACCGGAATATTGTACAGTGCAGCGATGCGCAACAGGGCTTTGATATCCGGGTCGTGCGGTTGAGGTTCAAGCGGATCCCAGAAAAATATCAGCAAATCGATGTCACCTTCGGCAATTTTGGCGCCAATTTGCTGGTCACCCCCCAAAGGCCCGCTCAGCAGTTTTTGCACTGACCGGTTCAACCCTTTTTCGATCAATTTCCCGGTAGTACCGGTCGCATAAATCCCCAGCGATTCAAACAACGCCTGATTCTCCTGCGCCCAGGCAACCAGCTCCTTTTTCTTATTATCGTGAGCGACCAGCGCTACATTTCGATTCAGTTTAGCCATTGTGGTTCCTCAGTGAGTGGGGTGTAAGCGATGTTTGAGCCGATCCCAGAGGCTGACAAGCCCGAGGCCAATCAGCAGACCCGCCCCGTTTGCAACAGCATCGGCCAGGCTGAACATCCGATAGGTCGTCAACCCCTGGGCGCCTTCGAGTGTAAAGCTGGCGAACCAGAGCATCACTACCAACCGCAGTCTTGCTGACCAGCCAAGGCACCCCAGGGCGCCCAGGGCGCCCCAGCCAATCAGATGATTCACTTTGTCATTGGGAGAGAATTCCGGATGCCCCAGTGGCAAGAGCGACAAGACAGTAATGATCAGGAACACTGTCCAGAACAAGCCGCGGATAATGCAAGGGGACAGCCCATATCGCCAGTTGGTCTTCAAAATCGGGATCCTCCGGTGCGGGATTGTTCGCGCAACGTTTGTATCAGTCATGCGGGACAGAGCAACGAGTTTACCATATCCTGCACACTAACAACGACACGCTACTCAAGGTCATATCGCGTCATGGCATCGCCAAAGTCACAGTATATAACGCCCCGTGTATTGCGCTGGGGAGCGCTGCTGTCAGGCGTGCTGATTACCCTCTCGCTAGCCGGATATCATCTGTTCCAGGGTCGCTATGACCAGACGTCGCTGATCAAACGACTCGACTACATCCTCTACGATTGGCGATTTAACCTGTTTGACAGTTCGAAGCTCTTTGCCCGCAGTGATGCCAATATTGTGATCGTCGACATAGATGAGAGCAGCCTTTTCGCTGAGGGACGCTGGCCCTGGCCCAGAGACAAACTGGCCACTCTGACCCGACAGCTCACTGAGGCCGGGGCTGTGGTCATCGGTTTCGACATCCTGATGTCCGAACCTCAGCAGAACCCGACCCGACGGTTACAGGAACTGGCCCGTCAGTCGGGAGAGACCGCCATGGCTGATGCCCTGGCACGCTTTGCAGACCTGACTGAATACGATCAGCAACTGGCCGATGCCTTCGCCAATGTCGATGTGGTCACGCCTTTTCTGTTCCATGAAAACGCCGCCACGCGATCAGGGCAATTGCCACCACCCGTCTATTCACTCAGCTCCGACCAGGCCGACCGACTCTTGGCTGTGCAAGCCAATGGCTACACCGGTGCGCTGCCCATCCTGCAGCGCGCCGCGGTCGGAGCTGGCTTTATTGTCCCGGCCATTGACGGAGATGGCGTACTGCGCAGTGCGCCGCTAGTCACCCAGTTCGACGGCGCTTTGTACCCTTCACTCTCGCTGTCAATGGGCCTGGCCTACTACCTTCTCGACGATATTGACCTGTCAGTCGCCCGCTACAACGATCAGCTCGACATCATCAATTGGTTGCAATTCGCCGACCAGCGCATTCGCACTGATGTGGCCGGGCGGGTTCTTATCCCCTACCTCGGTGGCCAGGGTCAATTCCCTTATTTGTCGGCAACCGATGTCCTCAACCAACGCATAGATACCACCGTGCTGGAGAATGCCCTGGTCCTGGTCGGGACCTCATCCGTTGGACTGGCCGACTTACGCACTACACCGGTCGGCACACAGTTTCCCGGTGTTGAAATACATGCAACGCTGCTCAATGCCCTGCTCGCCGGGGACTTTCCGTACACCCCGGATGTAGCTCACTCCCTGACCGCTCTGATCCTACTGATTCTGGGCATCATCTACTCCACCATCTCCAGTCGGGTGGGCCCGATGGGACTGGTTTTTGCCACGCTGGTCTTACTGGCCGTCATGATCGGGGTGAATTTCTATTTCTGGCAATACCAGAAAGTGGCCTTGCCGCTGGCCAGCAGTCTGCTACTGACGATCAGCCTCGGTGGCTTGCACCTGTTGCAGGGGTTTTTGGGTGAGCGTCGCACCAAGCAACACATCAGCTCTGTGTTTGGCCAATATGTACCTCAGGCCCACATTGATCACATGCTGGCGCATCCAAACGAATACGGCTTTGCGGGTGAAAACCGGGAAATGACAGTGCTGTTTTCCGACATTCGCTCTTTCACCACGATCTCGGAGTCACTGGATGCGACTGAACTGAAAGACTTGCTCAACCGTTACTTCACCCCGATCACCGAGTCGATTTTCAATCATCAGGGCACGATCGACAAATACGTCGGAGACATGGTGATGGCATTCTGGGGGGCTCCGCTGAAAGACCCCCTGCACGCACGCCATGCCCTTGAAGCAGCGATGGACATGATCGACACCCTGGCCGTGCTGAACCCGGAACTCAATGACCTCGGCTACCCTTCCATCGATGTCGGCATCGGCCTGAACACAGGTCCCATGAATGTCGGGGACATGGGCTCCCATTTTCGGCGGGCCTATACGGTGCTGGGTGACTCGGTCAACCTGGGCGCGCGACTGGAGGGCCTGACCAAATATTACGGTGTTAAAATTCTGGTCGGACCCGCTACCTGTTCTGCCATCGATGACTGGGTATTTCGGCCCGTCGATCGTATTCGAGTTAAGGGCAAACTGGAGCCGGTCTCTGTCTATGAGCCTATTTCCAGAAAAGCAGCCGTCTCAATTGAGTGGCAACAGGAACTCGCTCTATGGGCAACCACCTACCAGAATTACCTGAACCGGGACTGGGTGCTCACCCGTCAGCAATTGCTTGAGCTGAGCAGCCTGAGCGACAGACCAAGATTATACCAGGTGTATCTGGACCGGCTGACTGAACTGGAAACCGAAGGGGTGCCACCCGACTGGGATGGAACCTACACTCACACCAGCAAGTAAAGCCAGACTGCAATCACACAGTATCCGGGCGTTAAGTGCCGGATTGACTGAGCAAGCTGCAACTTACCCTACTCAGCGCCACCGTCATCTTTGAAACGGGCCTTGTCGAGGCCGTGTTTTTTCATCTTGTCGTAAAGTGTTTTGCGCGCCAGCCCCAAGTGCACCATGGTGTCCTTAATACTCCCCTGGCAAGCTTGCAATGCACTCTCCAGCACAGAGCGCTCAAAGGCATCGACCACCTCGACCAGCGTTTGCCGGCCCGATACATCGGTTGAATCGTTGCCCTGGGCATCTTCCAGAGCACTCGGGCCCATCAACACGTATCGTTCGGCCCGGTTGCGTAATTCGCGCACATTACCCGGCCAGCTGTGGCGCAAAAGCTGCCCAACCTGCTGTGTATTGAGCGGTATACTCTCCCGATCGTACCGCGCAGCGGCAATCAACGCGAAGTGATGGAACAGCATCGGAATGTCTTCCTTGCGTTCACGCAACGGCGGAATGTCTATTTGAATAACATTCAGGCGGTAATAGAGGTCCTCTCGAAAGTCGCCACGCTCGCTCAGGGTTTTCAAATCGGTTTTGGTCGCCGCGATGATGCGAACATCAACTTCAATGCTGGTGTTGCTGCCAAGTCGCTCAACCTTGCGCTCTTCCAGAACTCGCAATAGCTTTACCTGTAACGGCAAAGGCATGCTTTCCAGTTCGTCCAGAAAAATGGTGCCTTTGTGAGCGTGCTCGAATTTGCCAATCCGCTTCTTGTCTGCGCCGGTAAAGGCACCGGATTCGTGGCCGAACAATTCGCTTTCTATCAGATTCTCAGGCACAGCCCCGCAATTGATCGCCACGAAGTTATGCTGACTGCGCGGGCTGGTCTCATGAATGTACCGGGCAATGGCATCTTTGCCAGCGCCGGTTTCGCCGTGCAACAGAATATCCGCCGAGGTTTCAGCCAGGCTGTCGAGCATCGACATAACCCGTTTCATGCTGGCCGATTCCCCTCCCAGCAAACGCGGACCCGGGCGGACAAACTGCCGAAGCTGGGCTTTAAGCATGCGGTTTTCCAGCGCCAGCTGTCGCTTTTCAATCGCACGTTTAAGCAACTCGATCAATTCATCGTGGTTGAACGGCTTTTCAATAAAGTCATAGGCTCCCTGTTGCATCGCTGTCACTGCGGTGCTGATGTCTCCCTGACCGGTCAGCATAATGACGGGGATTGTTTCATCAATAGCCCGTACCCGAGTCAGGACACCCAAACCATCCAACCCGGGCATGTGGTAATCACATAACACCACGCCTTCAAAATCCGGTTTGAGTTCGGCCAGTGCCGACGCCCCATCCGGGTACCCGCGAGCCGTTAACTCCTCCAGTGCCAATGTCTGCAACATGACTTGCCGCAGCGCTGACTCATCGTCAATAAACATTACATCGATTGCAGTCATTCCGATGTCTCCCTTCGATTCAGCTCTACGATAAATTCAGCCCCCCGGGCATCTGTCCGGTTTCGCCCGGTCAGTTGCCCACCCAGCGCATCGACAATTTGGCGGGATATGGACAACCCCAGTCCCAAGCCCTGTTTTAGCGATTTAGTGGTGAAAAACGGCTCGAATAGCTGCTCGGTATTGGCCGGCAAACCCGGCCCATTATCCAATACGCGACACAGCCACTGACCGGACTTTTCAACCAGCTGTACCGACACGGTCGGCTGCTCGCTTGACTCGACAGCGTGCAATGCATTGGCCACCAGGTTCACCAGCACTTGTTCGATACGAATCAAATCACCGTGGACATAGGCGGGGTGGTCAGGCCGCTGCCAGTCGATCTGAACGCTGGCGCTGTGATCCTGAGCCTGAATGATCTTCAGTGCCGCATCGATGGCCAGACGCAAATCTACCGTCGATGGCGGGCCTTCCGACTTGCGAGCAAACACTTTGAACTGTCGGGTCAGCTCGGCCATTTTGTCACATAAGCCCACTATTTCGCCCAGGTTAGCTTGCACCGTCTCTGAATCTCCGCGCTCCAGAAACCGCCGACTGTTGCGCGCGTAAGCCTGAATGGCGGTCAAAGGTTGATTCATTTCGTGATTGAGTCCGGCCGACATCTGGCCCAACACCGCCAGTTTGGCGGCCTGAATCAGCTCTTGCTGGGTTTCTTTCAGTTCCTTTTCGGCACGTTCACGCTCATGTATTTCAGCCTTAAGTTGCCGATTTGAAGATTCAAGGTCGGCCGTTCGTTCAGCGACCCGATGCTCCAGTTGCACCCCTCGCTCTGCCAGCTCGGCCTCACGCCGGTAGCGCTCACGCAGATACAGCCAGGTTAGAAAACAGCCCAGATAAACCAGGGTCCCGGCAATCAAAAATTGCACCTGAGTCCAGAGGACCTGATCGGTGCCGATCAATACCCGCAGTGTCCAGTCCAATTGTGGCAACGGCGTGTCAACGCTGAGGTATTCCTGCTGCCTATCGCCAGTATTGATGGCTACCCGAACCGACTGTTCGCCCAACCCCCAGGGACGCCCGCGTTCAACCTTGGAAATCGGCGTCAACGGTTCATTGAAGTAACGGCGCTGAGCCCGAATATCGGCCAGTCGCTTATCGGGGATGGGCTCAAATGCGCGGTAGAGCCAATTCGGGCGACTGGCTAAAAAGCTGACTCCATCCAGATCCAGCACCACCATTTCCGCCACAGAGAACGATTCAGGCCGGCGCCACTGTGACTCCAGTTCGTTGACCTGAATCTTAACCGCGATCACGCCCAGCGGACGGGTGGGATCCTGATCCGATGTGACTGTATGCGAAAAATACAAGCCGCGTTCGTTAGTCGTAATGCCAAGAGCATAGTAAAGCGCTGCACTGTTGCGCTCCATAGCCTCAAAGAAATAAGGGCGAAAGCTGAAATTCCGGCCGATGAAACTGGTCGGCAATTCATAGTTATTGGCAGCGATGGTCAGCCCGCTGGTGTTCATCAGGTAGACATCTGAACTGGCGACAATGGTCGCCATGCGCTTCATTTCTTCATTCGCAGCCAGCACCAGATCGGGGTTATCGGGCTCACGCAACACATCCAGCATCACCGGATGCTGCGCCATAAGCTCTGGAATGGGCCGGTACCGGTTCAGTTCATTGGCAACCAGTTGGGAATAACGGAAAGATTCATCCAGACTTTCCCGTTCAACCTGCCGATACCCCATCCAGGAGCCGAGCAGCCATGACACCAGGCAGGTCAGAACAAACAACAACAGGCCCCAGGTACGGTATTTCATGCTCGGTTCCCAATTCAATTCCTGGAACTGCCAACTGACATTATTAGCAGTATGCTGATTCTACCCGATTTAAAGCCCACCAGTGACCACGAACGACGCGTCACCAAACGCAATTCCGAGCGTAAAAACTGAAAAACCCGCAAGCCGGTAGCGGCTTACGGGTTTTGCGTCAGATCGCGTTAACCAGTACGGCTTCAGGACTGAGCTTGAACCAGACGACCATTGATCAACTTTTGTACAAAGTACGCAATGGCGCCCGCTGCGATGCCCGCCAGGTCAGTATAGATACCACCTTCGATCATCAGAAAGGCCGCCACGATCAACAGTATTCGCAAATACCATGGCGCTGCGTACCGCAGGAACCAGGCCTGCACACCGGACGACAGCAGATAAACACCCACAATGGCTGTAATCAGCGCGCGAACAATGGCCAGGGGCTCGGCATCCATCAACAAAGCACTGTTATAGAAGAACATAAATGGCACGATAAACGCGGCCAGGCCCATTTTGAAAGACGCCACAGACGTCGCCATGGCTTTTGCCCCGGAAATAGCCGCCGCGGCGTAGGAAGCCAGCGCTACAGGCGGAGTAATCGCCGACACAACCGCAAAATAGAACACAAAAAAGTGCGCGGTTAATGGCGGTATGCCCATTTGTACCAGGCCGGGGGCGACGACTGAAGCGGCAACTGCATAAGCAGCGGTTGTTGGCATGCCCATGCCCAGTAAAATTGAAATGCACATGGCAAAAAACAACGCCAGCAACTGGCTCGCTTCGGCCACGCCTAACAGCAAAGAGCTAAACCGTGCACCCACACCTGTCAGCGAAATGACCGCAACAATGATACCGGCACAGGCACACACGATGATGATCTGGATCGACATATAGGCCGCGATTTCCAGTGCCTTCAGAATCGATCTGATCCCCATCTTGTTGGGCGATATCCAGCTCACTACCGCAGCAGAAACGGTTGCCAGAGTACCGGCACGGATCACCGAATACCCCATAAACAGGGCCCCGATCAAAATGATGATGGGAATAAACAAGTACACCTGGCGCACCATGCGACGCAGTGAGGGCAATTCATCATCACGCATGCCACGCATACCGGTTCTGGCGGCTTCCAGGTCCACCATAAAATAGACCGAGGCAAAATAGAGAATGGCGGGAATGATGGCCGCTATCGCGATTTCCGTATAAGGAATACCGGTTATTTCAGCCATAATGAAGGCACCGGCACCCATAATAGGAGGCATAATCTGCCCACCGGTGGAGGCGGCTGCTTCAACCGCACCGGCTGAGGTTTTGTTGTACCCCACTTTCTTCATCAGTGGAATGGTCAGCGAACCGGTAGAAACAACGTTACCGGCACTGGTGCCGTTGATCATACCCATCAGACCTGATGCAAAAATTGCGACCTTTGCAGGGCCGCCACGAGCCCGACCGGCCATGGCAAACGCAAAGTTCACGAAATAATCACCGACTTTGGATGCCTGCAGAAAGGCAGCAAAAATAATAAACAATATTATGTAAGTAGATGACACGGCTGTCGTTGGCCCGAGCACACCGGCGTCGGTGTACACCTGGCTGAAGAAGCGCTGTACGCTCAGCCCCGGGTAACCCAGGAAGCCTGGTAGATAGGGCCCAAAGAAAACATAGCCAAGGAACACCAGGGAGATGATCACCAGCGCATAACCGGCAACGCGTCGCGTCAACTCAAAAATCAACGCTGTTCCGGCAACTGCCGCAAAGGAAATACCAACCGGAGCGAAAGATGTGCCAGTGCTCATACGGATGGACGTGTTGAACACGATCACCAGGTAACTGGCCACCGACATTGAACACACCACCAATACCAAATCAGGAATTGAGAACACGCCCCGGTTACGGCGATGCAACCAGCTCAATACGATGCCCAGGCCGGTAACAGTCAGTAGCGGCCAACCAAAGCGCCAAACTTCCATCTCAACCGGTAAGCGCAAAGCGCCGCCCGACAGAATATTTTGCATGATGGCTGTTTGAATCAGGATATAAAATGCAGGAAGCAGGAGTGCGACACCCGCCCAGGTTGTCCATGTCGGACCCTGCTCACTTTTACTGTCATCGGTAAAGCGGGCACCGGAAAACAGGATAAACCCAAGAATAGAAGCACCGCAGACGTGAAGAATACGAAATGCCCAGGTTTCCAGCGGAGCAATGTTCAATGTATAGAGGTGAAACGCCGAATAAAGAATCGACAGCGCCATAACCAGCCAAAGCGTCGGACCGGCAAACATTCGGCGGTTCGGCTCTACCGGCTCGTCATCAACCCCTGCCGCTACGACCACATCTTCGATGGATTCGACGTCTGTCGACTCGGGAGCATTTTTTTCAGTTGTCATAAGTCTGACCCATACCCAAACAGGCAAACGGGTGGCCCTGGGGCCACCCTATTTTTTGGAACAAAGGCTTTAAAAGGCCCGAATGATTACTTGATCAGGCTCGCATCAATGGAGTAGCCATTTTCATTAAACCAGCGCGCTGCACCCGGATGAAACGGGATAAACGTGTTTTTGTCATAGTTCGCTGGAATTGAGCTACGGGCTGAGTTGTGAATAGATACCATCTGCTCATTGTTTTCCATGGTCAGCTTGGTTGCTTCATAGACAAAGCTCTCCGGCAATGTGCAGTCTGCAATGGCGAAATTCCACATTGAAACGGCCCGCGCATTTTCGGTAAGCGTCGTATAGGTGCTGGCAGGAATACTGAACTCGGACACCGGGAACGCGCCCATGACAGTGTTCATTTCATCTTCAGTAAATTCAATGATGTTCACATCTGTCTGAACTTCCAACTGGCTGACAGCCGGGATGGGAATACCCGCGGCAAACGCGATCACGTCAAGCAGACCATCCTGTAATTGGGTACCCAGGTCGCTCCAGCCACCATTTCGACGTTCGAAATCTACGCCCAGCGTCTCCAGCATGGCAGGGAAGTATGTATCTGACGTTGAACCAGCCGGACCAAATCCGATTCGAGCACCCGCCGGGATATCACTGATGCTCTCAATTCCGGAATCAGACAATGCAGTGACGGAGAACGGTGTTTGGTACATTGGAAACATGGCACAGACGTTGTCCATCATCAAGCCCGGAGCCAGTGGACTGTTACCATCAATTGATTCGCGGGCAGGACCCATGGTGGTCAAACCAAATGCCACTTCACCAGTATGGACTAACGCCATGTTCTGCATGGGGCCACCGGTTATTTCCGAACCACCACTGACGCCGAGGTTTTCAGCCACAAAGTTAGCCCAGCCAGTGCCGTATGCGAAATAAGTACCACCCTGGCTAGCGGTGCCAACGGTGAAATTAGAAGGCCAGTCTGACCGGTCTTCAGCGATCGCTACGCCAGCGGTCATCACAGAAACAGACAGTGCTGCGAGGGCAAACATGCGTTTGGACATCATAGAGAACTCCAGTTTGTTGTTGTCGTTGTCGTTAATACCTGGCTGATCACCAGTGTAGTTCGTTATTGGACTTATTCGAGCGCGCAAACATCCGGTTTCACTTCGGCTATTGGCTCGGCGCACCAAGGTGGTAGCAAGCACCGGGCCAATGCACCGAAACCAGGCAAATAGTGGCTTTCAGAGCAGAGACCAACTGGGATTGGGTCAGCCCTTACCCATGGCTGCACAGCATATGGGTGCATGCCCACCCATTCCCTGAGGATACGGTCAGACCGACCGACATCCAGCCGCTGTGCAAGCCCATTTCGGAGCAGTCAGACTCACTACAATCGGGTAAGCTTGTCATCCAGACCCCAATCCACTCATGCGACACAGGAGCCTGACCGGTGCTAACCCTGCCCGCGCCCGCGAAACTGAACCTTATGCTTCACATTGTCGGTCGCCGGCCGGATGGTTATCACAGCCTGCAAACGCTGTTTCAACTGCTCGATTCCGGCGACGTTCTGACACTGGAGGCTCGCCCCGGTCCGGACATCGAACTGTCTTGCACCACCCCCGAACTGGCCACAGCGGATAACCTCGTGATGCGTGCTGCCCGGGCTCTGCAGGCATACACCAAGTGCCAATCAGGGGCCCGACTGCATCTGGATAAACGTCTGCCATTCGGTGGTGGCCTGGGTGGTGGAAGTTCTGACTGTGCGACGGCTCTTTTGGGGTTGAATCACCTCTGGTCGCTGAACCTCTCGGTCGATGTGCTGGCGAGCATAGGCCTGTCTCTGGGGGCCGATGTCCCTGTGTTCGTGCGCGGACATTCCGCCTGGGCCGAAGGCATCGGCGAGGTACTAACACCCGTTGAAATGCCTGAACACTGGTTTGTGGTGGTAAACCCGAGTATTCACGTCAGCACGGCCACATTGTTCGGCCATCCTCAATTGACACGCCATACCCCAGTCAGCACAATACGCTCCGCACTGGCCGGGGCAGGACACAACGATTTCGAACCGCTGGTCAGAGCACTCTACCCCGCAATTGACCGAGCCTTTCGTGAGCTCAATGAACTGAGCAACGGCACGGCCGACACAGTCAGACTCAGCGGGAGCGGATCCTCTATGTTCATAAAGACGCAAAGCGATATGGCAGCCCAACAGATTCTACGCAGCATTAGAGATCAATATCCCGGCTACAGCGCCTTTATCGCCCAGGGTGTGAATCAGTCGCCTTTGCAGCGAACCCTGGCCACACAGGCCTGATCGCAACACCGGTTTCCAGACAGGTGGTTGCGAGAACCACCTGTCGTACGTTCAAGTAAACGCCAACAAAGGTGGTTCGAAGTGTCAAAAATGATGGTATTCACGGGGAGTGCCAACCCCGAACTCGCCAACCAGGTGGTTGAGCGTCTCTGCATTCCCATGGGTGACGCCACCATTACCCAGTTCAGCGATGGTGAAACCGCCATTGACATCAATGAGAACGTCCGGGGTGCCGACGTTTTCATCATTCAACCTACCTGCGCACCAACCAACGACAACCTAATGGAAGTCATCTTACTGGCGGACGCCCTGCGCCGCGCTTCTGCAGGTCGGATCACGGCGGTAATGCCGTATTTTGGCTACGCCCGCCAGGACCGCCGTCCGCGCAGCTCACGTGTTCCCATTTCAGCCAAGGTGGTGGCAGACATGCTCACTGTGGTCGGCATCGACCGCATTCTGACTGTTGACTTGCACGCTGACCAGATTCAGGGGTTCTTCAGCATTCCGGTCGACAACATCTATGGTTCGCCTATTTTACTCGACGACATCCAGCGTCAGGATTTTGAAGATTTAATTGTAGTATCACCCGACGTGGGCGGCGTTGTGCGCGCCCGGGCGGTTGCCAAGCAATTGGGGGCTGACCTTGCCATCATCGACAAACGTCGACCTCAGGCCAATCAGGCCGAAATCATGCACATCATCGGCGATGTGAAGGATCGCACCTGCGTCATTGTCGATGACATGGTCGACACCGCTGGCACGCTTTGCCAGGCCGCAGAAGCACTGGTCAAACACGGGGCCCGTAAAGTGGTCGCCTACGCCGTGCACCCGGTGCTCAGTGGCCCCGCTGTTGAGCGTATCGCCGGTTCAAATCTGGAATTGGTGGTGACCGATACGATTCCCCTCTCGGATGCGGCAAAAAACTGTGCTAATATCCGCCAGCTTTCTATGGCAGGGATTCTAGCTGAGTCCATGCGCCGTGTTAGCAATGAGGAATCAATCAGTGCAATGTTCCGTTAATTCGAAGCATTTACCGACTTTTCCCAGCTAAATTCGCCTATCGGGAGTCACCCGATACTTTTAAAAACGGTACCGCCCAGACTGGTCGCGGTCTGTGGTACCTATATTTGGAGAAACACCATGTCCGATTCTTTTGCATTAAACGCCGAAGTGCGTGAGCTTGCAGGAAAGGGTGCGAGCCGCCGCCTGCGTAAAGAAGGCAAAGTACCTGCCATCATTTACGGTGGCGCCAAAAACCGCAAGCCGACCAGCCTGACACTGGAAGCTCGTGAACTGGTCAAGGCACTGAAAAACGAAGCCTTCTTTTCTCACGTCCTGACCATCAACATCGATGGCAAGGAAGAACAGGCCATTTTGATGGACCTTCAGCGCCACCCTGCCAAGGGTCACCCGCTGCACGCTGACTTTGAGCGAGTTACCAAGTCAAGCGTGGTCCACAAAAAGGTACCGTTGCACTTCACTAACGAAGACCAGTGCAAAGCGGTGAAACTGCAAGGTGGCAAGATCCAGCACAGCGCCACTGACGTTGACATCACCTGCAAAGTCAGTGACCTGCCTGAGTTCATCGAAGTCGACATGGCCAAGATTGAATTGGGCACTGTCCTTCACCTGAGTGACCTTGTGTTACCCAAGGGTGTCGAACTGGTTGAATTGAACAAAGGCGCCGATCATGACGCGCCCGTCGTATCCATCGTCAAGCCTGCCGGCATCATTGACGATGCAGATGACGCAGAAGAAGACGCCGCTGAAGAATAAGCGCCGTCTTCGGACTGTTAAAAGGGCCTCTGGGCCCTTTTTTTGCTCAGGCTGACTGCAACTTCCATGCAGCAGCCTGAGGTTCACCCAGGCAGCTTGGAAAATGAACGCCATTCTCCAAACTGCTTTTATCTTCAAGGTTGCACAGTGGCACCCTCATGAATGACCCCATTGAGATGATCGTCGGGCTGGGTAACCCCGGAACCCAGTACGACCATACCCGGCACAACGCCGGCTTCGAGTATATTGATGCCCTGGCTGAATCAGTCGGCGGCCAATGGAAGCTCGACACTAAGTACCAGGCACTGATCACAAAAGTTCGCATCGCCGACTCAGACATCTGGCTGCTCAAACCCATGGCCTTCATGAACCGCAGCGGCCAAAGTGTTGCAGCCGTCGCCCAGTTCTACAAGATTCCGGTCGAAAGAATCCTGGTCGCCCATGATGAACTGGACCTGCCTGCAGGCGTAGCCCGTCTCAAGCAAGGCGGCGGCCACGGTGGTCACAATGGCTTGCGGGACATCATCGCCTGCCTGGCGAACAATCGAAATTTCTATCGGTTACGCCTGGGCATCGGCCATCCCGGTTCGGCAGGTCAGGTCGTTAATTACGTATTGTCAAAGGCACATCCTGACGACCGTATCAGCCTGGCCCGAGCCCTCGATGCAGCAGTCGACCAGACGCCATTGTTCGTGGCCGGGCACTGGCAAAAAGCCATGAACCAATTACACCAATTCAAAGCAGACTGATCTCTGCCTTCAGGAGACCCTCAGCATGGGCATTAAATGTGGCATCGTCGGACTACCCAATGTCGGTAAATCCACCCTCTTCAACGCCCTGACTCAGGCGGGTATCGACGCGGAAAACTTCCCGTTCTGCACCATCGAGCCCAATACCGGTGTTGTTCCGGTCCCGGATCCGCGTCAGGACAAGCTGGTCGAGATCGTTAAACCAGAGCGTACCATCCCGACCACAATGGAATTCGTGGATATTGCCGGCCTGGTAGCGGGTGCTTCTAAGGGTGAAGGCCTGGGGAACCAGTTTCTGGCCAACATCCGCGAAACCGACGCCATTGCCCATGTTGTCCGGTGTTTTGAAAACGACAACGTGATTCACGTCGCCAATAAAATCGATCCGGCGTCAGACATAGAGATCATCAACACCGAGCTGGCTCTGGCAGACCTCGACATGCTTGAAAAACAGTTGCTCAAGCTGCAAAAGAAGGCCAAGGGACAGGACAAGGACGCCATCCGTCAGGTAGCCGTACTGGAAAAAGTACGGCCCGCACTCAACGAAGCGCGTCCGATTCGAAGCGTGACGCTGACCGATGATGAAAAAAGCGACCTCAAGCCGTTCTTTTTCCTGACCACCAAGCCCACGCTCTATATCGCCAATGTCGATGAAGACGGCTTCGAGAATAATCCCATGCTGGACCGCGTTCGGGAAATAGCGGCAGAAGAGAATGCGGAGGTCGTAGCCATCTGCAATAAACTCGAATCTGAAATCGCTGAACTGGAAGACGATGAAAAAAACGAGTTTCTGGCCGATCTGGGTATGGAAGAACCCGGTTTGAACCGGGTTATTCGAGCAGCCTACTCCCTGCTTGGCTTGCAGACCTATTTTACCGCGGGCGTTAAAGAGGTTCGCGCCTGGACCGTTAAAGTGGGCGCTACAGCTCCCCAGGCTGCCGGTGTTATTCACACCGACTTTGAAAAAGGCTTTATCCGCTCAGAAACCATCTCTTACGATGACTTTGTGGCCTACAACGGCGAAGCTGGCGCAAAAGAAGCAGGCAAGTGGCGCCTGGAAGGTAAGGAATACATTGTTAAAGACGGCGATGTGATGCATTTTCGCTTCAACGTCTAGCAGGCCATTGAAATTCTCTGATTTTCAACAGCCAGTGCCGGGAACACGGATGTTCCCCGGGGAGTCTACCCCCGAATACCCCCCCACCTTAGTGGAATAGACATTTCCGGTTGGCATGCTAGTTTAGGCAGTAACGTCTCAACAGAAGACCATTATCGATGCTGCCTTCACTACTCTCCGGACTCTTTCTGGGCCTCCTCGCCTGGCTGTTGCTCTTCACCCCCCTCGAATCCTGGCAATATGCCATAGCCGTCTCACTCCTGGTCATTGCCAGCCATGAAGTTCGCCGTCGGCTGAGCGGCCACCAGGTCAAGGCAAACACTCATGATCAACCGATAAGCACAGACTCTGAGTCTCTGACGCACATAGCAGGTGCGGCCCAGCGCATTGCAATCGGTGGTGCCACACTGTCCAACTTTCTAGACAAACTGGCCCGTGCACTGGCGATGCAGGTTAAACACGCACAACAGGTTGCCAACCGCATAGAAGTGCTTGAGTCGTCGGGTGCCCACCTGTCGTCAAACGTCAGCCAATCTCATGAACACGTTTCAATAGCAACACAAGACATGAGCCGTATCGACACCGCACTGACCGACATTGCAGGTCAGCGTGATGCCTTGCTGACGCAAATGGAGAGCACAAACGCTGTATTGACCGAATTGAAAGACAAAGCCGATTCCATCAGCCACATAACCCACACCATCAATCAGTTGGCCGACCAGACTAATCTGCTTGCATTGAACGCGGCGATCGAGGCAGCACGAGCCGGTGAATATGGTCGCGGCTTTTCTGTGGTCGCCGATGAAGTGCGCAACCTGGCCAACAAGACCAGTGAAGCCACCAAAGGAATTGAAACCCTGCTCTCCAGAGTCTCTGCAGACAGCGTCAGCTCCGTTGCGGCCATGTCGACCCTGAGCGATATTGCCAACGCCATGTCAGCTCAAATCAGCCAGGCCAGTGAAGACGTCAACAACACCGCTGAAAGCACCCGAAAAGCCAGTGAGGCGATGGAGTCGGTCAGCGAGTCACTGATACTATTCGATGAGGCGAAAGGAGGGATAGCAAGTGACGTTACAGCCCTGCATGATTCCATTACCCGCATCGACAAAGACCTGGAAGAAACCTCGGCTAAAGCGATTCAGTTAAGTCATGAAACCGAAGACATCTTCCGTCAGCTTCACGACTTTGAGTTGGACGACCGGAACCATAGAATC
>NZ_KE384063.1:0-2823 GCF_000423605.1 Saccharospirillum impatiens DSM 12546
GCTCTTCGATTTCCACAGAAAGACTCCCCGTAAATTCGGTATGATCAAGTCCTGATTATACTGGATTTCCACAGGAAACTACGAAGAGCCCTTTTCAGTATGTTATTGCGGCTTTCTCTGTGTTGGCCGGAGTGACGATGGTGTTGCGGGTGCTGATGATTTTGCTCGGTCGTGACCGGGTCTTGGACCGACTGCCAGGTGATGTGTAATGAGTAACGAATTGGTTGGCGGCCTGGGTGTTTTGGCTTTGCTGGTGTTGTTGTTATTGCGCATACCGGTTGCCTTTGCCATTTTTGCCGTAGGCTTTGTCGGGGTGTCTGTTCTGGCGTCGCCGGGGAATGCGCTGAGTTTGCTGGCGAGCGAGACTTACACGGTCGCCTCGAATGCAGAGTTAATCGTGATTCCGCTGTTTATCTTAATGGGCAATGTCGCCACCGAAACCGGTATGAGCCGCAAACTCTACGATGCAGCTTATGCAGTTATTGGCTCGATTCGCGGTGGGCTGGCGTCGGCCACGGTTGTCGGCTGCGCCGGATTTTCTGCGCTGTGCGGGTCTTCCGTCGCCTCGGCATTGACGATGGGTCGCGTCTCCATCGGTGAGATGGAGCGCTTCAATTACAGCCCGAAACTGTCAACGGGCGCGGTCGCCGCTGGCGGTACTCTGGGCATACTGATTCCGCCGTCGACCGGTTTTGTGATCTACGCCATCCTCACCCAGCAGTCGATCGGAAAATTGTTTCTGGCCGGCGTTATTCCCGGTCTGGTGCTGATGTCGCTGTTTGTTCTAATGATTACCGTGTTAGCGTTTATTAAACCCCAGCTTGCGCCACAGGGCCCCAAAACCAATCTGCAGGAAAAAGCGCGCGGTTTGCTTGGTGCCATTCCCATTACCGTGGTCATCATGATCACCATCGGTGGCATCTACAGCGGCTTGTTTTCGCCGGTTGAGGCTGCCGCCGTAGGAGCCGGCCTGGTGATCGTCTACGGCTTCACCACCAGAACTCTGACGCCTGGCTCGCTCTGGCGTTCGACGCGCAGCGCGGTTGTGACTACCACCACCGTGATGCTGATTCTGATAGCGGCACACATGCTGAATCCGTTTCTGGCGTTGAGCCATATCCCGACGGCGGTCGGCGACATGCTGATGGGTCTGGATGTGGGGCCATATGGAATTTTGCTGCTGATACTGCTGACGTATCTGATTCTTGGCTGTTTTCTGGAAGGGTTTGCCATGCTGGTACTGACCATGCCGATCTTCTTTCCGGTGATCACCGCACTCGGGTTTGACCCGATCTGGTTTGGTGTATTGGTGGTGCTGACACTGGAAATGGGGCTGATCAGTCCGCCGGTGGGTATCAACGTTTTTATCGTCAAATCAGTCGCGCCGAAGGTTCCCCTGGGAGACATCTTCATCGGTGTTGCGCCTTTCTGGCTGATGATGCTGGTCGCCATCGCCTTGTACGTCATGTTTCCACAAATCGTGTTGTTTTTACCCAATACCATGATTACCTGAGCCCGGAGTTTTTGGCATGAAGACTGAACTGACACCGCTGGACACGCTGTTGGCAGAGCAGGCCATACACCGCCTGGTGCTCGACGCCCAGCATGCGCTTGATACCAAACAGTTTGGTGACTTCGCAGCACTGTTTACACCGGAAGGTCGGCTCTACCGGCCCACCACGCCCGAGCCTCTGATCGGGCGCGACGCGATAGTGCAGGCCTACCGCAAAAACCCGCCCAATCGGCTTAACCGGCACCTGGTGACCAATCAGAGAGTGACGCTGGTGTCAGCAACCGAAGCGCAATCGCTGGCGTATGTTACTTTGTATTCAAGTGAGGCGGGTGACCAGGAGAGCGATGTATTCGGTGCCCCGGTTCACCGCAGCCTGGTAGGCGAGTACCATGACCGTTGTGTGTTGACTGACGCGGGCTGGCGACTGCAAGAGCGCCGGGCCGTGTTTGTATTGAACCAACCGATAGCGAGTCAGAAATCATGAAACCGACGTTACTGTTACTGCCCGGGCTGATGTGTGACCACAGGGTATGGGCGCATCAGGTCGAGGCATTGAGCGAAGCTTGGGAGTGCGTTGTTGTCGACTATGAGGGTGACGACAACCTGGTCACCATGGCCCGGCGCGTGCTTGACCAGGCACCCGACTCTTTCGCCATGGCAGGCCATTCGATGGGCGGACGAGTCGCGCTGGAAGTGATGCGCCTGGCTGCGGAAAAAGTACAGCGCCTGGCACTGTTGGATACCGGCTACGCCGCCCTGGCCGATGGCGAAGCCGGAGAAAAGGAAGTGGCCGGTCGGATGGCACGGGTAAAAACCGCACATGAACAGGGCGTAACCGCCATGGCTCGGGATTGGGTCACCGGCATGGTTCACCCGGACCGGCTGAACGACACAGCGCTGATCAATGAGATTGTCGACATGTTTAACCGCAAGACCCCGGCCATTTTCGAAGCCCAGATCAAAGCGCTGATTGACCGGCCGGATGCGACTGACGTGCTGGCCAGCATTGATTGCCCGACCACCTTCATCGTCGGCCGCCAGGACGCCTGGAGCACCCCGGAGCAGCACGAAGCCATGGCAGAACGGGTCAGGCACAGCCGTCTTGAGGTCATAGAGGATGCGGGGCATATGAGCACCATGGAACAGCCCGGTGCGATGACTGAAGTGTTTTGGCAGTGGTTGAGTTGATGTTTGGAGCGGCGAGCTTTAAGCGTCGAGTAAAAGATAATAAAACACGTTGACTGCGAGCGAGTTGAAAACACACTCTGATCGCTCACAGCTCACAGCTCACAGCTCACAGCTCACAGCTC
>NZ_KE384063.1:2873-50114 GCF_000423605.1 Saccharospirillum impatiens DSM 12546
GCTCACAGCTCACAGCTCACAGCTCACAGCTCACAGCTCCGGCGCATTAAACCGATGCATCTGGCTGTCCCAGCTGCTGAAAATACCCAGATCAAATCCGTAGGTCAGGTTGATCATCAGCGGTCCCTGTGTGCGAATGCGATCGTTGCCTTGCAGTAACTGACTGGCGATGGTTTGTGCCAGTGCCTCGTCGTCTACCCGATTCTCGGTCAACATGATCTGTGCACTGGTAAAGCGGTTTTCGATGTCACCCCGCTCGGAGTCTACCCGGGCTATTTGCACATGGTTGACGAGGTCGAGTTGCATCAGCTGGGCTGCACTTCGGTCCAGGTCGGGCTGGGGTTCGGCAATATTCGATTGTTGCACCGCCGCAGGTAGGGCCAGGGACAGCACCAGAACAAACCCCACCATCACCGCGTGACCCAGCCATATTGGCTCTGGCCGCTGCGGGTCGCTTTCAAGATTCACGACGAAGGTCCGGCAAATCCAGTCGTGTGGGCCCTGGCGGGTACCACGGTTGAACACCATCAGGTAAAAGATGGATACCAGGCCACCAAACAGCATCAGCGACACCGGATAAATCCAGAAACTGTGCAACAGGGCATTCGGCAAGCCAGACCCCTGTATAAAAAAGGGCGCAATAAGAATCAGGCTGCGCAGCAAAGCGACATCCAGCTTGATGCTTTCGTTGCGCACGTTCACCACCCGAATGGCCAGCAGTCGTTTGCCAATGGTCTGGCCATCGTTCAGTTCGCTGTTCAGCAGGCCGAAATACAGCAGGGCTATGACAAAACCGATGGCACGTGCCCAGACGGACAATTCAACAAAATAGGATTCAAACACCCAGCCCAGCACAAAACCGACCGAGACCAGTACGGCGGCATCAATGACCAGGGCGCCGATTCGGCGGGACAGGCTACTCAGCCAGTTGGGGGACGCAAGCATGTACGGACAACCTGAAACAGAAAACAGGGTCGTATCATACCTGATTTGAATGAATACGCAGACCGGACGATACATCGCTCCGGGGGTGATGCACGAAGGTGAATTCGGAGCCCCCTGACTGGCAGCTCCGGTAGCGACAGGGCCAGGCAGGCCTGGCCAGAGGTGTGTTATTCGGCTTCCAACAACTGCTCGAGGGTATTCAGTGATTCCATCGCCGGCAGGCACTGAGCCACGCTGGCGTTGGGTTCCCGGCCTTCTTTAATGGCCGCGAAGAACTCACGGTCCTGCAGTTCAATGCCGTTGTTCGATACCGCGACACCGCTGAGGTCTACGGGGTTTTCATTGCCATCGACCAGGTCGTCATAGCGGGCAATGTAGGTCCCGTTGTCGCAGATGTAACGGAAAAAGGTGCCAAAGGGACCGTCGTTGTTGAACGACAGCGACAGGGTGCAAATCGCGCCGCTGGGCACTTTCATGCCAATGCTCATGTCCATCGCGATGCCGAGGGTCGGGTGAATCGGGCCTTGCAGCGCTTGCAGTTTGCTGGCGCGCTCACCGACCTGATACTGGAACAAGTCGACGGTATGGCAGGCGTGGTGCCACAGCAAATGGTCGGTCCAGCTGCGTTCCTGCCCCAGCGCATTCTTGTTGCTGCGGCGGAAGAAGTAGGTTTGTACGTCCATTTGCTGAACCTTGAGTTCACCTTTCTGGATCTTGTCGTGAATCCACTGGTGGCTCGGGTTGAAACGACGGGTATGGCCAGCCATGGCGACCAGCCCGGTTTCTTTCTGAACCTTGACCAGTTCGCGCGCGTCGTCAATGTTGTCGGCCATCGGGATTTCGACCATGACGTGCTTGCCTGCCTTCAAACAGGCAATTGCCTGGCTGGCGTGAACCTGAGTCGGGGTTGCCAGAATAACCGCATCGAGTTCGGGCTGAGCCAGAGCTTCGTCGAGATCGGTAAAGGCGTGAGGGATGTTGTGCTTTTTAGCGAACTCCGCGTTCTTGTCAGCATCACGACCGACAACCGAGAGGACTTCAATACCGTCGATCTTGCTAACGGCATCAAGATGCTTCATGCCAAAGGCACCGGCGGCACCGGCGATACAAATCTTCATGATTGAACCTCCTTCATGGGAGTGAGTTTAAAGGTCTTGATCATGGCATCGGTCGTGTCGGCATAGTTTGCCGGGTCTGCAACGATGCCCGAATGTCCCAGGCGGTTTTGCCAGCGTACGGTACTCGCCGACAACGGTTCTTCAAGGCCCAGGTGGTTCAGAAAATGGCACACCTCTTCCATTTCGGAGGCGCGTCGAATGCCATGCTGTGTCATGCGTTCGAGGTTGTAACCAGCGCGCTTTTCCCAGTCGAAACCGGGGTGCGAATGTTCCAGTGACGCCAGCACCTGTGTATCAACACCCGCCAGTCGACCCGCCAGAACGCACTCGGCGAAGAGCGCTTCCATACCTTTGACCATGATGCTGCGCACCATCTTGACCGATGAGGCTGTGCCTACCGGCCCTGGCTCGATGGTCGCGTTCATCGCCAGTGCGTCGAGCAGGGTTTTCGCCGCATCGACATGATCGCCACTGAGCAACAGAGGCGTCCGGTTTTTGCCGGGGTTGACCGGTGCCATCACCGCGACATCGACATAGCGGCCGCCAGCGGCGTCAATCACTCGGGATGAGGCCTGCTTGGTTTGAGGCGCACAGGAATTGCAGTCGAGAAACAACGCGCCTGCTTTTAATAGCGGCGAGGCCGCTTCGGCGACTGCAAAGGCCTGATCGGCAGTAACCACAGAGATAACCACATCAGCGTCACTGATCGCTGCTGCCAAACTGTCACAGTCGGGTACCTGCATTTCGTGGCAACGCGCCTGCATGGCTTGTTGTGCATCAGAGCCCGGTGAGTCGGTCAGACGATCGTAACTGCTCACAGAACCGACTGGGCTGTGATCCATACCGCGCCAAAAGGCTTCGGCGGCCTCGCCAAAGCCAATAAAGCAAAGCTTGAGGTCGGTAGTGTTCATGCGCGTCTCCTGCTGCTTCAGTCGTTTGCTATCAACGTTCCCAGTACAGTTACCTTTCCCAGTACAAGCGCATTGGGTTGTCGATCAGCAGTTTTTGCTGCAATGCGTCGGTCGGTGCGATGTGAGGAATCACATCCACCAATTGGCCATCGTCCGGTACGTGCGACGACATGTTCGGGTGGGGCCAGTCGGTACCCCACAGCACACGGTCGGGAAAGGTCTCGACCAGCTTGCGGGCAAACGGAATCACATCGGTGTACGGCGGTCCGTCGATGGTCAGACGTTCCGGGCAACTGACCTTGGTCCAGATGTTCGGGTTGTCGGCGAGCAGGTTCACGAAGGAGGCGAACTCGGCGCTGTCGACGCCCTTGCTGACATCCGGGCGGCCCATGTGGTCGACCACAATGGTGGTATCAAACTTGGCCAGCAACGGTTTCAGCCCTTCAAGGTCGGGTGCTTCAAAATAGACGACAATGTGCCAGCCAAAGGGTTTGATCTTCTCGGCGATTTCCAGAAAATCTTCCCAGGGCGTGGTGTCGACCAGGCGTTTAACAAAATTGAACCGCACGCCACGAACACCGGCATCGTCCATTTTTTTCAATTCTTCATGGGTCACTTCTTTGCCAACAAAGGCAATACCACGAGCCTTGTCGCCAGCGGTAACCAGGGCGTCCACGAGAGCATCGTTATTCTTGCCGTGACAGGAAGCCTGAACGATCACATTGCGGCTAAAACCCAGGTGGTCGCGCAAGGCAAATAGCTGGTCTTTACCGGCATCGCAGGGCGTGTATTTGCGCTCGGGCGCATAGGGAAACTGATCGGCCGGGCCAAACACATGGCAGTGCGCGTCAACGGCACCGTCGGGCGCTTTGTAATCCGGCTTTTTTGGGTCTGAATGAAACGGCAAATAGCCTTCGCTCATGGTCATGTTGTAATCTCCTGACTGCGCCTTCGGTATGCAGTCGTGGTTAACAGGGTGGCATGGGGTCGGGTAGGACGCTGCCTTCCCAAACGGGGTCGGGCGGGGTGCCGCCCACTCAATACATCCCTGTAGCCTTGGTCGCAGCCGAGGCGTCGGACCGATCCATACTGCGAACACCCCCTTATTAGAAAGCCAGCGCCCGACCCTTTGTCAGGTGGTTAAACGAAAACCCGGCCATCCATTAATTTTCTCGCGGTACGCAGTATCGCGGCACTTTCTATTTCACCTTTGGCGTCACGAGACAACACGACCGTGGTTTCACCAATCGGGTGTTCAATCGCCATGGTATCACCGGACAACTTCGCCACTTCGTTTGCAACGCTGTGTTCAATAGCAGCGGCCGTAGCAACCGAGACCGCGCCGAGCACACCAATAGAGGCGTGGCAGCGGTGTGGAATAAACGTTCTTGTAGAAAGAACACCGCCTTTGGTGGGCGCGCTTACCAGCGTCATCTTGGGGACGGTTTTGTCCGTGACGTCGCCCAGGTTCATCAGGTAGCCGGCCTGCAGACGGATTTTTTCAAGACGCGCTTTCAGTGTGTCGTTGCTGTCCAGTTCTTCACGAGTCTCGTTGCCGGTGATGTCGAAATCACGGGCCCGCAAGATGACGCAAGGCATGCCGTTGTCGATGCAGGTAATGCGCGTGCCTTCTACTGTGTCGTAGGCATTGCCGGTGGGCAACAGAGCACCGCAACTGGAACCGGCGGTGTCCTTGAAGGTGATCAGTACGGGTGCAGACGTGCCGGGCACACCGTCGACGGTGGCGTCACCGGTGTAAACAACCTGTTTGCCGGGGGTCTGCACATTGGCGACGGCGACCTGGCCGGTGTTAACCATGAAGATGCGTACATCGGTATCGTCGCCCGTTGCATCAATCAGCCCGCGTTCGATGGCGAAGGGGCCAACGCCCGCGAGCATGTTGCCACAGTTCTGAGCATCGGATACCAGGGCCTGGTCGACGTAGACCTGCAAGAACAGGTAGTCAACGTCGCAGTCTTCCCGATCGGATTTTCTGACCACGGCAACCTTGGAGGTCAGCGGATCGGCACCGCCCATGCCATCGATCTGGCGGGGGTCGGGTGAACCCATGACACCGAGTAGAAACGCATCGCGTTTGGCGGTGTCGGACGGCAGGTCGTCTGCCAGAAAGAAGCCGCCCTTGGATGTACCTCCGCGCATCCACATGCAAGCGACATCAGACATATTTCAGTCCCTTTTCAGCAAGGCGTTCGCGCATGCTGTAAATGTCGAGGCCAAGTTCGCCGGCCGCCAGTCGCAGTCGTTTGGCTTCTTCATTGGCCATGCGCTCACGGGATTTTTTCAGCACTTCAGCCGCTTCTTCGCGTCGTACGACACAAACGCCGTCGTCATCGGCAACGATGATGTCACCCGGGTTAACCAACTCTCCCGCGCAGACCACCGGCACGTTAACCGAGCCCAGTGTTTCTTTAACCGTGCCCTGTGCAAACACGTTTTTTGACCAGACCGGGAAATTCATCTCGGTCAGATCTTTGGTGTCGCGTACGCCACCGTCGATGATCAGACCAACACCACCGCGTGCCTGCATTGACGTGGCGAGCAAGTCGCCGAAGTAGCCGGCATTGGAGGGAGATGTCGGGGCCAGTACCAGAATGTCACCGGGTTTTACCTGTTCAATGGCCACATGCACCATCCAGTTATCGCAGGGTGGTGCTGATATGGTTACGGCTGAAGCCGCTACCTGTGCGCCCTTATAGATGGGCCGCATGTAGTCGGCCAGCAAGCCCTTGCGACCCTGGGATTCGTGAACCGTTGCCACGCCGCATTCAGCCAGACCGTCGATGATGGCCTGATCGGCGCGTTCGATGTTTTGTACCACCACGTTGGGGTGGGTCAGAGTAGACATAGCAGCCTCCAGAGTTCATTGCATCGGGGGCTGATAGAGTGTGCCCCGGTGCCTGTGTTGTTTTGCAGGGGCTCGGTATCAGCCCCTGGGTAAAAAACGTTACAGCAAGCCCAGCGCCAGTACCGGGAACGCGATGATCAGCGCCAGGCGCACGATGTCGGACAGCACGAAGGGGATCACCCCTTTGAAAATGGACGTAATGCGTACGTCTTTGGCAACAGAATTGATGACAAAAACGTTCATGCCAATGGGCGGAGTAATCAGACCCAGTTCTACGGTGATCACGGTCACGATGCCGAACCAGATCGGGTCGAAACCAGCGGCCATGGCCAGCGGATAAACAACCGGTACCGTCAGCAGCAACATGGCAATGCTGTCCATCACCATGCCCAGCACGATGTACAGCGCCAGAATGCACAGCAGGATCATAAAGGGTGACAGCTCCATCGCCGTTACCGTATTGACCAGACTGTTAGAGACTTGCGACACCGACAGGAAGACGCTGAAGATTTCGGCGCCGATGACCATGAAGAAAATCATCGTGGAAACCACCAGTGTTTCACCCACGGCGTCAACAAAGTCTTTCCAGTTCATGCCCCGGTACAGTGCAATGATCAGGGCACCAAAAGCACCGACAGAAGCGGCTTCGGTGGGCGTAAAAATACCGCCGTAAATACCGCCAATGATTAAGGCGAAAATGCCGCCGAACGGAATCAGGCCTTTGAGTCCAGACAGCTTTTGGCGAAGCGTTGTCGCTTCACCGGGCGTGGCCAGGTGTGGGAAGATTTTCACCGTGATCGCAATGGCCGCCATGTACAGCAACAGGCCCATAAAGCCGGGAATAATACCGGCAATAAACATGTCACCAACCGACTGCTCAGTTAAAAGACCATACAACAGCAGCGCAATGGACGGTGGAATCATAATGCCCAGGGTACCGCCTGCGGCGAGGGTGCCGGTGGCCAGGGAATCGGCATAGCCGTTCTTTTTCATCTCCGGCAGCGCCACTTTCGACATGCTTGCAGCCGTGGCCAGCGATGAACCGGAAATGGCGGAGAAAATACCGCAGGATGTCACTGCGGCGAGCGCCATGCCACCGCGCCAGGCACCAAAGAGTGTTTTAGCGCCGTGAAACAGTTCAGCCGACATGCGTGCCTTGGACGCCAGTACCCCCATGAAGATGAACATCGGAATCGGGCTGAAGTCGTAGTTGGAAATAGTTTCGAAGGCACCGCTTTCCAGGATCGAGATAGCCGGGTCAAAGGCGACAATCCAGCCAAAGCCGACGAAGCCGGCAACTGCCATGCCCAGGGCAATGGGCATACGCAAAGCGATCATGCCAAGCATCCCGGCAATGCAAACAAAACCGATCAGTTGGGAGCTCATAGTGTTTCACCTGCTGTCAGAGGTTCGTCTTTGATAAAAATCTCCTCCCAGGCAATGGCAAAGCCGCGCAGCCCAAGCATAAACATGCCGACGGCGGCGATGTAATAGATAGTGGTCATGGGCAACGCAAGATCCTGAGTGGTCTCGCCCGATTGCAGTGCAGCGTGTGCAGATTCAACCAGGCGAAAGGTCATCAGGAATCCAAAAATTCCGAATAGCAGGGTGTAGATACCAGAGAAAAATGCCTTGACCCGATTGGGCCAGCGATCGGTAAAAATATCGACCACAACCTGGCCCCGGGCCAGACAGTAGGGCATTGAATAGGCAAAGGTAATCATCATGCCGTGGCGGACCAGTTCAAAGCTGCCGTTGAAGGTAAGGTCGACAGCACCGCCGGTCAGGCCGAAGATGGTTCGGGTCAGAATTTCGATCAGCACGATCACCATGGTCAGGATCAGGGCCGTCCCACCGATGATATTGAAGCCGAGTGAAAGCTTTCGTATCCAGTCAATCAGGTTACGCACAGGGATCGCTCCAGGGAAACAGGAAGGCAGTGCCTTACACCCACTCCGGGCGTAAGGCACTGATTGGAAGTCGGTTAGACTTCACATTGCGAACGCAATTCCAACGCGCGTTCATAGACTTCACGTGCTGGCAGGCCACGGCCTTCCAGGTCTGACAGGTAGGTTTCTTTGGCACGTTCGATGTACGGAGCCCAGGCTGGGTTGCTGGTGCCACCTTCGATCTGAATGATCTCGTGACCGGCATCGACGGCTTGCTGACGACCGGCAACGTCCTGTGCATCAAACACTTCGCCTGCTTTTACTGACCAGTCCATGCCAGAGTTGGCATCGATGACCGCTTTGTTCTCAGCCGACAGGTTGCTATAAACGCTTTCGTTCATGGTCAGAATGAACGCCAGGGTGTACAGACCGCCGATTTCAGTGTGCGAATCAGACAGTTCGTTCAAGCGGAAAGACAGAGCGCCTTCCCAGGGCAGGGCAACACCGTCGATAACACCGCGCTGCATGGAGGTGTAGCTTTCGGGTGCGGCCATGCCGACCGGCTGAGCACCCAGTTCAGTCAGGATGTTACCCACTACGGTGGTTGGGCGACGAATGCGCAGACCTTGCAGGTCTTCAGGCGATTCGATACTGGTGCCGGAGACGTGAAAACCGCCGGGGCCGTGGGTGAAAATGAAGATCGGCTGGGTGTCGCTGTATTCGCTGTCGATGTGACCTTCGTCCATCAGGTTTTGCAGGATACAAGCGCCTTGCTTGCCGCTGTCTGAAACGCCGGGCAGTTCAACCACCTGGGTCAGCGGGAAACGGTTCGCGGTGTAGCCCTGTACCGTTGCCGTGGCATCCATAATGCGGTTCTTAACGGCATCATATTGAGCCGGCGGCGCAGCCAGCTGACCACTTGGGTATACCTGCACTTCGATCCGGCCATCGGAGTCTGCTTCGACGGCGTCAGCCCAGGCTTGAACCACATCGGTATGTGCCGCGGCGACTGCTGGCCACAGGTGGCCAACGCGCAGAGTGACTTCTTCTGCCTGTACTGAAGCGGCAGAGAGGGCCATCAGGCCAATCAGGGATGTTGTCTTAACGTGCTTAAGCATTATTCAGTTACCTCGTTGTTTTTGTAATACTCCGACTCCGGGGAGCCAGGGTATCCGGCCGGTATTTCCGGCCAGGCGGCTTCTAACTGCAAGACTACTGCAAGTTCCAGTTGGCACTGTTCAGAAGTGACAGGACAGTGGCCGACTCTTGGCACAGAGTGTACTCCATATCCTGAATTTCGCCTGAACGTCAGGCAATCTGCAACCTTACTGATCCCAGTATTAACAGCCTGACCCGGTTGAACCAGTTAGTTTTCCTTAACAAGGTATTAGTTTATGTTATAAGTTGGTTAAACTTATGTAACATTTCAGGTGACCGGGAGACCGCCAATGCTCGATAATATCCCCAATTTACGGCATTTGCGGGCCTTCAGCGAAGTGGCGCGCTCGCACAGCGTCAGCGCGGCGGCCGAGCGGATATTCCTGTCTCAATCGGCGGTTACCCAGGCGATCGGCAAGCTTGAGTCACGGCTGGGCATTGCGTTGTTTGTGCGCCGCCATAATGGCATGTATCTGACCGACGCCGGTGAATTGCTGGTACATCGGGTCGACCGGTGCATGGCGTTCTTGCGCACGGGTACACGTGAAACGGTGCGCATTGCCGATCGCAAGCAGGAGGGCGTGCGGGCGTCCGTTCATCCTTCCGATCAGATAACCAATGCCCATCTCAGGGCTTTGCTGGCGCTGCAAACGGCGACCAGCTACAGCACCGCGGCCCGGGCTCTGGGTATCTCCCAACCGGCGGTGTACCGGGCAGCCGGTGAACTGGAAGATCTGCTGAACGCGGTGTTGTTCGAAAAAACCAGTATTGGCATCAGCCTGACCCGCGCTGCCCTGCGTCTGGCGCGTTACGCCCTATTGGGGCTGCGCGAGCTTGAGCAAGGGTTGTTCGAAGTTCAGGAAATGCAGGGGGCAGATTCGACTCTGATCCGCGTTGGGTCTATGCCGCTTGCCCGAACGTTTTTATTGCCAGCGGCCGTTAACCGCATTTCGGCGTTGAAGCCGGAAATTCGGCTCGATGTCCTGGAAGGGCCTTACGACGATTTGTTGAACCGTCTGCTGCACGGTGAGCTGGATTTACTGATCGGCGCGCTGCGCGATCCGGCGCCGAGCTCGGACATCCAGCAGGAGCAGTTGCTGACCAGCCCGATTTCAGTGGTCGCCCGAAAACACCATCCGTTGGCCGGGCGTGGCGCATTGACCCTCGACGACCTTCACGGCTACCCCTGGGTTGTCCCCCGCGAGGGCACACCGGCCCGGGTGCTGTTTAACCGAATGGTTGCGGCTCAGGACCCGGCAGCGCTCAGGGGGGTAATCGAGTGCAGCTCACAGATTGTTATTCGCGAGCTGCTGCTGGGCAGTGACCGACTGACGTTCATTTCCAGTCATCAGATCGAACATGAGCAGCAGGAAGGCATTTTAACCGTATTGAACGTTGTCATGCCCCCGGTAGAGCGGCCGATTGGCATCACGACGCGCAAAGACTGGCAACCGACGACGACCCAGAGTTTGTTCATCTCCATTGTCCGGTCACTGGCGCAGTCGCTGGCCCGCAATACGCGCATTATTCGTTAGCTCAGTGCCCCGCATCAACCTGCGCTGTTGAGCACCAGTTGCTTGAAATAGTGATCACGTACTGAAGTGACTTGCGCGTCAATGGTTGTGGTCGGGGTTTGGTTGCTCGCGAAAAACCGGAACGCATCGATGCCCTGGAAGACAAACAGATCAACCCCGGAGAGGGCTGCTGCGCCGTGTTGTTCGGCTGCCATCAACAGATCGGTTCGTGCGGGAATATAGACCGCATCGAACACCCATTGACGGTCGTTCAGGCGGTCGGTTCGAATCGGGCAGCCCGGGTGATTGATGTGCCCGACCGGGGTGCAATTGACCACGCCGTCAAACTGCGTCATGCGGCTTTCGGCTTCGTCGGCGGTCAGGGTTTGGGTGGCAATGCCCTGGGCGTTAAGGTCCCGGCTCAGCGATTCACCGCGAGACTGTTCACGTTCTACCAGAAACAACCGGGTGACTCCCAAGGCACCCAGTGCACAGGCCACCGCTCGACCGACGCCACCGGCACCAATCAACAATACAGAGCCCGCTGGCCGGTCGGCGAACTGGCGACGATAGGCACTGATAAAGCCGCTGTAGTCGGTGTTCTGCGCGTGTATCCGGCCGTTCTCGAACACCAGTGTATTGGATGACCCGACTCGCTGAACGCCCTCACTCAGGGTATCGGCCAGGTTTTTGGCCGCTTCCTTGAACGGAAAGGTCACGTTAGTACCCCGATACCCTTCATGACGAAGGCGCGCCACCGTTGCCGGGAAGTCAAAACCGTCAACGCCCAGTGAATCGACCAGGTCATATTGAGTGTCAATGCCAACCAGTCGACCCAGCCGCTGGTGCAGATCGGGTGATTGGGATTTGGCGATGCCCTCGCCAATCAATGCCAGTTTCATGGTGTGGGGTCTCCATCGGTGTCTGCAGACGGGTTGGCCAGGGCATCCGCTTGTTGCTGGGCGGCGGCACGGACGAATGCGTTCGGCGCGCCGAGGCCCAGATAGCCATCGCGTTGCACCAGTTCAAAAAAGAAGGATTGATGATCGGGCCGAACATACAGTTGGCGAAACTCGCCGCTGGCATCTTCGTCGTACAACACCGAGTGATCCTGCATCCACTGAACCTCGGATTCACCGAGCTCATACCGTGCCAGCAAGTCGCGGTAATAGTTCACTGGAATGGGCAGTGTCGGTGTGTGGGCCCGGGCAAGGCCAGCGACCGTGGCCGTCATATCCCGGGTACGCAGGGCAATGTGCTGCACACCCGAGCCCCCCACTTTTTTAACCAGGCGGTTGCTGGTGGTGTCCGGTGAGGCGCTGGCATTCAGTGCCAGTCGAAAACGCTGGCTCTGGCTGGCGTCGCCGCTGTTGTGTAACACCTGGCTCTGAATCAGCCCTCTCGGATCGGTGACGTCAAAAGACGCCGTTGGTTCCAGCGCAAACACAGAACGGTATTGAAGCATTACCGACAAATAATCGTGATACGACAGCGACAGACTCAGGTGGTCGACATCCAGCAACGGCCCTTCCGGTATCAGTTGTGCATCCACCGTGAACTCGGTATCCCAGACCCGGCTTAATTGTGACGCATCGACAATGTAGGCCAGCGAGCCGTCAATGTTACGCATTGCTGTCATGTCGTGGCTGGCGTTTACATCCTTTGGTTCAACCAGATCGTAACCCATCGCTTTGGCGCGCTTGATCGCCTGGTAGGCGTTGTCGACCTGGACGCCGAACGCGCTGACCGAGGTGGCTTCACGACCGGGTACCCGACCGGCAAAATCGCGCTCGGTATTAACGACGACATTGAGGTCGTTCATGGCCCAGCGTTCGGCCGCGACCCGGGCGTGTTTGCCCACACAACGCAGGCCAAGTGCGCTCAAATCGGTGCGTAATACGTCCGCGCGGTCCGGGTTGATGGCGATTTCAATAAACGCGAGTCGTTCCACCGGTTGTGGCGCAGGCAAGGCTGTATTGTCGGCCATGGTGCGCAACAGCCGGTATGAGTGCATGCCGTCGCGGGCGGTCTGGTCGGAATGGCCCATGCGAAACACATCGTTAAAAATTTCATGAGACAGGGCGCCGTCGTAACGGGTCTCACTCAGCAATTCCATAAATTGCTGCATCTGTAATTCGCCCTGACCGGGGAAGCAGCGGTAATGACGACTCCAGGACAGGTGGTCCATCGACAGGCGCGGTGCGTCGGCGGTTTGAACCAGAAAAATCCGCTCGCCGGGTATGTTGGCAATGGTCTCGAGTTCAGTCTGACGGGAGAAAATATGAAAGGTATCCAGCACCAGGCCGACGGCCGGGTGGTTGGCGCGGCGAACCACTTCCCAGCTGTCGCGGTAGTCGTGAATGTGAGTGCCCCAGGCCAGCGCTTCGAAGGCAATACGCAGGCCGCGCCTGGCGGCTCGATCACCCAGCTCAGCGTAGTCGTCTGCGGCCCGGGCAATGCCCGGTTTGGCATTGGGGTGAACCGAGCTGCAGCACATTAGCAGGTCGGTGCCGAGCTCTTCCATCAGGTCGAATTTGCGCTCGGCCCGGTCGAAGGCCCGCTGACGATCCTTGCTTTCAAGACCTTCGAAATCGCGAAAAGGTTGCAGCGTGACCAGTTCGAGACCCCGGTCACGTATCAGTTGACCGGCCTCGCGGGCGGTACCGTTGAATGCCGTCAGGTCGTTCTCGAAAATCTCGATGCCTTTGAAGCCAGCGGCAGCGATGGCGGTTATTTTATCGTGCAGTGCGCCGCTGAGGCACACTGTTGCTATGGATGAATACATGGTTACGCTCCAAACGGCCTCGTCTGTCGACAGGCCGGACTGTGGATCAAACCCGGGTTACAGGTAGCCGGTGATTCTGGGCAGGAAAGTCACCAGGTCAGGCACAAAGGCGATGACGATCAGGACCGCAATTTCGACCAGCAACATCGGCCACAGCCGACGCACAATGGCCGACAGCCCGACCCGGGCGACCGAATCGGCAACAAACAGGCAGAGCCCTACCGGTGGTGTGATCAGGCCAATCATCAGATTGAAAATCACCAGAATCGCGAAATGCAATGGTTCGATACCAAGCCCGACTGCTATGGGGTGGAGTATTGGCACCAACACCAGAATGGCGGCGATGCCTTCCAGCACCAGTCCGACCAGTAACAGCAACAGCATGACGGCAATCAGGAACATGACTTGCGAGTCGATGGTCGCTAATACCCATTCAGTAATGATGTTGGGAACGCGGTTGTAGGTGAGCAGCCAATTCGCCGCTGAGACCGCACCCATAATGATCATGATCACTGAACTGTCGCGCATAGCGCGGGTAAAAATACGGGGCAGCGCCAGTACGGGAATAGAGCGGTACAGCACCAGGCCTACAAATAGCGCATAGACCACGGCGAAGGAGGCCGCTTCTGTCGGCGTAACGATGCCAAGCAAAATAGAACCAATAACCGCCACGGGCATGAACAGCGGAATAAGGCCATTGAATACGGCTTTGCGACGGGTACCGGGTGCATGAGTTTTGCGGGTGCCGAAGTGACCGGCGAAAAAGAAGACGTAAATCGACAGGCCCATTGCCAGGAGCAAACCGGGAACGATGCCGGCCATAAACAAACCGGGCACCGATACGCCGGATACCGTCAGCGCGTAAATAATCACCGGAATACTGGGCGGAATGATGGGCCCGATAACCGACGACGCCGCAGTGAGTGCGGCCGCGAAGTCACGCGGGTACCCTTCTTTTTCCATTTCCGGAATAAACACCCGGCCCAGCGTAGACGTATCGGCGATCGCAGACCCGGACAGACCGGCGAACATCACCGAAGCCCAGATATTAACCTGGGCCAGACCGGCGCGCATGCGACCGACCAGCGCATTGGCCAGTGCGATGATGCGGCGGGTAATGCCCGCCTCGTTCATGACTTCACCGGCCAGAATGAACAGCGGTACTGCCAGCAATGGAAAGGAGCTCAAACCACCAAAAGCTTGCTGGGCGACTATGCGAATGTGGTAGGGGAAATCGGCACCGGCCATAAACACCAGCAAGGTACCCAAAATAACGAAGGCAAAGGGCACACCGATGATCAGGGTGATAAGCAGTAGGGCGTAGATCATGCATCAGCCTCCGCTTCGGTCATGCCGAGCAACCGGCAACCGGCCATGGTTAAGGCTGAGACAGACAGCAGCACGCCACCCATCAACGTAGAGAATTGAAACAGGCCCAGTGGCAAACCGATGCTGGGGGAATTGCGGCTGCCGCGGCTGTCGATAAATTCGTAGCCTGAAATGGCAAAACCGATGCCGACGGCCAGTACCAGAACGTCAATCAGAATGAGGTTGTAGTGCCTGAGTGAGGCAGGCAGTAAATCGACGACGATGGAAAACCGTACATGACGGTCCTGCAAGTAAGCCAGAGCCACGCCGAACATAATGCCGTAGATCATCGCGTAAATGGCCAGGTCTTCGCCCCAGCTGAACGACCGACCGACGGTATAGCGCCAAAACGCATTGGAGAACACAATGGTGAAAACAGCCAGCATCATCAAGCCCGCGCCGGTACCGTTAATACCGATCAGCAGACGTCGAAGCAGGCGGAGGGTATCGGACATGACACAGACCCCGGACAGGTAACAGAAGAGGCACCGGTCGGATCCAGGCGTTCAGATCCGACCGGGTTTGGAGAACGCCCGCTCGCTTAGTTGGCGGTGGCGCTGTCTACCGCGTCAGCCAGGCGGTCGATCCACTCGGCATCGCTGCCCAGTTCGCCGCGCAGATAGGCTTGAACCGCTGGTTGAGCTGCGGCGCGGAATTCGGCCATTTGCGCATCGGTCGGCTGGGTCACTTCCATGCCTTCTTCAATCAGCTTTGATACGCCTTCGGCGGAACCGAATTGCTGAATGGCACGACCGACGGTACCCGCCACAACGGCAGCGCGTTGCAGAGCGGCCTGGTCACTGGCTGGCAACGATTGAAACAGCTCGTCGTTGATCAGGATATGGTCAACCCCGTAGACGTGGCGATCCAGCGTCAGGTATTTCTGGAACTCGTAGAAGCTGTTGCCGTAAATTACCGAGATCGGGTTTTCCTGGCCATCTACAACACCAGTGGCCAGAGCCGTTGGCACTTCACCCCAGGCAATGCCCTGTGGCTCTGCACCCAGGCCGCGCACCATTTCCAGGTACAAAGGAATTGTTTGTACCCGGAATTTCAGGCCTTCCATGTCGGCAGGCGAGGCAATGGGTCGAACCGAGTTGGTGAAGTGGCGAAAACCGGTCTCACCGTAAGCCAGGGTACGCAGGCCAGTCTGTTCCAGGCAGTGTTCGGCCAATGCCTGGCCAAATTCACCATCCATCACTTCCCAGGCAACGGGCGCTGATGGAAAGGTGTAAGGGATGTCGGTTACCGCAGCGGCGGCACAGTAGTTGGCATATGAGCCGGAGACCATGGAGATGCTGATGGTGCCGTCCTGAGTGCCTTGCACCAGATCGTCTTCACTGCCGAGCGAACCGGCCGGGAAAAGATCGACCGTCATGTCGGTTTCAGCTTCTACCAGATTTTTGAACACCTGACCGGCGGCGCCTTTTTTGGAGGTCGTCCAGTCGTTCGGGTCTACATGGGCAAAACGCAGGTTTTCAGCGGACAGTGCACCTGCGGTAATCATGGCGAGAGCCAGGCCTGTAGCCTGAATGGATAAGCGCTTCATGGTTACTTCCTCTTGTTGTTGTCGTGTTGCCTATTCTTGGTGTGTAGTGGAAATCGGGTCGTTTGCAACAGTGTGCGTTGGCGTCAGCTGTCAATCTCTGCTGATGCCTGAGTCGTGACTTGCCTGAAACGCCGTTGTGGCAAGCGGTTCGGGGTCGTCAATTTCATAATGTACGAAATGGTACGTTCAGTCAACCTATGGCATACTGGCCACATTGCATCGGGTGAGGATAAAAAGAATGACCACAACCAGGGTGGCAGCAAAAGGAAAAGAGCGCAGTCGCAAGAACGACCCGGTTCGGGTACAGGCCGATATCATGCGGGTTGCGACGCGGGAGTTTTCAGAAAAAGGGTTGTCTGGGGCGCGCATTGACGAGATCGCTGAAAAAACGAAAACGTCTAAACGGATGATTTATTATTACTTTAAGGACAAAGAAACGCTCTACCTGAGCGCGCTGGAACGCTCCTACCAGCAAGTGAGACAGCAGGAAGGTGAGCTCGAACTGGACCACCTGGAACCCATAGAAGCGCTGAGTAAGCTGGTGGCATTTACCTTTGAACACCACGTAAAGAACCCCGACTTTATCCGCATGGTTATGATTGAAAACATTCATCATGGCCGTTTCATTGAGCAGTCTGATCTGATTCAGTCGCTCAACGCCGGCGCGGTGGATGAGCTGCAGAACGTGTACCAGCGTGGCCTGGCAGCGAGTCTTTTTCGACCGGGCCTGGAGGCCATTGAATTACATTGGCTCATCAGTGCTTTGTCTTTCTTTAATGTTTCTAATCGCTACACGTTTTCTCGGATTTTTAACTGGGATCAGAACGCAGCGTCCAATCAGGAAAAACTCGCCAGCCATGTGATTGATATGGTGTTGCGGTATGTTGTCAAACCCGAATGCATGAAGGAGTAACTGTCATTTCTGAGAACTGGCAGGGGCTTCTTTATTGCTGTCTGAAACCCTCCCGCTAAGGCGAGCCACTTTCATGCAAGACGTGTCTGTCATTAATATCATCGTCCCCATTTTTCTGGTCATCGGCATCGGCTATCTGGCCGTACGAACGGAACTGATGCCCAGGTCTGTCATACCTGGCATGGGACGATTTGTGTTGTATTTCTGCTTGCCAGCGCTGATTTTTACCACCCTGACCAGCACCTCCATTCTCAATGCCATGACGCCCTTTTATCTGATCGCCTATGGGGTCGGCTCGTTGTTGGCTTACCTGATTGGGTTTGCGTTTTCAAAAGGTGTCTCAAAAACAACCACGGCAGAAGCCGGGTTGAATGGGTTGGGCATGAGCCTGAGCAACAGTGCCTTTGTCGGGTATCCGGTTTTATTGCAGGTGTTCGGAACCTTACCAGCTGCCGCATTCACCATGACACTGCTGGTAGAGAACCTACTGATCATGCCATTGGCACTGATGGTGTTGGAACTGTCACGAGCGCTGTCTGAAGGTGGCAGTACCCGCCAGGTATTCACCCGTTTTATTAAGCGGCTGGTGACTCAGCCGATTTTGCTGGCGATTGTATTTGGCACGCTTTACAGCCTGTCAGGGCTCGGCCTGCCAGGCGTGGTATCCAGCGGCCTGGATTTTCTGGCGAATGCCTCGGCCGGTGTTGCCCTGTTTGTTATCGGGGGTTCCCTGGTGGGGATCAGCGTCAAAGGCGAGCTCTGGAAAATTAGCTGGGTCACCGTGGGCAAGCTGTGTATTCATCCCTTGCTGGTTGCGTTGATGGTTTTCCTGCTACCGCCTTTTGACCGGCAGTTGCAGGTAATCGCCATACTGGCCGCTTCCATGCCCATGCTGAGTATTTACCCGGTTGTTGCAGGGAATTACCTCGACCCCAGCCGCTTTGCGGCAACCCTAGTGGTGGCGACGCTGACCTCGTTCTTTACGATATCAGTGGTGCTGACGCTGCTTTTTTGAGAGGTGGACCCTCTCCCCAGCCCTCTCCCGCGGGACGGGAGAGGGAGCGGTTAGTTGGTTAAATATAGCCCGTGCCAGTCGCTCGCAGCGCTGCACCAACAGTCCTCTCTCCACCCCCGGGGGAGAGAGTTAGAGAGAGGGGGAGCGGCGCAGCCGTTACTGCTGTGGTTTCAATTGGCATGCTGTGAAACCAGAAGAGAACCCTCTCCCCAGCCCTCTCCCGTGCGCCGGGAGAGGGAGCGTTTAGTTGGTTAAATATAGCCCGTGCCAGTCGCTCCCAGCTCTCACCTTTTCTCTTACGGCCACGCCGCAAAGGTGGTGTCTTCACTGGGCGCCTCTTTGCGTATCTTTCGTCGCCAGGTGCCGGGGGCATCGTCCATGTGCCGTTTGAAAAACCGGTTGAAGTAAGCCGGGTCTTTAAAGCCCAGTCCGTAGGCAACTTCGGCGACCGATAGAGGAGAGTGCGCCAAACGCTGGCACGCCTCGCTGATTAGTTTGCGCTGAATAATCATGCTCGGCGTTTTGCCAACATCCCGCTGTGAGGCAAATTCCAGGCGTCGCTCACTGACGCCCATGTGGTGCGTATAGTCGGCGACCTTCCAGTGGTCGCGGAAATGCAGTTCGATCAACCCCAGAAAACGCTGAAATAACGTTGAATGAATGACATCCGTTTCCGGCCCTGTTGCCTGGTCGATTTGCTGTCGGTGGATGAGTGCCAGCAGGGTCGTCAGTTGCGCGGCGACGACGGACTGGGCGCCGGGTTCATTGTCGGCGAGTTCAGACCGTATGGCACTGAAACAAGGTGCCAGCCGATCCAGCAGAGCAGGGTTCGTCAGTGGAACCTCATGCAGGGCATCGGCCATTGAACGAAAGGGTACCTTCGGGTCAAGCGTACGGCTAACAGCCGGGATCAGCCAGTCTTCAGACACCGTCAACAACTCGCCGTGACTGCCCGCTGAAAAGTCACAGCCCAGCATCATTCCGGCAGGCGACCATAGCAACGTTGGCGCCAACAATTCGAGATGCTCACTTTTGAAACGCACCTTCCCACGACCGGATAACAGCAGGATGCATTGCGCGAAATGACGCCAGTCCTGCTTGGGTGCCGTCCAGGTCAGGGTGGACCTGGGATAGCTGATATCTACCAGGTCCAGATGCCGTTGAATGGGGAGTTGCAGCGTGGAATCGTTCATTTATTAACCTCTTCGTTGGGTTAATGTACATTTTTTTGTAGTAAAAGTGCAATGCAAAGCAGTTTCACCCTGTCCGGCTTTTGACTATTGTTCACTCATCAAAGCTTGGGAGGCTATGAACAATTCACGCGGAGCTCTGGCTTATCCGAGGGACCTTGCCGCGAGGCGAACGCATGCCGGAAGGTCTAGACCTTTCAAATGAGTTCAACGAAGTGGCAAGGTTCCTCGGAAAGTCGGAATGCCGCACCACCCGCAGGGCGGGTCCAAAACGTCCTGCCCCGGCGTTGCACTTCTTGACAAGGGCTAAGGCCATTGCGCTGCGAAGTGCGCCTTGTGGCAAAACGTTTTGGCTCCCGCAGAGCCTCGCGTGAATTGTTCATAGCCTCCCTGGTAATGCTTCGATCCAATAAAAAAATAAGTTGAGGATCGCACCATGTTTGACGTTGCCATGCTGGTTAACAACCGGCCAACGCAGGCGCACAACAATCGTGTGTTTGAATGCAAAAACCCAATAACCGGTGACGTCGTCACCCGTGCTGCAGCCGCCAGTGTTGCCGATGCAAAAGCAGCGGCCGATGCAGCAGCAGAGGCCTTCCCGGTCTGGTCGGAAATGTCGCCCAATGAGCGTCGTACCGTTTTATTGAAAGCAGCGGATTGTCTGGCAGCAAAAGCTGACAAAGCCGCGCAAACCGTGATGCAGGAGATGGGCGCGACACCCATGTGGGGTGGTTTCAACATTCACCTGGCGTCGTCCATGTTGCGCGAAGCGGCCGCGATGACCACCCAGCTAACCGGCGAAATTGTACCGTCTGATGTGCCCGGTATGACGGCCATGGCCGTGCGCCAGCCGGTGGGTGTCGTGCTCGGCATTGCACCCTGGAACGCCCCGATCATTCTTGGTGTCCGGTCAATCGCCATGCCACTTGCCTGCGGCAATACCGTGGTGTTCAAAGCCTCTGAAATTTGTCCGGCAACCCACCAACTGATTGTTGAGGCGTTGGTGGAAGGCGGTGCACCGGCCGGTGTTGTGAACATGGTCACCAATGCTCCGGAAGATGCCCCCGATATTGTCAAAGCACTGATCGAGCACCCGGCGGTGCGGCGCGTTAATTTTACCGGCTCGACCCGTGTCGGACGAATCATTGCGCAACTCTGCGCGGAACAACTGAAGCCAGCGTTGCTGGAGTTGGGTGGCAAGGCACCCATGGTGGTACTCGACGATGCCAATGTGGACGCTGCCGTGAATGCCGCCGCCTTTGGCGCCTACATGAACCAGGGCCAGATTTGTATGTCGACCGAGCGCTTGATTGTCACGCCCGGCATTGCCGATGAATTCGTTGAAAAACTGGCGGCCAAGGTCAAGACGATCAAAGCCGCACCTCCCGAAAAGCAGTCCGAGATTTTGGGGGCTGTGGTTAACCAGGCAGCGCTGGATCGACTCAACCGGTTGATCGCCGACGCCGAGAAAAAAGGCGCCACCATTCTGGCCGGCGGGGAGTCTGACACGGTTCTTATGAACGCCACTCTGATCGACGGGGTTACCCGCTCAATGCAGGTGTACAAGGAAGAGTCGTTCGGGCCGCTGTTGTCGATCATTCGTGCCCAGGATGAAGAAGACGCCATTCGCATCGCCAACGACAGCGACTACGGCCTCTCGGCGGCGGTTTTCAGCCAGGACTACAACCGGGCGATGGCCGTTGCCAAACGCATTGACAGTGGTATCTGCCACATCAACGGACCTACCGTTCAGGACGAAGCGCAAATGCCATTTGGCGGCGTTAAAGACAGCGGCTACGGACGCTTCGGCAGCAAGGCGGCCATTGCTGAATTTACCGAACTGCGCTGGATTACGAACCAGGCAGGGGAGCGCCATTATCCATTTTAATAGTGCTCACCCCGGTGAGCCATGTGCACGACCAAAACAACGATAAAAAAAGAGGAACGACTCATGAAACTCAAGACTCTGTCCACTCTGGTGGGCGCCGTGACTTTGGCCGGTGCGGCGGTTTTTTCCGCATCGGCGATGGCAGAAGACACCATTCGCATCGGTGCAGCCGCACCGAAAACCGGTCCTCTCGCGGGTGGTGCAGCGGTGACCTACTGGCCCAATGTTGAACTGTGGGCGCATCAGGTTAACGAGCGTGGCGGTATTTTGTTAAACGACGGTGAACGCCATCCGGTCGAAATCATTGAATACGATGACCGGACTAATCCGACGGAAACCATTCGTGCGGTTCAGCGTCTGGCGACCAGCGACGGTGTCGACTTTATCATCCCGCCCTACGGTACAGGCATGGCGTTGGCCACCGCTCCGATCTTCGACCGGCTCGGTTACCCGATGATCAACGTAACCGCCATTACCGACCAGACCGATGCGCTCACTGCGCGCTATGACGGTGTGTTCTTCACGCTGGGTAAAACAACGCCACTGGCCCAGGGTATTGCGCGCCTGGCAGCGGACATGAAGGCCAACGGTGAAGTCGGAAACCGTCTTGCCATGGTGAATGTAGCGGACGCCTTCGGCATTGAACTGGCCGAAGCTGCTCGCGGTATTTTTGAAGAAGAGGGCTTCGACATTGTGTACAGCACGTCCTACCCGCCGACCATTCAGGATGTGACACCGATCATCAATTCGGCTCAGGATGCCGACCCCGATCTGTTCGTGGCGTTCTCCTATCCACCGGATACCTTTGCACTGACAGAGCAGGCTCAGGTCTCTGGCCTGATGGATGAAGTTGATGTGTTCTACACCGCGGTTGCCAATGCTTTTCCGGCGTACCGCAACCGTTTTGGTGACGGCATTGATGGTGTCTACGGTGTCGGTGGCGTGAACCCTGAAGACCCGGCATTTGTCGAGTACAAGGAAGCCCACATGGCCGTAACCGGTGCCGAGCCGGATTACTGGGCCAGTGCGGTTATGTATTCCTCGCTGCAAGTCCTTGAGCAGGCCATTGAAGGCGTTGGTACTCTGGATCGTCAAGCCGTTACCGAGTATCTCAAGAATAACTCCTTCGATACGGTGATGGGCGAGTGGACTTTTAATAACCAGCAGATATCCAACTACTGGACCGTCGGTCAGTGGCAGAACGGCGATTTCTACGGCGTTGGCTCATTCGGTGATATGGAAGGCACTGCTGACCCCATGTAAGGCACAGGGTGCTTCAATGACAGGTCGGTTGCACCAGTGTAGCCGGCCAGTTTAATGACTGATGCAGGGGCGAGCCCGCCCCTGAAACAGCGCTCTGTTTCAGCCGAGTTTCCTATGGGCCTCCTCAGGTAGTTTAGCTATGCAAATGTTAATAACGGGGATTTTCCTCGGGGGCGTTTACGCCATTATCGCGGTGGGTTTGTCACTGCAATACGGTGTGTCCCGAATCATGAATCTTGCTGTGGGCGAGATGCTGGTGGCCGGTGCTTTTGCGGCATTCTGGTTCAGCACGGCTCAGAGCCTGAACCCTTATTTATCCTTACTGGTGGTGATTCCCCTGGCCTTTGGGGCTAACTGGCTGATCTACCGGTATCTGTTGTTGCCGCTGGTGCGTCGTGCAAAAACGCGGGGTCAGCTTGAAGTCGACAGCATCCTGGTGACCTTTGGCCTGAGCTTCACACTGGTGGGTATATTCCTCTGGGCTTTTGGTGGTGAGTTCTTCAATTACAGTTTCCTGTCGGTGCCGGTCGAAATATTTGACTCACGCTATGGTCAGAATCGGGTATTGGCGTTTGTCATTGCCTTTGTCGTCTGTGCAGGGTTGTGGATCTGGTTAAACCACACGCGTTCCGGTTTATCGATGCGGGCCATTTCGGTTGACACCCGCGCAGCCAGCCTGGTTGCGATAGATGTCGAAAAGTCCTCCAATTTTGCGTTCGCACTGGGGGGTGCCATCGCCGCAACCGGTGGCATGGTGCTCAGTACGTTCCTGACCTTCGACGCCTCAATCGGCATTGTTTTCACGCTAAAGGCGTTGGTGATTGTCATCATGGGTGGCGTCGGTGACATTCGCGGCGCCATTGTTGCGGCGCTGGTGCTCGGTATCACTGAAACCGTGGTAGCTCGTTTGATTGACCCGGGTCTGACACTGGCTGCCGCCTATGTTCTGTTCCTGCTCATTTTGCTGTTTCGTCCCCAGGGCTTGTTCGGGAGGGCGCAGACATGAAATTGAAGCAATCCGATCTGTGGATGGGTCTGGCAATTCTGGCCGCGTTTTTTGTGCTGGCCTGGTTGCCCCTAGCGCCCGGAGCCGATGGCTGGTTGTCCATAGTCGTACCGATCACCATGTACACCGTATTGGCGACGTCCTGGGCGATCTTTTCAGGGCCGACTCATTATGTCTCGCTGGCCACCGCCGCCTTCTTTGGCGTGGGCAGTTATACGCTGGCGCTGGGTCTTGAAAGCTTGCCGTATCCGGTTCTGCTGATCATCGCGGCCATACTGGGTGCCATCATGGCCGCACTCGTTGGCTGGGCGACATTGCGTTTGTCCGGGGTCTACTTTGTGATCTTCACGCTCGGTCTTGCCGAACTGACTCGTCAGGTGTTTACCTGGTACCAGAACAACATGGGCGGCACCCGGGGCAGCTACGTTTTTACCGATCTGACCGACGCGCACATATACTGGCAATTGCTGGCTCTGGCGCTGCTGGTGTACCTGGTTGGCTGGCTGATCAATCGTTCCCGGCTCGGGTTTGCGATTCGCATCATCGGCGGCGACGAGTCGGTTGCCAAGCACAGTGGCATAAACGTCGCCTGGTCTAAGATCGTTTTGTTTATGGTGTCCGGTTCGGTGGCTGCCGTGGTCGGGGCGATTCTGGCACCACGCTTTGTCTACATCGAACCCTCGATGGCGTTCAACCCCCAGTTGTCATTTATGGTGGTGATCATGGCGTTGCTGGGAGGCACTCAGCGTCTCTGGGGGCCGTTGATGGGCGCGATTCCCTTTGCGTTTGTCTGGGAAATTATTGCGTCGAATTTTCCGGCACAGACAACATTGCTCATGGGTGTCGCCTTCCTGTTGGTTGTGTTCTACATCCCCAATGGAATAAGCGGTGTGCTGATCCGCTGGTATCACAAGGCGCGGTCCAAGCCGGGGGTGAGTCATGAGTAGTGCGGTATTGCTTGAGGTGCGCAATGTAGTCAAACGCTTTGGAGGCCTGGTGGCGATCAACGGCGTGAGCTTCGATGTGCACGAGCACGAAGTGCTGGGTCTTATCGGCCCGAACGGGTCCGGCAAAACCACCATGATGAACCTGATTTCCGGCGCACTACCGGCCACAGACGGTTACATCGCGATGGATGATAAACTGCTGACCGACTTGCCCACGCGAAAAATTGCCCGTGCCGGCATTGCCCGGACATTTCAGCTGGTGCGCGTTATTCCTTCAATGACTGTGCTTGAAAATGTCATGGCCGGTGCTGTGTTTGGTCATAAGAAACTCTGGGGTCATGCGTTGGCCGTCTATGCAGAGCGTCAGCTTGAGCGTGTTGGGTTGGTCGGCATTTCACACAAACTGACCGCCGATCTGACTTACATCGACCAGAAGCGGGTTGAGCTGGCGCGAGCGCTGGCGTCCGACCCCAAGGTGATTTTGCTGGACGAATGGCTGGCGGGTCTGAACCCGACGGAACTGCAAACCGGCATCGAACTGATCCGTTCACTGCGTGACGACGGTCGCACGGTCATTCTGGTAGAGCACGTGATGGATGCGATTCGCAGTCTGTGTGATCGCTGTGTGGTGATGAGTACCGGCAACATCATTGCCCAGGGAACACCCGCGGAAGTGCTGGCCGACCCGCAGGTTATTGAAGCCTATTTGGGAGAAGACTATGAGTGAACAACAAGGTCTTCAGGTCAATGGTGTCAGTGTTGCCTATGGCAAACACCAGGCACTGGACAACGTATCCATTTCAGTCGCGCCCGGCGAGATTGTCGTTATTCTCGGCGCCAACGGCGCGGGCAAGAGTTCGCTGCTGGGTACCATTTCCGGCTTGGTGCATCGCAATGCCGGTTCAGTGACGGTTAACGGGCAGGCGACAGCCGGTTTCAAGGCTCACCAGGTGGTGGCAGCCGGGCTGGCACTGGTACCGGAGGGGCGCGGGATTTTCGGCGACCTGACGGTCGAGGAAAACCTGACTCTGGGTGCCTATTCAAAGTTTGCACGCGAGCGTGAAGACACGCAGCGGCAGTTGGTTTACCAGTTGTTTCCCAAGCTCATCGAGCGGCGCCAGCAAATCGCGCGCACCATGAGCGGCGGTGAACAGCAAATGGTGGCGATCGGCCGGGCCATGATGTCGGCTCCGGGCATACTGATGCTGGATGAACCTTCGCTGGGTTTATCTCCGCTGCTGGCCAGTGAGGTGTTCAAAACACTGAAAAAAGTCAGGGAGACGGGGCTCGGTATCTTGCTGGTCGAGCAAAATGCGAAGCAGAGTTTGTCGATTGCTGATCGGGGTTATTTGCTGGAGAACGGTCGCATCACGGCTGAAGACAGCGCACAGAAACTGCTCAGTGATCCGGCTGTGCGTGAAGCCTATCTAGGTGGTGCAGGCAGCAAGGAATCGCCCCGGACGCATCACCCGGCATCGGTTACCCAGCCCGCAAGGTCAGCAACAGAGCAAACCGTCGGCACTGCCGCAGCGGTCTCACCACTGGCGGCTGGCCATATTCGGCCAGCCGGGCTCGACAAGCGACCGCCTCTGGCGTCCGAACAACTCGCCGGAGGCAATATTCAGGAGTGGATTCGCAACGCCGAAGTGATACAGCGCAGCGCCTGGCAAACCGGTGTTCGTGCCCATCGCAGCGACGTGGCCGGGCCGAGTGATAATACCTCCGGCAGCCTCGCTGACATGCTTGCACGAATGGAACGGGCGGCGCGAACGTCGGCAACGGGTAGCGGTTCTTCACCGGACAGCACTTCTTCTACAAACGGCTTGGGAGAGTAACCATGCATCCGTTTAAAGGTAATTACATCGGTGGTCAGTGGGTGCCCACTGAGCGCACGTTCAACGACATCAATCCATCGAACGGAGAGATCTGGGGCAAGGCACCGGACTCGGGCGTGGCGGAAACCCGCGCGGCTATTCGTGCCGCTCAGGACGCCTTTCCGGCCTGGCGTGACCTGCCCTATACCGAACGCTCGGCGTACATGCTGAAAGTGGCGGACATTTTTGAAAAGCGCAAACCCGATATCGTCAAAGCCGTTCAGGCTGAAGGCGGTGGCTGGTTTGGCAAGGGCATGTTTGAGGTGGGGTATACCGCCGGTGTCTTTCGTGCCGCCGCTGCCATGAACTACAACTCGATTGGCGAAGTCATGCCGTCGGAATACGGCAAGGTCAGCATGGCCATGCGACAGCCCATGGGCGTGGTGAACGTCATCAGCCCCTGGAACATGCCACTGATTCTGACCTCGCGCGGGCTGTCGTTTCCCTGCGCCATTGGCAACACCATCGTGTTGAAACCCTCTGAAGATACACCCTATGTCGGCGGTCTGATGTTCGCGGAAATTTTCGAAGAAGCGGGTGTGCCACCGGGTGTACTGAACGTCGTGACTTGCTCGCGAGAGTCCGTGACAGCGGTCGGCGATGAACTGATCGAAAACCCGGCGGTCAAAGGCATTTCCTTCACAGGTTCAACGCCGGTAGGGCGTTTTATTGCGGCCAAAGCCGGCGCGCACCTGAAGAAGGCCTGTGTTGAACTCGGGGGTAAGGACTCGCTGATTGTCTGCGAGGATGCGGACATGGAGCGTGCCTTGTCGGCGGCGAATTTCGGCAGCTTCATGCACCAGGGTCAGATCTGCATGTCAGTCGAGAAGGTGCTGGTGCACGAAAAGATATACGACGAATTCCTGCGCAAATTCGTCGCCCGGGCGGCCAAGCTGAAAATGGGTGACACCACGACCGACCCCTCCAATGTCATCGGTCCGCTGATCAACGACCGACAGGCGGCAAGGGTTAAGGATCAGATCGATGATGCGGTTGCCAAGGGCGCAAAGATCGTACTCGGTGGCGGCGTGCACGGTCGCTTTGTTGAGCCGACCATCATGACCGGCGTCACACCTGACATGAAACTCTACCAGGACGAGACCTTTGGTCCGGTGGTTCCGGTCATCCCATTCTCAACGGATGAAGAAGCCGTTGCCATTGCCAACGACACCGAATATGGCCTGTCGTCCGGCATCATTACCGCCAACGAAGAACGTGCGCTGCGCATGGCACGGGTACTGGAAACCGGCTCCTGCCACGTGAACTGTTCATCCATTAACGATGAACCCCACGTGCCCTTTGGTGGCTCCAAAGCGTCCGGGCTTGGCAACCACGGTGGTCGCTGGTCGGTCGAGACGTTTTCGCAAACTCGCTGGATCACACTGGACCGGGGCGGACGCCCTTACCCACCCGTGTTTTGATGTCGTCAATAACTGATTTTCCGGCATGCTCTGGCTTGCCGTGTTTACTGGAGACTAACAATGAACAATAACAAGTGTCAGTGGGAGATTGGGCATGGCTAACGCAATAATCTGGGTGATTCTTGGCCTGATCGTTCTGGCCATCATCATCGCAATTCTGGCTAAGTTTTATGAGCGGGGAACGCGCGAGGTCAGCCTCGTGCGTACCGGATTGGGCGGCCGCAAGGTCTCTCTGGATGGCGGCGTGCTGGCCATTCCCTATTTCAACAACGTGGCGCGCGTTAACATGCAGACACTGCGTCTGGAAGTGAAGCGGGCAGGCAACGGGTCGCTGATTACTCAGGATAAACTGCGGGTTGATGTCGGCGTCGAGTTTTACGTCTCGGTGATCGACACCGAAGAGGGCGTCTCTCGGGCGGCCCAGACGCTGGGCAACCGGACCTTTGATGCCGGCAAGTTACGCGAGCTGATTGAAGGCAAACTGATCGACGCGCTGCGCTCGGTAGCGGCACGCTTTACCATGGACGACCTCCATGAAAAACGCGGCGACTTTGTCCGTCAGGTAAAAGAGCTGCTTGAGCCGTCTATGACATCCAATGGCCTCGCGCTGGAAAGCGTATCGCTGACCGATATGGACCAGACGCCGTTTGACGCACTTGATGAAAACAACGCCTTTAACGCCGCGGGCATGCGCAAACTGTCTGAGCTGATCGCACGCTCTCGCAAGGAGCGCGCCGACATTGATGCCGATGCCGAAGTAGCGGTGCGCCAGTCGGCACTGACCCTGGCCAAGCGAAAACTGGATTTTGACTTGGAAGAAGCCCAGGCCCAAATTCAGCAAACCCAACAGATGGAAGTGCTGAAGTCCCGGCAAATGGCTGAAGTAGCTGCCTATAAAGCAGAAAGCGAACGTGCCATTGCGACGAGTCAGATCGACATGGAAAAAGCGATTCGTCAGGCCAAACTGGGGCGCGACATCGAATTGCAAGAGAAATTGCGTGAAGAGCGGGAAGCGCAAGTCAAACTCGAAGAAGCGGAAGTACGGGTCATTACCGCCAAAGACAAAGTGGCTACCGGCAAGGCGGTCAGTGACGCCGAGCGGGCCAAGAAAGTGGCTATGCTTCAGGCAGAAGAAGCAGCGGCAATTCGCGTTGCCAGTGCCAATGCTCACCAGGCCGAACTGCTGGCAGAAGCCGAAGGCCGACGCGCCATGATTGCGGCAGAAAACGGCATGAGTGACAGTCTGATTGCCATGAAGACCGAGCAGGCGCGACTGCAAGCGCTGCCGGGAATTGTCGCGGAAATGGTGAAGCCGGCCGAGAAGATCGAGTCGATCCGGATCAACCAGATCACCGGTTTGGGTCAGCCACTGGGCAGTGACGGCAACCGTGTCGGCGAACGCCCGGCGATCAACCAGGCGCTCGACAGCATCATGGGTATGGCGGTTCAGTTACCGGCGTTGAAGAAGCTGGGTGAGGAACTGGGTGTTAGCTTTGAGTCAGGGCTGGGTACCGTGCCCACAGCCAAGAGTGAAGAATTGCACAAGTAGATTGTGCAGTTTGCTGATTACCGGGTTAGTGGCTGTTGCTAAGGCGCCACTAACCCGGTGTCTGCTCCAAGCTAATGATAGGACGAACTGGCTACCGGCTATTTAACGCCAATACTCAGTGGCGGTTTCAGTTCATCGGGCACGGAGGCCCGGTTCCAGTACCCGATCAGAATTCCCTGACGTCGGGACAATCCATTGGCACTCTTTTCCATCTCCCGGCTAACGGCACGGCGATTGTGCAGTGTGGCACTCCAGTCAAGCAGTCGATCGCGCAGGTCGCGACGCACATGTTCATAACCCGGGTCACTGCCCAGATCAACAAGCTCTTTCGGGTCGTTGTGAAGGTCGAACAGTATGTCTGCAAAGCCCGGGCAATGAACCAGCTTGTAGCGTCCGTTGAACGCCATGGTCATGCGTGCTGCCAGAGAGTCCACCCCAAGTTGCGCAGCAACGGGTAGCCGGCCGTAATCGTCCTCGGAGACAATGAATTCCCGTTCAAACGGACTCGCCGACTGATGAAGGAAGGGGAGCAGAGACCGACCTTCCAGCCGATGTTCGGCAATCTCTCCGCCAGCACATTCGATCAAGGTAGGGAGCACATCAATGGCACCGACCAGGGCATCGCATTGCTGACCCCGCGCGGCATCCGCTTCGGGGCGTGGGTCGACAACAATCAATGGCAGTTTGACGGAGGGTTGATGGAACAGATCCTTTTCACCGAGCCAGTGGTCGCCCAGGTAGTCGCCGTGGTCAGCGGTCAGAACAATCAGGGTGTCATCGGTTAACCCTTTGGCATCCAGGTGCGCGAGCACCCGGCCGATGTGATCGTCGACCTCTTTGACCAGACCGTAATAGGCTGGCAGCACATGAGACCGTTTGGCATCGTCGGAGAAGGTTTTGCTGACACCGAGCTGCATGAATGCCTGATAGATCGGGTGAGGGGTCTGTCGCTCGGATTCGGACTTTACGGCCGGTGCGAAGTCAGCATCCCGGTACATGTCGTTATAAGGTGCCGGTGCAAGGCACGGCCAATGAGGCTTGATGTAAGAGGCGTGCAAGCACCAGGGCTCGTCGCCCATCGCATCGATGGTTTCCATGATGCGGTTGGTCAGGTAGGCCGTTTCCGAGTGTTCTTTGGGGATGCGTGCCGGCCGGTGAGCGTGTTCCATATAAAACCCGGATACCAGATCACCCTGTTCGTCTTCAGCGGCATTAGCCCACTCAAGCCAGGGATTTTCCCCGTCAAACCCCTGTGCGCGCAAGTACTTGTTATAACGAGGCTCTTGTTTGGAGTACTTTCCGGCCGGGCCTTCAGGGTGCAATCCGTCGTCGTGTTCGCCTTCGGTGAAGCCGGCGTTGGCAAGACGCATGCCCAGCTTGGATGCGGGCTCGATGCCGAGCCTGCCCATGCCTTCAAGGTCGGGTTTCATGTGGGTTTTTCCGAGCAAAACCACACGCTGGTTTAGCGGCTTCAGATAGTCGGCCAACGTCCATTCGTTGAGGCTAAAGGGCCAGTCGTTCCAGGTCGCCCCATGCGAGCGCATGTGCAGGCCGGTGTAAAAGGACGCCCTGGAATTTCCACAGCTGGTGCCCTGGGTGTAGGCGTTGTCGAACCGGACACCGCGTTGCGCCAGCCGGTCAATGTTTGGTGTATCGACAATGCGATTGCCATAGCAAGACAACGCATCCCAGCGCAGCTGGTCGATCATGATGAACAGGGAATTTTTGACCGCTTTCATAAACTTATCCTTTCGCCAGTTGCGGGTGGTTGGCAGTAAGCGTGTTGGTTCGGTGACGCCAGGCATGCAGGGCCATTATCAATAAGCCCATAGCCAGGCAAGCAATACTGACGATGAGGTAAGGCGACAGCAGGCCCAGTGCCAGAGCAAAGCGAACAGCGCTATCCGGCAACGACAGTTTGGTGCGATCAAAACGCGCCAGGCTGCTGGTAATGAGATACAACGCCAGCACCAGTTGAGCGATCAGCCAGGCGTAGGCGCCCATCGAAAAGTCACCGCCCGCGGCCGCTGACGTAAGCATTAGTGGGTTGTAGGCAAACGCAAAGGGAATCAGGAACAGCACGGCTGAAATACGGGTGCTGGCAATAGCGGTCGCCATGGGCTTTCCGCCAGAGATCGAGGCAGCTGCATAGGCGGCGATTGCCACTGGCGGTGTAATCACTGAGGCGACACCGAAGAAAAACACGAACATGTGCGCGGTCAGCAGCTCCATGCCAAAGGCCTGCAAGGTGGGCCCCATGACTGAGATAATCGCGATGTAAGCGGGCAGTGTTGGCATACCCATGCCCAACACTATGCACCCCAGCGCTGTGATCAGCAGAGCTGCCAGCAACGAGTAGTCTGACGCGTTCGACAACAACACGGCAAAGGTCGTTGGGATGCCAGTCGCAGCGAGAGTCGCGACAATAACGCCGACCACAGCAATGGCCATCGACAGGCGCCCAACGGTTACGCCGCCATCCGCCAGTGACGTCAGCAGAATCAGAGGCTTCTGTCTGACGCTGGGGTTTAGAAAACTCAGTACCAGCAACAAAAGAATGGCACTGATCGACGCACCGGCCGGAGACAGGCCTTCAATGAGCAACCAGACAATGGTGGCCAGCGGAGCCAGAAGCAACAGCAGGTTGATCCAGTCCTGACGATCGATCGGTTCAGGCACTTCGCCTTCCGGCTCGGCATTAAGCCCCAGTTTCTTGGCTTCAAAATAGACGGCCAGAAACAGGCTCGTGTAGTAAGCGATCGCGGGAATCATGACCGCTACGATGACCGTGAGGTAAGAGACGCCGACATAGTCGGCCATAACCAGGGCCGCCGCACCCATGATCGGAGGCAGGATCTGACCACCGGCGGAGGCTGAAGATTCCAGGCCACCGGCAAAGTCGCCGCTGAAGCCACGCTTGCGGATCATCGGAATGGTCACAACGCCGGTACCCACTACGTTGGCTACGGCACTGCCGGATACGGTCCCGAACATCCCGGATGCGAGGATGGCCGCATAGGCCGGTCCACCGCGGAAGCGCTGCATCAGCGCAAAGGAGATGCGAATCATCGAGGAACCGGCACCGCAGCCCTCAAGTACACCTCCAAGAATAATAAAGGGTAAAACGGTCGACAGAATAACGGCAAAAATAGACCCGACCACACCGTTGTCGCTGCCAAACCAGAGGTTGGCTGCTAACCGGTCCATGGCATTGCCACCAGCCGTCTGCAGCACACCGGGCCAATACTCGCCGGTCGCCAGGTACAAAACAGCAATTAATCCAATGATGGCAATGGGCGCTCCCCACAGCCGCCAGCAGATCACGGTGGCCACGAGCACCGACATGAGTGCGGTAATGCCGTCCCAGGTCGTAAAAAACACGATGGACAGTTCCATTACCCGGGCAACCTGGAAATAGCGCACGCTGCAATACAGGGTTATCGCCATCAGAACCAGGTCGATGGCAACGCGAATGCTCGAAGGGTTGTCGCCGGTCAACGCTTGCGCACGCCACTGGTACAAAATGCCCGTAATCACGCAGAGGGTAAAAAAGAACGGCCGAAACCATTCAAGTTCAAAAGGGCCCAGTCGCGGCAGGAAACCGTAGGTGGGCAGTACGTTAATCAGACCAACCAGTGCCAGCACACCGCCCACGATCCACAGAGCGATTTGCAAACGATTGGCGAGTTTCATCGACCGGGTCGTCATGGGTGAGTCCTCCGGATGCCCGTGAACCGGGCACCCATATCAGGCAGCTGAATTGGTTAAGGGGCGCTCGATTAAGACGGCATCAATTCCTCGGGGATCGCAATGCCATTTTCCTGATAGTACTGTACTGCGCCCGGATGCAGCGGCGCGTTGACGCCTTCGAAGGGGTTCTCGGTACTGATCGTACGCAACAACGCGTTGGATGCTTTCAACTCGTCGATGTTTTCCCAGTAGGCTTTGGCCAGCCGGTACGCCATGTCATCGGACATCGACGCGCCCACGCCCATCCACATGATGTTGGAGGCCGTCACGATATCCTGATCGCCATTGGTCTGCCCCCGATACGTGCCGGCCGGAATAACGGTGTAGGACATGGCAGCCGCTTTGACGTAGTCGTTCCATTCAGGGGTTCCGATGCGTTCTTCAGGAATGCCCAGTATGCGAATCGGGTTTTGCAGGCTCATCTCATTGATCGATTGCTGCCCAACCGGAGCCGACAAAACCAGCACGTCGTATTGGCCGTCCTGAAACCCTTGTACCGCTGCACCCCAGGGCGCGCGCACGGCTTCATAATCACCGTCGACCAGACCCGAAGCGGCCTCAATCATGCCCATGATCTGCATGTTGGCGGCACCGGCGGGGGGACCAACGAAAACGCGCTTACCGCGAATGTCGTCCCAGCTTTCAATGCCGGCCCGTTCCCAGGTAATGGCGTGATAGGTGCTGCCGGGCAACCCGGTAATGGCCCGAACATTCTTGGATAGGGCCATTGCCTGCTCAGCGTTGCTGGCATAGGGGCCGACACCCCGCTGCATGGCACTGAATGCGGGTGGGGGTACCACGGAGGAGCCAAGCCGATCTGCACCGAGCATCATGACCGAGCGGGTGAGTGTCTGACCCAATACAACCTGCAGATTGATGCCTTCGCGATTGGTGTATTGAGCGTATGCCTGGGGCAGCATGCCGGTTACAGAAGCGGCACCGCCGGCATCCATTTGCAGGTTTTCTGCCTGACTGAAACCAGCAGAGAAGGTTAGCACCAGGCTGGCAAGCCCCAAAGTGAGTAGTTTGTTCATATCGACCTCGTCATTGCTTGTTGTTGGACTTATAGGGTTTTTGACGTTCAGAAAGTGTGCAATCTTTCTTCGCATTCGTATAATTCGTTTTTAGTTCTCTAAATGTACATTTTTGTATATATCGAGAGCGCTTGAAACGACTAAATTCCGAGAGGTGCCTGTGGAATCGAAACATCTGGTGCAATTGGCCACCATCCTCGACAGTGGCTCAATCAGTGCGGCAGCGTCCCGCCTGAACGTGACCCAGCCGACCCTCACGCGCAATATCCAGACTCTGGAAATGCAGGCGGGAGGCCCGCTGTTCACCCGCAGCCGCCACGGCGTGCGCCAGACACCGCTGGGTGCTGACCTGGCGCGTCATGGTCGGGCAATTGCCAAGGCCGTGTGGTCGGCGCAGCAGGTTGCCGTGCGCCATGGCCTGGGGCTCAAGCAGGAACTGCGCATTGGCGTTGGTCCGTTGCTGGCCAACAACCTGATGAACGAGATGGCTCAGGATTTAATGGCAGAGCATGACGACTTATCGTTGCTGATTCGAGTGGACACACCGTACCGAATGATTGAGCAGATTCATGACGAAGAACTCGATCTGGTGTTTTCTCCCAAGGTCCAATCCCAGACCCGCGATCTGGTGTGCGACCTGGTTCTTGAAGATCGTCTGGTGGTGGTGTCTTCAAGCCAGCACCCACTGGCTATCCGGGCTCAACAGACAGGTTCTCTGGCCTTGTCGGATATTGATAATCAGGCGTGGATCAACATGGGTACTTACGCCCGCTTTGAGGAATCACCGGTAGAGCGTTTGCAGTCGATGGGTGTGAGTGGTATCCACACACCCATAGCGTTATCCGGTGATGCCGCGATCACCCTGAAAATGCTGCGCGAAGGGAACCATCTTAGTCTGATGCCGGAAAAACTGACGCGGCGCGTGGAGCAGCAATACAATCTGGTGGTCTTGCCGGTAGACGCCGACTTTGGCCGGCGGGATATCTTTCTCTGGTACCGCGCCAGGGACCTGGACCGGCGTTGGGTCAAAGTGGTCAGCGCCGCCTTTGCCCGACGCATGGCCGTGGTCGGTGATCAAACAGAATCAATACAACCACTGCAACCCAAACAACCAGACGCATAAAAACAAAAAGCTCACCAGCAAATACCGACGATTCCAGTTCCACGCCAGGTGCCGGGGTGACACCTGACTCAAGTACCCGACAATCGATACGGATATTGTGAAGGGCGATGAGTTCACCGTTAGACACCAGGCCGACATCAAGCCCAGTGCCAGTAATTCATGGGTCAGCCCAAATGCGGTGACCGGCTGGAGGGCAGAGGCTAGCAAGGTCACGCTGACGATCGGGTTGAAGCCGACCTGACCCAAAGCGACGGTCAGGATCATGGCGGCGATTAACAGAAAATACCCGTCCAGATGCAGCAATGAGACCAGCCAAACAACCTGCGATTCAGTCACCAGGCCGGTAATGATTGCACCCAGAAAACCCGCCCCGGCCAGCAGGCTGACCTCACCGCTGAGCGGTGCCACCTGATTGGGAATATCGGTCTTCAACCGGCGCCCGAGCAGCACCGTTGCGCCCTTTAACCCAGCCCGGTTGCCCTGCCAGGCAAGCCAGCCGATGCCGACCAGTGGGCTGGTCAGAATCACAGACAACGTCAGCGACAGGTTGGTTTGCGTCTCCAGCAAAAAAGCCGCACTGGTCAGCAGACCAATCAGGCTGACCAGTTGAAACGCCGGTCGCCAACTGGTTTGGCTGGTGTTGGCGACCATGCCCGGCGGCAGGCGTCGGGGGTTGTGACGAAAATCCTGTATCCAGCCGATCAGAATCAACAGGGCCGCGGTTACAAACCCGATGGGTAGAATGTCCTGCCAGCGCAACCCGGGAATGATGGTCAGTAACAGCGCCAGGGTAATGGAAAACGGCGAGGTCATCGGCAGGGCGGCAAATCCGCGCAGCATGGCAAGCGACATGCGCCGCTGACGCGTGCGCATGACACTCACGTTTCCCTGTGCCGCTGCCAGGGTATTGCCCCGGCTCACCATCAGCCCGAGCAAATGCAATACACCGAAATTCAGGATCAACCCGAATAACGCCGTGGTGTAGCTGAGAATCCCGTAACGCCGTCCAGGCGGCTGATTCACGGCGAGCGCACCGCAGCGGCGAACCATGCGTGAACGCTGCGCGGCCAGGCGCAGAAAACTCAGCGCGATCAGGAACGTCGAAAAGTAGCCGGCGCGGTCAAAGGCAGTGCGCAACACCGCCCATGGATTCTCCGCCCAGGGCAGAAACAGACCGCTGAACAACGCCAGGCCAACCAGTATGCGGGGGGATCGCGGCAACCGTGGCCAGCGAATGGCCACAAAAGCGATCAGAGCGGCGCCGGCAATCCATAAAGCCGACTCAATACCGGCTAACTGATACAGTAAGGTAGCAGTCAGAACCAGCGCCAGCAGTGGCAGTGTCAGAGAGCGTTCAAAGGCCATGGGAACCAGGTGACTCGGGTATTTTAACGACACTTACAGTGTAAGGGGCTGCGCCCGATAAAGCGAAGGGTGTACCCAAATACCCGCCGTTACCCGATGCGGCGAGTCTGCTGGTTCATTAAAGCGTCACGGACGGTGTGCTATGATGGACAGCTCTTTTGCTGACCACAGGGCCATTCGTTAATGCGCATTCTGACCGACACCCACGCCCACACCGTTGCCAGCGACCACGCATACAGCACTGTGCACGATTACTTCCAGATCGCCCGCGACAAAGGGCTGCAGTTGTTCAGCATCACCGACCACGCACCCACCATGCCCGATGGCGCCCACTACTGGCATTTCGGCAACATGAAGGTCATTCCCCGGGTGATCGGCAATGTTGGCATGTTGCGCGGTATGGAAGCCAACATTCTTGAGCCAACCGGCGGGCTGGATATTCCCGACAAACTGCATCAGTTTCTTGATTTTGCCATCGCCAGTTTCCACGAGCCGGTGTTTGCACCGGCAGATAAAGCCACCTGCACAAAGGCGGTGATTAATACCATAAAGACCGGTGAATGCCAGATCCTCGGGCACCCCGGTAATCCGAATTTCCCGCTCGATTACGAAGAAGTGATTCGGGCTGCGCGAGACAATAACGTGGTATTGGAGATCAATAACTCGTCGTTCTCCCACTCCCGTTTAGGCAGCGAATCCAACTGCGTTCATATCATGGAGCTGATCGACCGGCTGGACTGGAAAGTGGCATTCGGCTCGGATTCTCACGTTGCTTACACCGTGGGTGACTTTGACCATGCAATTGGCCATGCCGAGCGCATTGGCTTTCCGGAGCATCGCATTGTTAATGCCAACGCACCCCGTTTTTTGCGGTTTTTGGGTGAACATGACAAGCCAGTGGCATTGGAAATGAAAGAGTGGGCGAGTCAGTTTGAAACGGATGCGGTGTAACTGTAGAGGTTAACTCATGCCACTAGGCACTATAACCGCCCCGCCTCAATGATCCGATCCAGAAACGCCCGGGTGCGTTCGTGTTGCGGCTCGTTGAACATATCGGTCGGGTTACCCTCTTCGAGGATTCGTCCGCCTTCCAGAAAGCAGACCCGGTCGGCGACATCGCGGGCGAAACCCATTTCATGGGTGACGATCACCATGGTCATGCCCTGGGCTTTCAGCTCCTTGATGATACCGAGCACCTCGCCAACCAGTTCCGGGTCCAGAGCGGCGGTCACCTCATCGAGCAGCAACACATCCGGCTTGTTCATCAATGCACGAACGAACGCCACACGTTGTTGTTGGCCGCCGGACAGCTGCTCCGGGTAGGCTTTGGCAAAACGTCCCATCCCAAAACGGTCGAGTTGTTCCTGTGCCTGGGCTTCGGCCTCTTTCTTGCTTTTACCATGCACTTTGCGCGGGGCCAGCGTCAGGTTATCCAGCACGGTTAAATGCGGGAACAGGTTGTACGACTGAAACACAATACCGATGCGCTTGTGCAACCCTACCTTGCCAAAGCTTTCATCAGTGACTGGCACGTCATCCAGATAGATGTCACCGTAATCGGCTTTCACCAGCCGGTTAATGCAGCGCAACAGCGTCGATTTACCGGAGCCCGAGGCGCCAATCAGACACACAACTTCATGTTGCGCGACGGATAGATCGACCTGGTCCAGCACCAGGTTATCGCCAAAATACTTGGTCACTTCAGCTAATTGAACACGCGGCACCGGCTAACCTCCTATCTGCAAACGGCGGGCACGATCGCGGCGGGTGATGTAATCGGCCAGGCGCGCCATCGGAATCGTCGCCAGCAGAAAGAGGCCAGCTGCAACGATCAAAGATGAATAATTGAAGGTTGAGGCCGTGTAGATTTGTGCCTCGCGCACCGCATCGCGCACGCCAATGATAGACAGCAGCGCCACGTCTTTCTGCAGTGCCACAACGATGTTCATCATCGCCGGCATTACATTGCGCACGGCTTGCGGCAGTATGGTGTAAATCATCGTTTGCCATTCGGTCAGCCCGAGCGACTTGGCCGCCGCCCACTGGCCCTCGTGCACTGCATCGATGCCGGAGCGGTAAATCTCGCAGACATAGGCGGAATAACTCAGCACCATGGCCACCGCGCCCCAGAACAGACTGCTCGACGGCAAGCCGGGCAGGTTCAACGCGGGAATGCCAAAGCCGAACAGCAGCACCAGCAGCAACACCGGCAGGCCCCTAAACAGATCAATGTACAGGATGACCATCAGCCGAAAGGGCGCAAACCAGGGCGCGCGCAGCGAGCGGATCACCGCCAGGGCAATGCCTAGAATCAGAATACACGCCAGCACAATCAGCCAGATACGCATGTTGATCCAGAAGCCCTGCAGCACACGCGGGAAGGCCGCGATCATCGCATCGACGTTAAAGAACTGCAGCTTGATGCGTGGCCACTGCTCGGCCGAGGTGATCACCCAGGCCAGGGCTCCGAACACCAGAATGATGCTGAGAAGGCTGAGAAGGCTGATCAGGCTGGGGGCCAGCGCTTCGCGCCAGTCATGGTTGCGGCCAGGTGGTGGCGGTGGCGGGCGCCGTGTGGCGCCGCCAGCAGAGCCCTGGTCGGGCAGGTTGGTATGGCTCATTGGGTAATGAAGGGCAGGTCTGGGTCGGCAATCAGGTATTCGGCTTTCAGGTTTTCGACGACACCACGCTCGATCACGACAGACAAGGCATCGTCGACCCATTCAACCAGCGGGTTGTTGTATTCGAATAGCAGGCCATGGCCCCGGTCGTTTTCATCCGGTGGCAGCAACGCCACGATATTTGCGTCGGGAACTTGAACCGCAGTGACGAACAACGCCGTGGGCAAGGAGATCAGGGTACCATCGATCTGTCTGGAGCCCATGGCCTGAAACACATCGACCTGCTCGTTATAGATCGACGCCTCGGTGATGCCCAGAACGTTCACCAGATAATCGTTGTCGGTGGTGCCAATGGTGGCCCCCCAACGGGCTGCGCGCAGGTCATCGTAGCTGGTGGCGTCTTCCAGCGGGCTGCCCGGCAGGGCGATCACGGCTTTTTCAGGCTGAAAGTATACCTGGCTAAAGGTGACAATCTGCTTGCGTGCTTCGGTCACGGAAATCTGCTGAATGGCAAAATCGTAGGGCTTGTTGCCCGGGGCAATGGCCTGATCGAAGGTTTGGGGAATCCAGACGACGTCATCGGCGTCGAAACCCATTTCTGCTGCCAACTCGTAAACGAGGCCATTTTCGAAGCCCTCACCGCCGGCCGGGTCATTGTTCAGCATCCAGGGCGGGTAGACCGGGTCACCGGTGCCGACGGTCAGCTTGCCGGGCGTGACCAGACGCGGGTCCATGGTTGTTCGCTCTTCAGCAAAGGCCTGGGCAAATACCGTCATCGACAGCGAAAACAGAACGATCAAAGCACTTCGAAAGGCAGTACGTTCAGACATGACAGACTCCAGTGTGAAGGTCGAAACCGACCGGGTAAGGGGGTTGTTTCCGGGCACTGCACGGCGTAAGCGGAGGCCGGGCGCCGGTAGCGTTCACGGGAATACCTCTGGAATGCTGACGAATACGGGCTTTCAGGTCAAGTCTGATCGCCTGGTGGTTGCTCTGTCGTCCGGTCTTTAGGCGGCTAAACCGGTCGTAGGATGATGCAAAGACTGAAGCACTATGATCATTTCTTTCACCCGTTTAACGCTGTAAAGTTTGGAACTGCTGTGCGAGTTACGGCGTTTGAGGTGCCTGTCGCAAACGCCATCCAACAGTGAATTGCCCGCACTGACGCTACTGGTGGCCGAGTCCGACCCCGCCAACAAAGAGACCATAATTCGCCTGGTCATGAACAGGCTCGCGCGCGATGAGATGAGTGAACCAGTCCATATTTGCTTGGTACTGATGATTGAATTCTAAAAGGAAACCTTATTTTGATTGAAGTAGTCGGGTTGTCTTTGGCCTTTGTGATGGGCCTGCTGGTCAAGCGAATAGGCCTTCCACCCCTGGTGGGATTTCTGCTTGCTGGGTTCGGCCTGAATGCACTGGGCCCTTATGTGGGCTTACCTTCCTATACCGGGCCGGTGCTTGAGCACATCGCCCATCTGGGTGTGTTGTTGTTGCTGTTTACGGTCGGGTTGAAACTCAAGGTCAAGAACCTGATCGAGCCGGTTGTTGTTGGCGGGGCTTTGTTGCATTTCGTCATTACCGTCTCGGTTTTCGGCGCCGGTCTGATGCTGTTTACCAGCCTGGCACTGGACACCGTTATTCTGCTGGCCATTGCGCTGAGTTTTTCATCGACGGTATTGGCTGCCAAAGTGTTGGAAGCCAAGCGGGAGCTGGGCGCTTTTCACGGTCGGGTAGCGATCGGGATTCTGATCATTCAGGATCTGATTGCTCTGCTGGTGCTCAGCATTGCGGGCGGCAATAGCCCATCCTGGTGGGCGCTGATCGTTTTCGCGCTGCCGTTGCTGCGGCCGGCTTTGTATTGGCTGCTGGACATGGCCGGCCACGATGAACTGATGGTGCTGATGGGCATGGTGCTCGCCGTCGCCGTCGGCGGTATGGGGTTTGAATCACTGGGGCTCAGTTCTGAACTCGGGGCGCTCGCCATGGGCGTAATGCTGTCCGGCCACAGTCGCTCAACGGAGCTGTCTCATTCATTGTGGGGCCTGAAGGAAGTGTTCCTGATCGGCTTTTTCCTGCAAATCGGCATGAACGGCTTGCCAGATACGCAAGCCCTGATCTTTGCGGTGGTGTTTGCCCTGGTTCTGCCGCTGAAAGGGATATTGTTTTTCGGCCTGTTGATTCTGTTCCGGCTTCGCGCGCGCAATGCGTTCCTGGGTGCATTGAGCCTGACCTGCTACAGCGAGTTCGGGTTGATTGTCGCCTCGGGCGTGCTGGAAGAGTGGCTGGTGCCACTGGCGATTACCGTCGCGTTGTCGTTCATTATTGCGGCACCGTTGAACCGCCTGGCGCACCCGATATTCGAGTGGTTGGAACTTAAGTTGGTTCGCCTGGAACGTAAGAGCATGCACCCCGACGAGCAGCCCGCTTCACTGGGTGATGCGACCGTCATAGTATTGGGAATGGGGCGCACCGGTACAGCAGCCTACCGGGCTATGGTGGAGCGTGGTTACCACGTCGTCGGTCTCGATTCAGACCCCGATAAAGTGGCTCGGCAACAAGCCCTTGGGCGCAATGTAGTGTATGCCGATGCTGAAGATACCTGCTTCTGGCATGGAGTCGACCTGTCGGCCATTGATGCCTTTATACTCGCCATGCCCGATACCGAGGGGGTGGTTGTGGCAGCCAAACAGATCCGCAAACTGAACTTTACCGGGCCAGTGGTCACCCATGCGCTGTATGAAGACGCCGCAGCGCTTATGCAAGCTGCCGGTGCGGATGAAACCTTCCTGACCATGAGCAGTGCGGGCATGGGTCTGGCGGAGCGTACATCAGCACGGTTGGCCACACCCGGGTGAGCTAACCCCTTGAAATCCCACCCAATTGTGGACTTAAGCCGGTAAATCTGTATACTCCGCCCCGTTACGCGCCCGTAGCTCAGCTGGATAGAGCGCTGCCCTCCGGAGGCAGAGGTCGCAGGTTCGAATCCTGCCGGGCGCGCCACCCCTCACTGCTTTTCCTCGTTAGTAACTGCTTACCTTTTCGCTTTTGTGACCAAATTGTGGCCAAGGTGTGGCCATATTTATTTGGACGTTTTTCTTAGTTGTATAAGTGTGACCTCTGCTCTGATATTGCTAGTAATGGTAATGGTCACAGAATTCATGAATCTAGAACGAGTTGTAGCTTTGTAAGCTGGCAGAAAATCAAGTTGTTCATGCGCGTAGCGGTCATGAACGACACCCTCTCATTGTTTAGTCTGTAATTGCCATATACAGTGGTTTAAAATAGTTACATTAAAACACTGTTAGTTCTGTTTCAGTTTCGTGAGCATATCGTCGTGTGTCGAGGATGAATACACTCATATTGCTCATGATATAGGGATTTATGATGTCTAACCCTTTTTTTGATCGTCCAGTTCTCAACTCTCCCTATGACTACCCCGCTCGCCACTGGGAACTGGACGAGTCCGGCCAGCCCACCCAACAAGTCCTTGAGAAGCGCCGCCGGGCCGAGTTCATTACACCGATACCGAAACCGAAAAAGCTCAAGGGCAGTGGCGAGCAAGCCAGCATGGCCTTTGATGAAGGCCATGGCCTGTCTACCGAAGAACAGCAGTACGACCACACGGCCGTCATTAATGCGGTCCGGGACGAGGTCGACAAATGGCGCCTTATCCCCAATCCCGCTAACTGGCGCGTTACCCCAGAAACCGCCCGCCTGCTACAGCACTGGCGGGATCACAAATTTTCCGGTATTCGGCCTTTTTTCTGCCAAGTGGAGGCCGTGGAAACCGCCATCTGGCTTACCGAGGTGGCCCCACAGCTTGGGAAAAATGGCGAACGCTTTCTTAAGCATCTGGAGGATGCCAACACGGCAGCGAACCCGGGTTTGATGCGGCTGGCGCTCAAGCTTGCCACCGGCGCAGGCAAAACCACGGTGATGGCCATGATCATCGCGTGGCAAACGGTGAACGCTGCCCGCAGGCCCAACAGCAAGAAGTTTACCCGTGGCTTCCTGCTGGTAGCCCCCGGCATCACCATTCGCGACCGCCTGCGCGTACTGATGCCCAACGATCCAGACAGCTATTACAAAAGCCGAGAGCTGGTCCCCACCGATATGATGGAGGACCTCAACAAGGCCAAAATCGTTATAACCAACTACCATGCTTTCAAACTGCGTGAACGCATAGAGCTATCCAAAGGCGGTCGTCTGCTGCTGCAAGGCCGCGATGGCGACCCGCTCAATACACTGGAAACAGAGGGCCAAATGCTCCAGCGAGTGATGCCCGAATTGATGGGCATGAAGAACGTCCTGGTGATTAACGACGAGGCGCACCACTGCTATCGGGAAAAGCCCGAAAGCGATGAAGAAGCGTTAAAAGGCGACGACAGAAAAGAAGCGGAGAAAAACAAAGAGGCTGCCCGCCTGTGGATCTCCGGCCTGGAAGCCGTGAACCGCAAGCTCGGAGTAGCGCGAGTCTTCGACCTCTCCGCCACGCCTTTCTTTCTCAGTGGCTCCGGTTATGTTGAAGGCACACTATTCCCCTGGACCATGAGCGATTTTTCTCTCATGGATGCCATTGAATGCGGCATCGTCAAGTTGCCGCGAGTACCGGTGGCAGAGAATATTCCCGGCAACGAAATGCCTATGTTCCGCGAGCTGTGGAAGCACATTGGCAAAAAGATGCCCAAAAAAGGGCGCGGGCAGGGCAAAGCGTTGGACCCGCTCAGCATACCGGTAGAGCTTCAAACCGCCTTGCAAGCGCTCTATGGCCATTACGAAAAAACCTACCAGCTTTGGAAGCAGGCCGGCGTCAAAGTGCCCCCTTGCTTCATCGTGGTCTGTAACAATACCGCGACCTCAAAGCTGGTGTATGACTATATGTCTGGTTTTATCCAGGAAAACGAAGATGGCACCTCCAATGTCGTAAATGGCCGTCTAGAGCTTTTCCGCAATTATGATGAGCACGACAACCAGCTCGCCCGTCCCAATACGCTATTGATCGACAGCGAGCAGTTGGAATCTGGTGAAGCGTTGGATAAAAACTTCCGCGATCTGGCCAGTGATGAAATCGATCGTTTCAAACGCGAAGCGCTACAGCGTGGCGGTGATCTGGCCAATCAGATCCGTGCCGGTAACGACATTGACGATGCGACCCTGCTGCGTGAAGTAATGAACACCGTGGGCAAAGATGGCCAGTTGGGCGAATCCATTCGCTGCGTGGTCTCGGTATCCATGCTCACCGAAGGTTGGGACGCCAACAACGTCACCCATGTGTTGGGGGTGCGCGCCTTTGGTACTCAGTTGCTGTGCGAACAAGTCATTGGCCGCGCCTTGCGCCGCCAGTCCTACGAGGTGAATGAAGAGGGATTGTTCAATGTTGAGTATGCCGATGTGCTCGGCATTCCCTTCGACTTTACCGCCAAGCCAGTTATCGCTCCACCTCAGCCGCCACGAGAAACCGTGCAGGTAAAGGCCGTCCTGCCCGAGCGGGAATCTTTGGAAATTTCGTTCCCTCGGGTCGCCGGGTACCGCGTAGAGCTGCCCGAGGACCGCCTCAGCGCGCAGTTCACGGACGACTCCATTTTCGAGCTCACCCCAGCTATCGTTGGCCCCTCTATCACAAAGAACGCGGGGATTATCGGCGAAGATGTAGACCTGAGCCTCGACCACATTAAAGACATGCGCCGCTCCAGTTTGTTATTCCATTTGACCCAGCGCCTGCTTTACACCAAATGGCGCGACCCGGGCGAAGAGCCAAAGCTTCACCTGTTTGGCCAACTCAAGCGTATTACCAAAGAGTGGCTGGATACCTGCTTGGTTTGCAAAGGCGAAACCCATCCTGGCCTGCTGATGTACCAGGCCTTGGCTGATGTCGCTTGTGACCGGATAACCGCCGCCATCACACGCGCCGAGCATGGCAAAAAGCCCATCAAGGCAGTACTGGATCCCTATAACCCCACCGGCTCTACCGTTCACGTCAACTTCAACACCTCGAAGACGGAGCGCTACGAGACCGACAGCCGCCGCTGTCAGCTCAATTGGGTAATTCTGGATAGTGACTGGGAGGCCGAGCTCTGCCGCGTCGCCGAAGCGCACTCGAAAGTGCTGGCCTACGTCAAAAACCACAACCTGGGGCTGGAAGTGCCCTACCGCTACGCCTCAGAAAACCGCAAGTACCGGCCGGACTTTATTGTTCAGGTCGACGACGGCAACGGTGCGCATGACCCGCTCAACCTGATCGTGGAGATCAAAGGCTACCGGGGCGAAGACGCCAAAGAGAAAAAGTCCACCATGGACACTTACTGGGTGCCGGGTGTGAACAACCTGGGAGCCTATGGGCGATGGGGCTTCGCCGAATTTACTGACGTATTCCATATGCAGTACGAATTTGCCGCCAAAGTCGAAGCTGAATTTGACGCTATGATTGACAACGCACTCAGTAAGGAAGAAACCACATGAAAACGGAGCTCATTCAATCACTGACCGAAACGTTCGAAGGTCACGCTCAGCAGACCGAAACGGGAGTTGAATACTGGCTTGCCAGAGACCTTCAGTACCTGCTGGGGTATACGGAATGGCGCAATTTTACCCAGGTGATCACCAAGGCAAGGATTGCCTGTGAAATCTCGGGTCACTCCCCCGGGGATCATTTTGTTGACGTCAACAAAACGATAGCCATGCCCAAGGGCGCGGAAAAAGACGTCCCTGACCTCATGCTCACCCGCTACGCCTGTTACCTGATCGCCCAGAACGGCGATTCCAAAAAGCAGCCCATCGCCTTCGCCCAGACCTATTTCGCGGTACAAACCCGCAAGGCCGAGCTGATAGAGCAGCGGTTACTGGAAACTGAGCGCCTGTCAGCCCGTAAAAAGCTTACTACTACCGAAAAGGAGCTTTCCGAGGTGATCTATGAGCAAACCGGAGGCAACCAAAACTTTGGGGTGATTCGCAGTAAAGGCGACCAAGCCCTGTTTGGAAAAACCACCCAGGCCATGAAAGCCCATTGGCAGGTGCCCGACAATCGGCCCCTAGCTGACTTTGCGCCAACCATTATTCTCAAGGCCAAAGACTTCGCCACTGAAATCACCATCTTCAATGCCCGTCAGCACCAAATGCAAAACGAGGGCGCCATTTCCAGCGAGCACACCACCAACAATCAAGCCGTTCGCGGTACTCTGCTGGAGCGGGGCATTCGCCCGGAGGCCCTACCTGCCTCCGAAGACGTGAAAAAGGTCGAGCGCCGTATTGCCTCCGCCGACAAAAAATCTCTTAAAAATCCCGACTCTCTGGACTGAATATTTGTTATGGCCAAAAAACCAAAAGCCCCCAAGTCCGTCGAAGCCCTGACCCACGACGAAGCCAAGCGCCGAAACATCCCCACGGCGGAATACCAGTCCGTCATGAAAAAAGACGACCAGGCGCCGGTCAAAGTCAACTACCCGCGCGGCAGCGAAGGGCTGGAGGAGGAAAAGGAAAGCCGCAATCGGGATCTGGACCCGCAGCTGGTCTGGCGCGGTAAAGATCAACAGGACTGGTCGGACTTGGTGGTCAACGCCCCGCCGCTCTATATTCAGGAAAAGGTCCACCCCAAGGTTCTGATCGACGATCTGCGTCGCCGCACTGAAGCCGCTGAAAAAGAGGAAGAAGCCGAGCAGGTTGGCGCCATGGCGGACCTTTTCGCCGACTTCAATGGCCTGCCCGATGAGGGCGCCAAAACCGAGTTCTACCAACACGATGCCCACTGGACCAACAGGATGATCCTTGGCGACTCATTGCAGGTGATGGCCAGCTTGGCAGAGCGTGAAGGTCTACGCGGCAAAGTACAATGCATCTATTTTGATCCGCCCTATGGCATTAAATTTAACTCCAATTTTCAGTGGTCGACGACTAGCCGGGATGTGACGGATGGCAACGCCGCCCATATAACTCGCGAGCCGGAGCAGGTTAAGGCGTTTCGGGATACATGGCGGGATGGCATTCACTCCTATCTGACCTACTTGCGGGATCGGTTGACGGTTTCAAGAGACTTGCTGGCAGACTCCGGTTCTATTTTTGTTCAGATTGGCGATGAGAATGTGCATCTAGTTAGTGCCCGTCCATAAACGGCTAAGCTTCTGAAAATAAAAGAAAAATCTCGATCAGAGGGTTAAAAAGGCCCTAATACTTTGTAGAATTG
>NZ_AUIH01000032.1 GCF_000423605.1 Saccharospirillum impatiens DSM 12546
TTACCACCAAGCGGATCCGACGACCAATGGAGGACGTTGGCATCTTTCTGAAAAATCGCCCTTTCTGGACGGGCACTAGTTAGTACTGGCGTGGGGTTCGCTCAGAGGTTGAGCGACCCCCTGTTTTGACTGGACAATAGCAATATCGTTGGCAGAGAACGTCATTAATAGTTCTAATCAAATGCAATAGATCGACTAGACAATTGAACCAATGCAAGCGAAGTTTCCGGACTATTCATCCGGTGGGCGGATTTCAATTCGATTTTCGATTACTCGCTTGTAACCCAGAGTGCTGAGTCCTTGGGCTGGTTTCCAGCCCCTTTTTGATTACGACAGGTAATGTTTGGCGTCTATCGATAGAGGCGATGGAGTATCAAGCCTCAAAAAGCCTTACCTAACCCCACTATAAACAATAAAACCTGCATGGCCGTGGTATTTAATCCGGCATGATCAGGTAAACCGTGAAGGTTGCTCCCATGTTAAATCCCCTCTGCTGCATCCGGGCTGTCGTCCTGATGATGTGCTGTGCCTGCCAAGTAGCCCTGGCCGATGTTCTGGATAGCTGGTTAGATCAGGAATTCACCCCTTCCACGCTGACGCGGGAGCAGCAACGGGCCGAACTCGACTGGTTCAGGTCCGTTGCAGAGCCGTTTCAGGGTATGACGATTAATGTGTTGAGCGAGAGCATTGCGACGCATGAATACGAGGCAGACGTATTGGCGCGTGCTTTTTCTGAAATAACCGGGATAACGGTGAATCATGTTATTACCAGAGAAGACCAGGTTATCCATCAGCTCTGGTTACAAATGATATCAGGGACCAATGAGTACGATTTGTTTGCCAATGATTCTGACTCTATTGGAACGCACTTCAGATCCGGAAAAATATTGTCGCTCAGTGATTTTATGGCCAATGAAGGCCAGGCAGTCACATTGCCAACTCTGGATATCGATGACTTCATTGGGCTCGATTTCGTGCGCGGTGCCGATGGCGAGATCTACCAATTACCGACGCAACAGTTCGCTAACCTATATTGGTTTCGTTATGACTGGTTCGAACGTCCCGACTTGAAAGTCCGGTTTGCCGATCGTTATGGGTACGAACTCGGCGTGCCCGTTAACTGGTCTGCCTACGAAGATATTGCCGAATTTTTCACTGACCATGTAGAACAGCTGGACGGTCAGCGCGTCTATGGCCATTCAGACTACGGCAAACGGGACCCTTCACTTGGCTGGCGCTTCACCGATGCCTGGTTCTCGATGGCCGGTGCCGGAGACCCTGGTCTTCCTAATGGACTGCCGGTGGATGAATGGGGCATTCGGGTAGACGATTGTCGTCCAGTGGGTTCCCATGTGGCACGCGGCGGTGCGACGAATGCTCCAGCCTCGGTATACGCCCTGACTACCTACGTTGACTGGTTAAAGCGGTTTGCGCCACCCGAGGCGCAGGACCTGACGTTTGGTCAGGCCGGGTCGTTGCCGGCTAAGGGTAATATTGCCCAGCAGATTTTCTGGTATACCACCTTTACACAGGATCTGCTGCAACCGGGCTTGGCCATCACCCATGCTGATGGAACACCCAAGTGGCGAATGGCACCCTCTCCGCATGGCGCTTACTGGGAAGAGGGCATGAAGCTGGGGTATCAGGATGTGGGTGCCTGGACGATCCCCCGGTTTATGAGCACTGAACGCCAGCAAGCCGCCTGGCTTTACGCACAGTTCACCGTGTCGAAGACAGTGTCCCTGAAAAAGACACTGACGGGGCTGACTCCGATTCGGGATTCCGACCTGGCCTCTGATGCAATGACCGAAATAGCGCCAAGGCTTGGTGGCCTGGTCGAGTTCTACCGCAGTCCGGCCCGCGAATTCTGGACCCCAACGGGCAATAACGTGCCCGATTACCCAAGGCTTTCCGAGCGGTGGTGGCCGAATATTGCCGATGCAGTGTCGGGGGTCAGGTCGCCCCAAGAGGCCTTGGATCAATTGGCCACTGAGCAGGATCGGGTTATGTCGACGATGCAACGAACCTTTCAGACCGATATCTGCGGTCCGCACATAGCATCGCTTGCCGATGCTGAAGGCGCCGCGTACTGGCTGGCGCAACCGGGTGCACCCAAGGCAGCTCTGGCTAACGAAAAGCCGTCTGGGCAAACCATTCAGTACGATGATTTGCTGAGGGCCTGGCAATCCGGGCGTGCGCGATGAGGCTCCTTAGGTGTGGTAGGGGCGGGGCGGCGTCAAGCCAGTACTCGCCATGCCCCCGGTGAAGTCAGCCCGACAGTGTTCGTTCAAACAATGAAAGCACCCGGACGTCATCCACTTCAATGGCGACTTTAGCCAATGGCCGATTTTCCCAGCCTTGTGTTGGAAAGGTGCGTCCCTCAGGGGCCATCATGGTTTGGCCGATAGCCAGGCCATCGGTAGCCACCCGAATGGCACCGTGCCTGCAGCCAAACAGAGAAGGATCCAGAACATAGGCGATGGTCGCGGCGTCGTGGAAATAGCAGCCGTCAATGCCCATGGCCTCGCGGTAAAAACTGAAATAATGCTGCGCCGCTTTGTTTAGAAAACCACCCTGATCGGGGTTTGCGGCTTCAATGCGCTCCAGCACGCCGGCCTTAAGCAACACCTGGTGAGTTACATCCAACCCAAGCATGGTCACGGGCCAGTCTGCGCCAAACACTGCGTCGCCGGCGTGAGGGTCGTTGATCAGATTCGCTTCAGCCACCGGGCTTACATTGCCGGTTTCGTGGACAGCGCCCCCCATCAAAACCACTTCTTTCACCTTGGAGGCGATGTCCGGATCCAGCTCTAGCGCCAGCGCCAGATTGGTCAGTGGGCCCAGGGCAACCAGCGTGATTTCGCCAGGGTGCGCATTGACGGTATCGACAATGAAATGGGGCGCGCTGCGGACATCGCGTTTGGCCGTCGCTTCGGGCCAGTTAATATTGCCAAACCCGTCCTGGCCGTGAACATAGTCAGCGTGTTTGCGCGGCGCCATCATCAGAGGGGTATTGGCACCCTTGGCAACCGGGACCGTTTTCCCGGCGAGTTGGCTCAGTGTCAGGGCGTTCACGGTCGCGCGCTCGGCGCTGACGTTACCGAACACCGTGGTGAGCCCTAAAACCTCAATCTGCTCAGCGCGAAAGGCGAACAAGATAGCCATGGCATCGTCGATGCCAGGGTCCGTGTCGATGATGATCTTGTGCGTCATGCCGGGTCTCCGTCTTTGGGTGAATGAGCGTTCTTGCTAATAAAGGCCTGAGTTTCCGCGAGCGTGGGGATGGACGATGAAGCCCCCAACCGGGTCACGCATATCGCTGCAGCGGCTGTCCCCAGTGCCATGGCCTGTTTCGGACTTTGGCCCGTGGCCAGTGCCGACAGGGCGTACCCGATAAAAGTGTCGCCGGCGGCGGTAGTATCCACAGCCTCGACTGAGTGGGCAGCCACACTGTCGCGAAGGTTCTGATGCAAATACACCACCCCCGCCTTGCCCAGCGTGAGCAGTATGTGCAACTGGGGGTAGGTCTTAACCAGGGCCGCTTCAGCTGCGGCGACTGTCCGGGTTTCGGTCAGGTCCATGGCTTCGATTTCATTGACGATCAGCCAGTCAATCTGCCCCAGTAGCGGCCTGACTCGCTGCACATCCATGGGGGCCGGGTTGAAGGCCAGGGTCAGTCCCTGTTTTCGGGCCTGCGCGACCGCGGCCTCGAGACCGTTGGTTTCATTCTGCATCAGCAACCAGTCGCCACTGCCGGCTGTGGCGAGTGCCTGCTGCAGATGTGCGTCAGTTACGCAATGGTTTGCACCCGGGTACAGAATAATGGCGTTCTCGGCGGCTGTCGTCAGTTGTATGATGGCGTGACCGCTGGCCTGATTCAGCAAGGTGATATGATCTGTATTGACGCCAGCTTCCTGCAATTGGGCCAAAGCCCAGTCGTCCTGTTGGCCCAGAGCGCCCAGGTGTCTTACTTCAGCCCCGGCGCGGGCCAGTGCAATGGACTGATTGGCCCCTTTGCCCCCCAGCACAGTCTGATAGTCTGTTGAGCTCAGGGTCTCTCCGGGTCGCACGAAATGGTCGACTTGATACAGGTGGTCAATATTGATGGAGCCAAGGTTATAAAGGGTCATAATGACATTCCGGCCGTCAGTCAGAGAATGGAAATGGCAGCACCGCCGCTGTTCATCAGTATGGCAGTGGTTTAGCCTGGCAGTGAAGTTCGCTAAGATTAACCCGAATACCGACAGTAAACCAATCGGTCAGGTTTTGAGCCATCCGGTCGACCACAGGAGTTTGTTATGGCCTACGATCCAAACAACATCTTTGCAAAAATGCTGCGCGAGGAAATCCCCTGCATTAAGATCTACGAAGACGAACACACTCTGGCGTTTATGGACATTATGCCACAGACCGATGGCCACGCCCTGGTGATCCCCAAAGAGCAGGCTGTAACCCTGATGGATTTGTCTGACGAGGCGGCGGCGCACTGGATTCAGAGTACGAAAAAAGTCGCTGCTGCCATAAAGGCTGGGTTGAATGCGTCGGGCGTGGTGTTGTTTCAACTCAATGGCGAAGGTGCGGGCCAAACCGTCCCGCATGTCCATTGTCATGTTATTCCTGGCTCTATCGCTGATTTGCGCCGGCCTCATGCCACTACCGCAGCCGATAACGAGCATCTGAAAGCACTGGCGGAAAAGATCAAAGCGGCATTCTAGCGGGTGTTCATCGTTTAAGCCGGAGCCACCACGGTTTCCGGCTCCTCAGCCAAGTTGGCTAGCCAGTGGCGGCGGCGGACGCGCCAGTATACGCCTGTGGCTTTGATCACTTCCTCGCTGAGCACCAGTGCATACACCCAGACAAACGGCAGTTGCCAGACAAAGGCCGCGACCCAGGTGAGCGGCAAACCCACCAGCCAGAGCGCGACCATGTCCATTCCGAGGCAGAATTTGCTATCGCCCCCGGCGCGCAAGATGCCTTGAATAGCCGTCATATTGAATACCTTAATCCAGAACCCTAGGCACATAACGATCATGGCCCACTGCGTCTGGCGAACGGTCTCGACATCTTGAATGGCCAATACCGTCAGTAAGAAGGGTGAGCCAATCAGCAATAACACTCCTATTATCAAAGAACCCAGAGGCGCCATCCACATAAAGCGGTTAGCAAGCCACTGGGCTTCATCGAACTGACTGCGGCCAAGTCGCTGACCAATCATGATGCCGCAGGCGTTAACCAGGCCAAAAAAAAGCGAGTGATACATCCCCTCAATCGGCGCAAGCAAACTCATGACGGCCAGTGGAACAGTGCCCATTCGGCCAGCGATCAGAGTGTAACCGAGCGATCCGACAGACCAGAGTGTGAAGTTCAGGACCAGCGGCCAGGTCAGGGTGAAAAATCGCTTTGGCAGCGTTGACTGACGCAGCCCGAAAAACGCACTGACGGTCAGATGCAGGGTACGGGTACGCTGAACATCAACCGCCATCCAGCCAACCTGGAACAGGCGCGCGAGTACGGTTGCGATGGCCGCGCCGGTAACGCCCAACGCTGGAACACCCAAGCCACCGTTAATGAACCAGTAGTTCATGACAATGTTGAGCCCAATGGCCACCACTGCATATTTCAGGGGCCAGCCAGTGCGGCCAATAGCACGCATTGCCGATTCGTAGACGATGATGCCCTGAGTGGTGAACAGAGTCAGGCCGAGCAACATCATGTACGGGGTGCCCAGAAGAATAACCCCGGGGTCCTGTGTGCCCAGGCGCACCAGAAACTCCGCATTCGTTAAAACCACCAGAGTAAATGGCAGCATGATCAGAGCACCCACACACTGCGATAGTGCCAGCGTCTGCCGGACCTTTTCATGGCGACCCGCGCCAAAGTACTGGGCGCACAAAATACTGCAGCCGGTGCCCAGTGCCGCCATGATCAGGATCAGCACAAAATTCAGTTTGGCGGCCAGGCCGACCGCTGCAACCGCCTGGCTGCCCAGATGGCTGACCATGAGTACGTCGGCCATGGCCAGCGCTGAGATCAGCGCCGACTGGAATGCCACAGGCAAAGCCAGTGCAAACACTTGTTGCCAAAATACCCGATAGCTCATTGAATCTCCGTGTGCACTGGGAGGTGTGCGCTGATGATTGAACTGTGAAAATAGATGCTTTAACCCAAAAACGACTATTCTAGGCGGCAGAAGGTTGTTGAAAAAATGATAAAAAAGGCTTTAATTGCGCAGCATTCTAAGTGCTGGGTTAACCGGGAGCTATGTGTAGATGAATCATCGACCTGTGAATATGGATCATGAGGAGTTTCAGGACGTACTGATTCTCGGCCCTGAATGCCGGGAGAGATTTCTGATTGCCGAAGAGATTCCAGAGCTGAGAGACCACCACCTACACATGGGGGGCGTCAGTTGGTTGCGTGGTCGCTATCACGTTGGCCGCAAGGATCCTGATATTCACACCTTACTGTTTACACAGGGCGGTGGTGGTCAGGTCCATCTGCCCGGACGTACAGAAGCGATTGCCCCCGGAAGCGTCACTCTGTTACCCGCCCGTCAGCCATTTTTGTTTGAGCTTGGTGAAGGGCAGCAGGAATGGCGGATGGCCTGGCTGCTGCTGGACGATTCCAACGTCTGGTCTGCACTGCGGGGGCAATCTGCTGAGGTGTTTCAACACGACCAGGTTTGGGCTATTTCGCCGATGATGGACGCACTTTATCATCAAATCAAAACGCCAAGACGACGAAGGATGGTCGGGTTGATCAGTGAGTTGCTGACGGAGCTACTGCTCCGGGAGACGGGCTACAGTCGGCTTGAAATGACGGTACGGCAGGTGTTTGCCCAGTTGGAGGAGCAATTGCATCAACGTTGGTCTCAGGCACGTTTGGCCGAGCGTGTGCACTGCTCGGTACCGCATCTGAATCGGGTATGTAAAAAACTCTATGATCAGGGCCCGATGTCGCGTTTGTCCGATCTTAGATTGCAGCGAGCAGGGGAGTTACTGGCAAGCAGCAACTGGCAAGTCAGCCAAATCGCACAACGGGTTGGTTATGCAGATGCTTTCAATTTCAGCCACTGGTTTCGCGGCAGAACGGGAATGTCGCCCAGTCAGTTCAGGGAATATTCACGAAGTCGGTCCGCGTCAGAACAAGAGGGGAAATCACAGGAAGCAGCGACATGATCGTCAATACGTTAGTGTTTCTGGTTGTTTTTTGCTCAGCAAGAGTCAGAGGATCGCTCACTCCCAGTATCGAAAACGAGTATTGTTTTCCAGGTTTTCCTTGGCTTTAGGCGTTTCTGGTCAGACTTGGTTTTTGATTCTATGCACATTGACGGGTGTTCGTATGTAAGACATTACCGACATTTTTTGTTGATGACGAGTCAATCACAAAAAAAAATATTGGGAATTAACTCTGATTGACTTGGGTGCGTCGAAACCGTTTCATACACGCGCCGAACGCGAGCATGTCGTCGCGGCAAACTGAGCATGAAGTTCAGTAGCACGATCCAGCCCGAGGAGTTCTGATCAGCTCCATACGGGTTGCGAAGGGAACAGTTACAGACAGGGAAAGACAAGGACGAAGCGTCTTTGATCTCTTATTCAATCCTACGCCTGCGGGCGCAGCGATCCTCTATTTCCCTTTCTGACTGGCACTCTCGATAGCGTATCGCGCTGAATTCGTATTGCGTGAAGGAATGCAATGCGACACCTGAAAAGTCATAGGAGAAAGAAATGTCTGAAGGCATTTGGAATAAAAAATTACTGGTTGCTGCTGTCGCAGCAGGTACCCTGGTTCTGGTGGGTTGTGGTGAAGACGACTCAACTAGCAGCAACAGCACGAACAGCGCCGAGTCATCACAGTACGTCAGTGTTAACAACCCGCGTGGTGCTATCACCGGGCTGGTTACTGACACCAATGGTATGCCCATCGAAGGTGCAACCGTTTATCTGGGCAACCAGTCGGTCGTAACCAATGCGGGTGGCCAGTATTACTTCAGCGACGTGGCCGTCAGCCAGACCGTTCGCAACGACAACGACTCCTACGCCCAGGCGCTGGCACTGACCATTGTGCCGCCAGCCCAGTACCTGAAAGCCAGCGTAACCGTTACTCCGCAAGCGCAGATCTTCAATGGCTCTGAAGCCAATGCAGACAGCAGTGAAGTTACCAACCCGGTTACTACGTTCATCGATGGCTTTAATGCATCGGCCGGAACCGCCGTGTTGCCAGAGAAAATGGCTACCGTTAAAGGTGTATTGCGCAGTGCAGACAGCGGTGAAGCTCTGGCACAGGTAAACCTGGCGCTGGACATGATTTCTACGGCCTCAGGTGTCGATCAGGAACAGGATCAGGATGGCGTAGTCACCAGCTACGGCATTGAATCTGTTACTGCTACAACCTCTGCAACCGGTGCATTTGAATTCAGCAATGTTCCTGCAGACGCGTTTCTCAAGCTGGCAGCTGACGGCTACACCGTATCAGCTCAGGCAGATACATCAGACGAGTACACGCCGTATGAACTGGGTAATGTTAAAGCTACCAAGGTTCTTAGTGAAGATACCATCGCACCTTGGGTGAAAGCCGTTGCCCAAGTGGTCGATCAGACTGCTACTCGCGGTATGTTGAATGACGATGTTACTACTCAGTTCACCATCGAGTTCAGTGAAACAATGGCTGGCATCGACGTTGCTGGTAACTCCTTGTTGATTCGCGATGTCGACGGTGGCGCCTATTTGTCACACAGTGCCAGCCTGAATGGTAAAGTACTGACCGTGACTCTGGACTCAGCTCTGGTCGCCGGAAATGAGATCGATGTGCTGTTGTTGCGTGATGACTTCCGCGATACAGCTATGCCGTCAAATTCTGTTGGTACTGATAAATACGATGTTGCCACCGAATCGCTGATTGACTCCCCAGTTGAATACGATGAAGACTTGATCACCAGCGTCGGCAGCAACTATGTCCGCATCAAGCTGAAGGCCTACATCGAAGCAAACCAGAATGCAGAAGCGGTTGACCTGACCGATACTCAGCAAACTGAAGATGTAACCGGTTTTGGTTCTTTGCTGCAACTTCAGGCGGACAACAATGCCTTCCTGGATGTTGACGACGAACGTGACGGTATTCAGCAACTGAACACTGCTGACGACAACGACTCTAGTAACGTTGCTGACGCAGCAGAACGCATGGAAGACCTGGCCGGTGCTATTGCGGCGACCGTTGGTTACATCGATGACACCAGCGTTGAAGCCAATGCGGCTGGCATTGAGTTTGCTTCTACCGTAGCTGACTACTATGAAATGGACGTTATTGGCAGCAATGGCTTGTCCAAGTTCAACGGCCTGGTCAATAAGCGTCTGGTCGGTGCAACGTTCGACGGTGGCGTAGCCAACCGTTTTGTGTCTGACGTGAGCGAAGGTGAAGCGGTCTACCTGGTAGTGCAAGGTGTAGAGCCGGGCGACATCGTCACCATCACGCCCTTCGATCAGTTCGGTTACAGTGGCCAAGCGGCATCGTTGACGCTGGAAGACAACGTCGCGCCGACCACCGTGCTGCAAAAAGCCTATGGTGTAAATGCTGACAACAACAACGGTTCTGTATCTAGCCTTCAATACGGTAACGGTGGCGAGCAGTCATCAACGCCGGATGTTGAGCCAGGCATTCCGTTCCTGAACATCACACCGCGTATGTTGAGCGTTGTCGATGGTACCAGCGACGGTACAGAAGAGCTGGGTGTTGAAGGTCTGCTGACACTGAAACCTTTGTTTGACCTGAACCTGGTCAACAACATTGCCGGTGATGCTAACCAGGGTGAATACTTCATCGACGAATTGGACTTCGATGCGGCTAACATTCCAGGTTCTACAGCGGGTATCTACGATGCCGTCGCTTACGGTAGCTGGATCGCAGATACGGCAGCACGCACCCGCACCATCGGTGTTGCTATGTCCGAGAGTGTTGAGCTGACTGGAACGGATCCGGTAGCGGATACCACCCTGAATGCTGCTATTAGCAACTTCGTGGCTAACAACAACGTCAACATTGAAGACGACGGCGAATCAACAACGGCCGATCTGGTTCAGTTTGACATCACTGATGTTGTGACGTTTGGTAACCAGGATCACGGTTCAATCATCGACTTCCAGGCCTCTATTCAGGAAGCATCGGAGAATGCTGGTTCATCCAATGCGAAAGTGGTTGTAGGCGATGCCTTGCCTCCGATGGTGGTAAGCGCTAGCTATGAAGGTGACGAATTCGTAATCAACTTCAACGAAGCGATCGCTATTGATACCAGTACTCAGATTGTATTGGGTGGTCAGACCATCACCATGGATATCGATACCGTCAATGCCTTTAACGGTCAGACTGATAAAACCGTTTTGAGTGTTCTGCCAAGTGCCTGGGGTGATGACCTGAACCGTACTGCGATCTTTACATTGGCTCAGTACAATGAGTCCGATGCAGCATCCGGGTCATTCCCATCGGATCTGTACCGTCACGCCCGTCTGGATTTCAGTGACGTGGAAGATGTGCTGGGCAACAGCTGGAACGATTTCTCGATTGGCAACGCAGCCGATGACAACGAGTTCTTCTTCCACCAGCCTGATTTCGCAGCGATTGATGAAACCGGTACGTTCCGGGTAACAGGTACTGACGACGGTACCACTCTGAACTCTGACACTGTATCAGTTCAGTTCACAGGTACTCACCCGATCGACCTGTCTGGCTGGGACGGTAACAACAACGGTACCATTGCTCAGAATGAGTTCGAAAACCAGTTTACTTTCACCGATGCCAACGGCGGCGGTGCAGAGATAAACACGGCCGACGATACTCATTCTCTGGAGGTTAGCAATGGCGGACGGACGTTGACGTTCACTTTCGTCATGGTTGGCAATGTTGAAGACGGGGATAACCTTATCGTCAACTCTGCCTGGGAAAGCCAGTGGGATGCATCCGAGACCTCGGCTCCTGCCAACTCCGACGTTGATTTCGAGTAATCCCTCTCGAAACCGGGTGGCCGCGGCCACCTGAACTTGATGGCCCGAATCGTATGATTCGGGCCTTTTTTTTGCCTAACTATTATTGTCAGTCGTTCAGCCGTAAAAAAACCCGCCAGAGCGGGTTTTCATCGAAACGACATTCGTCGTTAGCTTACTTCTTTGGCCAGAATCTTGGCCGCCCATTCTTTGGGACCCGTCTGGTGAACCGAGCTTCCCTGAGTATCCACGGCCACTGTGACTGGCATGTCTACCACATCAAACTCGTATATGGCTTCCATTCCCAGGTCTTCAAAGGCGACGACGCGGGCTTCGCGAATCGCTTTGGATACCAGGTAAGCCGCACCACCGACCGCCATTAAATAAGTGGCCTTATGACGGGCAATGGACTCGATGGCAACCGGCCCACGTTCGGCTTTACCCACCATGCCGATCAAACCGGTATGTTCGAGCACGGTATCTGTGAACTTGTCCATCCGGGTGGCCGTTGTCGGTCCTGCCGGGCCTACCGCTTCATCACCCATGGGGTCTACCGGGCCGACGTAATAGATCATCTTGTTGGTGAAATCTACCGGCATTGGCTCGCCTTTGCTGATCATATCGACCATGCGTTTGTGTGCCGCATCGCGACCGGTATACATCTTGCCGTTAAGTAACAGGGTTTCACCGGGTTTCCAGTCGAGCATCTGGTCTTTGGTCAGGGTATTCAGATCGACTCGACGCGCTTTGGGGCCGGCATCCCAGACGATGTCCGGCCAGTCTTCCAGCTTGGGTTCTTCAAGCTTGGCGATGCCGTTTCCGTCGAGCACAAAGTGAGTATGGCGGGTAGCCGCGCAGTTGGGGATGATCGCAACGGGTTTGTTCGCTGCGTGGGTCGGTGCGTCCATGACTTTAATATCGAGTACCGTCGTCAGGCCACCGAGACCCTGGGCGCCGATGCCCAGCTTGTTCACTTTTTCGAACAATTCAAGCCGCAGTTCTTCACCGCGATTACTCGCCCCACGTTCCTGCAGTTCCTGAATGTTAATCGGTTCCATCAGGGATTCCTTGGCCATCAGCATGGCTTTTTCGGCCGTACCGCCGATGCCGATGCCGAGCATGCCGGGCGGGCACCAGCCTGCGCCCATTTCCGGAACCACTTTCAGCACCCAATCTACGATCGAATCGGAGGGGTTCAGCATGGCGAATTTGGACTTCGCCTCGCTGCCGCCGCCCTTGGCCGCTACCTGAACATCAACGGTATTACCGGGCACCACTTGGGTGTGAATAACCGCCGGAGTATTGTCTTTGGTATTGGTGCGCTTGCCGTCCGGATCGGCCAGCACGGAGGCGCGCAGAACGTTGTCGGGGTGCAAATAGGCTCGACGAACGCCTTCGTTGACCATGTCTTCAACGCCCATGGTGGCGCCTTCCCAGCGAACATCCATGCCGATTTTCAGAAATACGGTCACGATGCCGGTATCCTGACAGATGGGGCGGTGGCCCTCGGCGCACATGCGACTGTTGATCAAAATCTGGGCCATGGCGTCTTTGGCGGCCTGGGATTCCTCGCGTTCATAGGCCTGGTGCACAGCCTGAATAAAGTCTTTCGGGTGATAGTAGGAAATAAACTGCAAGGCGTCTGCGACGCTCTGGATAAGATCGTCCTGCTGAATGACGGTCATGAAGGGCTCCTCTGCCGGTCTGCTCGGTGGCGCGAAGTGTACAACACTTTTTCGGGAATCGGGTCAGTACAAAAGCATTAACTTATCATTCAAATTCCGGGGCTAGTTGAGCGGTCTTGGGCCGCGGAGGCCACCGGTTATGCCTCTGAGGGGTCGGCGTGAATCCGTCAATGGCGGTCCGACGTCTCGGGTCTAGGCCGCAGGATATGAATCTCCCCGTGGGATTCACCCTTCGGGCTCGCTGCGCTCATGCTAAAACGCTCCTGGCGTTTTAGTCCATGCTGCGGACTCCCCCTCAGAGGCACAACCGGCACCCGCTTACATTGTGCAAAGCTCAAATCTTGATCTAATAAGGGTGAGGCTAACCCAATGGCACTTGCAAAATTCAAACGCTCGTTTAAATTGTAGGGTATCGGAAACCAACAGGAGCTCCCATGAGCGAGATTATACAGCGGGTGCATAACGGCGTGCTGGAACTGACGCTGAACCGCCCCGAAAAACGCAATGCCCTGACTGAGGCCATGTACATTGAGTTGAAGCATATACTCGATGAAGCCAAGCATAATCCCGAAGCGCGAGTCGTTCTGTTGTCCGGTCAGAAGTTCTGTTTCACCGCCGGTAACGATCTGAAAGATTTCATGGAACACCCGATGGAAGACGACGATGCTCCGGTGCTGCGCTTCTTGCGCACCATGGCCGACTTCCCCAAACCCATTGTTGCCGCCGTTAACGGGCCTGCCGTTGGCATTGGTACTACCTTATTGTTGCACTGCGACTTGGTATACAGCGGCGACAGTACGGTGTTCCAACTGCCGTTCGTTAATTTGGGGCTGGTGCCTGAGTTCGCGTCGTCATTTCTGTTGCCATTAAAGGTGGGTCATGTCAAAGCGGCCGAATGGCTGATGCTGGGCAAGAGCTTTGGGCCTCAGGAGGCGCTCGAAGCGGGTTTGATCAACGCTGTTTTTGGCGACGAAAATTACCTTCAGGCTGCCCATCAGCAGGCGCAGCTGTTGGCCGCCCAGCCGCCCAAGGCAATTGAGTTGACCAAAAAACTGATGAAGCAGCATTTTATGAGCATTACGCTGAATACCATTGATGATGAAGCTCGCCATTTTCAAAAACAGCTGAAAAGCGATGAGTTTCGTCAGGCCGTCAGCGCTTTTTTTGCCGCCAAGTCGGGCTCTGAATAAGGCGGGCCAGGTAGCGTCGTTCGCGAATCAGATAACCGAACACCAGCCCCCAGAATGCGCCGCCTATACCGAACAGGGTGACATTGCCTACGGTGACCAGAAAGGTCACCAGGCTTGCTTCCCTTTCCTGTTCCTCCTGTAGGGCATTTACCAGGCTGTTGGCAATGGTGGGCAGCAGCGCAAGGCCGGCCAGTGTCATGATGTAGGCCCCGGGCAAAGCCTGAAACAGGGCGATAACCGAGGCGGCGAGCAAGCCCAGCAATGCGTAAGTGATGCCCGCGGACACCGCAGCGGTATAACGCCGTTTGGGGTCCGGGTGAGCATCAGACGTCATACAGATGGCGGCCGTAATGGCGGCAAGGTTCAGGGCGAAGGCACCGAAAGGGGCCAGCACCAGGGTCGTCAAACCGGTCCATTTCAATACGGACGAGGTGGGTGAGTGATAGCCAGCCGCGGTCAGGGTGGCAATGCCTGGCAAATTCTGTGAGGCCATGGTGACTACAAACAGCGGTAGGGTCAGGCTGAACATTGCTTGCCAGCTAAATTCCGGCCACTGCAGTACCGGGCGTGTCCACGACCAGGCCCAGGCATTGTCAGCTACTTCATTCAACGCCAGTGCCAGTACCAACCCCACCAGTGCCACCAGCAGAACGGCATAGCGTGGCACCCACAGCCGCGCCAGAAAATAGACGACTGCCATGGAGCCTGCCAATACCGGTGCCTCGGTCAGTGAGGTCGCTGCATTCACGCCAAAGGGGAACAACACGCCAGCCAGCATTGCACTGGCCAGGGCTGGGCTCAGCTTCTGCGTCAGTCGCTCGGCCTGGCCGGTAAAGCCCGCCAGTGTGATGAACACCCCGGTCAGTATAAAAGCACCAATAGCCTGAGACAGTGAAAAGCCGGACAGGCTAACGATCAGTACCGCAGCGCCCGGCGTTGACCAGGCGGTTACCAGCGGCAATCGGTGTTGCACCGACAAGCCAACGGAGGTGATGCCCATACCCAGCCCGAGTGCCCAGAGCCAGGAGCTGGCCTGGGCCGGCGTCGTACCGGCCGCTTCAGCCGCCTGAAAGATCAAAACCGCTGAGCTGCTGAAGCCAACCAAAACCGCAACGACACCCGCGCTTAGGCTACTGAGTGACACATCGTGCCAGAATTGACGCCAAATGGGCCTGCGCATGGTCGGTTCTCCGTGGTTTCAGGGTTGTGCGTTATAGCGTACAATCGTGCTAGCCTAGCAGCGTGCGTTATAGCGCACAAGCGTTCAGTGACCAGGAGAGATTGCCATGTCGGATATACAGCAGCAGTTCGCTCACCGGCTAAAGGAGTTGCGCGCGGCGCGTGGCTGGAGTCTGGCTAGAGCGGCGACTGAAACAGGGGTCAGTAAAGCCATGTTGGGGCAGATAGAGCGGGGCGAGTCGAGCCCCACTTTGACAACTTTGTGGCGGCTGGCGAAGGGGTTTGATGTTGGGTTCTCTACCCTGATTGAACCAGTCGATGCGAGCTCGGGCAGTTTTCAGACGCGGGTGACGCCGCCGGACAGTGCATTGACGGTTAAAACCCTGCTTCCTTTTGTAGCCGATCTGCACACTGAAATGCTGGACGTTGAGATTGAGGCGGGTGGCATGCGCGAGTCCGATTCTCACCGCCAGGGTGTGATCGAATGCGTTCTGGTTCAGTCGGGCGAGCTAGCGGTTTACAGTGATGCCCGGTGGCACCGGTTGCAGGCGGGCGATGCGTATCGCTTTCGGGCCGATCAACCGCACGCCTACCGCAATGAATCACAGGACAAGCCCGCTCAGTTTCTGAATCTATTGGTGTATCGATAGCCAAGCCGTCTGTTGAAATTTGCCGAATTTCAGCAACCTGTTAGGGTTCAGAACAGGCCCAACTGAGGCCCGTCGTCTGGCTGGGGGTCTGTATTTTCTTTGTTTTCCGAGTCAGCGGGCGTCGACTGAGAAGGCCCGGTGGTAGGCGCTGTGATCGTCTCTGATACCGGTGCCTCGGTCTCTCGCAGCCAGCGTTGCTCCTGCTGTTGCAACCAGGTTAACACTTGCTTCAAATCCTCCCGATCCGGGTGTTTTTCGATCAGTTGCTGCGTTGCGATTAGAGCATCACTGAGCGTTAGAGTGCTGCCCCAGTCCGGGTCAGTCAGATGGGTCTGAACCTGGTGGCGCCACTGGGTTTGCTCACCGGCACTGAGGCTATCCGGAAAATGCCGGGCGCGGGCAAGTAATACCAGGGCTTGCTGACGATCGTCCTGTAAACCGTCTGCCAGGCCCGGCCAGGTTTCGGGGTGGCGGTTAGCGCGCCTGATCTCGTTCAGAATGCCGCGATCATGGTCGCCTATGAAACCCTGATATAGCGCTTGCTGTGGATCGGCCGGGGCAGGGCGGTCGGTGGTTTTAAACACTTCGCGGGCCAGCGATACCAGGTCGTGCCAGCGATCAAGAATTGCCAGATGCCGGGCGATGCGGGCGGGCTCAATACCAAAACGTTCACAGGTGGCTTCATCGAGCATTCGGTAGGGGGCAATCATTGGGCACCGGTTCAAATGCAGGGTTCGCAATGGGGGTCTTACGATGCCCTCAGGCAAAGATTCAGTGGGGCTGTACAACCAATTGCGAACGTCATCGGCGTTGTGGTCCAGTAGCCAGCCGGGATCCTGCATCAGGTCCAGAACGATGATTTCATTGCGCCGGTCGGGGTGCTCCATCAATGGAACCTCTATCGTCAAGCAGCCCTGGCGAGCGGGGATTCGGCCGCTGACGTGGAGCATGGGCTGGCGCGACTCCAGCGGTAGTTGCCGGCGCACCTCATGCTTGAACCGCAACGACAAGGCGTAGTTGAACAACTTGGGTTGCCGGTCGCGGATCAGCCGCGCCAACGCAATGGTCGCCAGAACATCGCTGACCGCATCGTGTGCTTTGGCGTGTTCTATGCCGTTGGCGGCTGTTAGCTGTTCCAGTTTAAAAGAAGGGTCTCCGTTTTCATGGCGTGGCCATTCGATGCCTTCCGGGCGCAATGCGTGGGTCATGCGCACCACATCGAGCAAATCCCATCGGCTGTTCTGATTGCGCCATTCGCGGCTATAGGGGTCGAGCAGGTTCCGATAGAGCAGAAACCGGGTGAACTCGTCGTCGAATCGCAAGCTGTTATAACCGACAGTGCAAGTACCGGGTTCAGACATGACTGCATTAATCCGGCTCGCCAGTTCCCATTCGGTCATGCCCTCCTGTTGGCACTCGCCCGGCGTCAGGCCGGTGATCATCACCGAGCCCGGGTCGATGACGGCATCTGGCAGCGGCTTGCATTTCCAATCCATTGGTTCGCCAATAATGTTCAGGTCGGCATCGGTTATCACCGCTGCAAACTGGGCGATGCCATCCCGGGCCGGGTTAATGCCCCAGGTTTCATAGTCGTACCAGAGGAATTGCCGGGGAGCTGTCGGGGAGGGTTTGGGCATGGGTTCCGGTGTCCTGTCGGAGCAGTAGTGCTCTGTCCTGCTTGGGTTTACACTGTGGTGTCAGTCTTTTTGCTTGGCTGAATACAGTGGTCCGCACAGACGCCTGACAATGGCGTCATATACGCATAGCCTATCATTGATGGGCGTTTCCGGCACGGTGAACTCGCGTTCCCGGCCTGGCTTAGTGGCAATCAGGGAGATCGTTTCATGGTGCTCAGCAAATTCTTTGGTAAAAAAACCACCCCCGCAAAACCCGCCTCGACAACCCCGGGGCGTCGACGCGTCGACCCCCCCGCGGCGGGCATGGAGCAGTGGCTTGGTCAGGTACAGGCCTCTGACCCGAAGCAACGCAAGGAGGCGATGGTTGAACTGGCCAGGGCCATGGATACCGGCCAACTGACCATGGAACATCGCCAGCAGATGCCCGCGGCCGAACAGCTGGCTCTGAGCCTGCATGTTGAATCGCCATTGTCTGACGTCAGCGAAGCGCTTTGGGTGGAGGTCGCGTGCTATGGCTTTTCGGCTCGGGTTCGGATTGCCGCCGCTGAAAATGTGACTGGTATTGAAGCTCTGGAGCAACTGCTGAAGCACGCCAAAGGGCGGGATAAAGCCGTTTATCGGCTGGTTAAAACCCAGTTGGAAGAACACAAGCAGGCGCACCAGGCATTGCAAGCCAGGGAGGACCACACCCGTCGGCTGGTTGAACAACTGGAACGTCATGCAAAAGCCCCTGTAGACCCGCTCTACAGTGGCAAGTTACGAGCGCTTCAGGAGCAATGGTCGCAGAACAGCCCATACGCTGATGATGCCCTGACCGGGCGCTGGCAGCAGGCTATTCTGGATGCCGAGGCCAGACGTCCAGTGGTGCCTGATACGGTGGATCATGAAGCGCCTGCGCCCGAAACTGACCAGGCACTTCAGGAAGCGGCCGACGCCCGGGAAACAGACGATGACATCGAGGCGGATGTCGACATTCAGCCGGAAAGCGAACAAGCCGTGCACGACCCGGTGCGGACTCAACTTATTCAACATCTGTGGCAGGATCTAAAAGACCGTCTTGATCAGTCGGATATTGACCCGACCCAGGTGCGTGAGGCCATGCTGTATTTGACCGAGCAACAGCACCACTGGCGACAGACCGAGCAATTGCAGCCTGCCAATCGAGAGGAGGAGCGCGCTTTTCATCAGCTTTGCACCACCTATGAAACGTCACTGAATACCCTGGCACGCCTGATAGATCGTCATGGCCCTCTGGGGCAATGGCTGCCCGCCATAGAGGCAGACCCGGCAGGGCATGATGCGCTCGCTCATGGTCTGGATGAATGGCTGCACAGCCTGGACTGGCCGCAGGGAGAGCCGGAACCGGAAATTAAGCCCAGGGTGGAGCGGGCAGTTCAGATGCATCACGACCAACTGGCCGAGCATCGTAAACAGGGCATTCAGGCGGTACGTCAGGCACGTGGGTTGATTCAGCGCTGTCAGGGGGCGGTTAATGATGGTCACCTGAAACGCGCATCAGGCCTGTTGCAGGGGGTCCGAGATGCGGTAGTGAACCTGAAACCGGAAGAGCACCATGGGCTGTTCCGTCAGTTCGAGGAGACCGAGCAGGCCGTTGAGAAGCTGCGCGACTGGCAGAGCTTCGCGGTATTACCCAAAAAAGAAGCCCTGATAGAGCGAATGCGTCACCTGCTCGGGCAGTCGTTGCCACCAGAGGATCGCGCCCGACAGATCCGCGAGATGCAGGATGAATGGCGGATGCTCAGCCGGGGGCTGCAAAGCCAGCATCAGGAATTGTGGGAAGCATTCCACGACTTGGCGCAGAAAGCCTATGAACCCTGCAAGGTCTTTTTCGAAGAACAGGGCAAGCTAAGGACGTTGAATTTGCACCAGCGCCAAGCGCTGGCAGAGCAGTTGGGGCAATACGAGCAGTTGATTAAGAGCAAGGGGCTTGACTTAAAAGAGCTTGATCGCGTGCTGACGCTGGCCCGCAATGACTGGCGCCGGTTCTCACCGGTAGATCGGGCCGCCAACAAGTCAGTTCAGGCCGAGTTCAATGCCGTGTTCCAACGATTGCGCGACCGGCTGCAAGATGAACAGCAAGTCTTTCGCGAAGCCAAGTTGGCTATTATTGAGCAAGCCCGGGCCTTGCTGGATGAACCCGATTCGCGCCAGGCAACGGATACAGCCAAGCAACTGCAGCGCGACTGGCAGCAGGCCGGGCATCTGGCGCGGCGTGATGAACAGGCCCTGTGGAAATCGTTCCGGGCTATCTGTGATGAACTCTTCGCCCGTCGGGAAGCGGCAGCTGACGCCTTTAAAGCTGACCTGAATGCCCACAAGGCTCAGGCTGACGCCATTCTGGCGGGAATGGAGGCTTTATTGGCGGAACACGACCCGCTGGCGGCGAAAGAGCGGTTTGATGATCTAAAACGTCAGTACAGTGATCTGGGTACGCTACCCAAGGCCGACTATAAAAAACTGCAGGATCGCTTTGAGCGCTTCAACCAGGATTTCCAGTCCCGGCGTAAAGACATCAAAGCCCAGCAGCAGGATCAGCACTGGCAAGCCTTGTTCAACTGGAATCGACATGCCCGTTTTGAGTGTGACTCGGCCGATGCGGCACAACTGCAGTGGCAGGCGTTGGATAAAATCCCTGCGCCAGCATCGAAGTTAGTGTCGTCGTTGCCACAATGGCAGGCGCCTGTTCCAGAAGACGAGCCGCTGCGCCGTAAAACCGTCGAGCTTGAAATACTGGCCCGGTCCGATACACCGGAAGACGATAAAACTTTGCGCATGGCATTGCAGGTGCAGCGCCTGACCGATGGTTTGGGTCAGCAAGTGAGCCAAAGTGACGTTGACCAGGCCGTTGTTGCCTGGCTTGCGACCCCGGCTCGGGATAAAGCGCAATTCGATGCCTTGCTGGCACGGATGAAACAGGCTAGGCGGGACTGGATGATGTCGGTTTGACAGAAAAAACTGAAAAAAATCATAAAGTTAGTTGACAGTCACCGGGGTCGTCATTAATATGCGTCCCCGTTGAGAGGCAATGACCGAACGGTCAGCAAAGCAGGGTAACCGAACCAGAATCGGGTGCCCGGTTTCGAAGAGAAACACTCTCTAAACAAGTTATTGCGGGGTGGAGCAGTCTGGTAGCTCGTCGGGCTCATAACCCGAAGGTCGTAGGTTCAAATCCTGCCCCCGCTACCATATTTTAAAAGCCCGATCATAAATGATCGGGCTTTTTTTATGTCTCATGGAAAAACAGCGGTCTGGCGGCTCCACTGGGCTCATCACCCGAAGGCGCTGGCCGGTTAAATCCCGCCTCCCGTTACCAAGCAGTAAACACTCGCACAGCAATGTTCGTTTTTATTTGTGTTTGGGGAAATAGATGCCTGGTCCTCGTGGGGTTCTTTGTGACTGACACAAACGCGGCCCGGATACTATGCCTGGTTGATAGCCTGTGCACCGTATTGGGAGATGCGACAGTGTCGACTTAAAGCGTTCCGCCGGTTTCGATCCGGTAGCCCAGGTCTATGACCGGCTCACCACCGGGTCCGCCCTGTATGCGTGCCAGCAGTTCAGTTGCGGCACGCTCGCCAATAGCTTCACGGGGCGTGACAACGCTGGCCAGGCGCGGGGCCATTACCTGACCAACGTCATGACCGTGAAAGCCTGCGATGGCCATGTCTTGCGGTACACGAAGCTGTTGGCGTAGGCACTCGAAATAGGCACCAATGGCGACATCATCGTTGGTGCAGAACAGACCGTCGGCCTGGGAGTAGTTGGACGTTATCTCACGCAACAGGGCTGCACCAACGCTGAACGATGAGCGCTGCGAGCTCTGCAGTGTCTTAGGGGTCAGGCCATGCTCGAGCATGGCTTTGTTATAACCCTCCTGTCGCTGCAGTGTGCGGGCGTCCATGCGCACGGCGAGGTAAAGGATTTTTCGGCGGCCCGCTTTTATCATGGCGCAAACCATGTCGTATGCAGCAACGACGTTGTCGTAGCCAACGGCCTGATGCAAGGGGGCGCTGTGAGTGTCCATGATTTCAATCGTGGGTATACCTGCTGTTTCGAGCATACGCAGGCTGCGGTTGGTATGCTGGTTTTCCGAGAGTATGACGCCATCAACATTGTACGACAGCAGCGACGATAGGCTTATTTCTTCCATTTCCATGCTATAGCCATAGTGCGCCAGCATCAGATGGTAGCCTCGGGGTTCAGTGACCGACTCGATCCCTTTGATGACATCCGCGAATACCAGGTTGGTTAAAGACGGAACCAGTACGCCAATGGCCCGGCTGGTAGATTTCGACAAAATATCGGGTCCGCGGTTGGGTATGTACCCCAGCGTCTCGGCGACACGGAAAATGCGCGCTCGCAGCGCTTCAGATACAGTGTCCGGTTCGCGCAGACACCGACTCACCGTCATTTTAGTGGCGCCTACCTGGTCGGCGATATCCTGCAGTGTGGGTCGTCTCTTTTTCACGCTTTTCAAGCCTTAGCCCGTCGGTTCAATCAGCATCGAGCACCGATAATACACCCAATGCCCTGAATTACCGAAGGCTGTGCGGACATGGGTCCTGAGCTGGTTCCGGGTGGCGCCCCATCAACTGTGCATCGTGCTCTCAATTTTTTTCTCAATGTAAAGGCAATCAAATCAATCAGTTAGGACCAGCGTTCGAAATAAATGTGGTCAAGGGTTCAGAAACCTTTGACTTCATCTGTGGAATCTATATCCTTCGTTACAGCTTAAAAAGAAAGACGCTAGATAGTTTAATTGCTCCATGCCGGTTTAGTTATATTCCTGCCTTGAAGTTCTTAAGTACGTCGCTCCAATTTTTACGCTAAAAGAGCTCAATTTCGGGCACAATTGTTAATTGATAGGAAGATAACTATGTCTACAGTAACTGGTACAGTAAAGTGGTTTAACGAAGCAAAAGGTTTTGGTTTCATCGAGCAGGAAGGCGGCAAAGACGTTTTCGCTCATTTCAGCGCCATCACTGGTTCTGGCTTCAAAACCCTGACCGAAGGCCAAAAAGTTGAGTTCACCGTAACTCAAGGCCAGAAAGGTCCTCAAGCTGAGAACATCACCCCGTTGTAAGGGTTGATTGATTCGAAGAAGGGCTCTGCGTAAGCAGGGCCTTTTTTGTTTGTGCCTGACTAAAGAAGGCTTCACCTGAGGCTGGCAAGTCAGACTTTGTGTTAACGTTGTGCTTCCCACGGAAACTCGACAAAAGTCGTACACCCCCCATCCCCGCCAGACTTTGATTTTTTCAAGAAGTCTCGTACACTGTTTTAACCATCCCGTTACAATCTCCTCTGGGGTGAATATCGCCCATGAGTCGCGAAAGCGGACCCATTGAGCTACTGTAAGATCACTGTGAAGGCCTGTGTGCAGTAATGTCACCCCTTTAACCGTTTGAGTGAGAGGTCACCAGTTCGATGCTAAGCGAGACTGACCTAACCTGGAAATCCTTTCTGGAGATGATATCCAGTCTGTCTGCGCAGTTTGTTGCGACACCTCATCATAAAGTTGACAAGGTAATTCAACAGGCACTGGACCGGGTTGGTCGCTACTTTAACGCAGACAGAAGTTACCTTTTTCTGTTTACCGAGGATGGCCGACTTTGCAGTAACACCCATGAATGGTGTGCGGAAGGCGTCACTGAACAAATCGAAGGCTTGCAGAATCTTGAAGCCGACGTATTTCCGAATTGGTTGCGCTCTTTTAGTGAAGGTATGCCGGTTCACATCCCCCAGGTCAATGATATCCCCTCAGACAGTGTCGAATACGGCATCTTAGCGCATCAGGGTGTGCAGTCGGCATTGATGGTGCCAATGAATACCAAGGACGGGCTGTTTGGCATGTTTGGCCTCGACCTCGTGCGTACCCACAAGTCCTGGAGTGAGGATGAAATAGCGGCGATCCGGCTGTTGGCAGGCAATATTTGCAGTTTGTTGCAACGTCAGAAGGCTGAACAGAAAATTGACCGGCTGGCCTTTTTTGACACCCTGACCGGGCTTGCCAATCGATCTTTGATTCGCGAACGAATTCGCCAGAGTTTGCGCTCCAGTCAGCGGTCGTCGCTGTACAATGCACTGATTGTGATTGATCTTGATCGCTTCAAGTCACTCAATGAAGAATACGGGCATCATTGTGGTGATGAACTGCTGAGCCAGATGGCAGAGCGATTACGACGGTTTATTCCAGAAAGCGATTCACTGGCCCGGTTGGGAGACGACGAGTTTGCTGTCCTGGTCGATAGTGTATCGTCTGAACTTACCGATACTCTGACTCGTGTTAAAAAACTGTGCGAGACGCTCAATGAAGTCTGTACCGAACCCTATGAGGTCGAGGGGCAGCGAATACATCTGAGCATCAGCTTTGGTATCAGTATATTCGACGGCGATATCAAGGATGTCGAAGTGCCGCTGCGCCAGTCTGATATCGCCATTCGCCGGGCGAAAGCCTCTGGTGGCAATACCATTCGTTTTTACGATAATCACCTGGAAGTCTTGTCAGTTCAACGCACCAGTTTGCTGCACGACATGAGACAGGCCTTGTTGAACGACCAGTTCGAGTTGCACTACCAGGTGTTGGTCGATGCTGATCGCAAGCCGGTGGCCTGTGAAGCCCTGGTACGCTGGAACCACCCGGAACGTGGGTTGCTGCTGCCCGGTGTGTTCATCCCTTTTGCCGAAGAAAGTGGGATGATTGTTCGACTGGGGCGTAAAATTCTGAGCCTCGCGTGCGAACAGTTACAGATCTGGCAAGACGACCCGTTGTTGGGTCAGTTGCCAATGTCAGTCAACATCAGTATGAAACAATTCAGGGATCCGGGCTTTGCCAGCTTTGTTTCCAGCCTGGTCGATTTTCAACCTCAGCTCTGTCGTCAGTTAAAATTGGAAATTACCGAATCCCTGCTGGCGGTTAACCTTGATGACGTCATCATGACCATGGATAAACTGGTGGCACTGGGACTGACCTTTTCTCTCGATGACTTCGGCACAGGTTATTCCTCGCTGTCTTACCTGCGCAGTTTGCCGTTGTCTCAATTGAAGATTGACCGCAGTTTTGTTCAGGAGGTTGCCGAACAGGCTCAATCCCGGGCTATTGCCCAAACCATTCTCACCCTTGGTTCAAACCTGGGGCTTGATGTCGTCGCTGAAGGTGTGGAGACAACGGAGCAAAGAGCTGAACTGGTGGCGATGGGATGCCAGATTTTTCAGGGGTATCTTTTTTCCAGACCTGTCCCCGCAGCTGAGTTTGAAGCCCAGGTACGGTCTGGCATTATCATCGATTGAGTGGGTTACGACTCTGTTGATTGTTGGGCCAGCGGTATTACATCCACTTCGACGGTTAACTCGTGCGCACCCCCGCCATTCATGACCCCTCGCAGTGGGGTAACATCACCGTAGTCGCGTCCCCAGGCCAGCGTCAGGTACTGTTCACTGGGCAGGCTGCCGTTGGTCGGGTCGATGTCGAGCCAGCCCCAGTTTGGGATGAAGACGCTCAGCCAGGCGTGGCTGGCATCGGCGCCGACTCGTTTTTCCTGCCCGGGGGGCGGCAACGTTTCCAGGTAACCGCTCACATAACGGGCAGCCAGGCCAACCGAACGCAGGGCGCCGATGGCAAGGTGGGCAAAGTCCTGGCATACGCCCTTGCGATCACTCAAGACATCATCGAGCGGCGTGGCCAGCGTGCTGTATTCAGGGTCGTAGCTGAATTCGCGGTAGATTCTCTGGTTGAGAGCCAGCACCGAATCACATAAGGATCGATGGGGCGAGAAACAATCCAGTGCGAAGACTCTCAGTGCCTCGCTGCGGTGAATGAAGGGCGAGTTCAGGGTGAACAGTCGCGCGTCTAGAATGTCCGGTTCTATGGGCACCGCGCTGGTGCCTCCATTCGGTGCGAGTTTGTCCACCACCGCCTCCCAGGCGACATGAACGTCGTCTCCGCTGGGGTCTGACCGTTTCTGTGTCGTGACCAGACTGCGAACGGTTACTTCCAGGCTGTCGTGGATATCCTGGATCGCAAAATAGACCAGGCGGTTGCCGAAAAAATCGTGCCGTTCATGCTGACGCAGTGGGGTGGGAGAAATCGATAATCGGGTGTTTTTGCACTGCTGAAAGTCTAGATCCCGGGGCAGCAGGCGTGCCTCATTGTGGCTAAGAGTTACCGGGCTGCTGTATTCGTAATGAGTGGTGTGTCGCAGTTGGTACTTCATGAGTCAGACCCTTGCAGGGTGACCAGTTGTTTGGGTGTTTCTGCATGACTGAAGTGACTGTGCGAAACGGCATCGGACAAGGCATACAGCGGGGTCAGTAACTGGTCGAGCAGGTTTTCCAGAGCAGCCTGTGCCTTGGTTGAGTTTTCCAGGTCAGTGAGCGAATCCAGGTCGACCAGATGCAAATGGCTGGTCGCCTGAATAATCAACCGGGTTTCCTGGCTGCGAAACGGGGTGGTTTCGGGGCGGGGTAGATGCTCGATCTGAGTTTCCAGTCGTTTGAGCATATAGCCAACCGAGCGAGGGTTGGTTTCATCAAACAGCAGCAAGTCCAGAATAGCCGCCGGATACAGCTGTGATCGATAGCGCCGGCGATAGACCGTTAAATTGTCGGTTGTGGCCAGCACGGTTTCCCACAGGTCTGTGCCGGGTCGGCTGGCGCTGATCATTGCCAGCTTCAACAGTTCCAGGCTGGCGATGCAGCGTTCGGTGATGCGACCGATGTCCATAAAACGCCAGCCGTAGTGGTGCGGCATGGTTTCATTACAGAGACCAAAAAAAGCAGCCAATAGGGTGATGATGTCTTCGAGCTTGCGCTGGCCAGCGTTGGCTCCCTGAGTGCCTGGCAGGTCGCTGAATGTCTGGTGCAGGGTGTTGATGGTGCGCCAGGCGTCGTCTCCGAGGTGATCGCGCACGGCACGGCTGTTGCGCAGCATGGCGTGAAACATACTGGGCAGCGCTTCTTCTTCCGTGTTTTGAAACAGACCCAGCAGACTCTTGCGCAAGCACATAAATTGTTCGACTGCAGCCGGTTGCTCTCCCGCTATGGTGTCTGCCGGGTCGGTATCCGGGGCGAGGGATTCCGGTAGCTCCAGTTTCAGCGCGGTAAACAGGTCGGGTAGCAGAGTATCGACCAGTCGAAGCTGGCCTTCTTCGATCAGGCTGGTCAGTGATTCACGCATCAGCCGGGAGCGATTATCCAGGCGTTCCCCGTAGCGACCGATCCAGAACAGACTTTCGGCCACCCGGCTCGGCAAATCCATGCCGTCACGGGTTACCAGAATGGGCCCTTTGGCACGCTGCAGCAGGCTGACATGGGGCTGAGCGACGGGCGAGAGCACCCAAATATCCTTGACGATTGCGCTTTCCATGACCGGAGTGCCGGGGTCGGCGACCCAGGCCAATCCACCAGGCATGATGCGATGCTGACGAATGTCCGGCCCGGCGTTGCCTTCGCCGGGGTCCGCCAGAGCAAAAAACCGCAAACAGACGGGCTGCGGAGTCACCTTATTGTCTTTCAGGTTGTAACTTGGCGAGGAAGCTGGCTTTAACGGTTGTTCCGCCACATAAAGATGGGGGGCCTGCAGGATCGACTGGCGCAAGCTTGCCTGTGCCTCGGGCGTCAGTGTTCCCGGGCTGATGGTTTGTGAAACATCGTTTACGGCCCGAATCTGCCAGGCGTTCAAGTCTTCCAGAACGGTGTTCATGTACCCCGGTGCACCGCACCAGAGAACGTCCCGGCCCGCCAGTTGCAATGGTTCACCGAGCAGGTACTGGCACAGCCCTGGCAGAAAGGCGGCCAGGGCTGGGTGTTCCAAAACGCCAACGCCCAAACTGTTGGCTATCGCAACCTCACCGCGCCGGGCCGCTTGCAATAGCCCCGGGACGCCCAGCAGCGAATCGCCACGCAGTTCCAGCGGATCGCACCAGGGGTCGGTGACTTGCCGGACGATGACATCCACCGCTTTCAAGCCACCGAGCGTACGCATCGATACCTGGCCATCGCGTACCACCAGGTCACCGCCCTCGACCAGCGAAAAATTCATGTAATTGGCGAGCCAGGCATGTTCAAAATAGCCCGAGCTGCCGGGCCCGGGCGTAAACAGGACAATGTTCGGGTTTTCTCGCCGATGCGGTGCCAGTTCTGACAAACAACGATGGTAGGCCTGCAGAAAACCGGCAAGACGACTCAACGGGGCATCCCGATATAGGCGGGACAGGGCACGCGAGAGGATGATGCGGTTTTCCAGGGAATACCCGACGCCAGAGGCGGCCTGGGTCCAGTCACCGAGAACCCGCCATTCGCCCTGCTCATTGCGCATCACATCCATGCCCTGAAATATGACACGGGGGCGCTCGTACAGATTACCGCTGTCTGCAGCCGGAAACAGCCAGCCCGGGTGGGTGTAGACCAGTTCAGGGGGCAATATCCCGTCGCTTAGAACGCGGCGCTCTCCGTACAGGTCCGCCACCAGGCATTCCAGCAACCGGGCACGCTGTTTGAGCCCCTGTTCCAGCATGGTCCAGCTTTGCGGGCTGATCACGTAGGGGATGGGGTCCAGTTGCCAGGAGCGCATCTTGCGCACGTCATCTTCATAGACGTTGAAGGTCACCCCGTTTTCATACAAGAGGTTCTGAGCTTCCAGGGTGCGCTGTTGCAAGCCGTCGAGGCCCAGCTCATCCAATTCCTCGACCAGGGGTTGCCAGCGCGCCCGAAACTGTCCTTCCCGGGTAACCAGGTCGTCGTATTGGTGAGTGCCCTGTGGCCTTGCCGCCTGGTAGTCGGTTAACAGCTGGTTCAACAAGGGACTTGGCTGGGCTGGATTGCGCATGATCGGTTTTGGTCCGCCGGGCGATCGGGAAGATGTGAGTCGGGTTTACGGGGCGACGCTCCGAAACCGCTTGAGTCTGGGTGGTAAACGCTATATCAATGAATGATAAACCAACGGCACCCGACTGAGTACATTATATGCAATTGTTCCGGTGCGAATCCTGTGGCCATCGGGTGTATTTCGAGAATACCCAGTGCAATCAATGCGGAGCGGTTCTCGGCTTCGATCCCGATCACCTGAGCATGGCAGCTATCAGACCTCTGGGCGATGACCGCTGGCAGTCGGTGGCGACCGGCCAGCACAGTGACACCCTGTATCGCCAGTGCGGCAATTACAGTCGTCATGAAGTGTGTAATTGGCTGCTGCCAGACACGTCTCAGCAGGGTTTTTGCGTCGCCTGCCGACTCAATCAGACCATTCCCGACCTGAGTGTCGGTACCAACAAAACCCTCTGGGGCCGGCTTGAAGCCGAGAAACGTCGCCTGGTTTACAGTCTGTTGAAACTGAACTTGCCGCTCACGGCGAAAGCGGATGAACAGCAAGGTCTGGCCTTCCGGTTTCTGGCCGATACTGCGCCCCAGTTCAATGAAAGCGGACGGGTAATGACGGGCCATGAAGACGGCGTTATCACCTTGAACATCGCTGAGGCCGACCCAGTAGCGCGCGAGGCAATGCGCAGCCAGATGGCGGAACCCTACCGCACCATGTTGGGGCACTTCCGGCACGAATCCGGGCATTACTACTGGGATCGTCTGATCTGGAACAGCGCCTGGCTTGAGGAATTCAGGCAGTGTTTTGGCGACGAACGCCAGGATTATGGACTGGCACTGGAGGCACTGTACAGTCAGGGCCCGGCGGCAAACTGGCAGGATAACCACGTCAGCGCCTACGCCAGTGCTCACCCCTGGGAAGACTGGGCCGAGACCTGGGCGCATTATCTGCACATGACAGACACTCTTGAAACCGCTTATCAGTTCGGGCTAAGCCTGCACCCCAGGGTGACCGAAGACTCTGACAAGAACATCGAACAGCACTTCAATCCTTATTTTGATACCCGGATCGACAGCCTATTGGAGCACTGGCTGCCACTGACCTATGCTTTGAACAGCCTGAACAGAAGCATGGGGCATGGCGATCTGTATCCGTTCGTGCTCTCACCCGGTGCGGTGCGCAAGCTTGGTTTGGTGCACGATGTTATTCACGGTGCGCCGCTGGTGGCGTAGCAATTGCTTTAACAAACTCATACCCACAAGGATTGGAATCATGACCCTTCGCGTTGCGCTCAAGCATTCCACCCGCTACGCCTTTGACCGGTCTGTTGCGCTCAGTCCGCATCTGATCCGGCTAAAGCCTGCGCCGCATTGCCGGACGCCGATTGATGCCTACTCGCTGAACATAAGCGGTGGACCCCACTTTATCAACTGGCAGCAAGACCCGTTTGGCAATCACATGGCCCGTGTTGTATTCCCCGAGAAAGTTCGCTTTTTGCAGGTGGATGTTGAGCTCATTGTGCCGATGACGGTGATCAACCCTTTCGACTTTTTTCTGGAAGAGTACGCCGAGCAGTTTCCCTTTACTTACCCGGCCGCCTTGAAAAAAGAACTGACGCCTTACTTCGAAGTCACTGAAAATGGCCCCCTGCTGACACAATGGCTGGCCGGTGTCGCCGCCGACAAACGACCCACCGCTGATTTTCTGGTGAGCATTAACCAGCGCCTGCAACAGGATATTGAGTACCTGGTTCGAATGGAGCCGGGGGTGCAGAGTTCAGAAGTAACCCTGGATTTAAAGCGTGGATCATGCCGGGACTCTTCCTGGTTGTTGGTGCAGATCTTCCGGCATCTGGGGCTCGCTGCACGCTTTGTCTCCGGTTATCTGATCCAACTGACGGCCGACCAGAAAGCGCTCGATGGTCCCTCAGGCACTGAAGTTGATTTTACCGATCTGCATGCCTGGGCCGAAGTATTCATTCCCGGCGCGGGTTGGATTGGCCTCGACCCGACCTCGGGACTGTTTGCCGGGGAAGGTCATATTCCGCTGGCGGCAGCACCGGAGCCGACCAGCGCCGCGCCGATTTCAGGAACCAGTGACAAGAGCGACGTCGATTTTCATTTTTCGATGAGTGTGACGCGCATACACGAAGATCCCAGAGTGACCCGGCCTTACAGCGAGGAACAATGGCAGAGCATTCTGACGCTGGGTGATCAGGTCGATGACCAGTTGAATGCCCAGGATCTGCGTTTGACCATGGGCGGTGAGCCTACCTTTGTGTCCGTCGATGATATGGACGCGCCAGAGTGGACCATCGCGGCACTCGGTGACAACAAGCGGCGCTTGTCTGAAACCTTGCTGCACAAGCTCCGTGCCGAGTTCGCACCGGGCAGCCTGGTGCATTACCAGCAGGGCAAGTGGTACCCCGGTGAGCCATTGCCGCGCTGGGCACTGGCCTGTTACTGGCGTAAAGACGGAAAGGCGCTCTGGCTCAATGAACGTTTGCTGAGTACCTTCGATGAAGCGGCAACCGGGGGTGAAAAAAGCAAGCGCAAGCCCGTCACAATAGAGACTGCTCAGGCTTTTGCTGCACTGGTTGCCAATCGCCTCGGGGTGCGCGACCGCTTTTTGATTCCGGGTTATGAAGACGCCTACCATTATTTGATGCAGGAAGCAGAGCAACCGTCGGATGTCGATCTGAGCACGGAAAACCTGAAAGACAGCGATAATCGCCGTCGACTGATCCGCTTGTTGCAACGGGGGCTGGATGACATTACCGGCTACGTATTGCCGCTTGGCCGCGATGTGCGACGCGATCGCTGGCAGTCGAGCGAATGGCCGTTGCGCCGGGAGGCGCTCTATCTGATTCCGGGTGACTCGCCCATGGGCTTGCGTCTGCCGCTAGAGAGCCTGCCAGAAGCCAATCGCGCAGAGGAACACCAGCCACCCAGTGCCTTCGAACTGCGCCAGCCCCTGGCGGATATTCACGGCGAAGTGGCTGCACGCTATACCGAGTGGCAGGCGCAAAACCCGTCGCATCATCCGGTCAGCGAGCAACGGCTTGATCAGCCACCGGCGGACCGGTCTGACAATATCATTCACACGGCACTGTGCATTGAACCGAGAGACGACACCTTGTTCGTCTTTATGCCGCCCGTCGACAAACTAGAGCACTACATTGACTTGCTCGCCAGCGTTGAACAGTCGGCGGCCGAGCTCAATATTTCCGTGGGCATTGAAGGCTATCCGCCGCCGTCAGACCCGCGCCTTGAGAAATTCATGATCACCCCGGACCCGGGCGTGATTGAAGTCAACATCATGCCGGCCAGCAACTGGCCCGATGTCGTGCGCGTTACCGAAACCATTTACGAAGCAGCCCGTCAAAGCAGACTGGGGGCCGATAAGTTTATGCTTGACGGCCGCCATACCGGCACCGGTGGAGGCAACCACGTCACCCTGGGCGGGGCCACGCCGACCGACTCGCCGTTCCTGCGCCGGCCCGATCTGCTCGCCAGTATGATTACCTACTGGCAGCATCATCCGGCACTGTCTTATCTGTTTACTGGCATGTTTATGGGCCCGACCAGTCAGGCACCGCGCATCGATGAGGCCCGGCACGAAGCCTTGTATGAACTGGAAGTTGCCTTGCAGCAGATGCCGCCGGGCGAAGTGCCACAGCCCTGGCTGGTGGACCGCCTGTTGCGTAATCTATTGACCGACATCACCGGTAATACGCACCGCGCTGAATTCTGCATCGATAAACTGTACTCGCCAGACAGTGCCACCGGCCGACTAGGCCTGGTTGAATTGCGCGGCTTCGAGATGCCGCCGCACGCGCGCATGAGTGTGATGCAGCAGTTGCTGATTCGTGCGCTGGTCGCCCGTTTTGCGGCCGACCCTTACCGCAAGCCACTGGTCAGGTGGGGCACGGCGCTGCACGATCGCTGGTTACTGCCGCACTATTTATGGGCCGACATGCTCGACATTCTCAGCGACCTGCGTGACCACGGTTTCGATTTTGATCCGGACTGGCTGGCGCCGTTTCTGGAATTTCGTTTTCCGCATTACGGTCAGGTGCAATACGATCAGATTACGCTGGAATTGCGCCAGGCCATCGAGCCCTGGAATGTGCTCGGAGAAGAAGTCAGTGGCGGCGGTACCGCACGTTATGTCGACTCTTCGGTAGAGCGGTTGCAGGTCAAGGTTAGCGGCATGATACCCGAGCGACACGTGTTGACCTGCAATGGCCGACCCGTGCCATTGCACACGACTGGAACTCAGGGAGAAGCCGTCGCTGGCGTGCGTTTCCGGGCCTGGCAGCCACCTTCGGCACTGCACCCGATGATTCCAGTCCACGCACCGCTGGTGTTCGACATTGTGGATACCTGGAACGACCGCTCGCTGGGCGGTTGCACCTACCATGTGTCCCATCCGGCGGGCCGGAATTACGAACACTTCCCGGTCAATGCCAACGAAGCCGAAGCGCGTAGACTGGCCAGATTCTGGTCCCACGGCCATACACAGGGACCCTTGCCGGTGAGTACCGCAGTACCGCGCGGCGAATACCCTCATACCCTGGATATGCGTTTTGATCACCATCGCGAATCGGCGTTCCGTTCGAAGCTATCGGGTAACTGATACGGCGTGTATAGGAGACACAGTCAATGAGTAAAATAAATTGGTCGGAATACGCCTGCAAAGGGTTTTACGATGAACTGATTGCCCAGCCTGGCGTGCCGCATCCCGCTGCGAAAATGCTGTGCGATTACCTGGCCGAGCTTGGTGGCCGGGAACTGGCGGAATTGAAAAATGCCTCTGAAGTGGCCATTCAGGTGATGGGTATTACCTTTACGGTCTATTCGGAAGGCAACATGATTGATCGGGCCTGGCCGTTTGATATCGTCCCGCGCATTATCCCGCTGGACGAATGGCAGCGCACCGAAGCAGGTTTGAAGCAACGTGTCGAAGCGTTGAATATGTTCATCAACGATTTGTATCACGATCAGAAAATCATCAAAGACAAGGTTTTTCCGGCCGAGGTGCTGGCGCATTCAGCCAATTTCCGCAAGCAATGCGTAGGCATCAACCCGCCCAACAATATCTGGGCTCATATCTGTGGATCAGACCTGGTGCGCGACAAGGACGGCACGCTCTATGTGCTGGAAGATAACCTGCGGGTGCCTTCCGGTGTGTCTTACATGCTGGAAAACCGTAACGTCACCAAGCGCATTCTGCCCGAGCTGTTTGCAACGGGTAAAATTCAGCCGGTAGACGACTACACCGGCCAACTCTACGACATGCTCGCGTCGATGTCGCCGCGCCCGGGGGATGATCCGCAAATCGTCATCCTGACGCCGGGTATTTATAACTCTGCTTATTTCGAACATTCCTATCTCGCCCAGCAAATGGGTGTGGAGTTGGTCGAAGGCTCAGATTTAGTGGTCGATGATAACGATGTGGTTCACATGCTGACGGTTAACGGCCTGAAGCGGGTGGACGTCATATACCGACGCGTCGACGATTTGTTTCTGGATCCGGAGGTTTTTCACCCGGATTCTGCCCTGGGTGTGCCCGGCCTGATGCGTGCCTGGCGCAGTGGCAAGGTGGCGCTGGTTAATGCTCCGGGTGCCGGCGTTGCTGACGACAAGGTTGTCTATGCCTTTGTGCCGGAGATCATTCGGTATTATCTCGATCAGGAACCCTTGCTGGCTAACGTGCCAAGCTATCTGTGCATGCGCGAGGATGACCGTCGCTATGTGCTCGATCACTTGCATGAGCTGGTGGTCAAGCCCGCCAACGAATCGGGTGGCTATGGTATGTTGGTCGGCCCGCATTCGACCAAAAAGGAACGCGATACCTTTGCCAAATTAATTGAAGCCAACCCGCGAAATTACATGGCACAACCGACGCTGAAATTGTCGACCACGCCAACGCTGATTGACGATCAGCTGGAACCCCGGCATGTGGACCTGCGCCCCTTTATTTTGTCGGGCAAGGACAGTACCTATGTGACCACCGGTGGTTTGACACGGGTCGCGCTGACCAGGGGGTCACTGGTGGTTAACTCGTCTCAGGGTGGCGGCAGTAAAGACACCTGGATTGTGGATTTGAACTGATGTGTCCCGATGCCTATAGAGGCCAGGGACCAAAGCGAGGTGAATCATGCTTTCTCGTGTAGCTGAAAATATCTATTGGCTGGCTCGCTATCTTGAGCGTGCAGAAGACACGGCGCGACTGATCAACGTGACCAGTAATCTGTTGCTCGACTTTCCGAGGACTACCCGGCTGGACTGGGACTCACTGGTGACCATCACCGGTGCCGAAGCACTCTTTGATGAGCATTATGAAACACGCAACGCTGACAATGTCCTGAATTTTTTATGCGTCGATCTGAATTACTCGGGGTCGATTATTTCGTCTCTGGAGTCGGCTCGTGAGAACCTGCGTACGACGCGCGACATTATGCCGCGCGAAGTCTGGGAGGAGTTGAATACGCTCTACCTGGATACGCTGAAACAGGTCGAGGCGGGTATCACCTCGCGCAAGCGCGATGCCTTTATGAAACGGGTGATACGCAGCTGCCAGGCCATTAATGGTCTGATCGAAGGCTCTTTGAGTCACACCCAGGTGCATACGTTTCTGATGCTTGGTCGCAATCTGGAGCGCGCCGATATGACCACCCGCATCATTGATGTGCGCTCAGCCAACTTGCTGCCGCGCAGCCCGGATGACCTGACGCCGTTTGAGAATTTGCAGTGGATGAGTGTGTTGAAGTCCTTAACTGGTTATCAGATGTACCGCCAGCAGGTACGCTTGCGAGTGCGGGGGCCAGATGTGTTGCGTTTTCTGCTGCAGGACGAGTTTTTTCCACGGGCGGTGGCCAGTTGCCTTGGTCAGTTATCCTTTGAGTTGGAGGATCTGCCCCGCCACGAGGAGGTGCAGGCACAGGTGGATGATTTGCTGCCGCGTCTGGTCAATGCCAATATGGAGAAGATGGCACACACGCCGGACTTGCTGCATGACTTCGTCGACGACCTGCAAATTTCGTTCAATGAGTTGCACGAGGCCATTGCAGATCACTATTTCAGCGGCGAGTACCGTGGGCAATCCCAGAGCCAGTCAAGCGTTGCCTGAGTGGCTTACGTTGGGTTGGCCTTTTAGCCAGTAGTGCGTGCCAGGCACCGGGTGTGCTTATCCGGGGCCGGGCGGAATGCCGCCCACTCAACCCTTCCATGGGGCCTAGACCGCAACAACCATGTTGCGGACTTCCCCGGACAAGCACACCCGGCACCTGGCACTCGCTTCAGTGCAAAATCCGAAATTGCTATTGAGACCTACTGATAGAAAACTGATTGTGGATCGCATTATGAAAGCATCTCTGACCGAACTTGCCGTTCAGGCACCCAAAGTCGAATTGCACCTGCACATCGAAGGCAGCCTCGAACCGGAACAAATGTTCGAGCTGGCTGCACGCAATGGTATAAAATTGCCCTATGCCGATATCGAGGCGGTAAAACAGGCCTACCAGTTTGGTAATTTGCAGGAGTTTCTGGATCTGTATTACCAGGGCATGTCGGTTTTGCAGACCGAGCAGGATTTTTACGACCTGACCTTTGCCTATCTGAAACGCATTCAGGCCGACAATGTCGTTCATACGGAAGTCATGTTTGACCCCCAGGCGCATCTGGAGCGGGGCATTGCCTTTGACACCGTGTTGAACGGGATCGAACGGGCCTTGCAGCAGGGTGAGCGGGAGTTTGGCATCAGTTACCGGCTGATCATGTCGTTTCTGCGTCATTTGTCGGAAGAGAGTGCCTTTGAAACCCTGGCTCTGGCTGAACCCTACCTCGATCGAATTCACGCCGCCGGGCTCGATTCCGGCGAGAAAGGGCACCCGCCGGAGAAGTTTGAGCGGGTATTCGCCCGGTGTCGGGAGCTGGGGCTGAAGATTACCGTCCACGCTGGCGAGGAAGGCCCGCCGGAGTATGTGTGGCAGGCGATTGATCGGCTCAAGGTGGACCGGGTGGATCATGGTAACCGGGCGATGGAGGATCCGGCTTTGGTCCGGGCGCTGGTTGATCGTGGCTATACGCTGACGGTTTGCCCCTTGTCGAACCTTAAGCTCAGGGTTGTCGAGGATATGAGTCAGCATCCGATCGCCTCGATGCTCGAAGCTGGCCTGAAAGCCACGATCAATTCCGACGATCCGGCCTATTTTGGGGGCTACGTGAATGACAACTTCCGCGCCCTGATTGATCACCAGTTGATCGACCGCGACCAGTTGTACAGCTTGCTGGTCAACAGCTTTGACGGGGCGTGGATGGCGGATTCGGCGCGGGCAGGGTACTGGGCCAAGCTGGATGAGCTGTTCGCCCGGGGCTGATTGACGTCCTACTTTTTATCGATGGTTAATTTGCCAGTGGAGGCTAAGCTGGGCGCTACCAAAGCGCCCGGAGAGCGTTCATGTCACAGTCTTTAACGGTCGATGCCTACGACTACATTGTCGTCGGTGCCGGTACGGCCGGTTGCCTGCTGGCCAATCGGCTCAGTGCGGACCCGAACAACCGGGTTTTGCTGATCGAGGCCGGTGGTCGGGATAATTATCACTGGATTCACATTCCTGTTGGTTACCTCTATTGCATCAATAATCCCCGTACCGACTGGCTTTATCGAACCGAACCGGATCAGGGTCTGAATGGCCGGGCGCTGATTTATCCGCGCGGTAAAACCCTGGGCGGATGTTCCAGTATCAATGGCATGATCTACATGCGCGGTCAGGCGCGGGATTACAATGGCTGGGCCGAGTCGGTCGGCGATGATGCCTGGCGCTGGGAGAACTGTCTGCCTGATTTTAGGCGTCATGAAAACCATTACCGGCTGGATGCCGATGGCGATGCGGATGCCGCTCATGCCGACTTTCATGGCCATGGTGGTGAATGGCGCATTGAAAAGCAGCGCTTGAAGTGGCCGGTACTGGACGATTTTGCCGCTGCCATGGTGCAGGCGGGCATTCCCTACACCCGGGACTTTAACCGGGGCGACAATGAAGGTGTCGATTACTTTGAGGTTAACCAGCGTAAAGGCTGGCGCTGGAACACGGCCAAGGCGTTTTTGCGCGGCATCCGGCACCGGTCCAACCTGACGCTCTGGCATTCAACCCAGGTCATGAAACTGGCGGTTGAACGTGACCCTGACGGTCAGCCACGGTGTGTCGGTGTGGTGGTTGAACGGGAGGGTCAGGAGCGGGTAGCGCGGGCACGCTCTGAGGTTGTGCTGTCGGCCGGGGCCATTGGCTCGCCACAGTTGCTGCAGGTGTCGGGCATTGGCCCGGCCATTGTGTCGCAGTCGCACGGTATCGATGTGGTGAAGGATCTGCCCGGTGTTGGCGAGAACCTTCAGGATCATCTGCAAATCCGGTCGGTGTATCGGGTGAACCATGCCAAAACCCTGAACACCATGGCCAATTCCTGGTGGGGCAAGGCGCGCATCGGGCTCGACTATCTGCTGACCCGGTCGGGTCCGATGAGCATGGCTCCCTCACAATTGGGGGCGTTCACGCGCAGTTCACCCGAATACACGCATCCGAATCTCGAGTACCACGTCCAGCCGCTGAGTCTTGATGCGTTTGGTCAGCCGCTGCATCCGTATCCGGCGATCACCGCGAGTGTCTGCAACCTCAACCCGACCAGCCGGGGGCGGGTCCGGATTCGCAGCCATGATGCTCGCAAGGCACCCGCTATTTCTCCCCATTATTTGAGTTCTGAAGAAGACCGCAAGGTGGCCGCCGATTCATTACGGGTGACGCGTCTGATCGCCAGTCAGCCAGCTTTTGCCAGGTACCAGCCGCAAGAAATAAAGCCAGGCGCTGAATACCAGAGCGATGATGAACTGGTCAAGCTGGCTGGTGACATTGGCACCACCATTTTTCATCCGGTGGGCACGACTAAAATGGGTCCGGTTCAGGATCCATTGGCCGTCGTCGATGCCCACCTCAGGGTGTATGGCGTTGCCGGTTTGCGCGTTGTGGACGCCGGTATCATGCCGACCATTGTTAGCGGCAATACCAATTCACCGACGCTGATGATCGCCGAAAAAGCCGCCAACTGGATTCTGACCGCAGACGAATAACACCATGACATCAGCTGGCCTGAGGGGGCTGTCGGCTGACCAGTTTGTCCAGCCCCTCGCTGTTGCGCAAATGGATATCGACTTGTTGAAAGGCAATCTCAATGCCGGCAAGTTTAAATTCGCGGTCAATGTAACGATTGATTTCGTCGATGGAAGGGTTTCTGTCCTGCAGTTGTTTTACATGAATGCGCAGTTCATGATCAAGTGTGCTGGCACCAAAATTCAGAAACAGGACCTGGGGTTCCGGCTCACTCAATACGCGCGGGTTATCCCTGGCGGCATTGAGCAACAGGGTTCGCGTTTTATCGAGGTCTGAGCCATAGGCGACGCCGACCCGTACGATGACCCGGGTGACCGTGTCGGTTAGCGACCAGTTGATCAATTGGCCCGTGACAAAGGTTTTGTTGGGAACAATGATGTCTTTGCGGTCGAAGTCGGTAATGGTGGTTGCGCGGATACGAATCTGGCGAACCACGCCCGACAGATCGCCCAGCGTCACGATATCGCCTATGCGGATGGGGCGTTCAAACAGGATAATCAGCCCCGACACGAAGTTGGCAAAAATCTCCTGCAAGCCAAACCCAAGCCCCACGCTGAGTGCGGCCACCAGCCACTGCAGCTTGTCCCAGCTGACACCCAGGCTGGACAAAGCCAGTACCAGGCCGAAGCCGGTGATGATGTAGTTGAGTAGAGTGGTCATGGCGTAGGCACTGCCCTGGCGCAAACTGAGCCGGGATAACACCAGCATTTCCAGTAAGCCAGGCAGATTGGCCGCAAGAAAGAGTGACAGGGTGATGATGATAAAGAATGACGACAGATCGAACAGGCTCATGCTGCCCGGGGCCTCAGGCGTACCGTATTGCCAGATGACCAGAGAGTCGAGATAGCCAAACACACCCACCAGATCAGCCCACGCCCAATAGAGCAACCCGCCAAAGAAGGTCAGCAATAGAAAACGAACCAGTCGCTGGGTTTGTTGTTTCACTTGAAGCAGTTCTGCCGTTGGGTCGGGCAGCGGCTCCTGGATTTTCCCCGGGTCGCTCGCTCGCTGCGCTTCGCGTTGTTCGACCAGTTCTTTGTATTGCTCTTCACGCTGCTCGCGCAGGCGAGTACCCGACAGCTCAATCGCCCGGCGCACCGTCGCTTCGGCTATCGCCCAGCCACTGATGACATAGAATGTCGCCAGAAATCGACCGGTCAGTTGCAGGCTGGTGTAATAGAATCCCGCCAGGGTCAGAAATACGAGGCTCAGTGGCAGCAATACTAGAACCAGATTGAGAATCCAGCGGACACCGGGTGGCACAAAATCTAAGGGCAGTTGCCTTAACAGTCGACGGAAGAAATACGCCACCAAAGCACCAGCCAGTATCAGAATGACCGGGCCGACGATATCGGCGCTGAGGGACTCGCCCTGTTGTACCGCCAAAGTTAACGCAGCGCTGGTGGGCAGCAATACCCAGGCGAGCCGCCTGATAAATGTGCGGAGCGTTTTACGAGTTTTATCGGACCACTGAAAGTCGGTTTCAGCGATTTGGCCGGGTGCCAGGATGGCGCGTAAAAATTGGATCACAAACAAGCTCAGGGCGATGGCCGTGAAGGCGGGCCCAAGCACTATGCTGTTCGATGCTGACTGGCCAGAAAATAGATTGCCAATGGCCAGCAAGGCCAGACTGGCCGGTACTGTGAGCGCGGCTGTCAGTGCCAGAGCCTGCAGTGTGGACCAGGGGCTGGGCGTTGCGGTGAGTGGTTCAGCTCCGCTGGTCGCACCTTGAGGTTCTTCTTGCTGGCGCGCGTGTGGGTATGATCTTCCGGGCAGCAGTGTTGTCGCCAAGGCCGTTTTTAGCCGCGGGCGTAACCAGTACAGAGCCAAGGCGGGCAGGATGAGCAGGCACCCGAACCATCGCCAGAGTGACAGTCCGCCCGGGCTCAGATTCATTGATACCTGGCCAGGGAGGCGAGCCAGCTGTTGCTGCAATGCGCCGGGTGCGTTCGCAAACCAGGCAAGGCCAATGGCCGGATTGCTGGGTACCCAGAACAATTGCTCGGTAATACTGCTGCGCAGGCGTTCTGCTGTAGCCGTCAGTTCTAGTTGGGCGCGTTGCAGGCTAACACCTGTGGTGACCAGTTCCTGCAATTGGTCTTGCAGTTCAGACAGGCGCAGATCAGCCGGGTAAGCGCCTGGGTTGTCCTGGATCTCCCGCTGTTGCTGGGTCACCGTGAATTGCATGAGCCGGGTATCCGCGATCAGGTCTGACAGGCCGGGGTCAAATTCGAAATTGGGCAGGTTGGCATTCTGTTCCTGCAAAACGCGAAACACCTGACCGCTGCCTCTCAGTGCGACGATATGCTCGTTGAGCGCACTTTCATTGCCGAGCAAGCGGGTATGCTGACGCTGCACCTGCACCAGACGTTGATTCAGTCTGCCAGACTGTTCGCTGATCCGGTTCAATGCCTCCTGAATACGGTCACTGGTGTCGTATTCGGCCAGCACGGGTGTGCTGAACAGTAGGCTCAGGGTCAGCAGACAAAGCCCTGAACAATAGCGAAAACACGAAATCATTGATGGGTCCGAAACCGACAAATTGATCAGTCAGTCTAGCCTGATTTCGGGGAGCTTGTCTTGTGGCAAACGAAGGCGGTAGGTGTCACCAGGATAGTCGAACACCTGACAGCCATGTGCTTAAGGCGCCGGTTGTGTCCTAACGGGGGACAAGCAATAATCCCGACCAATGACAAAGATTTGTGAGCCACACAATGACAGAGGCAGTAGGGGTGACCGGGACTGATTTTCGCATTCAAATTGATGATCTGAGCGGGCCTGAAATAGCGCTGCTGTTGGAGGAGCACCTGGCGGACATGAACGCCACCTCCCCACCGGAAAGCAAACACGCGCTGGATCTGGGCGGGCTGAAACACCCGGACGTCACCTTTTGGACGCTTTGGGCGAGAACCGGTAACGGGCAGGGCGACCAACTGGCTGGCTGTTGTGCGTTAAAGCGCCTGGATGACCACCACGGCGAAATCAAGTCGATGCGCACAGCACCCGCTTTTCGCCGCCAGGGCGTGGCTCAGCGTCTTTTGCAACACTTGCTGGATGAAGCCAGGGCACAGCACCTGCAACGGCTCAGTCTGGAAACGGGCTCCATGGATTATTTTGCGGCAGCCCGAGCGCTGTATAGCCGGTTTGGTTTTGAAGTGTGTTTACCCTTTGGCGACTATACAGAAGACCCAAACAGCGTGTTTATGACACGGCTTGTTTAGATTAGTGGCATGGTTGGCTGCAAGGGCATTCGTTCGTGCCCGGCCACCGGGTATGCCTATCCGGGGTCGGCGTGAATCCATCCATGGAGCCTAGACCGCAGCATCCTTGCTGCGGACTACCCCGGATAGGCATACCCGGTGGCCAGCACTTAATCCTGCGATTGCACTAAGTTCGAAAAATACAAAAACCGGAGGTTCAATATGGCTAATAAATTAGATGCTGTCTCAGGCGGCTGTCTCTGCGGCGCGGTTCGTTTTGTGGTAAACGGACCGGTGTCGGCTTTTCATCTGTGCCATTGCGACCGCTGTCGGCATTCGACCGGGTCGGCGTTTGCCGCCAACCTCTTTACCGTGCCGGATGCCATCACCTGGGAGCAGGGTGAGGATCAGATTAAACGCTTTGAATTGCCGACGGCCAAACACTGGACACGTCAGTTCTGTGCGACCTGTGGGTCCGGTCTGCCGTATGTAAATCGCAGTGGCAAGTTTCTGGTGATTCCGGCCGGCAGTTTGAATGGGGACCCGGAAGTGACGCCAGACGACCGTATTTTCTGGTCGGAACACCCGCATTGGGTTGATGCAATTGAGCAGTCACCGACCTTTGATCGATATCCGACTCGCTGAATTAATCGATACAAGTTGATTATTACTCAAGTTTTGGAATTCGCTGAGTTGACCAGCGGCGGTTACCTGGGGTGCCCCTGTGGGGTAGTCCGCAGCATGGATGCTGCGGCCTAGGCTCCAGGGATGGATCTACGCCGACCCCACAGGGGCGCCTCAGGTGGCCGGTGCGGGTGAATGCCACTTAGCCGACCCGAACTCCGCAACCCGAGTAATTACTGCACGGTCAGCCAGCGTACCTGATGTGGCTGCAGCGTCCGCATCGCCAGGCCTGCTTCCGGGTCGAGCAGATCAACCTGTTTGCCGCCCGACAACAGCGAGTCAATAAGTGACTGGTCCAGCTGTTGTTCGAAGTCTGCAAAGTTCGCCAGCACCAGCAGCGTGTCGGCATCCCGGGTTCGGGTGAACCCGAAAATATGGGGGTTGCCGGTTTCGATGATGTGGGTATGGGCGTCGCCCAGCAGGGGGTTCGCTTTGCGCACTGCAATTAACCGTTGCAGTCCGGCATAGACCTGGCCATTGGCCGTATCAGGCTGATTTCTCAGGTCGAGATCGGCGTCATTTACCGCCACCCGGTTGACCCAGCGGCTGTCATTCAGTTTGTTGACGTCCTGTTGATAGCTGTAGTCGTTTAACAGCCCCAGTTCATCACCCAGATACAGCAGTGGCACACCGCCGATACTGAGGATCACGGCGTGCATCAGCATAATGCGATTGATCGAGCGCTGCACTTCATCCGGGTCCTGACCAGCCAGGGCCTGTTCCAGGCCGGCCAGTGAGGCCAACTGACCGGCGACCCGGCAGTCACCGGTGGTTTTGTTCTCCTGGAAGGGCACGCCGCGCGCGAAACTGCCGGGAAACTGACCGGTGTAGAACTGGTTCAGAAAACGGCGGTGGTGGTCCGGGTCGGTGCCCAGGCTCCAGGCGATGGTGTCGTCGAAGGTCCAGCCGATGTCATCGTGACCCCGAATGTAATTCACCCAGGCGGTATCGGGTGGTATCGGGAATCGCGCCTGCAAGCTTCGGGTCATCAGGGTGACATCGCGCGTGGCCAGGGTGTTCCAGAGCATGGCCATGGTCAGCGGGTTGTAGGAGAGCTGGCACTCATCGGTGCTGATGTAGCGCACCACGTCATCCGGGTGCACGATCGCCTCGGATTTGAACAGCAGACCCGGAGCCGCGATGCGTGCCGCCGCGTTGAACGCCTGTATCAGCGAATGAGCCTGGGGCAGGTTTTCGCAGGGGGTGCCCGCTTCCTTCCAGACAAACGCCAGGGCGTCGAAGCGCAACACATCGGCGCCAGCATTTGCCAGAAACAGCAGCTCGCCCAACATGGCGTTGAACACGGCCGGGTTGCGGTAGTTCAAGTCCCATTGAAAGCTGTTGAAGGTGGTCCAGATCCAACGCTGCATGTCGTCGCGCCAGGTAAAGCACCCTTCGCGAATTTCCGGAAAAATTTCGCGCAGATAGGGCTCATAGGGCGCCATCTGGCTGCGGTGATCGAAGCAAAAATAATAATCGAGGTAAGCCTGTTCTCCCTGCTGGGCTCTGACCGCCCAGTCGTGCTCATCCGAAGTATGATTAAACACAAAATCGAGCACCATGGCGATGCCCTCCTTGCGCAGGGCGGATGCCAGGCGCTTCAGGTCGTTCGTGGTGCCCAGAGCCGGGTTCACCTCACGGTAGTCGGACACGGCATAGCCGCCGTCGCTGTTGGCTTCAGGCGCTTTGAACAAAGGCATTAAATGCAAATAGGTGAGACCGAGCTCTTTCAGGTAGGGGATTTGTTCACGCAATGCTTTCAGGTCGCCGGCAAACAAGTCGACATAACAGGCCGCCCCCAGCATATTCTCGCGCTTGAACCAGAGTGGGTCGGCCTGGCGCTTCTTGTCCTGATTGCGCAATACGGCCGGTCGCTGTTGAAAGGCTTCCAGCAAGGTGCCCAGCGTATTTTCAAGGTGATAGTAGAAATCGTACTGGTCGCCGTACAGGGAGCGCAGCAGACCAAAAAGCCTGGGAAACTGGGTGTTCAGGTTCGCTTCAAAGGCAACCCACTCTGTGTCGCTGTTGGCCTTGGGTTTTAGCCGGGGGAGTAAACGGTCCAGGGTGATGCGGGCGTCGTAATCGAGCGAATGATCCATGGCGCGGCCTTCCAGCAAAAATACAGAGTGAACGGGTGGCTTTCCTCCAGTCTAACCAGCTTGGCGGTTAATGTTAACTTAATCGTTTAAGGGGGTTGCTGACCGCCATGCTGTCGTCAGGATTTGGGCGCCTGTGTCGTGCTGGCCCGCACAATCAGCTGGGTACTGAGTACTTGCTGGTGAGGTACTTGCTTCTTGCGCAGGACGTCCAGCAACAGACGCATGGCACAGCGGCCTATTTCGTCTCTGGGCTGGCTGACAGTCGTGAGTTCAGGCTGGCAGTATTCGCTGAGGCCGATGTTATCGAAGCCGATAACTGACAGGGCTTCCGGTACCTGAATTGATGCGTCCCGCGCCGCTTTCATCAGACCGATAGCCATCTCGTCGCTGTGGCAAAAAATGGCTGTGGGGCGATGTTCCTGTGGCATCGCGAGCAATACTTGCCCCTGCTGATACCCGGATAGAAAACCGAAATCACCTTCGACGATCCAGCCCGGGTTGACCGCCAGGCTCTGACGTGCCATTTCCGACTGGTAGCCTTTCACCCGGTCGATGCAGATGGGGTTCTGCATGGGCCCGGTTATAGAGGCAATACGCTGATGACCAAGCGAAGCCAGATATTCGACAGCACGAGCCGCAGCCAGTGGGTTATCAATGCGCACGGTGGGGAGGGCTAGCTGGTCAAAATATTCACAGGCCATTACCAGCGGAATCTGGCTGCCACGTGCTTGTTGGGTGACCAGGGTCAGTGGGATCTCAGCCGTTAGCAGAATGATGCCATCGGCCTGATTGGTGGGCAGCAAATCAAAGTAAGCTTTGGCGCGGCCGGTGTCATGTTCGCAGTCGCCCAGCAAGACCCGGTAGCCTTCCCGGTGGGCAATGTCTTCCAGCCCTGCAATGATCTCTGAGAAAAAAGGGTTGGCGATATCGGGCAGCAACACGACGATGGTGCGGGATTCGCTGCGGCGCAGATTGCGTGCCGCGAGGTTTGGAGAATAACCCACTTTGGCAATCGCGCTGGCCACTCGCTTGCGCGTGGCTTCAGTCACTTTTTCCGGGTTGGCGAGCGCTCGTGAAACAGTGGCGGTGGAACAACCGGCGGCGAGGGCAACATCTTTAATGGTGGGCATGATACGTATCTTCAACGTCAACAGGGTCGATGGTATCACAGGCATTCAATGCAGGATAAACCGGCCGGAAACCCGGCGTCCGTTGGCGTGCCATAGTGATCTTTATGTAATGGATTACATATGATAACAGAGATATTGGCACTAATTGGCGGCCCATGATGGCGCGCTATTCATCGAATATAAGCCAATTATTACCAATTTTCAAAAAATAAGCCTTGTGTTTGGTGGTTGACGTTGTCGTGTCTCTCTGCTTGAATGTAATGCATTACATTATACAAAAACAAAAACACAAGGTGTCTGATTATGAAGACCATCAAAGGGCCAGCGCTCTTTCTGGCGCAATACGCCAGTGATGAAGCCCCATTCAATTGCCTCGACAGTATCGCCCGCTGGGCCTCTGGCCTAGGGTTCAAAGGTGTGCAGATCCCCAGTGGCGACAAACGCCTGCTTGACCTGGAACGAGCCGCGATAGACCTCGATTACTGCCGTGAAATTACGGATCTGCTGGCCGGTTATGGGCTTGAAATCACCGAGCTGTCTACTCATCTGCAAGGCCAACTGGTTGCCGTACACCCGGTTTATGATGACCTGTTCGACGGTTTTGCCCCGGAGTCCGTGCGTAAAAACCCTAAGGCGCGGCAAGCCTGGGCTGTCGATCAGCTGTTGCTGGCTGCAAAGGCCAGTAAGAACCTGGGGTTAACAGCGCATGCCACCTTCTCCGGTGCCTTGTTGTGGCCTTTCCTGTACCCCTGGCCACAGCGCCCAGCGGGTTTGGTAGAGGCAGGTTTCGATGAGTTGGCGCAACGCTGGAAGCCGATACTGGATGCGTTCGATGAAGCCGGTGTAGACCTGTGCTATGAAATTCACCCCGGTGAAGACCTGCACGACGGAGCGACCTTTGAGCGTTTTTTGAGTGCGGTTGATCATCATCCGCGTTGCTGCATTCTGTTCGACCCGTCGCACTTTGTGTTACAGCAACTCGACTATCTGGGTTTTCTTGATCACTTTCAGGATCGAATCAAAATGTTTCATGTCAAGGATGCACAGTTCAATCCGACGGCCTTGCAGGGAACCTACGGCGGGTATGAAAGTTGGGTCGACCGGGCAGGGCGCTTTCGTTCACTGGGTGATGGCCAGGTTGATTTTAAAGGTATTTTCTCCCGATTGGCTCAATACGATTTTGCCGGCTGGGCGGTTATCGAATGGGAGTGTGCGCTTAAACATCCGGAGCAGGGCGCAGCGGAAGGCGCGCGTTTTGTGAACGATCACATCATTCGCGTGACCGACAAGGCGTTTGATGACTTTGCCGCCGCCGGTACTGATGACGCTGCTAACCGAACGCTTCTCGGCCTCTGAGCAACCCAGACGATAAAGGATGTTTGCAATGACCCAATCGACTCCCCTGCGCCTGGCGATGATTGGCGGCGGCCCGGGTTCAATGATCGGTGCCGTCCACCGGTTTGCCGCCCGCCTGGATAACCAGTTTGAACTTGTGGCCGGTGTATTCAGTACTCGAGCTGAAGGTAACCGGGAAACAGCGTCACAGTTGAGGCTCGACCCTGATCGCTGCTATGACAGTTACGATGCGCTTATAGACACTGAAGCCGCGCGCGATGATGGCGCCCGTGTTGTTGCCATAACCACACCCAACCATTTGCATTACCCCATTGCGCTGGCCTGCATTGAGGCGGGGTTGGATGTGATTTGCGAAAAGCCGATGACCGTGTCATTGGCTGAAGCTGAACACTTGGCTGAGCGCGTAGCCGACCGTAAAACACGCTTCGTATTGATGCATAATTATTGCGGTTACCCGCTGGTTCAGCACGCACGTGATTGTGTTCAACGGGGTGACCTGGGCCGCATTCGAAGCCTGCAGGTCGAATACCTTCAAGAATGGTTGAGTGAGGTGCCGACAGCTGACAATAAACAGGCTGACTGGCGGCTTGACCCAAAACGGGCCGGGTCTGCAGGTGCTCTCGGAGACATTGGAACTCACGCCTTTCAACTGGCCTGTTTTATCTCCGGCTTAACACCCGAATCGGTCAGTGCCGAATTGACGTGTCAGGTGCCGGGTCGTGTTCTCGACGATAACGTTCAGGCTATGTTGCGGTTCGAGGGTGGGGCAACCGGCATGTTATGGGCGAGTCAGACGGCCCCGGGTTTTGAAAATGCCTTGCGTATTCGTGTTGTCGGCGACAAAGCGTCGCTTGAGTGGGCACAGGAAAACCCGAATGAACTCTGGTTGTCTCCGTTGAATCAGCCCCGGCAACGCATCACGCGCCGGGACGAGTGGTTCAGCAATGCGACGGCAGCGAGCGTGCGCATACCGCCAGGCCATCCGGAAGGGTACCTGGAAGGCTTCGCCAATCTGTATCAGGCACTGGCCGCCGATGTGTCCACGGCCTCTCAAGGGGGGTGGCTACCCGATGTCTCTACAGGCGTTGACGGTCTGAAATTCATCGCGGCCACGTTGCGTTCGAACCAGAACAATGGCCAGTGGACGTCAATCAGCAACGGAGTGTCATCATGACCGAGCCCCTGATTCGACTGCACAAACTGGGCAAATCCTTCGGGCCCAACGTTGTTTTACAAGACATCAATCTGGACATCCATCCGGGTCAGATAATTGGCATTCTTGGCGAAAACGGGGCCGGTAAGTCAACGTTGTTGAAGCTGATCAGCGGTGTTTATCAGCCCAGTGTCGGATCGTTGGAAATAGGCGGTTACCACTATGGCGAACTGGACCCGGTAACCTCGCGTCGACTGGGTATTGCCATGATTCCGCAGGAGTTCAATCTGGTTCCCACTCTGCGGGTCTACGAGAACGTGTTTCTCGGTCAGGAAATTCGCAAACGCGGCTTTCTGGATCGCACGACTATGCGACGCAAAACCCTTGAAGTGATGGAAAGCTTGCACGCAACGCTTAATCCCGAGGCATCGATCAGCACGTTGAGTGTTGCAGAAAAGCAAATGGTAGAGGTGGCCCGTGTCTTGGTAGACGACGCTCGCGTCGTGATTCTGGACGAGCCGACCACGGTACTGACTTATAGCGAAGTCGGGGTTCTGTTTGATGTCGTGCGTCGTTTGCAAGCCACGGGTGTCGCTGTTCTGTTTATTTCTCACAAGCTCAAGGAAGTCATCGATCTCTGTCACAGCGTTCTGATTCTGCGCGATGGCCAGGTGGTTGAGCACTGTTCAACCACCGATCTGGATGAAGAGAGCATGGCCCGGAAAATGGTCGGTCGTGAATTGTCGCAGGTATTTCCGGCCAAACAGGAGCATACCCGTGATGTTGCGTTGGAAGTGCGGCAGCTATCGCTTGGGTCTCAGCTGACCGATGTGAATTTTACTTTGCATCGCGGTCAGATTCTCGGGCTATCCGGTCTGGTGGGTTCGGGGCGAACCGAGATCGCAGAAACGATCATGGGGTTGCGCCAGAAGACATCGGGACAGGTATTGATCAATGGTGAAGCCTGTGCCATTTCGTCACCGGAAGACGCGCACCGCCACAGCCTGGCCTATCTGTCGGAAGATCGGCAGGGGAAAGGCCTGGTGTTGAGCTTTAACCTGATTGAGAACATCACCTTGCTCAGCCTTAAGCGCTATGTGAAAGGCCTGATCCGGCATCGTGCCGAGCGTTGTCAGGCCGAGCATTACCAAAAAGCGTTAAGTATTCGTACGGCCAGTTTGACGACAGAGGTTGGACTGTTGAGTGGCGGTAATCAGCAAAAAGTGTATCTCGCCAAATTACTGGATATTGAACCGGACATACTGATTCTCGATGAACCTACCCGGGGTATCGATGTTGGTACAAAACATGAGTTTTACCGGTTGATTCGTACGCTCGCCAACGAAGGTAAAGCCATCCTGGTTATCTCATCGGAACTGGAAGAGGTTATCGGTTTGTGTGATCAGGTATTGGTGGTACGCGAAGGCCGTATTGTCGCCGACTTGCGCGATGAACAGATAAACGAGGAAGACATAATGTTGTACGCAGCGGGCGCCCGGAGCGCATCGACAGAAACCAGAGTGGGGGTATCGTGGTCATGAATCAGGCAAGAAACCGAGCCTGTACATATTTCTGTGTAACTGCCAGATTCACCGGTAATCCGCCAAGCGGTCTTCAAATTCGATCATAAAGCGATTCAGTGCCTGCTTCCAGTTACGGATCGGCATAGTCCATTTCTTTGATGCTTCGTGGATCGCCAAGTAGATTACTTTTACAGCCGAGTCGTCTGTCGGGAAGAGTTTCCGTTTTTTGACGGCCTTGCGGATGACGCTGTTGAGTGACTCTATGGCGTTGGTCGTATAAATCACTTTGCGGATGTCTTCCGGGTAGCTGAAAATCGTGTTGAGGTTCTGCCAATGCGCTCGCCATGAACGGCTGATCTGAGGATAC
>NZ_AUIH01000033.1 GCF_000423605.1 Saccharospirillum impatiens DSM 12546
ATCCGGCTAAAGCTGTGTAAGGTGGCGGCCATCGTCATACACAATACGCGCCGAATTCGCTTCCTGCTGCCCAGTCATTACCCATATCAAGGACTGTTTGAAACCGCACTGAACAACCTGAACTCGACATAGCCATAACCAGTGCTGACCCGGCACACTTTAAACAACGGGGTAAGGGGAAGTGTGCCTGAAAATCGGGAATCCGGGTCAAAATCGACCTGTAGCTGTGGAGCTGCTCGAAAACATTCAACAAATTCTATGCAGTGCTACTTTAGGCTGTTTGGTGAAATATCCGGGCTAGAACCATCCAGGTTTATTCCTATGATAGTACAATCTTTTTCTATAGCAACCTCCGCTTCCCACCTCACATACTTATGTTTGCTTCTAGTGTCCTGTCCAATGAGCAATAGATACTTTCCGGCCAAATTGATTCTCTCTCGACATTTGCGCTTGATATAAGCTTCGTCTTCTGAATTAACTTCAGATTGAAGCTGGCAGCTCGCAAAGTTGAAGTCAATACTCTTATTGGCCTTCCAGGCTTGCATGAGTCGATAATAGTGAATGTCTGTACTGCTAAATCCAACAAATGCTCTTGGCAACCCCATGGTTTTTCTCCTTCACGTATAACGCCCGCAATCACGAGCCTGTCGCGTGGATTGCATTGTTATGAATTTCTGAGTTTGTCTTCGAGTTTGTAGACAATCTTATCTGTGACTAGCTCGGAATTACCCCAATCAAATTCCTTGAAGTCTATGCCCACTATATCCTTGGGAATTCCTATGAAAGGAGTATCGTCCAAGTAGATGGGAATCACAGCGGCATCCTCTACACGCGGCGTAAAACACTCCCTCTCGAATGTTGGCCAAATCTTCTCTGCATGATGAGAGTCGAGCAAACAAACAACATATCTTGCCTTACTACCGAAAATATCCTTGAATTGCTGAGACCAAGCCGTACCAAGGTAATTAGCTTCATAGTACTGATCGTAAAAGACTGTACAGTCTAGAATTTCGAGGAGATCGGCAATCGTTTTGGCAAGCACTCTACATTCACCGGCGAAAGAAATTGCAAAATCCCAATCAAAAGTTTGCGGATCGTCCCTAAAACCACAATCCTTACGCATATTCTCCCAATCGAGATGCTGTAGATAGTAAAAGAACGCCGGATCTTCAATTGCGAATGTCTTGGTATCAGGATTGTAGTAGAAGTAGCGATCACAGATAGGCTTCGACTCCAGCACGATAGTGATGCGCCGCTCCTTAATATTATTGATACTCCCTCTTACGTCGGGGTTAGCATTTGCCAACTCGTTGAGGTCTGCGATTGAACTCCTCTGCGCCGCTATCAGGCGAAGTAGTCGAAAGTAGGGATCGTTCGTTGGCCGGAAGCGCTTCCCGCGCGCAAACTCCTTCACTGGCTCTCTATAAGAATGCTCAAGCCGTGCGATAATACGAGCCCGAACATCATCTTGCAGGTAAGGTAATCTCGTTTGAGAATCTTCAGTCTCGAGTATGTCGTGGCTAAGGCAGATCGCTTGACACGTCAACTGCGTCAGCCAATAGTCCCCCTCGGTCTCGGCAAAGATGGACTCTTTGTCCTCCAGCAATACGTTTAATTTCTCTTCTCCTCGACTAATCATCCTTAGCGAGATGTCTTTATCGGCAGGCTGTATCCGGTGAATACCGCATCGCTTAGCAATGTCATGAACAAGAAGAATAAGTTCACTGCCAACCTTATTGATACCAATGAGTACTAATTTAGGATGTGCTGCAGCGTCGAAATTTTCGGCAGCGACTTTTACCAGATCGGCAATTTGTGCCTGTACGTTAGCGTCCAGTCGATGGAAATCATCGATAATCCACTTGCCTTGGAGAGTTCCTTCTGCAATTGCTAGAATATTTGCCATATCACTAGCCTTACGCGCAGAGAGGTAGCCAAAGTCTCCATGCGGGAAGGCATGCTCTATAATCTTCTTCGCGACGGTTGTCTTGCCCGTACCCGATTGGCCCTCAATGATCGTGGGCTTACCCGTATTACGTATATCGACGAATATCTCGTTGTAGTTTGGCGGTTTGACGAAGGTGAACTCCGGTACCCCCTCCGTTCGGAATACCTCTTCTACTGGGTACTTCATTGTTTTCTCCTGTATAACGCCGTTCATAACCGGCGCGGCCGTCGGCCGTGTCCGGCGCCGAAGGCGCGAAGTTCATGACTTTGTTACGTGTCATTTGATAAGTACATACTTAGCTAACTTTCTTCCTTTACTGATTTCCGTCCCGTACGAAACATCAATACCGGCATGCCTCGCTATTTCTGTTGGTGATGTTCCGCATGACGTAATTTCTTTTGCAAAACGAATTCCAAAAAGATGAATATTTGATACTTTCTCCCCGTCCTTAGCAGTAACGTACATATCGCTAAGAATCTCTCCCAATGTCTCCGGTTTCATTTGTCAGCTCCTAATCCTAATGCTCCGGGATCACGCCCATAAAAGACATCGGTGGCACGCTCCCAATATTTATATATATTTACTCTGGTGTGTATTAAAAGTTCACTAATTTCCTGTAGTGCTTCGGGAGTAAACTGACGATACTCTTGCCTCATTCCCGTCTTCGACATTTTCAATCCAACGTACGTGTATCCCTCGTCGTCTGTCGTTTCCCAATCAGCATGTACTATTAAGTTACGGAGCCGTATGGAATCTCCAAGGTCGTTTAGAAGCTTTCCATAACCCTCTACTTCTGACCCGATCTGTAGATGTAAGTCATCACAGAATCTTTTAAATAGTTCTACCTTTGCGCCAACACTCATTTTGTTCAGAACGATAAGACCCATTGAGTCAGTGCGGTCTGTAAAATTTTCACACAGCACATGGTCTAAGGTGCTTTCAAGGCTATTAAAGAACATGACAATGCAGCCGATCATCGACAAAGCATCGTCAAGATGACCCTCAGCTTTGTCATTATTCTCAACGTCAAAGTGGTATAGATGTTGTTCAAACTCTTTCAATTTAACTTTCATAGATCAGTCTATGACTACCTCAAACACGTAACAGCTTATTCATCTTCGCCTCCGCCAGTTATTCCGGCAGATGCGACACCTAACCTACAGAGCGCTACTGCTAAAGACTAGCTACTGTGGGCTTTCAGTCAGATTACGTTGCCAAACCTACGTGATATCAAAGCCAGCAAACCCGTCGCTTGAGACGCTGATATCTGGAATCAGCGTCTCAAGCGACACATATTCCGGTTTTTTCCGGTATATACGTCGCGATTCAGTCTCTGACTGCGATGAAGCTTACATTCATGTTTGGTGTGTAATGGCTAGAGTCGATTCAACACAAATTCGGAATTTGATGCACGACAGATTGGAGCAACAAAAGTAGGCCTGAGAATCGACAAGACTCGCTACCGCCCGGCCGGTTACAGGGCACACCAAGGCAGAATAGGTTGTGTTTTCACCTTCTCACTCTGTGACAGGGTTGGCAAGAACTTATTTCGAGGAGGTGTCAGACGTGTCCGCTCTTAGTTGGGAATGGAGTGTGGTACGCAGGGCTAGGCACCAGCCGGTACCGGGTTTCGCAGCAGGCAGGGATGCCTGCGGTAGGGCTTGGGGGCAGGAAGCCCCTGCAAGCTCGGGCGAAAGTCGGTACCGGTTGGGGCCGGGTTTTGGCTGGACGCTTTATTCAACAATCTTGAAAAGAGCCCTCTCCCCAGCCCTCTCCCATGGGATGGGAGAGGGAGCGATTAGTTGGTGGAATTCTGTGGTTGGTTTGGTTTCTGTCGCGCATAAAAAAGGCCGGATGCCCTTTTTGGCATCCGGCCTTGGTCTTAACCGTTCAGTGCTTGTTACGCCAGATCGAACCGATCAGCGTTCATCACCTTGGTCCAGGCTGCGACGAAGTCTTTCACAAACTTCTCGTTCGCGTCGCTCTCGGCATAGACCTCAGCAATGGCGCGCAACTGGGAGTTGGAGCCAAAGATTAGGTCTACGCGGGTGCCGGTCCACTTCACGTCACCGCTCTTGCGATCTTTACCTTCAAACACATCCGCGTCGGAAGACGTTGGCTTCCACTCGGTGTTGATGTCGGTCAGGTTCACGAAGAAATCGTTGGTGAGTTTGCCCGGTGTCTTGGTCAGCACGCCGTGCTTGGCTTGCTTGTGGTTGGCATTTAGCACGCGCATACCACCGACCAGTACCGTCATTTCCGGGGCACTCAGGCCCAGCAACTGAGCTTTGTCGATCAGCATTTCCTCGTCGGAAATGGTGAACGCCGCGCGCCGGTAGTTGCGGAAACCGTCGGCTTCCGGTTTGAGCCAATCAAACGCTTCAACGTCTGTCTGGTCGTCGGTCGCATCGGTTCGGCCCGGCGCAAAGGGCACCTCGACGCTGTGACCGGCGTCTTTGGCGGCTTTCTCTACCGCGGCGACACCACCGAGCACAATCAGGTCGGCCAGCGATACTTTTTTGCTGCCCGAGGCGCCATTGAACGCCTTCTGAACGCCCTCCAGTGCTTTGAGTACCTTGGCCAGTTGGTCTGGCTGGTTCACGTCCCAGTCTTTCATTGGGGCCAGACGAATGCGAGCGCCATTGGCACCGCCGCGCATGTCGGAACCGCGGTAGGTCGATGCAGAGGACCAGGCGGTGTACACCAGTTCAGATACCGACAGGCCTGTGGCCAGGATCTTGCTCTTCAGGTCGGCAACGTCGCTGGCGCTGACCAGTTCGTGATCAACGGCCGGAACCGGATCTTGCCAGATCAGGTCTTCAGCCGGCACTTCCGGGCCGAGGTAACGGGCTTTCGGGCCCATGTCGCGGTGCGTCAATTTGAACCAGGCGCGGGCGAAGGCATCGGCAAACTCTTCCGGGTTTTTGTGGAAGTGTTGCGAGATTTTGCGGTACTCGGGGTCTTCGCGCATCGCCATGTCGGCAGTGGACATCATGATGCCGACCTTGGTTGACGCGTCTTCCGGGTCAGGCGCTTTGTCGCTGTCTTTCAAACCTTTGGCCACCCACTGCTGGGCACCGGCCGGGCTCTTCGACAATTCCCACTCGTAACCGAACAGGACGTCAAAGTAGCTCATGTCCCATTGGGTTGGCGTGGGTGTCCAGGCGCCTTCGAGGCCACTGGTGGTGGTATCACGGCCTTTACCGGTACCGTGGCTGTTGATCCAGCCAAAGCCCATGTTTTCGATCGGAGCCGCTTCGGGTTCCGGGCCGACTTTTTCCGGGTCGCCGGCACCGTGCGTTTTGCCGAAGGTGTGGCCACCGGCGGTCAGGGCAACGGTCTCGTAATCGTTCATCGCCATGCGGGCAAACGTTTCACGAATGTCTTTGGCCGATGCCAGCGGGTCCGGGTTGCCATCAGGGCCTTCCGGGTTCACGTAGATCAAACCCATTTGAACCGCAGCCAGTGGGTTTGCCAAATCCCGTTCGCCGGAGTAGCGGCTGTTGTCTTTGTCGCTGGTGGCGAGCCACTCTTTCTCGGCGCCCCAGTAAATGTCTTCTTCCGGCTGGAAGATGTCGGCACGGCCACCGGCGAAACCAAAGGTTTTGAAGCCCATGGATTCCATGGCGACGTTGCCGGTTAGGATGTACAAGTCAGCCCACGACAATTTGCTGCCGTACTTCTGCTTGACCGGCCACAACAAACGACGAGCCTTATCGAGGTTGCCGTTGTCTGGCCAACTGTTGAGCGGCGCAAAGCGCTGGTTGCCGGTACCGGCACCGCCACGGCCATCGCCGGTGCGGTAGGTACCGGCGCTGTGCCATGCCATACGGATCATGAACGGGCCGTAGTGACCGTAGTCGGCTGGCCACCAGTCTTGCGAGTCTTTCAGCAGGGCTTCGATGTCTTTTTTGACAGCAGGAAGGTCCAGCTTTTTGAAGGCTTCGGCGTAGTCAAAATCGTCACCCAGGGGGTTGGACTTGGGTGCGTGCTGGTGAAGTATGGCCAGGTTCAACTGGTTCGGCCACCAGTCCTGGTTGGCGGTACCCGTACTTGCCTTAGTGCGGGAGCCGTGCATCACCGGGCATTTGCCGGCGGTTTCTGTCTGATTCGTGGTCATAACTCTCTCCGTCTGTGACTGTTTGGTTCGATTATTCTGGTTATAAAGGTGCCGTAACGTTAGTCGGGACTCGGTATACTGGCCACCGGGCCCAGAGACTTTACAGTCCGTCTGCCGGAAGCCAGTACCGGGCTGAGCCATGTCAGTCAACGTGCAAGGCAAGCGGCAAGTCATGGCTTCCTTTCCGCTTTGCAGTGAGTTAGTTATAGCAGTGACTTGTCATTGCCATAAGTTTGTTTTACTGACCGATCTGATAGTTTTTCTGTATCGGCCGGCAGGGCAACCGCTCCGTGGCCAATAAGTGCTGGCAAAGCCGATTACTCACCGCGATGACATGCCCGCTGTCGAGCTACATTTAAAGGGCGCGTGCCAGGTAATGTGTGTCAACGCTCAGTATGCGGTAGTATTGGGGTTGTTGTGGAAAGTGTCAGGATCGTTATGCAAAACAATAATAAAGCGTTGTCCGGCGGCGGCTCGTTGATGCGCCGGGTTGCTATCGGCTTGTTGCGGTTGCTTGGCTGGGAAGTACGCCCGTTTCCCGATGTCCCCAAAGCCATTGTCGTGGGAGGCCCTCATACCTCTAACTGGGACGGATTTTTGGGCATTACCAGCGGTATCGCGCTGACATTGCATGCCCGCTTTATGATCAAAAACAACCTGTTCAAAGGGCCTTTCGGGTGGCTGCTGAGAAAGCTGGGTGGCATTCCGGTTGACCGGGCAAGAGCCGGTGGTGTGGTCGGGCAAACGGTGGCAGAGTTGAACCTGCATGACCGGATCATTGTCGTGATGACCCCCGAGGGTACCCGCAGTAATGCCGACAAATGGAAAACCGGGTTTCATCACATTGCTCGCCAGGCAGGCTTGCCGATTGTACTGGCAACGGCGGACTACGAGAAAAAACAGATTTCCTTTCCGCTTGTCCTGGAACCCGGAGATGACCTCGAAGCCGACATGGAGCGCATTTACGACTGTTTTTCTGAAGTCACACCCCGCCATCCGGATAAGTTATCCCGTCCGGTAAAGGTATTGTGGGACCAAAAACAGGCCGTGAAGCGATCGGCAGATCACTGAGCTACGGCGTTAAATGACTCAAGTTTCTGAACCGCTCGCCGATGCAGTAAGCCTGACACATTAATCCAATGGAGGGCTCATGAACGTCGGCTCCCTTAGTTCCGTGGCGGCATACTCAAGCGCGCAAGCAACCACCGAGGCGAAACAGGACGCGGGCTTGAAAACCTTTAAGCAAGCGATCGACATGCAGGCGGATCTTGCGTTGCAATTGATTCAAAGCATCGACCCGGCTCAGTCGTCTGGGTCAGTCGGTAATATTGGGCAAAACGTGAGCGTTCGGGTTTAGGCTGTTCTGGCGAGCCGGTTTAGGAAGGCTTAGCGTGTGTTGGGGCCAATGCCCTGGCGCATCAGCGCCGTGCCCAGTGCCTGAAAGTACGTATTGAACGCCGTGTTGATGCGTTCCCTTTCCACTCCCTGAGGATAGAGCCCGAGCTTGGCCTCTGGCGATTCCTTCGTGCCTTTCACCAGAAAATGATTTTTCAGTGGCGAGTCTTGTATAAAGGCTTCGAAAGCCCGGGCTGCCAATTCCTCTGGCAGGCTGAAATACAGGCCGTTCTGGCTCCGGTCGGCCGCCACCGATTGCTTGAACACCTCACTGGTGCCGTTGCCGGTTTCATTCAGTAAAATCGTATTGAAGCAGTCGAACAGCAACCGGTTGAGCGGGTGATCGATGGTTGGGCTGTCGGCGAGCCAGGCTGCCGAGGCGAAGCGACCGGCGGTGGCTTTCTTAAAGGCTTTGTCAGAGAGGTAGTGGTCCAGTGCGTGGAACCATTCATGGGCAATGCTGCCCGGCCCGGCGTTCTTGGCCAGAGCCAGGGTTCGTGTGGCCGGCTCGTAATGGGCCGACACGCCGGGTTGCCCGCCGCTGCCATAGGTGAGCGACAGAGTGCCGCGCAGCGACAGCAGGTCTGCCGGGCCGTGCAACAACGTTTGCAGATCGGACAACGCATCGTAAAAGTGGTTGGCCGTTCCGGCCTGTTCTGCTTTGGTTACCCAGCGGCCGATGGTGATGGTGCGCAGGCCAAAACGGCGTTTGACCTCGGCAAAGCCAACGTCGGTTCCGGCGCGGTGATCCGGGCCATTGCGGTAAAAGTCGCGGTCGAGCAGGCGCTGGGTGTTTGAGGGCTGAATAGGGGTTCTCCGGCCAAGTCTGGTTGCAACAGGCATGCATTTTAACCCGTCTTGATTCACACTGTCGCCCGCCCCGTCCGGAACAGGTACCCCTAACATGTCGCTTGCGTTGCCCCGCGTGGTCATGATCGACAACCACGACTCCTTCACCTATAACCTGGTTCACTACCTGCAAGAGCTGGGTGCCGAGGTTAGTGTGGTGCAAAGCGACACAGCGTCACTGGCCGAGCTGGAAGCGCTGTCGGCCGATGCGCTGATGATCTCCCCCGGCCCCTGTACGCCCAATGACGCCGGTATTTCAATGGCGGCGGTCCGGCATTTCGCTGGCACTATTCCGATCTTGGGTGTGTGCCTGGGGCATCAGTGCATTGGCCAGGTATTTGGTGCCGCCGTGGTGCGGGCTGGCCGGGTGATGCACGGTAAAACATCCCTGGTTCACCATACTGGGCGCGGTGTGTTTGCCGGCCTTGAGAATCCGTTTCAGGTGACGCGCTATCATTCGCTGGTGATTGGTCAGTCCGCCTTGCCGGACAGCCTGGAAGTCACCGCCTGGACGGAGAGCCCGGATGGCTCGGTCGAGGAGATCATGGGCGTTCGGCACCGAACGCTTGCTGTGGAAGGGGTTCAGTTTCACCCTGAATCGATTCTGACCCATCATGGCCATGCACTGCTGGCCCGGTTTCTGGGTGTGCCATTGCCCGAAGCCCTGGCGGCGGCTCCGGGGCCTGATCAGCCAGCGGCAATCTGATATAGTGTTGCAAAACTGAACCTCCCCCCTATTACCCTGACCCGCAGGAGCGAGCATGGATATCAAATACGCCTTGAAGCGCATTTCCGAACACGGCCATTTCAGCCAGGAAGACATGCAATTGGTGATGCGCCAGATCATGACCGGAGAATGCACCGACGCTCAGATCGGTGCCTTTCTGATGGGCTTGCGTATGAAAGGGGAAACGATCGAGGAGATCACCGGTGCCGCCATGGTCATGCGTGAGCTGGCGGCGAGTGTCGACGTGAACGTTGAGCATCTGGTCGATACCTGCGGCACCGGCGGCGACGGGCAAGATTTGTTCAACGTTTCTACGGCGGCGGCCTTTGTTGTCGCAGCCGCAGGTGGCCGGGTAGCCAAGCATGGTAACCGCGGCGTGTCGTCCAATTCGGGCAGTGCCGATTTACTCGAAGCAGCCGGCATTAACATCAACCTGTCACCCGAGCAGACGGCACGCGCCGTTGAGTCGGTCGGGGTGGGTTTCATGTTTGCACCGGGTCATCACAGTGCCATGAAATACGCCATTGGCCCGCGCAAAGAGCTGGGCATGCGCACCATCTTTAACATCATCGGGCCGCTCACCAATCCGGCTGGCGTAAAACGCCAGGTCATTGGCGTGTTCACTGAAAACCTGTGCGAGCCGCTGGCGCATGTGATGAAGCGTCTGGGCAGCGAGCATGTGATGGTGGTGCACTCCAAAGACGGACTCGATGAGTTCAGCATTGGCGGCAGCAACTTCGTGGCTGAACTGAAGGATGGCGAGGTGCGCAGCTACAAGATTCGCCCGGAAGACGTTGGCCTGGCGACTCAGGGGCTGTCTGGTCTGGCGGTGCAGAATTCCGAACAAAGTTTTGAACTGATCAAAAGCGCCCTGACCGGAGCCAGCGATGAAGTCTCCGCCCGGGCGGCTGACATTATCGCCCTGAATGCGGGCGCGGCGATTTATGTATCGGGCGTTGCCAGCGATCTGGAGCAGGGCATCGCCATGGCGCAGGATGCCATTTCAACCGGTTTGGCCTTCGAGAAAATGAAAGAACTGGCGGCGTTTTCAGACGCCCTGACCGGAGCCTGATCGTGACCGATACACCGACCATTTTGAAAAAAATCAATGACCGCAAGCGCGAGGAAGTGGCCGAGCGCTCGCGTCGCGTCAGTGCGCTGGATCTTGAACGCGAATTTGACCGGCACCCGGCCCCAAGAGGTTTTGCCCGGGCGCTGAACGCTAAAATCGACGCCGGTAAAGCCGGGGTGATCGCAGAGATTAAAAAGGCGTCGCCGAGCAAGGGTATTCTGCGCGATCCTTTCTTGCCGGTTGATATCGCCCGCAGTTACGAACGTGCCGGTGCGGCCTGCTTGTCGGTACTCACTGATCAGGATTTCTTTCAAGGTCATGAAGACTATTTGATGGCCGTGCGCGATGGTTGTTCGCTGCCGGTTATTCGCAAAGACTTCCTGATTGACCCCTATCAGATTACCGAAGCCCGGGCCATTGGTGCCGATTGCGTACTGTTGATTGTGTCATCGCTCGATGCGAAACAGCTCGCTGATCTCCATGCGCAGGCGCGGGCACTGGGTATGGATGTGTTGGTTGAGGTGCACGATGCGGCTGAAATGGAGCAGGCGTTGCGCCTCGATACGCCGCTGATCGGTATCAATAACCGTAACCTTCACACCTTCGAGGTTTCTCTGGACACCACGTTGACGCTGAAAGATGCCGTCGACGAGGGGCGAACTCTGATCACTGAAAGTGGCATTCTGACTCCGGCTGACGTTGAATTAATGCGTAACAACCGCATCAATGCGTTTCTGGTCGGCGAAGCCTTTATGCGCGCTGATGACCCCGGTACACGAATGAACGAATTGTTTGGAGAGCTTTGATGCCACCTATTGTGACGATATTGGTTGTACTGGCCGTGGTGATGTTGGTGGTGATTAAGATCACCTCGGCTAAGGGCTCGGAAGTCAGTGAAGAGCAGGCCGCGAAGTACTCGAAGTGGATTCGGATTCTGGTGCCAGTGGTGCTGATCGCGGCTGCGATTAAATATTTTATTGGGTAGGAGCAAGCTGCGAGCTTTGAGTTTTTAGTAAGGAAAGTCGGAGTTTGCAACCAATTGAGTGTTAGGTGCCGGGTAGGCTTATCTGGGGTAGTCCGCAGCAGGGATGCTGCGGTCTAGGCTCCATGGACGGATTTACGCCGACCCCAGATAAGCCTACCCGGTTCCTGACACGGACTCCAGCCACCCAGGCAAACCCAAACTCCGAAAACAAAAAAGCGACCCGAGGGTCGCTTTTTTTATGAGTGCAAGGCGCTGATATTAATCAGCCGTGCGGGGTTTGCGCGGCTTGCGGTCGCCGGCGGGTTTGCGCCTTGCCGGTGCGCCAGCCGGGCTGTCTTCCCAGGCACGCAGGGCCATGGGGCGGCCTTTGACGCGCGTCTTTTTCAGCTGTTCAAGAATCTCTTTTGGCATGCCGGTAGGCAGGTCGACCAGAGTGTATTGCTCCTGAATGCTGATGTTGTTGATGAAGCGCCCTTCGATGCCAGCTTCGTTGGCAATGGCACCGACAATATGGCCGGGTTCTACGCCGTCTTTACGGCCGACATCCAGGCGATATTTCTGAGCATCATAATCCAGCGGCCGATCCCGCTTGGCGCCGCGTTCCGGGCGGGGCTTGCCGTCCCGTGATGGGCGGTCATCGCGATCGCGAGCCGGGCGGGGCTTGGGATCTTCCGGGATCTGCAGGGGCTTGTCTTCCTGTGCCATCATCGCCAGTGCAGCCGCCAGGTCGCGCGCTTCAACCGGGGTCTCGGTGTTCTCGACCCAGCCATCAATCATGGCGCGGAAGAACGTCAGATCGGCGTTTTCGATACGTTCGAGTACGTCAGCCTTGAACTGGCCGGCACGGTGGTCGCTCAGTTGAGCGGCGCTCGGCAGCGGGTAAGGCTTCAGTTGTTGCTTGGTGACGCGTTCGATATCCCGCAACAAACGACGCTCGCGGGGTTTGACGAACATGATCGCCTTACCACTGCGACCGGCACGGCCGGTACGGCCGATTCGGTGAGTATAGGTTTGCACATCGCCGGGAATGTCCCAGTTGATGACGTGGCTGATGCGTTCAACGTCCAGGCCACGGGCGGCCACGTCGGTGGCAATCACCAGATCGAGCTTGCCGCTCTTGAACTGATTGATGATGTCTTCGCGCTGCTTCTGGGCAACATCACCGCTCAGGGCGGTACAGGCGTGGCCACGGGCCGAGAGCTTGTCGGCCAGGAACTGGCTTTCAACCTTGGTGCGCACGAACAGGATCGCCGCGTTCCACTCTTCCACTTCCAGAATACGGGTCAGGGCTTCGAGCTTGTCGATGCCGCCAACGTGCCAGACGAACTGCTCTATTTTCTCCAGAGCGGCCTGGCTAGCCTGAATTTCAATGCGTACCGGGTCTTTCAGGTACTGCTGGGTCAGGCGTTTGACCTGCTGAATCATCGTGGCCGAGAACAGGGCAACCTGTTTGTTGGCCGGGGTGTGCTCAAGAATCCAGTCGATGTCTTCAACAAAGCCCATGCGCAGCATTTCGTCCGCTTCGTCGAGCACCAAATGCTTGAGGTTAGTTAGGTCCAGCGAGTTGCGACGCAGGTGGTCCATCACCCGGCCGGGTGTGCCGACGATGACCTGCGGGTTCTGCTTCAGGCCACGCAACTGGTTGCGCATATCGGCGCCGCCGTATATCGGCAGAACGTTAAAGCCCGCCGAGCCCTTGGCATAGGATTGAAACGCCTCGGCTACTTGTATGGCCAGTTCCCGCGTTGGACACAGCACCAGTGTTTGCGGAGCCTGAATTTTGCTGTCCATGATGCTCAACAGTGGCAATGCAAAAGCGGCCGTTTTGCCGGTGCCGGTTTGCGCCAGGCCCAATACATCTTTGCCGGCGACGATGGCCGGAATAGCCTGCTGTTGAATGGGGGTCGGGGTTTCGTAACCGAGCTTGGTCAGGTTTTCAAGTACATTGGGCGCCAGGCCCAGTTGATCAAAACGGGGGGTATCAGTCATTCAGAACACATCCTCGAGGGGTCGCACTTACGTGCACCCGGGCTTCAAGAAGGAGCCGCTTTCGAGTCGTACCGGTAAACCGGCGTATTCCCAGACAAGGCAGGAATCGGTCAAATAGGCTCCCTTCACGCCAAACAGTCTTGTTTGGCTTATGGTAAAAACGGGGCGCGGAGTATACACCAGATAGGCCTGGTTGTCTGCATAATATGTGATGCGTTAGCGGAGTTGCCGTATAATCAACGGGGGCTGGTACTGGTGCCCTACCAGAGTGATTCTTCGTCAACCCAGCGCTGCAGTCGCTGCGCCCGGTCTTCAATCAGCCGGCCGACTTTGGGTCGGTCGGCTATCTGTTCAATTCTGAAGTCGCCGTAATCATCTCCCTGTTTCAACCGGTGAGCTGCGTAGAGCCACTTGCCTGAAAAGTAGCGCAGGATCTCCCGCGGGTGCTCAACCAGGTTGTTGATGCCGACAATATCACAGGGGTGATCACCGGCCAGTCCGTACCAGCCATCGAATCCCGGTGTGCCCAGGCTGCTGACGCGCCATATGGAGACGAAGGGGACTTTGGCCCAATACGGATCCGGGTCGATGGGCCCAGTGACAATGCTTCGGTTCTCAAAGAAACCCACCAGGTCGCGTTTGCGCTCGCGCAGCCACAAGCCCCGGTTAAACCGGTTGCGGTAGTCGGGCAGTGACGGGGTGGGCTTGGTATTGCTCATGGGCAGGCTCAAAATACAGGGTTGAGTCGTATAAGAGCCATTGAACGCAGATTAGGGCCCCGCGTCAACTGCCCAGCAGAGCCACGGAAGAGTTGTTCAGAGGCTCCCTAGCTTTCCAGCCCGCGGATGATGCCTTCGATCTGATCTTTGGAGGCGACTAGCGTGTCCATAATGTCTTCAACTTCATCCGGGTTGATGTGCAAGTGCTCGTACACTGATGTATCCAAGTGTTGGCTTTCGCCGGGCAGCAAGCTGTATTGTTGCAGCAGATTATTGGCCAGATACACCATTTGAGCGTGGTCGGATCCGTTGCCCAGGTAGTCTGGCTCTGCCTGGTAGCGTATGCCCAGGCACACTTCCGCAGGCATCTGCCAGCTCTTCATCAGATAGGCAGCAATTTGATCGCCGGAAATGCCGAGCAGATGCTGTTCAACAAATTGATGGGGCAAATGGCGGTTGGCTTCACGCATTCGGCAAACGGCTGAAAAGTGCGGCCGGAAGGCGTGGGAGAGGATCAGATACCCAAAATTGTGCAGCAAGCCAGTTAGGTAAATGAGGCCAAAGCCGGGTCTGAATTCGCGCGGAATCAACGACAGCAGGGCGCCGCTGGTCGCAGCGACATAGACCGCTTTGGTCCAGAATGGTGCGAAGCCTTCGGCATTGTCGGTAGGCTGGGCGAGCGTTTTGCCCAGCGCTAGGCCGAGCGAGAGGTTCATGACCAGATCGTAGCCCAGCACCCGGACAATGGCATCCTGAACCGACTTTATCGAACCGGGAGCAGCGTAGTAGGACGAACTGGCCCAACTGACCACTTGTGCAGCCAGACTCGGGTCGTTTTCGACAATTCGACTGAGTTTGCTGATATCGGCGTCCGGATCAACCCGCAACTTGATAATCGCCTGAGCGGTCGCCGGTAACGGGGGTATTTCCAGTGTTTCTTCAATGCGTTGGCGAATGCGCAAGGCCGTGAAACTGTTTAACGAACGGTGAATGTCTTCACGATCCTGTTCGAACAGGTCGATGCTATTAGCCGGGCTGATGTTTGGCAGGGGTTCACACAGGTCTGCGACCCGGGTGGTTGCTTTGTGCTTCAGTAACTGGGCGTTGGCCAGGCGAATAAGGCCGTGCTGACTGCCGCTGTACACATAGACTTCATCGAGTTCATAGAGCCGCTCATCGATCAGGGTTTCTGCTTCCATCAGGTCGTCAAAGGCGGGCAGGGTGCTGACCGACAATTTCAGTTTGATCTTGTTGATTTCCGGCAAAGCCAGTGGCTGCAACTGACGCCCGGTCAGTCGTTTTACCTTCTCAAGGTCGAGCAGGGTATCGGAGCAGAAAAAGATTTGAACCAGACCGAATGTATCCCGCAGCAAAGCGACTTCAGCGCGGATGCCCTTGTGCTCGTTGGCATCAATTTCGTGGGCGATGCTGTGCTTGCGCAAATGTTGTTTGACCAGAAACGGCAGGTCTTTGTTGGTGGGCTCGGCCATGGGACTCGCCATTGAATATGAATCCTTCAAGTTAATGGTGTTAGTTTAGATCATTATTCGGTGTCAGGGGCTATTCCGGTTCAATAACCATCAAGGCATCACGATAAAAGCGACGTGCGTCACACTTGAGCATAGCGGTCGGCGTTAAACAGCCAGCGTTCGACCAGTGGCGATATGTGGCTTGGGTATTCAGTCTGCAAGCGATGGGCAAGTTCTGGTACCACGGTCAGCCAGTTGCGGTCACGTTCGAGGTCCGCCACCCGAAACGCCATAGCCCCTGTCTGGCGTGTGCCAAGCACCTCGCCCGGGCCGCGCAGTTTCAGATCTTCTTCGGCAATCACGAAACCATCGCTGGTCGAGCGCATCACTTCCAGGCGTTGTTTGCCTTGTTCGGACAGCTGGTTACCAAACATCAGCAGGCAATGGCTGTCGATGGTGCCGCGTCCCACCCGGCCGCGCAACTGATGCAACTGGGCCAGCCCCAGCCGCTCCGGATTTTCGATAATCATCACCGATGCGTTGGGCACATCAACGCCGACTTCGATGACCGTCGTGGCCACCAGTATGTCGAGCTGGCGGTCTTTGAACGCTGCCATTAACCGGGTTTTGTCGGCCGGTTTCATGCGGCCATGCAACAGCCCGACGCGCCGGGAGGGTAAACAGCGCTGCAGCACGTCGGCCGTTTCCTCGGCGGCTTCGGCCTGGAGTTCTTCAGATTCTTCGATCAGGGTGCACACCCAGTACACCTGACGACCCGAATCGCAGGCCGCGTCAACACGGCGTATCACGGCATCGCGCCGTTCCTGGCTGATTACCGTGGTGGTTACTGGCGTCCGCCCGGGCGGCAATTCGTCAATGATGGAGACATCGAGATCCGCGTAAGCGGTCATCGCCAGGGTGCGCGGTATCGGCGTGGCGGTCATGGTGAGCTGGTGGGGCAGGCCGTCCCGGGCTTTTTCTTTCAGTGCGAGTCGCTGATGCACACCAAAGCGGTGTTGTTCATCGATGATCACCAGGCCCAGGCGGTGGTACTCGACTCCGGCCTGGAACAGGGCGTGGGTCCCGATCATCAGTTGAGTGGTGCCGTCCGCCAGTTCAGTCAGAATGCTCTCGCGCTGGCGTTTGCCCTGTTTGCCCAGCAACAGTGAGCACTGCACGTTCAGCGGTTCGGCCCATTGCTGTAACGTGCGAAAGTGCTGCTCAGCAAGCAGCTCGGTTGGCGCCATGAGGGCCACCTGAAACCCGGCCTCGATAGCCTGCAGTGCGGCCACCATGGCGACCAGGGTTTTACCGGACCCAACATCGCCCTGAACCAGCCGCAACATCGGTAAGCTGAGGCCCATGTCATGCTGAATTTCGCCAGCGACCCGTTGCTGTGCACCGGTTAACTGAAAGGGAAGCTGGCGCAACAGGCCAGTGACCAGGGTTTTGCTGGGCGCGATGGCGGGCGCACCATTGGCCTGGGTTTTCTGACGGATCAGCATCAGGCTCAGGTGGTGCGCCAGCAATTCTTCCAGAGCCAGTCGCTGCTGCGCCGGGTGCAGGCCATCGAGCAGTGCCTGGGTGTCGCTGCTGGAGTGTGGGTGGTGCAGGGTGAGCAATGCGTCGGTCAGTGATGGCAAACCCCAGCCAGCCAGCCAGTCGGGCGGTACCCACTCAGCCAAACCACCCTGGCGTTTCAGGGCTGTAATGGCTTGTTCGACCAGAGTTCTCAGCCGGGTTTGGTTCAGCCCTTCGCTGCTGGGGTAGAGCGGGGTGAGGGTGTTGTCGAGTGGCGGAAACTGGTCGTCGTCACGCGCAACGTATTCGGGGTGCATCATTTCCAGCCCTGTTGAGCCCATTCGTACCTCACCATAAAGGCGCACGTGAGTGCCTTCGCTCAGACGCATTTGCTGAGCTTTGGTAAAGTGAAACAAGCGCATGCTGAGCAAGCCGGTTCCATCCGACAGCCGGCAGATCAGGCTGCGCCGACGGCCAAACAGCACCTGGGAGCCACGTACTTCACCCTGAACCACCACGGCCATCCCCAATTGCAGCTTACCAATCGGGGTGATCCGGGTGCGATCCTGGTATTTGTAGGGCAGGTGAAACAGCAAGTCCCCAACGGTGTTGAGCCCGATAGACTGGCACTTTTCGGCCAGTTTCGGGCCCACGCCGGTTAACCGGCTGATCGGGTCTTCAAGCTGCATTGGAGCCGATGTTGCACTGGCGAACACAGGTTTCGAGCAAGTCGATCGCCTTCGGGCGCGGGAAACTGGCCCGCCAGGCCAGCGCCACCGTGCGTCGTGGTACGTGGTTGGCAAAGGGACGTACCGACACCAGTTCATCGTTGTACAGGCGTGAGCCGGTCGCTGATTGCGGCAAAATGGTGATGCCCAGGTTGGAGGCGACCATGTGTCTCAGGGTTTCCAGTGAACTGCCATCGGCCATGGTGCGAATGCGGCCTTTGGGGTCACGCGAGGCCGAGGCAATGTTCGGGCAGGCGTTGAATATAGTGTCACGAAAACAATGCCCTTCACCCAGCAACAACAGGGGTTCCTGGATCAGTTCTTCTGCCGGAATGCTCTTGCGTTTGGTCAGCGGGTGGCCGCTGGGCAGCAGGATTTCAAAGTCTTCGTCGAACATCGGCTTGGTCAGCACATCGGGCTCGTTAAACGGAAGGGCGATGATGATGGCATCCAGCAAGCCATCACGCAGCCGGTGGCGCAGGTTGGAGGTGAAGTTCTCTTCAATCTCTAGCGGCATTTCCGGTGCCATCTGACGCAATTGCGGAATAATGTGGGGCAACAGATAGGGGCCAACGGTGTAGATGACGCCCAGCTTCAACGGGCTGGACAACTGGTTCTTGCCCGCATGGGCCAGGTCTTCAATCTTGTGGCTTTCTTCGAGCACACGTTGCGCCTGCTCGACGATGCGTTGCCCGACGGGTGTCACCTGCACTCCGGATTTGCCCCGTTCGAAGATGGCAACGCCGAGGCGGTCTTCCAGCTTCTTGATCGCTACACTGAGGGTCGGCTGGGCGACAAAGCACCGCTCAGCCGCCTTGCCGAAATGACGCTCCTGTGCCAAGGCGACGATGTAGCGCAGTTCTGTCAGTGTCATGAGGTAATTCCTGATAAGGGCAATGAGCGTGGTATACGAACACAGGGCTTGTGTCGTGAGACGAACGGTGCCGGGTAGGGTTGTGTATCTGTTTGCGATAAACTATCGAAAACTGATTTTTGATACAAGAGGGTAATGATATGTCGCGTCGGTTTCTACTGGCAGGAGTGGGGGATTTGAATCGCCGTGTTGCCCGGCGTTTGCTGGACAGTGGTGAATCCGTTATCGGCTTGCGTCGTTCCGCTGCAGACCCGGCACTGGGGTTTGAGCAACGCTCGGTCGACCTGGCGGTTGAGCCATGGCCGGACATCGCGGCCGACGTGGTCATCATCGCGTTATCGGCCGCTCAGCGCGATGCCGAAGGCTACCGTCGTGGATACGTGCAGCCGGTGCAACAACTTGGGCGAAGCCTGCAACACTGGCGCACAGCGCCCAAGCGCATCATCGTGGTGGGCTCTTCCCGGGTATACGGTGCCAACGATGGCCGTGACCTCACTGAAGACAGCCCGATTCACCCCAGCGACTGGGGGGGTGATTGTCTGGCGGAAATGGAAGCGGCCATCGATCGCTTGCCGGTCGAGACGGCAGTGGCGCGACTCAGCGGCATTTATGGTCCGGGCCGTGACTGGCTGCGACGAATGGCGTTGAAAGCGGATACGCAACCGCCGGCGACGAACCACTGGACCAACCGGATTCACATTGACGATGCTGCCGCAGCCCTGGTGCATCTGGCAACCCTGCCAGCGCTGGCTGATCGGTATCTGGTTACCGATCGTCAGCCTGCGCCGTTGTTCGAGGTACTGAATTACCTGCGCAAGCAGCAAGGCCTTGCAGCGCTGCACCCCATGCCAGAGGTTGCTGGGGGTAAGCGGTTGCTCAGTGACCGACTGGCAGGCAGTGGCTTTCAGTGGCAATACCCGAATTATCAGTCAGGCGGGTACGAGACACTGTAGCCTGAGCGATAGCGCGGTTTACTCACCCGGTCAGCGACAATCTGGTTACCAGCGTCTCCCCCGACCTGTCAGAACACCTGATTTACACCGCGAACGGAAGCGGAAGTACCGGACGATGGTTCTCGTTTAATCATTCAGGCTGTTTGTTTCTTACCGATTACATAACAGGGCACATACTCGGTGCCGGGCAATTTCATCCGGTGTTGCTTGACGAACGCTTCGAGCAGGTTATCGAGCGGCTCCAGAATGTCCGGGTCGCCGTTGATTTCATAGGGGCCGTGCTGTTCGATCAGGCGAATGCCCTGCTCTTTGACGTTACCGGCGACAATGCCACTGAAAGCACGACGCAGATTCGCTGCCAGCAGGTGCACCGGCATGTCTTTGCGCAATTCCAGCTTGGCCATATTGGCGTGGGTGGGCTCGAACGGGCGCTGGTATTCATGGTCGATGTGCATCTGCCAGTTAAAGTGATACGCATCGGCTTTGGCGCGGCGGAAAACCCGCACTTGCTCAATACCGAGCACCATCTCCCGTGCGGCTTGTGCATGGTCGTCAATGATGATTTTGTAGCGCTGCTGGGCGGCGTAACCCAACGTGCGGGCAATGAACTCGTGCAGTTGCTGGAAATAGGGCTCTGCCGATTTCGGACCCGTGAGAATCAGCGGGAACGGCAGGTCGGCGTTTTCCGGGTGCAACAGGATGCCGAGCAGGTAAAGCAACTCTTCAGCCGTGCCTGCGCCGCCGGGGAAGATCAGAATGCCATGGCCGACCCGCACGAAAGCCTCAAGGCGCTTTTCGATATCGGGCAGAATCACCAGCTCGTTGACAATGGGGTTAGGTGCTTCGGCAGCGATAATGCCCGGCTCGGTCAGACCCAGGTAACGGCCTTCGCGAATGCGTTGTTTGGCGTGCGCAATCGCGGCCCCTTTCATCGGGCCTTTCATCACGCCGGGCCCGCAGCCGGTGCAGATGTCCATACCGCGCAAGCCCAGCTCGTGCCCGACTTCCTTGGTGTATTCGTATTCTTCATGACCGATGGAATGGCCGCCCCAGCACACTACCATGCGCGGCTCTTCGCCCGCATGCAAAGAGCGGGCGTTGCGCAGCAGGTGGAAGACGTAATCGCTGATGCCATCGCTGGATTTGAAATCAACCCGTTTGCTTTCCAGTTCGCTGGCTGTGTATATGATGTCGCGCAGCGCCGAGAACAGCATCTCCCGGGTAGAGGCGATCATCTGACCATCAACAAAGGCGTCGGCTGGCGCATGGTGCAGGTTCAGGCGGATGCCTCTGTCCTGCTGCACGATCTCGATGTCGAAATCCGGGTAGGTTTCCAGGATTGTCTTGGCATTATCGCTGGTCGAACCCGTGTTCAAAATGGCCAGGGCACAGCGACGGAACAGGTCATACAGACCATTGTCGCCGGCTGATTTCAGTTTTTGCACTTCCCGCTGAGACAGCACTTCCAGGCTGCCCTTAGGGGTTAATGAGGCGTTTACGGTGCTTCGTTTCATGCATTGATCCTATGCGGGCTTTCCCCGGTGAGTTCTGGCAGAACGCCTTCCCGGGCGTCGGCTCTGTATGATCGCCGGTCGAAGGCGCTGCGGGTTTATCGTTCCGGGTTGACCGGAGCCTTATTATAGTGGGTTATAAACCGCTGAGCGGGTTTTGCAGCAGGTGGCTGACTATGCGTTTCATCTGGTTCGGGTCTTTCTGGGTGACGTTGCCATCACCCGAATGGGCACGCAACGCCAGTTCCCGGCTTAACCAGAAGCGGGTCGCGGCCTGAATGGTAAGATCAGGTATGGCTGCTCGCTCCCCGGGTTTCAAGGGGCGCGTCTGTTCGTAGTGGTCGACGAAGTTCCTGACCTGGGCGGGGTCTGGCAGGCCCTTCGCGTCTAGGCACCAGTCGATCAGGCAGGTCGCGATGTCCAGTGCGTAAAGGTCTGTTCCGGCAAAGTACCAGTCGATAATGCCAGCCAGCCCGTTATCATCGAACAAGGCGTTGTCGTGGAACAGGTCGGCATGGATCACGCCTTGCGGCAGACCCCGGTCAATCGCTTCCAGCCGAACCAGAGCGGCATCGAACAAGGTGGCATCGTTGGCATTGAGTTCCGGGGCCAGGTCGTGCTGGCGCTCCCGAATCCAGCCTATGCCATGACTGTGCAGTCGTTGACCGGAAAATAGGCCGGTACTCTGATGAATTTTACCCAGGGCCCCGGCTACCGTCGCCGCGTGATCGGGGCTGGGCTGATGGTGTTTGCCCGTTACGCGCTCAAACAAGACCGCTGGTTTGCCGTGAACTTGCATCAGGAACTCACCGTCTGCGGTGCGAAACGGCTGCGGCACGGCGCAGTGGGCATCGTGCAGGTGTTCGCCCAGGGCCAGAAAGAACGGCAGCTCATCGGGCCGGTGCTTTTCAAACACCGTCAACACAAACTGACTCAGGTCGGTATCGACAAAGTAGTTGGTGTTCTCGGTGCCCGCGCTGATGCCCTGATGACCGGCATAGTGACCCAGGGTGTAGGCGCCAAGCAGGGACTCGATGTCCTCCCGGCTGAGTTCAGTAAATACAGACATACTGGTACTGCGTTGCGTTATGGAGGCGGGAGTATAAACCGACTGTTCTGCCAAGCCCACCGCGAAGGACCGGATACTGTTTACTCGAGCCTGATGGCACGGCTTTCAGCTACTCGAGTTACTCGGGAAGTTTAGAGTTGACCACAGTCCAAGTGCTCTCCGCCGGGTATACCTATCTGGGGTAGTTTGCAGCATGGATGCTGCAATCTAGGCCCCATGGACGGGTTCACGCCGACCCCGGATAGGTGTACCCGGCGGAGAGCACGGAACCATGGCGGCTTAGGTGACCCTGCCGTGGTGTGTTGTGAAGTCTTCAATCCGGGGTGGTAAGATGCGGGCAGAATTTTAAGGAAGAGACATCCATGGTTACGAATCCCAACGCGCCGATTGTCCTGGTGGACGGTTCCTCCTATCTGTTTCGGGCTTTTTTTGCGATCCAGAACCTGTCGACCCGTGATGGCACCCCGACCAACGCCATCCGTGGTGTGATTTCCATGGTGCGCAAGCTGGTCAGTGATTATCCGGACAGTCGCATTGCCGTGGTGTTCGATGCCAAGGGCCCGACCTTCCGTAACGACATTTACGACCAGTACAAGGCCAACCGGCCGCCGATGCCGGACGAACTGCGGGTCCAGATCGACCCGATTCACACTATTATTCGGGCCATGGGCCTGCCATTGCTGTGTGTGCCCGGGGTTGAGGCCGATGATGTGATTGGCACTCTGGCGTATCAGGCCACTCACAGTGGCTGTGAATGCGTGGTCAGTACCGGCGATAAAGATATGGCTCAGTTGGTCAGCGAACATGTGACCCTGCTCGATACCATGAAAAACGAGACGCTGGACGTCGCTGGCATGACCGCCAAATACGGTTTCGGGCCGGACTTGATGATTGACTACCTGGCGCTGATGGGTGACAAGGTCGACAACATTCCCGGTGTACCTGGCGTGGGCCCAAAAACCGCACTCGGATTGATTCAGGGGCTTGGCAGTCTCGATGACATCTATGCCAACCTCGATAAAATCGCCACACTTGATTTTCGCGGCGCCAAGACGATGGCGAAAAAGCTGGAAGCGCATAAAGAGCAGGCTTATCTGAGTTATGAACTGGCAACGATCAAGCTCGACTGTGAACTGGATGTGAGACTCGATGAGCTGGTTCCGGCCGAGCCAGATAACGAAGCGCTGCTGTCGCTGTTTCAGCAGTACGAATTCAAGACCTGGGTTCGCGAATTAAGCGGAGAAGAGGCACCTGCCAAGGTTGCTAAACAACCCGCCCCGGCATCGGGAGGCAACAAAGCAAGTAAGGCACCCGGTGCAGGGTCACCACCCGAGGTAATCGAACCCGACAGCACTCATTACCAGCTACTGGATAGCAAGGAAAAACTGTCTGCTTTTCTGGGTCAGGCTCAGGCCCGGCAATCGCTGACTGTTTTACCGGTTAGGGAGCTGGGGCACTACCATCAGTCCGCACTGGTCGGGTTTGCTCTGGCGGTTCAGCCAGGCGAAGCGGGCTATGTGCCGATACTGGCGGAGCAGGGCGAGACGCTGACGGAAGAGGCAGTGTTTGAATTGCTCGAACCGGTACTCGCAACCTACGCTGTGCGCAAGAGCGGTTACGATTTCAAAGCTTTCTGGCATGTGCTGATGCCGCGTTCGATCAAAGCCGCTAACCTGGCGTTGGACGTTCAGGTTATGGCGTTCGTTTACGACAGTACGGTGCGGCGCAATAGCGAACTGAGCAACCACTTTTCACCGCTTTCATTGGACAACCTGTTCCGAACCTACCTCGATCAGCACCCAAAAACCATCGAAGATTTTCTGGGTAAATTCGGCAAGCGCCAGTTGCCTTTGCAAAGCGCCGACCCGGCTGAGATTGGCCCCTGGTTTGCCGAGCGAGCTGACCTGACCGCACGGTTGGCGCACTGGCTGGACCTGGCGTTGGCCAGTCGTTCAGTGACCGGTGTCTATGAACACATTGAAAAACCATTGTCGAAGGTACTGGCCGACGTTGAAAACAATGGCACCCTGCTCGATACCGCCTACATTCGAAAGCTAAGCCACGATTTCAAAGAACGCCTTGATGCTCTGCAAACCCAGTGTCACGAACTGGTGGGCACCGAGTTCAATCTCGACTCGCCGAAACAACTCGGTGAAGTGCTGTTTACAAAGATGGCCTTACCGGTAGTGGCCAAAACCGCCAGTGGTGCGCCCAGTACCAATGAAGAAGTGTTGAATGAACTGGCGACGCAAGGTTATGAACTGCCGCAATTGATTCTACAGTATCGTCATCTGCGCAAGTTGGTGGGTACCTATACCGATCCGCTACCGGAATTGGTGGAGAGTAACGGGCGGTTGCACACAAGCTACAACCAAACCGGTGCCCAGACAGGGCGACTGTCATCAACCGACCCCAACCTGCAAAACATACCGATTCGTTCTGACGAAGGTCGTTCGATTCGTCGTGGGTTTGTCGCGCCCAAAGGGTATAAAGTCGTAGCAGCCGATTACTCGCAAATCGAGTTGCGCATCATGACCCATCTGTCGCAGGACGCGAATCTGATTCAGGCGTTTCGGGAAGGTCGGGATGTTCACCGCGCTACCGCTGCGGAAATCATGGGGCTCGAAGAATCCGAAGTGACCTCTGAACAGCGCCGGTCGGCCAAGGCCATTAACTTTGGTTTGATCTACGGCATGTCGGCCTTTGGTCTGGCCAAGCAGCTGGGGATTAGCCGGGGCGATGCCAAACTCTATGTGGATACGTATTTTGAGCGCTACCCTGGTGTGCGCAAGTACATGGAACAGACACGGGCCGAAGCCGCTGAGACGGGCTATGTGGAAACCGTTTACGGGCGCCGACTGTATCTACCAGACATCAACTCCAGCAAGCAGATGCTCAAGCGTGCCGCCGAACGGACGGCCATTAACGCACCGATGCAGGGCACAGCCGCTGACATCATCAAGATGGCCATGGTCGATGTGGCCAACTGGCTCCACAATAGCCGGTACAAGGCTAAAATGGTGATGCAGGTACACGATGAGCTGGTGTTTGAAGTGCCCGAGAACGAGCTGGATGCTGTGATCGATGGCGTGCGAGTGCGCATGCAGCATTGTGCGAGCCTTGATGTACCGTTGATTGTCGATATTGGTGTTGGCGATTCCTGGGAGGAAGCTCACTGAGCCACAATCAACCCGAACAGGTCAGGCTGCGCCTAAACGCGTAGCCACTGCTATGGATGCCTGGTCGTAGATACCGGAAAGTGCACGCAATGCATTGGCGAGAGCCGGCAGTCTTTCTGGAGCGAGGTTCAGCTGTTTCAATGAACTGACCAGGCATTGTTTGCGGTTGGCAGTCGCCTGGTTAACAACGCCGCGGCCGAACGTTCAGCGATACGGAGAGAAGTCATGAAACTGAATTGTGATCTGGGGGAGAGCTTCGGCGCCTGGACTATGGGTATGGACGCGGAAGTGATGCCATTAATTGATCAGGCCAACATCGCCTGTGGCTTTCATGCCTCAGATCCACTGACCATGGCCAAAACCGTGCGTATGGCCAGTGAACATGGGGTCCAGATCGGAGCGCACCCAGCCTATCCGGATCTGGTGGGTTTTGGCCGACGTTCGATACCCTGCGCACCCGATGAACTCCATGCCCTGTTGCTGTATCAGGTTGGTGCACTGGATGCTCTATGCAAAGCGCAAGGTACACGGGTGCGGTACCTAAAACCCCATGGCGCATTGTATAACGATATGATGCGCGATCCTGCCATTTTGGAAGTTGTGCTCAAGGCCGGTCGAGATTATGACCAACTGCCGGTGATGATTGCAGCCAATGTGCGCAGGGCGGACCATGAGCACCTGGCGGCTTCTTTGGGCGTTGAATTGTTATTCGAAGTTTTTGCTGACCGGGCTTATGACGATGCAGGCAATCTTGTGCCGCGATCAATCGCTGGCAGCGTCCTGCATCAACAAGAGGCTATCGTCGCCCAGGCCTTATCATTTGCCCGTGACGGCGGTGTTAGAACTTTGAACGGTGACTGGCTCGACCTGAAGGCCGATACCCTCTGCATACACGGTGATAACGACAGTTCGGTGGCCGCTGCGACAGCGGTGCGCGATGCCTTGAGAGCACTGTAATGCGGGTGAGGGCTGTGTCTGAAAATGCAGTTCTGATTGAATTCGGACAACAGATCGATGAAGCCCTGATACCCGTCATAGCGGCCGCGATGAATACCTTGAGGAAGCAACTGGCTTCCGTCGTGATCGACTTTATCCCGTCCTACACCACGCTGCTGTGCATTTACGATCACAACCAGGTCGACAGCAGTTGGATGGTTGATTCGGTGCAGCGCCTGGTCGACACGTTGGCGTCTGACGCCGGGGTGGTGACGTCAGGAAAACTGGTCGAGATACCGGTCTGGTATGACCCCTGTGTCGGTTACGATCTCGAAGCGCTGGCTGACAGCAAAGCCATGACCATCAGGGATCTGATTGAGCTGCACACCGGCCGGGAATATCAGGTGTTTGCCATCGGTTTTAGCCCGGGTTTTGCCTTTCTTGGCCGGTTGGATGAGCGCATCGCCACACCTCGCCATAACACGCCGCGCAAGTCAGTAGCTCGCGGCAGTGTTGGCATTGCCGATGCCCAAACGGCGGTATACCCGCTTGCCTCACCCGGCGGTTGGAACATCATTGGCCGCACGCCACAAGCCATGTTTGATGCGTCAGTCACGGACCGTCAGGCGTCGTTGCTGTCAGTGGGCGACCGGGTTCGGTTTGTACCCATCGACCAGGCGGAATTTCGAGCCCAGGGAGGTCAACCCGATGACTGACCTGACCGTACGTAAACCCGGGTGGCAAACAACCATTCAGGACACCGGTCGCCGTGGCTACTTTCGTCAGGGGTTGTCGGAAGGTGGCGCACTCGATGAGCATGCCTACCATTGGGCCAATAAGTTACTCAACAATGAGCCGGCTGCGGCCTGTCTTGAGATCCTGCTGGGCAAGTTTGAAGCAGAGTTTAGCGATGATACCGTCATCGCCGTTACCGGCGCAGACATTCCGGTTGCGCTCAATGGCCGGACCTTGTTGACGTGGTGCAGTCACCGGGTAAAGCGTGGCGATGTGATACGGTTTGGTCAGGCCCGGAGCGGGCTAAGAGTCTATTTGGGTGTGGCTGGTGGCTGGCAAACCCCTCGCCTGTTTGGCAGCCGGTCTGTGGTGATGCGGGAGCAACTTGGCGGGCTGGACGGCGGGCCACTGAAGCAGGGTGACCGGCTCGCGTACCATCCGATTGACAATTTGGCGTTGCGCTGTGTTCCACCCTGTTATCGGCCGGATTACCGGAAAAAGTTGAAGGTCAAGGTGATACCCGGTTACCAGTTCGAACAGTTCAGCGTGGTCGCCAGGCGCACCTTTGAGACTGCTGAATACACCATCAGCAACGACATCAGTCGCATGGGGTACAAACTGACTGGCCCGGTTGTAGCGGCACAATCAACCAAACTTGCGTCGGAAGGTATTGCCTACGGGTCGGTGCAGGTTCCTCCAGACGGACAACCCATTGTATTGCTCAAAGATCGGCAGACCATTGGCGGTTACCCCAAAATCGGTTGTGTGGCCAGTTTGGATTGCGCGCGCCTGAGTCAGTGCAGCCCGGGGACACCGGTCAGCTTCGAGTTCTGTGATGTCGATCAGGTTCAGGCTGAACGTCGCTTGTTTGACCGGTTTTTCAATGTGAGCCAGTGAGTCGATGACGCTCGCATTGTTGCGGGGCCTTGACGTCTCTGTAACCCCTGCTTCTTGTTTCGTGATATGTGCGACACAGCGACTCTTTTTTCAAATGAATTGATTAGTATAGAAATCGGTCAATAAACGCGTAGTTTTGGATTGCTTCACCTTGTCTACTATAAAATAAAAGGTGTTGCATAATGCGCTCGATCACAGTGTTAAGTCGATTGTCTGTTTTTGCCCTCAGTGTCAGTTTACTACCTGTGCAGGTAGGTGCAGGTACAGTTTCCATTGCGACCGTAGGCAATGGCGATATGGAACGTATGAAAACCCTATCCAGGCACTTTGAACGAGATAATCCCGGAACCGTATTGGTGTGGGAAGTGGTGAATGAGTCAGTGTTGCGGCTCATGCAATCCCGAGACAGTAAACGGGATACACCTCGTTTTGATGTGTACACCGTAGGCATACTGGAGGCCTCTTTGTGGGGCCAGTCGGGACGACTCGATGCAGTACCTGATGGCCTGGCCGGGTCCCTGGCTGAGCACGGTTGGATCCCGGAGGTAATAAGAGGCTTTCAAGTCAATGATCGCTACTTCGGTTTGCCCTTCTATGGCGAAAGTTCCATCACCTATTATCGCAAGGATGTGTTTGAACGTTTGGGACTGAATATGCCTGATCGGCCGCAATGGTCAGATATTGAGTCACTGTTATCCAGAATGTCCCGCGCTACTGATGGAGCCAGAGGCCGAATCTGCCTGAGAGGGAAGTCTGGCTGGGGTGAGAACATGGCGTTGTTTTCAACCATGGTTAATAGCTTCGGTGGACGCTGGTTTGACTTGAAATGGCAGTCAACCATTCATTCTCAGCAATGGATGAATGCCATCGAGTTTTATCTGGAATTACAGACCCGTTATGGTTTGGAAACCCCCTGGGAAAATGGCTACAGTGAGAGTCTTTCTGCCTTTTCCAACGGCGATTGCGACATCTGGGTAGATTCTACAGCGGCGGGTGGTGCACTTGCAGCCAGTGAGCATTATCGCAATATTGGTTATCGACAGGCACCTTATCAGGAGACACAAACTGGCGCTAACTGGTTGTGGGCCTGGGGCTTTTCCGTACCGGACCGATCGTCTGTTAAAGATGAAGCCTGGCGGTTTATTGAGTGGGCTACGTCGGAGGAATATCAGCAATTGGTTGCCCGGGAATATGGCATTCAATTTGTGCCACCCGGAACCCGACATGCACTTTACGAAAACCCGGATTATCTCCGTTATGCGTCCTTCGCCGCGCCCACGATAGAAGCCATTCAAAGCACCGACTTCGACAATTCCTCAGTGCAACCCATACCCTACCGCGGCGTCCAGTTTGTTCAGTCGGAAGAATTTCAGCAGGTTGGAAATCATGTTGGCGGGCTATTGGCCAGAGCGCTAGAGGATTACAGTGACGGGGTAGATCCAGACCTGGATGATCTACTGGCATCCGCCGAAGAATTTTCAAATGCCGCTCATCGTATTGCCCGCTATCTGACGGAGCGAGGCATTGATACTTACGAGTGAGATGTATGATGGCATACGAAACCCATTCCAATGGGTGGGTCAGGAAACCCGCCTTTTCACGGCGGGTCAGTTCCTGAATTTCATGACCATGGAATCGAGCTCGCCTGCCATAGCGCTTAGGCGGGTGCTGTTGTCCGTTGATGTTTGCGCCGAGGTTTCCGCGAGGCGAGCGTTATCGGTCACCTGGTTAACTTGCAAGCGGATTGCGCTGATGCTTTGATCTTGTTGGTCGGCGATCTCGGATACCTGATCACTCAGTTCCCGGATGGTATTAATTCTGGCTTTGAAATCGTGGATGGCGGCATCAGCTTTGGTCGATACCTGGCAGCTTTCAGTGATTTTCACGCTGCTGTGTTGTAGCGAGGAAGAAAGGTCACTGAACGCTGTGACAAGCCCGTCTATGGTCTGTTGGATTTGAGCTGTAGACTCTGACGTTCGGCTTGCCAGCATCCGGACTTCATCGGCCACAACGGCAAACCCCCGTCCCTGTTCGCCGGCACGCGCGGCTTCTATGGCGGCATTGAGCGCGAGCAGGTTGGTTTGTTCGGCAATGCCCTCGATCGTTTTCGAGATCACTTCGACCCCTTTCATGTCGCTGTTTAGCCGCTCAATGGTGCCAGTGGCTTCCCGAAAGGCGACGCTCAGGCTGTCCATTGCCTCGGTGTTTTCACGAATATCACGGGCCGTTGTGGTAATTTCGTCATGCGCTGTGATGGCGACCTGCCGACCTTTCCCTGTCAGGTCAACCACGCTGCGCACTGCCGATTCCATTTGCTGGACGGCTGAGAGGATGTGAGTTGTCTCCTGGGTCTGCTCTCTGGATGCGGTGCTGACGGAGGCATTTAGCTGCTTGCTCTGAAGCGCCGAATCAGTGATGTCGTGTGCCTTGGTTTTCAGATCGGTGATCATGGCACTTAACGCTGCGCGTACCGCTTCTACCGCTGTTATCAGGTCGCCCATTTCGTCACGGTGCCGGGACTCGACGCTGTTGCTCAGGTCGCCGGTCGACAGTGACTTCAACGCAACTTTCAAGGTTGCCATAGGTGCCTTTATGCTTTTAATGATCAGCCACAATACGAGACTGATGGTCAGTATGATGGCGGCCAGGCCGAACCCGATCAGTTGAGTACCGAGCGTCAGGCTCGCATCCACCCGGTCGGCGACATTGGTGGCATATTGCTGGGAAAAGTTGTTCAGTGTCGACAAAGAAGCTCTAACGCTGTTTTGGGCGTTTCGAATGTCTTGTGAACTGAGCGCAGCGGCTTGTTGGTAGCCGAGCAGTACTTCACGGCTTTCCAGCAGTCCCGATTCATTGACTTTGGGCTCTAATGAATCGGTTTCCGTTCCGTTTACCAGTGTTTGTATTTGAACGGTAATCGACTGCGCTAATTGCATAAAAGGCCTGGATGACGGGTCATTCATGGCCATGGTTGTGAAGCTGAAAAACAAGTTCTGGTGGCCTTGTTGCCAGGCTTCAAATCGTTGTGCAAGGTCGGGGAGCTGGTCGGTGTGGGTTGCCAGGCTGACATCTTTGAGCAAAAGCAGACCGCTGAGGAATGACGCGTAGAATTCATTGGCGACTGCCAGCGCATAATCATCGGCCAGTGACAGTGAAAAATCTTCAAAGGCCGTTGCCAAACCTGTTCTAACGTCGTTAGATTCAAGCACTAAATCGCTATAACGGCGTTCAAATTCCAGACTGCGGGCTTTACCGTCGGTAAGGCGATTCACGGTCGAAAAAATCTGCCTCAACACACCGCGCAACGTTTCCAGAGCAGCTTGCTCGTTGCGGGTGTTGGGCAACGAATCCAGCCTGAGCTGTAAGGCATTTAACTCTGTTTCGAGGTTTGCCTGGTGTTCTTCCAATCGGGTGTCCAGCTCTGCCAGACGAGTGTCTGACTCGGCATTGATCGCTACTTGAAAGTCTTCAGCCACGCGTGCAGTAAGCAAGTCTATCCGATTTGTGATGCGAGCAATGGGCGTCGCAGACTCGGTAAGCAGGGTGAGTTCGTCAATCGTCGATGTCGCATTGCGCACACTGATGGCTGAAGTTGCAACGACGAATAGGATTACGATGATGAACCCAAGGCTGATGCGCCCGACGATACTGAGTGCCGGTATGGTATTGATCATGAATGCTCACCACCGTGTTTTTACCGCCCGGAATGTGAGCGGTGATATTATTGTTGTATTGTTAAAGAGTATGCTGAATGAACGGCTTTGACCTGTACGAAAAAGACGGCTTTCAATACAAAGTTAAGCTTTGGTGGGGTGTGAGCCCTCCGGGTAAAAAAGCAGCTGTTTAGCTTGAATTGGTGGAGGTGAAGCAGTAGCCTTGTGATGTCTTGTCGGAGTGCCGGGGTAACCCCCCTGGCTGAGATCGCACTAGCGGGATCCGTTGAACCTGATCGAGTTCGTACTCGCGAAGGAAACAAGGGGACTACCAGCCTTGGGGCCACGCCCTGGAGGCCATGAATCCACCGGATTCCGGTATTTCCAATTCAAGCCGGGCTTACCAGGTTTGAATGCTTGTTCGGGTGTGTTTTGGCAGACAGCAGACCCGGGCGTCTGTTGTCTTTTTTGGCCAATACCTTGTTTGCACCCCCCAGCTCCCCTGCGTTCGCTCCGTCGCTTTTGCGAGGAACGATCGAAATGACTGTAACGACTACCACCAAGCCCCACCCGAAAAGTCAGGCTGACAGCGCTGTTCTTGGCGAGCGCGTACAGCAACTGAAAACCGATGCGGTTGCCGCCTTCCCAAATTCAGAGCGCCTTTACCTGGTCGGTTCAAGACCGGATATTCGTGTTGGCATGCGCGCTATTCACTTGTCCGACACCCGGGTAGGCGGCACCGCGAAAGCGCCGCAATGGCGTGCCAACGAGCCGGTGACTGTCTATGACACCTCAGGCCCCTACACCGACCCAAATGCCGACATTGACCTGCGTCGCGGGCTGGTGGCGATGCGCGAGCCCTGGATTGAAGCACGTGGCGATACGCAATGGCAGGAGGCTTTGGGGTCGGACTTCGCCCGTCAGCGTGCGCAAGACCCGTCACTGGCGGCATTGCGATTCACCCGGGAACGCTTGGCGCGCCGGGCGAAACCGGGGCGCAATGTCACCCAGATGCATTACGCCCGCCAGGGCATTGTCACCCCGGAAATGGAATACATCGCGATCCGGGAAAACCTCGGTCGCGAACGGCTTCAGGATCAGACACTGGCGCACCAGCACCGGGGCGAGGCTTTTGGCGCGGCCATTCCCACACACATCACGCCGGAGTTTGTGCGTGACGAGGTGGCCCGGGGGCGGGCCATCATCCCGTGCAACGTCAATCACCCGGAAGCCGAGCCGATGATCATTGGCCGCAACTTTCTGGTGAAGGTGAACGCCAATATTGGCAATTCCGCCGTGACTTCGGGCATTGAAGAAGAGGTCGATAAGTTGGTCTGGGCCACTCGCTGGGGTGCCGATACCGTGATGGACCTGTCGACCGGTGCCAACATTCATGAAACGCGTGAGTGGATACTGCGTAACTCGCCTGTTCCGATTGGTACGGTGCCGTTGTACCAGGCGCTTGAAAAAGTCGGGGGCATTGCTGAAGATCTGACCTGGGAGATATACCGCGATACCCTCATTGAGCAAGCCGAACAGGGCGTCGATTATTTCACCATCCACGCGGGCCTGCGCCTGCACCATGTACCCATGACTGTTGATCGGGTGACGGGCATTGTCAGTCGGGGTGGCTCGATCATGGCCAAGTGGTGTCTGGCGCACCACAAAGAGAGTTTTCTCTATACCCATTTTGAAGACATCTGCGCCATTATGAAGGCCTATGACGTGTCGTTTTCATTGGGTGACGGCTTGCGCCCCGGATCGATTGCCGATGCGAATGACGCCGCTCAGTTTGCCGAACTGGAAACCTTGGGTGAGCTGACCCAAATCGCCTGGAAGCACGATGTGCAAACCCTGATTGAGGGCCCGGGCCATGTGCCCATGCATCTGATTAAAGAGAACATGGACAAGCAGCTTGAATGCTGTGACGAGGCGCCGTTTTACACTCTGGGCCCGCTCACAACAGATATTTCGCCAGGCTACGATCATTTCTCTTCGGGCATTGGTGCCGCCATGATCGGCTGGTTTGGCTGCGCCATGCTGTGTTACGTGACGCCGAAGGAACACCTGGGGCTGCCGGACCGGGATGACGTTAAGCAAGGGTTGATTACCTATAAAATCGCCGCGCATGCCGCGGATCTGGCCAAAGGCCACCCCGGTGCCCAGATACGCGATAACGCCATGAGCCGGGCGCGGTTTGAGTTTCGCTGGGAAGACCAGTTCAATCTGGCGCTGGATCCGGACACGGCTCGTGCGTTTCACGACCAGACCCTGCCCAAAGAGGGCCATAAAGTGGCGCATTTTTGCTCCATGTGCGGGCCCAAATTCTGCTCGATGAAAATTAGCCAGGAAGTGCGCGATACGGTGGCCGCCGACAGAGCCGAGGCAGAACGGATTCCGCTATATACCGATGCCGAAGCCGGTATGGCACAGAAATCGGCGGAATTTCGCGACGGGGGCGCTCGGCTCTATTCACCTGTAGAGGGCGTCGGCGATGAGTGATCAGCGTCCAATTGTGTGGAGCATTGCTGGCAGTGACAGTGGCGGTGGTGCGGGTATTCAGGCCGACGTGTTGAGCATCACGGCCCTGGGCGGGCATGCCGCTACGGTGATTACCTCTGTGACGGCGCAGAACAGCCTGGGCCTGGTAATGGCAGAACCGGTTTCGCTCGCCGTATTCCGGGCCCAATTGTCGGCATTGGCCGACGATATGCCGCCCGTGGCGATTAAGATCGGATTGCTGGCCAGCGTAGAGCAGATTGATTATCTGATTCAGCAATTGCCGCTCTGGCGAGATCGCTGGCCCGGGCTGGCTGTGGTGCTGGATCCTGTAGCCGTTGCCACCAGTGGCGATGCATTGACCGATCGCGCTGTTTTTGCGTCATTGCACCGTTTGTTGCCATTGGTCGATCTGGTAACGCCCAATCTGCCTGAATTGCACTGGCTCACCGGGTGTGAACGCAGGGCGGAGACCGAGCAGGTAGCCGCCCATCGATTGCATCAGGATACCGGCGCGGCTGTGTTGCTCAAAGGAGGCCACGACCCGTCAACAGAGTCGGTAACCGATCGGTGCTTTGCCCATAGCGGGCACTGGCAACTGCAACAACCGCGGTTAAACACACCTCATACGCATGGCACCGGCTGCACCCTGAGCAGTGCCTGGGCCGCGGCCCGTGCGCAGGGCTATGACCTGATGGACGCCGTTGCCATTGCCAATGCCTTCGTACACGATGGCTTGCAGCGAGCCTACGCCACCGGGCAAGGGGCAGGCACCCTGGTGCGTGAATCTGTTGAAGACCTGACAACGCTGACCTTTGCCGACATCCTACAGGCCAGCGATGTCTCGGTTTCAAACCCTCCTTTTGCGAAGCTAACCCATACACCTGGAGTCTACCCGGTGGTCAGTGATGTCGCTCTACTGGAAACCCTGCTGGCAGCAGGGGCCGGGACTGTCCAGTTGCGCCTCAAGACGCTGGATACGGAGCGCCTGGCGGCTCAGATTCACCAGGCTGTCGAACTGGGTGAGCGTTACCAGGCCCAGGTGTTCATTAACGATCACTGGGCACTGGCGCTGGAGTTCGGCGCTTACGGTGTGCACCTTGGCCAGGAAGATCTGGCGGGTGCAGATTTGGCCGCCCTGCAGCGCGCGGGCACGCGTCTGGGTATCTCAACGCACGGTTATGCAGAGCTGCGCCGGGCACAGCGATTGCGCCCGAGTTACATCGCCCTGGGCCACGTGTTTCCAACCCAAACGAAGGAGATGCCGAGTCAGCCTCAGGGATTGGGCCGACTGGCTCAATACCAGCGGCTGGTTGGTGAACATTGCCCGACCGTGGCCATTGGTGGCATCAAAGCCCGACATCTTGAAAGCCTGGCAGCTTGCGGAGTATCCGGTGTCGCGATGGTGACCGCTATTACCGAGGCGGAATCGCCACCGCAAGCCTGGCGCGACCTGAATCGCCAATGGCAGAGCCTGGTTGGGGGTGAGTCATGAAGGTGCTGTGTAACGGTGACTGGCTGGACATCGACACCGGGGCGATGCTGGAGGAAGCCTTGTCGAGCTATGTGAATGCGCAGCAAGCGCATGCGCTCACGGGCCTGGCGGTGGCCTGCAATGGCGAGGTCATACCCCGCCCGCAATGGTCGCGCCGGCCCCTGGTCGAAGGCGATCAACTCGATCTTTTTTATGCTGTGGCCGGAGGATGACCATGCTAACCATTGCCAACACCCCCTTTGTATCGCGATTGCTCACCGGCACCGGCAAGTTCAGCCGTTCCTCAATCATGCTCGACGCTCTGGCCAGCAGCGGAACGGAGCTGGTGACTCTGGCGTTACGGCGCCTGGACCGGCGCGACCGGGATACCATTTTCGAACCCTTGCACGCAGCCGGTTATCGGCTGTTGCCGAATACGTCCGGTGCGCGAACAGCCGAAGAGGCTGTGCAGGCTGCGCAATTGACCCGTGAGGCCATGGGGACACCCTGGCTAAAACTGGAAATTCACCCGGATCCGCGCTATCTGCTGCCTGATCCGGTTGAAACCCTGAAAGCGGCCGAACGACTGGTAGAGATGGGCTTTATTGTGCTGCCTTACGTGCATGCCGACCCGGTGCTGTGCAAACGACTGGAAGAGGCAGGCTGTGCGGCCGTTATGCCATTGGCGGCGCCCATTGGTTCGAATCAGGGGCTGGTCACCGGAAGGTTTCTCGACATTATCATCGAGCAGTCTCAGGTGCCCGTCATTGTCGATGCCGGGCTGGGCGCACCTTCTCAGGCGGCTGAAGCCATGGAGCGAGGGGCCGATGCGGTTCTGGTTAATACGGCCATCGCGACGGCAACTGATCCGGTGGGAATGGCCGCAGCCTTCAGAGCGGCCGTTGAGGCGGGCTTTCAAGCGCGGCAGGCCGGATTGGCTGTCTCGGGCGGGGGGGCTTCGGCGACCAGTCCGCTGACCACCTTTCTTGATGTCGGGAGGCCTGTTGATGTCGATTCATGAACCGGTTCAGTTACCCGACTGGCAAACAGCCGGGTTGTCATTGTACGCCAAAACGGAAGCAGACGTTGAGCGGGCCCTGGCCCGTTCGCAGCGCAGCATCGAAGACTTTATGGCGCTGGTCAGCCCGGCTGCAAGGCCTTATCTGGAGGTCATGGCGCAACGGAGTCACCAGTTGACGGTACAGCGTTTTGGCCGCACTCAGCAGCTGTTTGCGCCACTCTACGTCAGTAATGCCTGTGCCAATGAGTGCGACTATTGTGGTTTTTCAATGAGCAACCGGGTTCGCCGTAAGGTGTTGAACGACAGTGAACTGGCACGGGAGGCAGATTTCCTCAAACGCCAGGGGTTCGAACATCTGTTGCTGGTGGCGGGCGAAGCGCCGCGTGTGGCAGGGGTTGAGTACTTTGAGCGGGCACTGCGGCAGTTGGGTCCGACTGTCGCGCAAATCAGTCTTGAGGTACAGCCCATGGCGACTGAAGAATACCGGCGCTTGCACCGGGCCGGTCTGCACGCCGTGCTGGTCTACCAGGAAACCTATCATCGACCGACCTATCGATCCCATCACACCCGGGGCAATAAAGCTGATTACGACCAGCGCTTGGCGGCCCTTGGGCGAGCTGGCGATGCCGGTATTCATCGACTTGGGTTGGGCGTATTGCTGGGGCTGGCAGACTGGCGCCTGGACAGCCTGATGGCAGCCTACCACCTGCGTTACCTGGAGCGTCGCTGCTGGCGTAGCCGGTTTTCCATGTCATTCCCCCGGCTGCGACCGGCCGAGGGGGGTTTTCAAGCACCTCACCCGCTGTCGGATGCCGATCTGGTGCAGCTGATCTGCGCCTGGCGTTTATTCAGTCCGGAACTTGAGCTGAGTCTGTCTACCCGGGAGCCCGCTTCGCTGCGCGAACATCTGCTGCCTCTGGGTGTGACAAGCCTGAGCGCGGGCTCTTCAACCCGACCAGGTGGCTACGCGGTTGAGCCGGAAATCGCGTTGGAACAGTTCAGTATTGACGACAATCGCTCCCTAAAGGATGTTGTTGCCGCTGTTCAACGGTTAGACTACCAACCGGTATGGAAAGACTGGGACCCGCACCTACATGTGGAGTTATGGTGATTTCTGGTGTATGGAAACAGGCTGATGAGGTGGCGTATCCTGCTGGTTGATCTCGACCAAGATCACAACCAACAGAGGACGATACGCCATGACCAAGTCTAACCTGCACGCTCTTTCACAACCAGAGTCTGAACACGATCCGTTACACGACCTGATACGTCAGGGTGCCCGCAAGCTGATTGCTGAAGCGGTTGATACCGAGCTGGCGGCGTTGTTGGCGCAGTGCGCTGATAAGAAAACCCCTGAGGGTCAGCAGGCGGTGGTCCGTAATGGGCACCTGCCAGAACGTACGATCCAGACCGGCGTCGGCGATATTCCGGTTCAGGTGCCCAAGGTGCGTGACCGCAATGGGTCTGGCATCAAGTTCAACAGCCAGCTGTTGCCGCCGTATCTCAAGCGCGCCAAGAGCCTTGATGAGCTGATTCCCTGGCTCTACCTGCGCGGGGTATCGTCTGGCGACTTTCAAGAGGCGTTGACGGCGCTAGTGGGCGAACAGGCCGACGGCCTGTCTGCCAATACTGTCTCCCGGCTGAAAGCCCGTTGGCTGGACGAACATAAGGCTTGGCAACGCCAGGACCTGAGCCAGAAGCGCTACGTGTACTGGTGGGCCGATGGTGTCTACAGCAAGGTCCGCATGGATAGCCGGCTGTGCCTGCTGGTCATTGTCGGGGTCACCGAACATGGCCGCAAAGAGTTGGTGGCGGTGGAAGACGGCCACCGGGAGTCCGAAGCCAGCTGGCTGGAGTTGCTGCGGGACCTGAAGCACCGCAACCTGGGCGGCGCTCCGAAACTCGCTGTGGGCGACGGGGCTCTGGGCTTCTGGAACGCCCTGAGCAAGGCGTTCCCGGAGACGGTGCATCAACGCTGCTGGGTCCACAAAACGGCCAACGTGCTGGATAAGCTGCCCAAGTCGATGCAGCCCAAAGTCAAGTCCGCCCTGCATGACGTCTATGGGGCGCCGAGTCGTGCCGAAGCCCAGGCGGCGTTTGACAACACGCTGACCCGCTTTGGCGACAAGTACCCCAAGGCCATGGACTGCCTGCGCAAGGACCGAGAAGAGCTGCTGGCGTTTTACGACTTCCCGGCGGCGCATTGGATACACCTGAGGACCACGAACCCGATTGAATCGACGTTCGCGACCGTGCGTCTGAGAACGAAGAAAACCCGAGGCTGTGGCTCCAGGGAAACCACCCTGGCCATGGTCTTCAAACTGATGCAAACGGCTCAGAATAATTGGAAGCGCATCAAGGGCTTTCAGCTCCTGGAACTGGTGATCAACAACGTCCAGTTTCGGGACGGAGAGCAAGTAAAAGATCAATCAGACAGGAACGCTGCCTGATGGGTCATACACCACATTTGACAATATCTCCTACATGTGTCAGGATGAGTAAAAGTTCCGCTTTCCGGTTTGCCACAGTGCCATTCCTTGCCTTTACTTCAGGGACCTGTTGTCCAACAAGGGGCGAGGGCACTTGGCATTCAAAGATGTCAATTTGCATGATGGAGTAACCATGTCGACACCCGTTCTGATCTGTGACGATTCAAGTTTTGCCCGAAAACAGGTGCAGCGTGCCCTGCCGCCCGACTGGGATGTGGATGTCACCTTTGCCGGTAATGGTGAAGAGGGGTTGTCGGCCATCAATGCCGGTAAAGGCGATGTGGTGTTTCTCGACTTAACCATGCCGGTGATGGATGGGTTCGAGGTGCTGGAGGCCATCAAGAAGCAAGATTTGCCTTGCCTGGTTGTGGTGATTTCAGGCGATATACAACCAGAAGCCATGGCACGCGTGAAAAAATTGGGTGCGGTCGATTTTATCAAAAAACCAGTGGATGCCCAGCGGTTGCAGCAAGTGCTGACCGACTTCGGCATCTATGCGGGGTGAACGGATGAGCACCGAGCATCTCGATGAGGAAATGCGCGATGTGTTTCAGGAAATCGCCAACGTGGCCATGGGTCGGGCCGCGGATTTGCTGGCCCGGCTGCTGAACAACTATGTGGTTTTGCCCATACCCGTTGTGAACCTGCTGGAGCGCAATGAACTGAAAATGGCGTTGTCTTCGCTCAAATCAGTCGATTCGGTGAGTGCTGTGTGCCAGGGGTTTGTTGGTTCCCGGATTTCCGGTGAAGCACTGCTGATTTTCAATGACACCAGTTTTCAGGACATTGCTGAACTGACCGAGTTCAAGGGTGATATCACACCGGATATAGAGCTCGAACTGTTGATGGACATTGCCAATATACTGATTGGCGCTTGCCTGAAAGGGTTAACCGAACAACTGGACGTTTCATTCAGCCAGGGCCAGCCAGTGTTGCTTGGGCAGCACTTGAATCTACAGGATCTGATAAACAATCAGACCGGAAACTGGAAGCGGGCCCTGACCATTGAAATTCCGTATCGCCTTGAGAGCCGCAACGTCGACTGTGACTTACTGCTGTTGTTTACCGAAGACAGCCTCGCAGTGCTCGAGAGTAAAGTCCGTTTTATGCTGGAGTAACCATGTCCTCACCTCGCGAGTCGGTAAATGATTTCCATTGGTTGATCGAGGTACTGCAGACCATCGACGTCGGTATGCTGGTGGTCGACCTGGACTATAAGGTGATGGCCTGGAATGGGTTTATGGAAAACCACAGTGGCATCTCGCCTCAGGACGCCCTGGGCAAAAACCTCTTTGAGGTTTTTCCGGACATTCCACAGCACTGGTTTGAGCACAAGGCGAGAACCGTTATTGAGTTGCGAAACCGGGCGTTTACCACCTGGGAGCAGCGGCCCTATGTGTTTCGGTTCAAGAATAACCGGCCTATAACGGGCACTTCCGAGTTCATGTATCAGAACTGTACCTTTATTCCTGTAGCGGATACGCAGGGCGAGGTGAACAGTTTGTGCATCATCGTCTACGACGTCAGTGATGTCGCGGTGAGCAAGATCGAATTGCAAAAAGCCAACAAGCGACTGAAAGAGTTTTCCCGCAAAGACGGTCTGACCGGCCTGTTCAATCGTGGATACTGGGAGCACCAGTTGCTGCAGGAGTTCAAACGACAACAGCGGGCCCAGCAACCGACCTCGCTGATTATGATGGATATCGATCATTTCAAAGCGGTGAATGACACCCATGGCCATACGATTGGTGACGACGTGATTCGCATGGTCGCCTCGGTTATTCGGGACACGCTGCGAACTACGGATGTGGCAGGGCGTTATGGTGGTGAGGAGTTTGCAGTGATACTGCCGGATACCACCGGTGAAGACGCGGTGACGCTCGCCGAACGACTGCGCGTTCATGTTGAAGAGCAGGTGTTAGCGTCTGAAGAAGCGAACTTGCAGGTCACCATAAGCCTCGGTGTGGCCAGCTGGAATCCGGAATTGTCAACGCATTCTGAATGGATCAGCCTGGCGGATCAGGCGCTTTATCAATCGAAAGATCTCGGCCGTAACCGGGTCAGCCTGGCGTAACCGGGGTCAGCATCTGGGTTCGCCTTCGCATGACTACCTGCCAGTGCGGTGGCAGCCAGCCGTTGTGGTAATACTCGGCGAAGCGGTCGTCCACAAGCCAGATATCCCCGTGATCGGTTTCAGTGCGCACACAGCGTCCGGCCGCCTGCAAAACCTTGTGCAGGCCGGGGTAGCGGTAAGCAAAGTCGAAACCGGGCTGGCCCTGGCGCTCAAGAGCGTGACGGATTCGATTGTTGAACTCGTTTACCTGGGGCAGGCCAGGTCCGACGACCATGACTCCGGTGAGGGCATCACCGGGGAGGTCGATACCCTCACCCAAGACACCACCCAATGGAGCCATCACCATTAAGCCCTGCTCAGTGCGCAACCGGTCGAGCAGGGCCAACCGCTCCAACAAGGTCGCGTCGCGTGTCGGGGCCAGCACGGTTGGGTCGTCGGCAAAGGCGTCGAACACACCTGACATCTGCTGATAGCTGGAGAAGAACACCAGTGCATTGCCCCGGGTCTGGGTGCGGAACTGCTGGACCAGGGGTAACACCGCGTCTTTCAGGCCGGCACGGTCGCGGTACCGGGTGGAAACGTCGGTGATCAGCGTTACAGTGAATTGCTCTGGCTGAAACGGAGAGGGCAGGGCCTGCGGTACGGCGTCTGCCAGACCAGTCATGGTCATGCTGTAGAGCCAGGGGGTCAGAGTGGCACTGAAACCGGCGACTGAGTTGACTAGCTCGTGCTTTTGAGCCAGCAGGCGTGACGGGTTCAGACACAGAACTTCGATGCGCTGGTCGTCGGTCGATGCGCCCTGGCTTCCCTGATATCGCCAGCAGAAATCGTCGGGTTGGGCTAACTCATCGATGCGCACAAAGCGACCGGCTTCGAAAATCAGCCCTTCCCAGGCTGGGCCGGGCTCCCAAAATGGGGCATCACGCAGCAGTCGCGCACTGGCCTGCAGCCAGGCACGCAGGGCCAGCACCAAAGCCTCGGGTCGATGTTCGCTGAGGCCATTCCGATTGTTCAGGCAGCGTTTCAGGGCTTGGCGAACCGGTTTCAGCGCCGCCTGTACATTCGCCGGTGCGGCCTCCTGCAGAGCCGTCAGTGTGCGACCCGACAAGGAGGCGCTGAACATGGCCCGGCCCCGATCAATCAGGTTGTGGCTTTCATCAATCAATACCGCGACCCGGTTGTCTACTTCCCGGAGCAGATACGGCTGGACGGCCGTGGTGTCGTACAGGTAATTCACGTCACCGACCACCAGGTCTGCCCAGACAGCCCAGTCCTGGCTCAGGTAGTAAGGGCAAATCTGATGCTGCTCGCCCAGTTCAATCAGCGCGGTTCGGTCCCAGATGCCTTGTTTCAGAAATGCCGGGCGCAGTGACTGGCGCTTGCTGAAATAACCCCGGGCGTAAGGGCACACCGACCCATCGCAGGGGGTTGAGGGGCTCAGGCACAGGCGCTCTTTGGCCTGTAAATTCAGGGTGACCAGATCGGTTGTTGCCAGCCCCAGGGCGCGAACGCTGTCGAGCACCAGCGGCTGACCGGTGTTTTTCATGGTCAGATAATAAACGCCCTGGTGGTGCCCCGCCCCCAGCGCTTTCAGGCTGGGAAACAGCGCCGCCAGCGTTTTGCCGGTTCCGGTTGGTGCCTCAATCAATGCATTGCGTTTCAGCGCCTGCGCCTTGTAGACGGTCTCGGCCATGCTGCGTTGGGCTGGCCGCATCTGGTTGAAGGGGAATTGAGCCCCGGCCAGCGCCTGATTGCGCTGTTGCCGGTGTTCATGCAGTTGTTGCAGCCAGAGATCGTAACGTGACAGGTGGTCAATGAGTCGGTCGAGCAGGTCCTGGCGGGTCCAATGCTCGTCCTGATGCCATTCCTGTTGTGTCTGGCTGTGGACATAACACAGTCGTACTGTCCAAAGCGTTTGGTTGGGACGTGGCAATGCCCAGAGTGCCGCGTAGAGTTGGGCCTGGCGCTGATTCAGCGCCTGGGCCGATCCGGGTAGCTCATCCGGGGTGATGCGCAGTGATTTGATTTCTTCTATGCCGTCTGACCAGGCGCCGTCTATCCGGCCGCTGAGGGTCAGATCAAAGTCCGGGTGATACCAGTCGAGACTCACCGATTGCTCCGGCCGATAGCCTGGGGCGCGTCGAGCCTGGGTCAACTGATGCGTTTCCCGGCCTTCCAGGGCGCTGGGGCTGGCGCGAAAACTGCTGACCAGGTCTCCGTCGTCCAGGCAAAATTCAGCCAGCGCGCGAACTGAAATGCGAAAAGCGGGCCGCAGCGTCATGAGACGGCATCGTCAGCAGGCGTGTTATCACCAGGGGTAGCGTAGTCGACGTACCAGACTTCGGCGGGAATGCCGTGCTCGTTAAACACCCCGAGCCAGTCTCGCTGGTTGTCCTGAAGGCGGTCGCCGGGGCCCTTTATCTCGATGAAGCGGTAACCTCCCGGGAGAAACTGAAACAGGTCGGGAAAGCCAGATCGATGTCGCTTCAGGTCCAGCCAGAGGTGCTGGAATATTGCGACCCAGTGTGGCCAGGGGACTGCGTCGAAACAGCGCAGCAACACAGACGTATCCAATCCGCCGCTCCAGCCGAAAAAGGGGTTTTGTAAGCCGGTTTTTTCCCGGATGTTCTGCTCCAGGTGCTGACGGGCGGTTTGCCGGGTGAGGGTTTGGTAGAGGTGGAGTCGGTCGGTACCGCGGCGCTGCAAAAAATCCGGCTGATAGATATCGGCCGGGCCGGACTGAAAGGGGTGGTGGAATGCCCCGGGGACGTCGGCGAACCACCAGGACCAGTGCACCAGGGTAAAGATAGCCAGTGGCAACTGGTTTTCGAGCCAGACGGCATCATTGAGATGGGAGCAGGCCAATTGCTCCACACTCATGGCTGCCGCCGGGTGCCATTCAACGCGGTACTCAGCGACAGTGGGCGCTAACACACGCAGCACTGGGCGTTTGAGTTTGCGGGCAAGGCGCGGTTGAAATCGGAGGCCGAAGCGGGCCTCGCTGGCATCCTGCGGGGCATCCAGCACGGGTTGCAGTGCTTCCCAGCACGCCGTGTAGTGTTCCAGTTTGTACAGCAATCGGCAGCGACGTTCGCGAGCCGGCGGTGCATCGTTCGTACCGAACAAGGTCATCGCCCGTGTCCAGTCTCCCGATTGTTCGAGTCGGAAGCCAAGCTGATTCATCAGTCGAAAGGCGCGCTCCTGAACCCGGGGTCGCCAGGTGATGGCCAGGCAAGCGTCCGCCAGGGCGGGCAGTGACTCGTCCGACTTTGTTTCGATTGCCTGATAATACTGTTCCCTCAGGTCCATCAACTGCAGCGTCTGGTTGATATCGGCCGGTTCCTGAAACCAGCGCTGAGCTCGGCCAAGCGGGTAGCGTTCATAACGGAAAACACCAAGGTCCGACAACACAAAATCGGTCAGACTCTGGCGGCCATTTCCAAAGTACATCAGTTGCAATCGACGCAGGGCCGCATCGTGACAGCGGGCGACCAGAGGTTCTGTGATGTGCCAGTAATCCGGTGAGCCCAAGTCAGGAATCCGGGCGGCGTGGTCGAGCAGGGCCGCCTTGCTCAATCGCGGGTCCGGGTTCCAGGGCCAGTGCTTCAGGTCGGCGAGGGTCAGTAGCCGAACGATCTGTGCAGCCGTGAGGTCGGGTGCCGGATCGAGCAAACCGGCCTCAATCAGTTCAGCAACAGCCGGACCGATGGCGCCCACGTCCGGGTAGGCCAGCCTGTTGACTCTGAACACCGGCCCTTTGCGGATGTATAAGCGGACCAGCAGGCGTGCAGCGGTTGTGCTCAACTGCCTGAATTGCGCCAAAAAAGCCTGATCGGTCGGATCCAGCAAGTCAGAATAGCGCTCTCCGACGGTACTGACCAATTGCAGGAAATTGTCGAGATAGTAGCCTTCGGGCAGGTCGATAGGCTCAGTCATGGACATGTTGGAATCACCCGGGCTGACTGAGAAATGTTTCCAGGATAAGTTGGGCAGCCAGGCTATCGATGTCTGCCTGACGGGCCCGGTTCAAGCTGGCTCCCTGCAACCCGAGGTGATTGCGGGCTTCCCGGCTGCTCAGTCGTTCATCCACGGCTTCGGCGGGCAGACCATAGCGTCCGTGCAGGCGTTTGCGAAACTTGTTAGCCCGGGTCCCCATCTCGCTATCGCTACCGTCCATATTGTAGGGAATGCCGACGGCGAAACCGACCGGGCGCCACTCGGTAACGAGCTGGTCGATGAGTTGCCAGTCGGGAATACCATCCCGGGCACGTAAGGTGGTGATGCCAGTGGCCGTGGCAGTAATGGTCTGCCCGGCCGCGACCCCGATCCAGGCCAGACCAAAATCAAATCCAAGCCACTGACCGGCTGGCCGGGTCACGAGGCTTCCCGCGCAAACTGATTGTCGGTACGAAACTGCCAGGTACGAATGATTTCCAACTGATCATATTCCTGCGCCATCTCGATACTGAACGGCTCGAATGGGGCTGCCATAAGTACGATGCGTTTGGCCGCCTGGTCCAGCAAGGCGTGTCCCGAACTCTGAGTGACTTCCACCGAGGCCAGGCTGCCATCGGCGCGCATCTTAACCGCCAGCCGAACACTGCCCGACAATCGCTCCTGGCGCGCCGCCTGGGGGTAGTTCTGGTTGCCCACCCGTTCAACTTCTTCCAACCAGTTGAAGACATAGGCCGCGTCCAGTGAGCGACGCGCTGATACCGCCGTCAGGGTTCTGACCCTGGGCCGCTTGGCGTAGGTCTGGCGGCTTTCGTCGAGCATGGCGCGCAGAGTGGCCACATCGTTGATTTGGCTGATCAGCAGAGGATCGTTACTGGCCAGTTCTTCCACCGGCGGGGCTTCTTCTTCTGCCCGGTCCAGAGCTGAGCGGCTGGCCTCGGTCTGAGTGGTCAGAATGCGTTTCCGGGCAGCCTCCAGTTCAGCAAAATTCAATTGTTGCACTTCGGGAGTGGTACGAAAGACCTTGTTGTCTTCGATATCGGCTTGTTCAGTAGAGGTCAGTTTCGCCGCTTCATCCAGCGTTCCGCTGCCTACCTGGTCCGCATCGGCCAGAAAATCGGCTTCTTCCAGCGGCGTAGGCTCACTGCGACTGTGCTGGGCGAGGGTAACATCCAGCGTCGGCGGAATGGAGCGGGCTTCAGGTGCCGAGAACCCAACACCAAAAATCAGCAAGGCGTGCAAGCCAAGCGCCAGAAACAGCGTAAAGCTGAGTCGATCGACGGCGCCTACGCTGGCAGCGGTAGACATCAGACCGCTCCCCGTTTCCGGGCAATGAGGTCCATCAGCTTGCCGCCAATGTTTGTGTCATAAGCCGCGTCTATCTCGCGAATGCAGGTTGGGCTGGTCACGTTGATTTCAGTCAAATAGTCGCCAATGACATCGAGACCGACAAACAGCAGTCCACGCTTCTTAAGCTCGGGCCCGACCTGGGCGGCAATCCAACGGTCCCGTTCGGTCAGTGGCTGTGCCCGGCCTTTGCCACCAGCGGCGAGGTTGCCACGGGTCTCGCCTTTTGCCGGCAGGCGCGCCAGGCAGTAGTCGACGGGTTCTCCGTCGATCATCAGAATGCGTTTGTCGCCATCCTTGATTTCAGGCAAGTATTTCTGGGCCATGGTCTGCGTTTTACCGTGTTCAGTCAGGGTTTCAATAATGACGGATACGTTGGAGTCATCGGGTTTCAGTCGAAAAATGGAACTGCCGCCCATGCCGTCCAGCGGCTTGAAAATGACGTCGCCGTGTTCTGCGTGAAACGCTTTCAGCAACTGGGCGCTGCGCGTAACCAGGTGAGGTGGCGAGCAGTCCGGAAAGGCGGTTGCGAATAACTTTTCGTTACAGTCGCGCAAAGCCTGCGGTTTGTTAACAATCAGTGTGCCTTCTTGCTCGGCACGTTCCAGCAGGTAGGTAGCATAGGTGTATTCATTGTCGAACGGCGGATCCTTGCGCATCAGGATAACATCCAGATCGGCCAGTGGGGCGGCTTTGACTGGCCCAAGCTCATAAAAGTGATCTGGTTCACGAAATACGGTTAAGGGTCGCATCAGGGCCCTGGCCTGGCTGTTGTCCAGAAAAAGGTCTGCCGGAGTCATGTAAAACAGCTCCCAACCCCGGTCCTGTGCGGCCCAGAGCATGGCGAGTGAGCTGTCTTTTTTGTAGGTGACGGTCTCTATGGGGTCCATCACGATGCCAATCGTTAATTTCATGTCTAGCCTCGGGTTATCATTGGCTGGTATGGTAATAGATGATTGGTATAGCAAAAACAACTTTCTTTACAGCCGTTTATAGCGGATAGCTAGTGCCCGTCCAGAAAGGGCGATTTTTCAGAAAGATGCCAACGTCCTCCATTGGTCGTCGGATCCGCTTGGTGGTAA
>NZ_AUIH01000034.1 GCF_000423605.1 Saccharospirillum impatiens DSM 12546
CAATGGGGCGAGACCGTTTTCAATCGCATCCAGCAAGGTTTGCTGATACTTATCTTTGATCGTTATCACGGTGTCGACCATGTGTTGCGTGGCGCCGTGGTCCTGTGAGGTATATTCGATGAAGTGATCGTTACCCATCAGGTATTTCCAGTGGTCTTCGAACACTTCGAAGGTCGAACCCATCCAGTAGCTGCGGCCCCAGTAGGCCCAATACAAGTTCCAACCTTCAACGGCCAGAGTGAGTACGATGCCGCCCACGCACAAGGCTGTGCCGACCACGGGGATGGCGTTGGCGAACATCAATCCGGTCAGCGTTGCGCCAAGACCTATTGCCGTTAAGGCGTTGGACACCGCTTCGCGTTCGTCGCGTTGCTCCACACTGTTCAGGGTATCCAATAGACTGGTGCCGAAAGCCAGCGCTGTTGTGCCAATGCTTAACCGGTGAGCCCAGGCAGACCCTGCCCTGGCCAACCAACCCCCCAGACGCCGCCCCTGGTTAGCCCCCAGTAACAGGCGGCTGCCGATGCGGGTCGCGTCATCGAGTTGCCGGGCCAGAAGTCGATCCATTCGGGCGCTTCCGTCAAATCGCCGGAACCAGAATTGGGCGAGTTTGGGCATCGACAAGGCGACAACGGCTGAGTTCCCATAGCCCTCTGCATCGCGTGCCAATTGGTAGAAGACAGAGCGATAAGCAGCGTCAGTGGGGTCCTCCTTCTGGCGTTCATTTTCATCCATCAGCCCCATGAACTGCAATAAGCTGACGGCGGGCTCCCACAGTACATAACCGGTTTTAAGGTAGGCTTCCAACCGGGCCAGCCGCGCGCTGCCCCAGGCATCACCATACACCCAGTTCGCCAGGGTTGGTGCCGACAACAGATTGCGCATGCGCTGAGGGTCGTTGGCGGCCAGGGTTCGGTAGATGTAGCGACCAATGCGGTTGTAGGAACGCGACTGGACGGTGTGCGTTGTAATCAACATATGCAAGCTGTGCAAGCGCACCGCCAGGTGAACCTGCACGTGGATGTTGTCCTGGTATCGGGTTTTGACCAACTGACCGCAGAGGTTCAGGACAGCCTCCATCAAGGCCGGTGCACCGGCGCCTCTGAGGAAGGTGGTTTTAAAGCTTTCTTTTGAGAAATCGAGTAAGTCCATCAATGGTCTGGATAACTCTTTGATCTCAATTTGTGCCCTACCAATCGATGAATCATGATTTAAAGAGATGTCTAGTACTTCTGAAAGGTAAAATGAATCGCCTTTCTCCTCTTCGGTAACTCTCTGTATTTCATCCCTCGACTTTCCTACTTCTTCAGATTCCAACCAAGACTGAACTAAAGGCAATAAATATCCATTCAAAAGGTCATGATCTAAGCGGGCATCGGGTATCGAATGCACGGCCAGATAGCCTAGTAAACCGGCATAGGCTTCATAAACTAACGGAGTATAAGGCGTTGCCAAAGTATCCAGAGTGCTTTGCGGTGGTTGCCACTCTGCTTCGGGAATTGCACCTGTGAATGCTTTACCAATATTATAAGGCGAATCATAGTGTTCAGAGGCTTCATCCAGATACCCGGCAAACTCATCCTGCACGCCACTGTCCAACTCCTGCTGCCGGTCGCGCCAGTGGTTGATCCGATCGACCGCCTTTTGATCGTTCAGCATATTGAAGCCGTGCTCGATCGCGCGGCGATAGGCGTCGCTGGCTGCCTTGCAGGTCTGCTGGGTTTCATACAACGCTTTGTGAGCCCCGCCTTCCGACTTCAACGCCTCGGCGGGTGTTGGCGGGGTGTAGATGCTGTTGTGAATGGCAACTTGTAAGGTTTGCAGCTCGCCAATCAGTGAACGCTTTTGATCCTGGTTATCGTCAGAGCGTTCCTCGAAAGGAGCATGCAGGCTGTGCCCAACCCACTGTTGCAAGCCGTCCAGCAAGCCTATGTCCCGTTGTTTGTGTACGCTTACCCGGTACAGATCTTCAGCCCGGGCCTTGATGCCTTCCCAGGCCTGCGTCAGTTCATGGGTATGCTGGCGGATGGTGCGCGGTGGTTTCAGGCTCAGGGTATCTGCCTGTATGCTTTCTTTGATGCAAACCGGGTGGTCCTCGCCTTGCACTTCCTGCTTCGCCAGGGTATTCAGCGCCTGGACAGACATCGAGCCATAGCCCAGGGGCAGCATCATAAAACCATAGGTGTAGCCCTCAATCAGTTCGAAGAAGCCGGTTACTTTGAGGGCATCCAACTTGGCGGTTTTAATCGGTTCATCCACCCCCGGGATCATGCCCAGGCCTGAGAGGTCCCACTTATGGAGCGTGTCGGCAGTCAGCGTTGTGTCGGACGATACGTTTTTAACGGCTTGCGTCATTTGTGCCAGGTGGTCCACTTCCGCGTAGCTGGTCCAGGTTTGAGTCAGTGGGTCTGCCGACGGTGGTGTTTCCGGCGGTTGCGCCCGGCTGCGCTCAAGCAGCAGCACATTGCTGGTTTTTGGGCACACCTGAAGCTGAACGTCGTGTTCCCTTTTTTGCAGGAACGTTGGTTTCAGGGGTGTGGGGTAACCTTCGTCGTCCAGGTAAAGCATGCCGACGGTGTAGAGATGGCTGAGCTGGTCGTCCAGCCTCATGTTGCCCAGTTCATCGGGCTCGGAAGGGTTGTAACGCCAGCATAAGACTTGGGTGTTGCGGTATGGCTGGTCTGTATCAGGGTTGATAAAGCGCGGCCGGATGGCTTTGGGCCGCAGCCCCTGTACGTTGATGCTGCCTGTGTCTTCTTCGGCCAAGCGCCCGGTGGCGAGGGTGGGGTTGCGGTAGACCCGGTCACGATAATCCAGTTGGCTCAGGTAGTCGGCGGTGTTGTCGAGCGCTTCAGCATTGGCGTTCATTTGCACCCACAGCACATTACCCGCATTTTGACAGAAACGACTCTCGATCAGTTGAGCCAGGCCTTCGTTGGCGGCTGCACCGCCCTGCTGTTCGAGTCGCTGTCGCTCCCAATCCACCCAGCGGTCGATCAGGTCGTCGTGCTCATACAACGGCAATACATTCGGCAGAGCAGTGCCGCTGGGCTGTGCCTGAGTCAGATAGTCGTCCAGATGAGTGTTGATGTGGTCGATGTAAGTCTGGACGGAACCGTAATGCTCGCCGTGGGGCTGAATAAAGAAATGTCGCAGCACATGATCGTGCCACCAGAAGAAGGGGTTGTTGTCATCCAGGGTGGTTCGGTGGCGGGTCAAGGGTTCCATGTCCATCAACTTGGACAGCAGGCGCTGCCGAATACCCCACCAGCGGCCCGATGATCGCTGGCGCTCGCGCTGCGAATCGCCCAACCCGGTTTGTTCCATCATTCTCGCCAGGGTGGCTTTGTTGAAAGGGGTGTCGTGCGCGTGGCGAATAAACCTCAGGTCAGCTTCATCCGCTGCTTGCGGGTCTTCCGGTTGCCAGGAAAACTCAGACCCGATTTTGGTCAGTTCGCGTTCAATCCATGACAGATCCCTGAGGCAGCGATCGATGCGCTGGTGCAATGCCATCAGCCGGTCCGGATCATCGGCGGGCGTCTGGTCAATCTCGCGGTACAATCCCAGCAGTTCCGCGATTAAATGGTGGCGATAGGTCAACATGTCCATAACGGGCATCCTTGTGCGTTAACAGTTGGCTTGGTCATTTAAACTGGATCTAAATAAGGGGATTACCCTTTATCGCCAGGCGGGTCGACTGCAGGGTTTTTCGCCAGTGCAGTGGTAATAGCCATCGAGTTGAACGGTCTCGAGCATGGTGCGAATGTGATCGGGCAAGTTTGGCGACTGCAGGGCCTCCACAGTGGGCAACATCAGATAGCCAATGTGCTCAATGAACGGGATCTGGTTAAAGTCCTGAATATCGGTTTCATACAGGTTAAGCGAATTCAGGGTTTGCAGGGTTTTTAAAGGCTCGGCCGTGGTAATGTGGGTACCGCCCAAATCGAGTGATTGAAGGTGTTCAAGACCGGCCAGAACCGGCAATACGTCATCATCAACGGCGGTGCCCGCAAGCCCCAAATGCTCCAGTTCAGTCAGCTCACTCAGCAAGTGCCACTGGGTAAAGTTACTGCCAGCCAGTTGAAGGTGCTTCAGGTTTTTGGCCCGGGCGATGAAGCTGTAGTCATCCAATTGAGCTGCGGGCAGGTCCAAATATTGCAGATTCTCTGGAAGCACCAATTGCGACAGGTCGTTATCGGTTACCCGAAGCATCAGCAATTGGACCAGATCCCTGGGTAGCTGGACCCGAGACAAATCAGAAGGGAAGTTAACCTCTTCCAAAAAAATGCTTTTAAGACTGGGGAGTGATTCACCATCTATCTGAATCTGTTCTATATCGCTCCCGATGAGGTTCAAGGTTCCGAGGGTGGGAAGTTGAGAAACGATAAGACTTTCTACATCGCTGTGAGTCACAAATAAGGTTTTGAGTTCAGTGGAACACTCTGACGTGTTGAACTCCCCCCTCAAACCAGAGCTGACGTAGCGAATGAATTGCATTTCTGGATAACGGCATATTGAACTCGGACTGACGATGGCAGATGCATGGATATGGAATGCTCTTAAGGGCAAATTGGAATTAAACCAGCCAATATCGAAAGGATGTTCAACGGTACTTGTTATTTCCAGTATTGAGAGCTGACTAAACTGATTAATGCGTTCTACGTCTTCCCTGGTTACCTCTCTAAAATTTTCATAGTAAATCATCCCATCTTGAGTCCAAGTTGGACTTATCGGCCCTGGTGCAGCTTCATGTTCAATCGTCCACTCCACTGAGCTGATTCTATCTCTGAGCTTAACCACTAAACCTGGACGGAACCATGACTCTAACCCTTCTTCAATATAAATGGGTTTATAGTCTTCCATAATCGTTGATTTTTGATATACATAGTCTTTTGACGCCCTGCTGTAATAACTTGTGCTATTCAACAACTCTACGTCCCCAGGGTCAGCAAATGCCTCTATTCCTTCCACCGTCAAGGGCAACTCAGGCAAGGGCTTGGGCTCATCCGCCTGGCAAGCCATACCCCCGACACTGCAGAACACGATCAACGCCGCCTGCTTAACCAATTTAGGGATTGTCATAAGTCAGCTTTGCCTTTCAAAAGAGTTTCAAATGCGCCCGGCTCTTGCCCGGCGTCCTGCGCGGCTGCTTGCACCAGCGCCTCGCTTTGCTCTGCGGTTACTGAAGCCGCTTTGGGTGTAACTGCCTGACCCGTCAGGGAACACAAGCGCTGAATTTTCCCTGCGGGCGACTCATAGGGCAACAGGGTACCAAGGGTAATCGGTTGAAAGGTAACGGCGTTATTGTATTCGTAGGCGAGCAAGCCGGCGTGACAGTTAAGCGGGAGTTGAAAGCGGATAACCCCATTACCATCTGTCTCGCCGATCAGGGGACTGGGTCCATCGGGCCAGACGAAACGCACTTCCTGGTTGGCCAGGGGTTCCTGGTTTTCCTGGTAGAGAGTCACGGCGAGCCGGAACCGGGGCTTTCGAACCGACAATTCGGTATGTTCGTTCAGCGCCAGGGGGCGACCACGCCGTTGTTCCGGCAGCGTCAGAACGTCGCCCGGCGCCAGGCAGCCAGACCGGTGTCGGGGTTCCAGCAGTGCCTGGTTTTCGGGGTGCTGCATCAGGGTGTCGACAGACACACCGGCTGCGGCGGCGATGGAAATCACGCATTCGTCGTATCGGACGGTTCTTGTGGACATCGTTCACTCCTTGAAACTGTGGTACAGCACTTCGGCCGTGGCGCCTTTGAGGCCTTCTTTTTGCAAACGCAGGTAGCCCTGCTCGTCGGCTCGCGCCAGAATTTCAGTACCATCTTCCCGTGTGACCACTACGTCGGCGTATGGTATCGGTTGGTTAGCCTCGTCAGTGACAGCCAGGCTGACCCATTCCCGGGCATTCTCGTCATGGGTCCGGGTGTCACGTTCGTAAGCATGGGGCGAGCCTTCAACAGTTGGTATACCGTCGAGTTCGAGCGATTCAGTACGCGGAATCTCGGGGGTGTTGATGGCGGGGCCTTCCTCCGGCTCATTCCCGGCCCCAATCTCATACTGCACATCGCCGTTGAAGGTAACGCCTCGCGTCCCATTCAATGTGACCTTCTTGCCGAACAGCTTAATGTTGCCTTTCGGGTCGATCTTGACGCCGCCGTCACCCTGTTTCAGCAAAATATCGCCATTGCCGTTGCCCTGAATGTGGATATTGCCATTCACTTGATGGATGGCGGCACCGGATTGAACTTGCAGTTGCAGGTCGCCGTTGGTGACGGTGGTGTTCTGGCCTTTCATGGCTTTGATGGTGAGGCTCTTTTGCTGAACCCAGAGACTGAAGTCTGCGCCCGAGCTTTGAACAAAGTTGGCTTGCGCGATGTGGGTTTGTTGCGTAGCGGCCTGGTGGTAAATGGCACCTTCTTCGGTTTGGGTGAAGCTGTCGTTTTTGACCGATTGGGTGCGATCGGCGCCGATGCGTTCTTCGAGCTGAGCGTCGGCCTTGATGTTGATCGTCAGGGCCGCGTAGAGGTTAATGCTGCCGTATATGGCCATCAAGTGGATGTAGGGTTCGGCTTCCCGGGCGTTCAGTTCCAGGCGCACTTGCCGGTCGAAGGTGTGCAGGGCAATTCGGGTGGCTTTGTGGGTGTCGTCGAAGGTGAGTTCGTTCTGGCCGGGGGTGACGATGCGGCTTTGGGCGGCGTTATCGGCGGTTACTGGCCCGAGTTGCTGCTGACCCGGCACGAAGCCGACGATCATCGGGCGCGAGGGGTCGTCGTCCAGAAAGGTAACCAGGGCCCGGCTTTGGTCGAGCAAGGGGAAGTGCCAGCCGGTGGGGTCGGTGGCGTCTTCCTGCGGGCTGGCATAGGGCACCAGTCGGCTGGTCGGCGGGCTGGCCAGGCTTGTGCCCCGGGTGCTGCGATCGAAATCGGCCCGGAAGTAGTAGTGGCCATCGGCCCCGAGCTCGGCATGATCGTACCGGCTTTCAATGCGAACCGGGAACAGGTGCGGTAAGGCCGCTGGCTCTGCCAGTCGCGGGCGTGGTGGTGTCGCCTGGGGGATGACGGCGGCGGTGTTGCGGTATTGAACGCCTGCTGTGGCGTTCGATTCGGCCGTGTGGGTTACTTCCACCATGCGGTACTCGCCGGTCGGGCAGTCGTTGGGCAGTTGCCGGGCATCCAGGGCGACGGTGTGGCCGGCGCTTAACAGGGGTTGGTGGCTGTGCAGGGTCAGGAAGTACCGTTGCTGGTCAAAGAACTGCTGTTCGAACAGGGCGCGTTGCTCGGCTTCGGGGCGCGGGCGCGGTGAGGTGAAGGTTTGGTAGGAGGTGTTCTCCCGGCTGACCGACCCTGGCACGGTGCCACTGACATAGCGGCTGGTGCTGTGTGGATGTTCCGACCAGCGTTGATAGACGGCGGTAATGCGGTTGAGTTGCTGGTCGGGTGCCAGGCCCGATACCGCCTGCCCCCATTCTATGTGCGGTAAATAGGGGCTGCTCAGGGCGTCGTTGCGAATCACCAGCAGTTCGTGGTTTTGGTCCGCCGAGCGGTCTTCAAACCAGTAGTTGGCCCCCACTTCGGCCAGCAGGCGCTGGAAGCAGCCCAGGGTGGTTTCGTCCTGAACCTGTAAATAAGGGCCGTCGAAGGCGGGCACCGGGTCCAGGGCAAGGTCGACTTCGATCCGTTCGTAGCCCATTTCCCACAGCAGTTGCCACAGCACCTGGTCCCGGGTCATGCCCATGAACAAGCGAGCCTGGCTTTGCTGGCGACCACGGTCGAGTTTACTGCTCAGCGTCAGGTCCAACTGGTAGGCATCGCCTTGCCAGGATTCATTGGCGCCGTGCAGGTTCAGGTGAAAGTGACGCGGTGTGATCAGCCCAGGCCCGGTGATTGTGACGCTCACCGGCTGATCGAGCAGGTTACCCAGGCTATCGGGCAAGTCGTAACGGTCGACTACGTTCAGGCACACAGACAGTCGGGTTGGGTGATTCAGCCGTTCAATGCCGTTCAGGCTCCGGGCCGGTAGCACTTGCCCGGCCATACTGACGCTGACTTCAGTGCGCAACGGGCTTGATTGGGTTTTCATAAATCGCACATCCTTGAGTACATGCTGCAATGGTTTGCCCATCGGGTGTAACCTGCCACGCCTATTGTCGATAGACGAATCCCTGGCAGGCTGAATAAACATTACATAGAAAAGGTGCTACCACCGGAGAGGAAGTAGTAAGTGCAATAAGTCTACGGGACTGAAAGGATGCGTGTTGTGATCGAGTTGGAAAAATGAATTCCTGACGGTCAATCCTGGCCACCTATTTGAGGCGCGAGGCCTCAGCCGTTTTCCCGGATTAAAACGGATGCTACAGTATTCACGCCGCGAAACCTGCCTTTCGCCTATAGCCAACGGAGTAAGTAATGAGCAACCCTTCACCACCGGAATCATCCACGCCAGCCCGACCAACCCCCTCGGCACTGGAAAGCGGGTTCGAGCGCTTTCTGTGGAGCAGTCGTTTCCTGGTGATGCTGGCGGTGGTACCGGCGCTGCTGGGTGCTCTGGTGTTGTTTATGATCGGCACTCTGGATATCTTTTCCGTTCTGGCGACGGCGGTAAATTACTATCTCATGGGCGGTGACGTTGATATTCACGATACCGTAGTGACCGACATTATTATCGCTGTAGACATCTACCTGATCGCGATCGTTCTGATGATCTTCGGTCTCGGTGTCTATCGTTTGTTCGTCTCTCCGATTGAACAGTCCGAAGAGCACGGTCCAAGCCATCCGTTCAATGTGCATTCGTTTGACCAACTGAAAGACAAGATTGCCCGGGTAGTCATTCTCGCTGTGATCATTGAATTTTTCCGCGCCGTGGTAGACATTCACTTCGCGACACCGCTGGATGCCATCTATCTTGCGCTTTCCGCACTGGCTTTGGCTGCCGCACTGTATTTAATGAGTCTGGCGCATAGAAAGGAATAGCAATTGCGGAGAGAACCCGTCAGTAACTCAGTTTAAAAGTTTGTAATTACAGTATTGGCATTGATCAGGACTCAAGTGCTGCCTGGAATCAACCGGCCCTTTCTCCCGCCCCGCGGGAGAGTGCTGGGAAAAAGGTTCACTTCCGGTTTTTTGCGCTTTCCATTCGACATCACAGCACCAACGGCTGCGCCGCCCCCTCTCTCTAACTCTCTCCCCCGGTGGTGGAGAGAGCACTGGGACGTGCAACGCCGTGAGCGCTTGGCTCTGGCCTTACTCAACCAAAAAACACCCCCCAACCAGTGGAGAGAGGCAATTTGAGGTCAGTAGTCGTCCGTGCCCTGAATCGACAACTTGGCTGCCTGACCGGTCAGGTGGCCCGGATCGGTTTCCTGATCGAGCTTGATCATCAGGCGCAGGTCGTTGGCGGAGTCGGCATAGCCAAGGGCGTCTTCATAGGTAATTTCACCGCGTGAATAGGCTTTAAACAGGGCCTGATCGAAGGTTTGCATGCCCTGCTCGGTGGATTTGGCCATCAGGTCTTTGAGCAGGTGAACCTCACCTTTGCGAATGTGGTCTGATACCAGCGGGGTATTGATCAGTACTTCGATGATCGCTTTACGGCCATTACCATCGGGAGTGGGGATCAGCTGCTGGGCGACGATGCCTTTCAGGTTCAGCGACAGATCCATCCACAACTGACGCTGCCGGTCTGACGGGAAGAAGTGCATGATGCGGTCGAGCGCCTGGTTGGCGTTGTTGGCGTGCAGTGTTGCCAGGCAGAGGTGACCGGTTTCGGCGAAGGCCATGGCGTAATCCATGGTTTCCTTGGTGCGCACCTCGCCGATCATGATCACATCGGGCGCTTGTCGCAGGGTGTTTTTCAGCGCTACTTCAAAGCTGTCGGTATCGAGCCCCACTTCGCGCTGGGTCACGATGCTGCCTTCATGCTGGTGAATAAATTCGATCGGGTCTTCAATGGAGATGATGTGCCCGCGCGAGTTACGGTTACGGTGGCCGATCATCGCAGCCAGGCTGGTCGATTTACCGGTACCGGTGGCGCCCACGAAAAAGACCAGGCCGCGCTTGGTCATCGCCAGCTTCTTGATGACGTCGGGCAAGCCCAGGTCTTCAATGCGCGGAATCTGCGTTTCAATGCGCCGCAATACCATGCCGGCCAGGTTGCGCTGGTGGAAGGCGCTGACCCGGAAACGGCCAATGCCCCGCGCCGAAATCGCGAAGTTGCATTCCTGGGTATCGGCAAACTCAATGCGCTGTTTGTCGCTCATCACCGACATCACCAGCTCGCGCGTTTTCTCGGGACTGAGCGGGTTTTTGGTCACATGAACCACCTGCCCATTCACCTTCATGCTGGGCGGTACGCCCGCGGTAATGAACATGTCAGAAGCGCCTTTTTCGACCATCAGACGCAATAAACGATCAAATTCCATACTCAATCCTGTTGTGGCTTAGCACCGTGCCCGAATTGCATCGGTGGTTATGGTCCGCGACGGTTACCGGTGATGCTTCAGCGGGGTCGGCGTGAATCCGTCCATGGAGCCTAGACCACAGCATCCATGCTGTGGACTCCCCCGCTAAAGCATCACCGGCACCCGTCGCTGGTCTTCTTAAACTTGTCGGCATTTTTCTTAAAACTCATGTTTCGGAGTTAGTTACATACCAAGTGTCTGGTGCCGGGTGTACCTATCCGGGGAAGTCCGTAGTATGGATCGGTCCGACGCATCGGCTACGGTCTAGTCCCCACGGAGGGGTTAAGTGGGCGGCACCCCGTCCGGCCCCGGAAAGGCATACCCGGTGTCTGGCACGGGCTCCTGGCAATACAACGAAACTTGACTTAAAAATTATCCGGCTGTTTCGCTTTCTCGCGCGCAATTTCACGGCTGATCAGCCCGCGCTGCATCATGTTTTGCAGGCACTGATCCAGCGTCTGCATGCCCAGTTGCGCACCGGTCTGGATGGCGGAATACATCTGCGCCACCTTGTCTTCACGAATCAGGTTCCGGATCGCCGGGGTGCCGATCATGATCTCATGCGCCGCGACCCGGCCGCCCCCGTTCTTTTTAAGGAGGGTCTGGGAGATCACCGCTTGCAGCGACTCCGACAGCATGGAGCGCACCATGGATTTCTCTTCGGCCGGGAAAACGTCGACAACCCGGTCAATGGTCTTGGCGGCTGAGGTGGTGTGCAGGGTACCAAACACCAGGTGGCCGGTTTCGGCGGCGGTCAGCGCCAGACGAATGGTTTCGAGGTCGCGCAGCTCGCCGACCAGAATGATGTCCGGGTCTTCCCGCAGGGCCGAGCGCAGGGCTTCCGAGAAGCCATGGGTATCGCGGTGGACCTCGCGCTGATTCACCAGGCATTTCTTGGATTCGTGTACGAATTCGATCGGGTCTTCAATGGTCAGAATGTGTTCGTACTTGGTTTCGTTGATGTAGTTGATCATCGCCGCCAGGGTGGTCGATTTGCCCGAACCGGTTGGCCCGGTGACCAGGCAGATGCCCCTGGGTACCATGGCGATGTCTTTGAACACCTGGCCCATGCCCAGATCGTCCATGGTCAGTACCTTGGACGGAATGGTCCGGAATACCGCGCCGGAGCCCCGGTTCTGGGTAAAGGCATTGACCCGGAAACGGGCGACGCCCGGTACTTCGAAGGAGAAGTCGGTCTCGAGGAATTCTTCGAAGTCCTTGCGCTGCTTGTCGTTCATGATGTCGTAGATCAGCGAATGGACTTCTTTGTGCGACAGGGCGGGGAGGTTAATGCGACGAATATCGCCATCGACCCGGATCATCGGTGGCAAGCCCGACGACAGGTGCAAATCGGATGCGTTCTGCTTGGCGCTGAACGCGAGCAATTCTGTAATGTCCATGAGACTCCTCACTGCCAGTCTGTCATAGCGGCCGGGTTGGCACACCGGTCGCACACTTTATATCGGGTCCGAGCTGTCTTCGGGGCAGTCTGTGCTGCCACGTCAACCGGCTCAGGCACGCTTGCCATGCCATAAGATACATTATTCAGACGGTGCCAAAATAGGTATGCTGTCGGCTTTTGAGACTCAGCCTTCAAAACGACGCTGTCGAGCTCGACATTCGTCCGCCAGGCTGGTCTGCAATCAGTGTAACCGAACGTCGGTTTTTTGCGAGCACAGACGCAGCCAGGCGCTCGCTAAAACCCGACTCACCGCGAGGACACCATGACAGCCGCCAACGAAACCCCCTTCAGCGACCGCCTGGCCGATGTGAAAGCCCGCATAGCCGCCGCTTGTGCTCGCAGTGGTCGTTCAGTTGAAGCGGTTACCCTGGTCGCTGTCAGCAAAACCTGGCCGCTGGCCGACCTGCAGTCAGCGGTTGCCGCCGGTGTGACCGACCTGGGCGAAAACTACGTTCAGGAAGCGGTCGATAAGGTCAACCAATGGCAGGGCCCAGCCCCGGTCTGGCATTTTATCGGCCCGCTACAAAGCAACAAGACTCGACCGATCGCCGAGCTGTTCGACTGGGTGCACAGTGTCGATCGGCTGAAAATCGCCCGGCGCCTGAGTGAACAGCGCCCTTCAGACAAGGGGCCGCTATCGGTATGCATTCAGGTCAACATCAGCAACGACCCGGCCAAGGCGGGCGTGGCACCGGCCGAGGTCGAGGGTTTGCTGGCCGACATGGCGGGTCTGGATAACCTGACCGTAGCCGGTTTGATGGCAATACCAGCGCTGGATCTCGATGACACCACCTTACGCCAGCAATACAGCGAATTGAAAACACTGCGCGACACCCTTATTACCACTTATCCGGACTGCAAAGCGCTGTCGATGGGCATGAGCGGTGATTTTGAACTGGCCATTGAATGTGGGGCAACTCATGTGCGGGTTGGTAGTGCTCTGTTTGGACAAAGGACGAGTCAACCAAAAGACTGACCAGGCCGACATATTGAGGCGCCCTGGTATGCAACACTCGAGGTATAGAGTTACCAGCGAATTAAGTGACAGGTGCCGGGTTGGTCTATCCAGGGGAGTCCGCAACATGGACGTTGCGGCCTAGACCCCAGGGATGGGTTTACGTCGACCCTGGATAGGCCAACCCGGTACATGGCACGGACTATAGGCAACGCAACCTACGACAAGGAGACACCCATGCAACAGCAGCCCATCATCGGATTCATTGGGGCCGGCAATATGGCTGGCGCCATCATCGACGGCATGCTGGCCAGCGGTTACCCGGCCGATCGTATCTGGGTGTGTGACCGCAACGCGCCCAAGCGCGATGCCTTCGCCGCCAAAGGTCTGCAGGCCACCGATGACAACAATGCGCTGATCGAAACCTGCGAAGCGGTCGTGCTGGCCGTGAAACCCCAGGTGTTGAAGCAGGTACTGGAACCTCTGCGCGATGCCTTCCAGGCGAGCAAACCGCTGGTGGTCAGTGTGGCCGCCAGTGTGACGGCAGAAGCCATCGATCGCTGGCTCGGCGGCGGCTTTGCGGTCATTCGCACCATGCCCAACACCCCCTCGCTGGTGATGACCGGTGCGACCGGCCTGTTTGCCAACGACGCCGTCGACGCCAGTGAACGGGAAGCCGTTGAGGCCATTTTCAGCGCCATCGGTGTCGCTGTCTGGGTAGAAGACGAAGAGGCGCTGCACAGCGTTACCGCCACCAGCGGCAGCGCCCCGGCCTACTTCTTCCGCTTCATGGAAGCCATGCAGAAAGCTGCCGAAGAGGCCGGGCTGGATGCAGCGACAGCGCAGCAACTGATCGTACAAACCGCCATGGGCGCTGCGCGCATGGTTGAGCAAACCGGTGAAACACCGGCACAATTACGCCAGAAGGTCTGTTCACCCAAGGGCACCACCGAACAAGCTATTTTCAGCTTCGAACGCGACAACATCGACGACGTCGTGGCCAGGGCGATGCAGGCCTGTATGGACCGGTCGAGGGTGTTGTCTAAAGAATTGGCAGGATAATTGAAGCACTAACACTCAAACTTTGGATGTCGCACATAGCGAGAGATGGCTGCCGGTTATGCCTCTGCGGGGAAGTCCGCAGCAGGGATGCTGCGGTCTAGGCTCCATGGACGGATTTACGCCGACCCCGCAGAGGCATAACCGGTCGCCGTCGCGGATGATTGCCGCGGATACAGAGTTTGCAGGATGTTTTAAAAGCACAACAGGCATCACCCTCTCGCACAGGGTATGATTAACACAGACTCATCACAGGAGTGTCCGAATGCTCGGCCCGCTGATCGTACTTATTCTGAAAACGGCGTTTGGTATTTTACTGATCGCCCTCGTTGCCCGCTTTCTGGCACAGATCGCCCGGGCGGATGTCCGCAACCCGCTGGCGATGACCGTGTTGCAAATTACCGACCCGGTGTTGAAGCCCATGCGCCGTATCATCCCCGGCATCGGCGGGCTGGATATCGCCTCACTGGTGTGCATCTGGATCGGTCAGTTTATCCTCGGCGCCCTGATCATTCTCGCCATGGGCGTGAATCCGTTGGCTTTGGGCGGCCAGTTGGTCGTTTGGTCGCTGCTCGGTGTGGCCGGCATTCTGCTGACCGTACTGCAGTGGAGCATGATTATCGTTGCCATTGGTAGCTGGATTTCCATGGGTCAGCAGAACCCGCTGCTCGGCTTTCTGAGTCAGTTGGTTGAACCTTTCGTAGGCCCGTTCCGTCGGTTGAACCTGAACATTGGCATGCTTGACCTGTCGTACATCATCGCCTTTCTGGTGCTGATCATCCTGCGCGATTTTATTCTGGGGGGCATGATCATGCCCCAGACCGGCTATTCCACCATTGGTGGTATTAGCCCGATTCTGGGGTTGTGAGTCAGGGTTTAACACACCACATTGCTGAACCAATACCGGCCGGCACACCCGGCCGGTCTCCCGGGATACCATAGATGCCAACAGAAATACCCGCCGACAGCGTAGGGCTGATACAGCCGCAGTCGGCCTTTTTTGAGGAAGCGTTGCCGTTGCGTTGCGGGCGCAGCCTGTCGGACTACACCCTGGTGTACGAGACCTACGGCACACTGAACGCCGATGCCTCCAACGCGATTCTGATCTGCCATGCTCTGAGCGGACACCACCATGCGGCCGGCTTCAACAGCGTTGAAGATCGTAAACCCGGTTGGTGGGATGCCTGTATCGGGCCCGGCAAAGCCATAGATACGAATCACTACTTTGTCGTCAGCCTGAATAACCTCGGCGGCTGCCATGGCTCGACCGGCCCAATGAGTCAGGACCCGGACACCGGCCGCCCCTACGGGCCGGATTTTCCGATCATTGCGGTTCGCGACTGGGTGAAAAGCCAGGCCCGCCTGGCAGACCGTCTGGGCATCGATTGCTGGCATGCTGTGGTGGGCGGAAGCCTGGGTGGCATGCAGGCGTTGCGCTGGTCCATTGATTACCCGGACCGCCTGAAAGGTTGCGCCGTCATCGCTTCAGCGCCAAAACTGAGCGCCCAGAACATCGCCTTTAACGAAGTCGCACGCCAGGCGATCGTCAGCGACCCGGACTTTCATCAGGGCCGGTATTTCGACCACGACACCCGCCCCAAGCGCGGCCTGATGCTGGCGCGCATGCTCGGCCACATTACCTACCTGTCAGACAGCAGCATGCGCGAGAAATTCGGCCGTGACCTGCGCACCGGCAAATTGAATTTCAATTTCGATGCCGATTTCGAGGTCGAATCCTACCTGCGTTACCAGGGTGAGAACTTCTCGGATCAGTTCGACGCCAACACCTACCTGCTGATGACCAAAGCACTCGACTACTTCGACCCCGCGGGCGACCACGACGGAGACCTCGCGCGCTGCCTGAGCCAGGCTCATTGCCGCTTTCTGGTGGCCTCGTTCAGTACCGACTGGCGCTTCGCACCCGAACGCAGCCAGGAGCTGGTGCGCGCCCTCACCCGGGCCCGTCGCCAGGTCAGCTACCTGGAAATCGACGCCCCTCAGGGGCATGATGCCTTCCTGTTCCCGATACCTGAATACGTCGCGCTGATCGAAGGCTTTCTCGGTTCGCTGGCCACTGCTGAAGGAGCCGCCTGATGCGACCGGACCTGGACTACATAGAACACTGGATCACCAATGGCAGCCATGTACTCGATCTCGGTTGCGGCGACGGCAGCCTGCTGGCCCTATTGCACCAGCGCAAGCAGGTAACCGGCTACGGCATGGAGATCGATACCCAAAACATACTGGCCTGCGTACGCCAGGGTGTAGACGTCATTCACCAGGATTTGAACGAAGGGCTCGACGACATCGACGACCAGAGTTTCGATACCGTGATCATGACCCAGTCGTTGCAGCAGACCCACAAACCGGACCGCATCGTCGAAGAGATGCTGCGCATCGGCAAGCAGGCCATTGTCACCTTCCCCAACTTCGGACACTGGACAGTGCGCTCCTACCTGGCCCTGCACGGACGCATGCCGGTTTCGGAAAACCTGCCGTACACCTGGTACGACACTCCCAACATTCACTTTTTCACCTTTCGCGACTTCGAGGTGTTATGTCGGGAACGAAACATTAAAATACTGGAACGCACGGTGGTGGATCGCAACCACCAGGCCAACTGGAAAATCAATTTGATGCCCAACCTGATGGGCGAAATCGCGCTCTACCATATAACACGGTGACCCCATGAAGCTCCGATTCACAACGGCCATAATACTGGGCCTGATGCTGCTATTCAGCACAGCCCAGGCGGACCAGAAAGTCGTGTTTAACGGCTACGAACTGCACTACATTGCCTTCAACAGCACGATGCTGACACCCGAAATTGCCGCCCAATACGGCCTGGTGCGCTCAGGGCAACGCGCCCTGCTGAACCTGTCGGTGCTGGAGCAACGACGCAACGACGTCGCGGTACCGGTTGCCAATGCCGAGGTTTCAGTGCGAGTGCGCAACCTGCTGGGACAAAGCAATCGCCTGGAAATGCGCGTCATTGAAGAACAGAATGCCCGCTACTTTATCGGCACTGTGTCCTTCGATGACCGCGAAATGCTCTGGTTCGACATCGTGGTCAGCATTCCCGGTGAACGCGACTTCGAATACAGCTTCAGCCAGGAATTCTGGGAGGAGGAAGGATGAGCCAGTGGGTACTCGCATCCGGCAACGCCGGCAAACTGGCGGAATTCAGCCGACTGCTCGAACCGCTGTCGATAGACGTTCGCCCTCAAGGCGAGTTTGGCGTCAGCGATGCCGATGAAACCGGCCTCAGCTTCATCGAAAACGCCATTCTGAAAGCACGCCATGCCGCTGCCGCAACCGGCTTGCCGGCCCTGGCCGACGATTCCGGGTTGGTCGTCGATGCACTGAACGGTGAACCGGGTATTTACAGCGCCCGGTTCTCGGCCCGTGCCGGAGGTGCGTCTGGCGACAGCGCCAACATTGATCACCTGCTCTCCCGGCTCGATGGAATACCCGCAGCAGAGCGCAGCTCGCATTATTACTGTCTGCTGGCCTTTGTCCGCCATGCAAATGACCCGACACCCCTGATCGCGGAAGGCCGCTGGGATGGCCGTATCCTGACCGAACGTGTCGGCACGGGTGGTTTTGGCTACGACCCGGTGTTTTACCTGCAAGAGCAGGATTGCACCGCCGCTCAGATGGAGTCGAGCCTCAAGAACCGCCTGTCTCATCGTGGCAAGGCCATGGCCACATTCATGCCACAATTGCAGGCCATGCTGGGCCAAGAATGATAGAACAACCCGATAGCCTGCCCACTCTGTCTGCTTATGTGCACGTGCCCTGGTGCGTGCGCAAATGCCCCTACTGCGATTTTAACTCTCACGCTCTCGACCCGGACAAGATTCCCGAAACCGCTTACCTGAAACGCCTGTTTGAAGACCTGGAACAGGATGCCCCGCTGGCACAAGGCAGACCGTTACGCAGCGTCTTCTTCGGAGGTGGGACTCCCAGCTTGCTGTCGCCGGGGGCCATTGGGCAGATTCTGGAGCAACTAGAGCGCAAGGTCGGGTTCACTGCCGACTGTGAAATTACCCTCGAAGCCAACCCCGGCACTGTTGATGAAGCCCATTTCAGAGGGTTTCGTGATGCCGGTGTTAACCGGCTTTCCATTGGCATCCAGAGCTTCAACGACGCTCACCTGCAACGCCTGGGGCGCATTCACAACAGCGATCAGGCGCTGCGCGCTGGAGACAAAGCGCGAGCCGCCGGTTTCGACAATTTCAACCTCGACCTGATGCATGGCCTGCCCGATCAGACAGAGACCGAAGCGATGGCAGACCTTAACCAGGCCATCGAACTCGGGCCAAGTCACCTAAGCTGGTATCAACTGACCATCGAACCGAACACCGAATTTTACCGCAAACCACCCGCGCTGCCCGCCGATGATACGCTCTGGGCGATCCAGGAGGCCGGTCAGGCACGCCTGTCCGCAGCGGGCTTCGCCCAGTACGAGGTGTCGGCCTATGCCCAACCCGGCCAACGCTGCCAGCACAACCTCAACTACTGGGGGTACGGTGACTACCTGGGCATAGGCCCCGGGGCGCACGGCAAGGTAACCCGAACCGACCCGTTCGACATCGTCCGCACCCGCAAAACCCGTTTGCCAAAAGACTACCTCGACACCAACCGTTTACTGATTCGTCACGAAGAAAAGGTTGCCATTGAAGACCGTCCGTTTGATTATTTCATCAACACTCTGCGGTTGGTCGAAGGCTGCCCGGCCGGTGACTTCAGCCGGGCCACAGGGCTTGCCTGGTCGAGCATTGAGCCCACATTGTTGCAACTGCGCGACCAGGGCATGCTGGAATGGGAGCGCGGATCGTTGCGCACAACCGACCGGGGTTTCCTATACTTGAATGACCTGCTGACGCACTGGCTACCCTAATGCGACTGTTATTTACTGCGCTGCTCTATTGCCTCACACCCGCTCTGCTGGTGCGGCTGTGGCTGCGAGGCCGAACGCTTCCCGGGTACCGCCAGCGCTGGAGCGAACGTTTCGGGCACTGGCCGGCCATGCCTGAAGGTGCGCTCTGGCTGCACAGCGTCAGTGTCGGAGAAACCATAGCGGCGCGGCCCTTTGTCGAGCGCTGGCTGTCCCGTCATCCGGACATTCCGGTCATCATCACCACCATGACACCCACTGGCAGCGAAACGGTGCAGGCGTTGTTTGGTGATAAAGTTCACCACGCTTACCTGCCGTGGGATTTCCCCCACGTCTACCGCCGCCTGATCCCCCGGCTAAAACCCAGAGCCCTGGTGATCATGGAAACCGAGCTCTGGCCCAACCTGATCGGCGCCTGCGACCGGCACAAAGTACCGGTGTTTCTGGTCAATGGCCGTTTGTCTGAGCGCTCGGCGCGAGGCTATCACCGGCTCCGGGCACTGACCCGACCCATGCTGCAGCAACTGACCGGCATTGCCGCCCAGCACTGGCCCGACGCCGAACGTTTTCAGGCACTGGGCGTGCCCCCGAAAAACATCGAGGTCACCGGGTCGATCAAGTTTGATCTGAGCATTTCCAACACATTAACCGGCGATATTGCCGCCTTCTCACGCGGCATCAGGGATCGTCCGGTCTGGGTCGCGGCCAGCACCCACGATGGAGAAGAAGCAGACCTGCTGGAAGTGCACCGGCGCATCACGACGGTACTGCCCAATGCGCTTATGATATTGGTACCACGCCACCCGGACCGTTTTGAAACGGTTGCCAGCATTGTCGACACCTCTGGCCTGCCCTACAGTCGGCGCAGTCAACGCAGCCAGCCGCGCGACCAGGATAAGGTCTACCTCGCCGACTCTCTGGGTGAACTGATGGTTTTCTTCGGAGCGGCCCAGGTTGCCGTCATGGGAAATACGTTTAACGGCGGCGGCGGCCACAACCCCATCGAACCGGCGGCGCTGGGCAAGCCGGTTTTGGTTGGACCCAGCTACACCAACTTCCAGTCGATCATCAGCGCCATGCAAAAAGACCAGGGCATCATCGTCACCGACTCGCTCGAAGCCCTGGAAAAACGCTTGCTGGGCTTGCTGAAATCCCGGGATCTGCGCGACACCTTTGGTCAGCGCGCCTATGTATTCTACCAGCACCAGCAAGGCGCCCTGCAGCGGATGGAACTCTGGCTCGACCGTCACCTGAATCTTATTGACCCGGGGGCAGATCCGTCCCGAAGTGCTTCGCCACCGACTATCAGTTCGAATCGCTGACAGTCAGAAAACCAGTTGCCACAAAAAAGGCCGCTTAGCGGCCTTTTGTTGATCGGTAATGGCAGATCAGATCAATTCAACATCGGAGGCTTGCGGGCCTTTCTGGCCATCAGTGATGGTGAATTGCACTTCCTGGCCTTCTGCCAGAGTACGGAATCCATCGCCTTTAATAGCGCTGAAATGCACAAAGACGTCTTTACCGCCTTCCACTTCAATAAAGCCAAAACCCTTGGTTTCGTTAAACCACTTTACCTTGCCGGTTTGTGTCGCCATGTCAGTCTCCTGCTTCGGTTGCGATTGTCATTCAGCCTGCATCGAGCCGGTCATCCCCGGCCGACGCCGCCGGGTAAAGATAATTACGTCTACTTACGCGCAACCTGCTCAGGAAGGACGAGCCTGCCCTGATTTTCAGTACACCATTTCCAGCGCCCAAAGGGTCTTGCTTATAAGTATTGCGAACATCTTTAACCCCCTTACCTTAGCCCAGAATAGATGCATGTAAAGGTCTTTTTAAGCCGAATTTTCCAGATTTTTCCGGACGATAACAGGTTCTTTACGATGTTGAAGAAACCGGCAAAACAATGGCCTACACCTTGAGACAAACCGCCTGAACCACCGCACCGAGCCCGGTGTGACCCTGACCTTCGAGTATGGGCCGGTCCATTTCCTGAAGCTGTTCAAAGTGCAACGGTGCCAGTTCCTCCTGCAGCTGATCGGCCGTCATCATCCACTCGGCTCGCGGTGGCCCGCCGGTTTTGAACAGCAATTGCTCTGGCCGGTAGGCTTCCAGCACAAACAAACCGCCGGGTTTGAGTGAGTTGAAGACTTTCTGGTGCAGGGCCTGCCGCACCTCCGGGGGCAGATGACAAAAAATGGAGACAATACCATCCCACTGGTCCTGCCCCAGATCGAACTCGGCCAAGTCGGCCAGGCGCGTCTCGATAGAGACTCCCCGCGCCCTGGCCAGTCGGTTGGCTTTGGCCAGACCTACCGCTGACCCGTCCACCGCCACAACGTTCAACCCCTGTTCGGCGAGGTAAACGGCATTGCGACCTTCGCCTTCGGCCAGACAAAGCACTCTGGCATCCCGGGCGAATAGCTCCGCCTGAGCTTTCAGGTAATCGTTCGGTTCGGTTCCATAGACATAGTCGTCTCCGGCGTATCGTTCATCCCACATTTTGCGGCCTCTTTCACATTCCTGATGGCAATGGGGGCTTCGGTGTGCGGTTCAAGGGCGTAAACGCAGACAGCCGGGAAAGCACCCTGCTACAATCGCCGATTGAACACGCCTGGGCAGTTGCCTCGTTTGGAGTCTGTCGGACTCCGGGGTCATTGAACGGGCTGACGGGTGCCCTGTTGGGCAGAGCACCCTGTATTTTACTTACCGATGGAGCCTTACATGAAAGGAATAATAACGCGCGTATTGCTGACCCTGGCGGTTGTGACAGCCAGCGTAAGCAGTGCCTACGCCTTCAATCTGTTTGGTCTGTTTTCCTCAGACCAGGCCGACAATTCGATGGAAACCTTGCTCAGCCAAACACCGGCCGACACCCTCTTTTTTATTGGCGGGCACAATACCACTGAAGGCCGGGAGATTATGGATTCCTGGTCCATGGCTAACCAGTCGGATATCAACGAATTGCAAATACTGATGTCTGACCTGGGCAGTGACGACAGCCCAGTCCTGGCGCTGGCCGAGGCGTTGCTGGCGGACTATACCGCTGTAGCTCCCGGTGGGTATAGCGCGTTAATGGCCCATTATGGCGTGCCTGAAGAAGGCGCTGGAGTCTTCTATATGCATGGCGCCATGCCCGTTGCCCGGTTTGCGCTGGAAGATGCCGAGGCGTTCAACGCCGTCCTGAATCAGGCCATTCTTGAGTCCGGTGCTGCTCCGGTGCTAAAGCAAGTTGAGGGTGTTGAAGTACGCACCTGGCGACTGACGCCTGAAGGCGACGCCGAAAGCGTTGACCTCGCTATCGCTGTTGACCAGGGCTTTGCCACCATCACCGCCTTTAATCACACCGATACCAGTGACCTTCAAGCCGAACGACTGGGCCTGACGGATGTGGCCGATTCTCTGGCAGACCAGGGCGACTGGGACGCGCTGGGCGACCAATACGACTACGACGAAACCTTTCGTGGGTATTTCGACTTTGACGGCCTGGCTGCAACGCTGCTCACCGGTACCCAGAGCCGCCTGCGGCGCGACCTGGAAGCCCTGATGCCGGACGAAATTGAACGGATGGACACCCAAATGGCCGACAGCCAGTGCGGGCCAGAAGGTTATGCTCTGGCTCGTCAGGTGCCCCGTCTTGCGTTTGGCAGCGAGAACATCTCCTCAACATCACAGAGCCTCTCACAACAAGTCGGTATGGTACTGGAACTGACTAACACCGACCTGACCAGTCAGCTCAAACGCCTGCCTGGCAGCCTACCTGCCTACGCCACCGATGGCAGCGATAAACTGCTGGCACTGGCCCTGGGCGTTGATGTAAACGCCCTGGCACCGGTCGCAACCGCTCTGTGGTCACAACTGCCGCAAACCGATTACAAGTGCCCGGCACTGCGTGACATGACCGCCGACATGCGCCAGAACAACCCGGCCATGTTGGGTATGGCTACTGCCATGGCACAAGGTGTTAAAGGTGTCGGCGCTGCGATTTATGGGATAGAAGCCGACGACAGCAGCCCACTTGGGCTGGTTGGCTCTGTACTGGTTAGCATGAGCGCCGACAACCCGAGCGTACTGGCCGGACTGATCAGCTCCAGCGTGCCTGGCATGGCCGGCATCACCATCCCCCAAGACGGCTCAGCCGTGCAGGTACCCGTGCCCATGGTACCGCAACCGGTATTTGCCGCCATCAAGGGCAAGCACCTGGTGGTTTACACAGGCGAGGCCGCCAAAGCACCCGCGGATGCCATGGCAAACGAGCCGCTTAATACACGCGGCAGCACCGCCATAGCCTTTAATTACGAGCGTTTTGGCGAGGCCGCTCTGGTGGCCCTGGAATCACCCATGGTAGCCAGCAATGCCCAGGGCATGGCCATGGCCACCGGCAGCTGCGTGGATGCCTACGCGGGCATTCTGCAGGCGGCTTCTCTGCCGCTGCAAGGCAGCTACCGGGACACCTTCACCGACCGCGGCTGGGAAGCCAAATTCGATGTCACCCTGGGCCAGATGAACACAGACTTCAGCGTACCGACCGGTACCTTCCAGTCTGAGACTCTGGACGTGGATTGCACCTGGTACGATTCCGGCGTTGAGATCATCAACGCGGACGGAACCGGCCAATTCTCCGAAACCGATGAAACGGGCCAGTGCACCCTGTATCAGGCCGACTACACCTGGACTCAGAACGGCAACGTCATGGAGCAAACCACCACCGGGCTGCGCTCGCGGAACAGTTGCGATGCAGACTGGGAAGAGCAACCGGAAGAGACGTTTAACTGTTCGCTGCTGGGCAGCCACAATGGCTACCTCTATTGCCAATATGGTACGGGTATGGATGCTTACCTGATGCGCTACTTCCAGTAAAAGCGGTTCGTTGACTGATAAAAACCCGGCACCAGATGCCGGGTTTTTTTGGCCAGCCACTTTACCCACACCTTCTGTGGACAACCCTGTGCACAGACGCGGGAAAACCGACGCCAGCCTCAGCCGACTGCGCTTTATTAAAATGCGTTAAAAAACAATCAGTTAGCTTACCCAGCAAGTCACAAGAACGTCACATTTGCCCCTTATCCTCCCCACAATTCCTCCATTGGTTGTACGGGAGCACGCCCCATGACTCTACTCACTTCCCCCGCCCCAGCTGCTACAAAGAGCAACCTGGTCGGTCTACTGTGGACGCTCAGTGAACGACTTGCCGCTGCACCTGAGCAAACAGAGGCCGACTTCGAACGTTTGTTGAGCGAACCGGAATACCGCAACGACATACTTCGCAAAGCCCGTTCGACAGACGACCCGGGCATTCAAAACCTGGCTCACCGGCTGGCGCGCACCGATATGCCCGACTCCCTGACCGAAGACGCGCGTCAGCAAGGGCTTTTGCCCAAAGCTTTCAAACCGGTACTGACCCGGCCCTGGCGACAACTGCTGCTATTGCTGCTGACCATCGCTCTGGTGTTTGCGGGCGCACACAGCCAGTGGGAACGCCTGCTCGAAACCCTGACCGGTACGGTCATCGTTAACACCGACATCGACACCGACACCCGCTGGTTCGCGGACCGAACGTACCGACTGGACACCGACATTTTTGTTCACAACAACGCGGTGTTGCGAATTGAACCCGGCACCGTCATCAAGGGAAGACCCGGCTCTTCACTGGTCATTGCCCGGGGTAGCCAACTGCTGGCCGAAGGCACCCGCACAGCGCCCATCGTGTTCACCAGCGCGCAACCCATCGGTCAACGCGACCGGGGTGACTGGGGTGGGGTGGTATTGCTTGGCGACGACCGAACCAACGAAGCCTTTGCCCGCGTTGAAGGCGTCGATGGTCGCGATATTCGCGGCCACTTCGGAGGGCAGGCCCACAACAGCAGTTGCGGAACCTTACGCTATGTACGCATTGAATACGCCGGCTACGAAGCCTTTGTCGACAATGAACTGAACGGATTGACTGTCGCCGGTTGCGGCCCTCAGACCACTCTCGACTACCTGCACATTCATAAAGCGCTGGATGATGGCATCGAGTTTTTCGGTGGCTCGGCCAACGTAAGTCACTTGCTGGTAACGGGAGCCAGAGATGACAGTCTCGACTGGGATCTGGGCTGGAATGGCAAAGTACAGTTTCTGATTGCCCAGCAATACCCGAATTCAGGCGACCGCGCCTTCGAGGGCGACAACTCTCCCGAACGAGACAATGCGCGGCCGCGCTCCCAACCGCTGATCAGCAACATAACTCTTATTGGCACTGACCCCAGGCACACTGCCATGGTCTTGCGCAGCGGGACTGCGGGTCAGTTCAGTCGCGTTCTGTTGTCCGGCTATGGCAATAACCCCATCGATGTACGCGGTCCACTGACCTCCGGTCTGGTGCAACAGGAAGCCCTGCAGTTCCACCATTTGATCATCGATGGAGATGCGGGCTGGAGTGCGGAAAACGGCGACCAGAACAACGACGCCGGCTTTGCCGAGCCCGACTATTTTGCATCGGTGAGCCAGTTCACCCGGGGCCTGTTAAGCACCCGGGCCAACAATCTACGGGCACCTGATTTCAGGCCAAGTCAGGCAACCGGGAGCTGGACAGACTGGCCAGACACCGACCCGTTCTGGGATCAAACCGCAACCTACGCCGGCGCCGTTGACCCAGCCACTACCGACCCTTGGTACCTGGGGTGGACTGACTTCAGTGAACACTGAGCACAGCCACGGCTGAGCCTGAGTGAGACGGCACACGTCCGCCGGGAGAACCTGCCCTGGCGGGCACCAAGCAACGAGCATCACCGGTTATTGGGCACCCGGACAATTAGGCGTCGCCTCACGATTGTCTTCAAACTGCTATGAAACTGACATCCGGATGTCACCGCCCTGTCACGTCATTTGGCAACACTGGCACACGATTTCCGTGCAGACCAACCGACCTGACAATAAGGACCTGAGCAATGTCTAACCACATTAACGATGTCTCCCTAGAGCCTGATTACAACGAAAAGCCGGTCGAGTTCGACCGGCTGATCAGCAAAGCCATTTCACGCCGTAGCCTGATTAAAATCGGCTCAGCCGCAGGCGCAGCCACTTTTCTCGGAGGAGCCTCCAGCCTGGCGATGGCTGTCAGCCAGGCCACAACCCTGATGAACTTCGACACCATTGCCGCCAGCACGACTGATACCATTACCTTACCGGCCGGCTACAGCTATGACGTGCTGATGTCCTGGGGGGACCCGGTACTGAACGGCGCGCCGGACTTTGCGCGCAACAACACCGCCGACGCCCAGGCAGGCCAGTTCGGTGACAACACCGATGGCATGGAAATGTTCCACCTGTCTTATGCCGACGGCAGTGTTAACCCGGATCGGGCGGTTCTGGCAGTCAACAATGAATACTACAATGAGCGCTATATTTTTGAGCACGGTGAGGCCGCCAAAACGTTAGCCGACGTGCGCAAAGGCATCGCCGCACACGGTGTCACCCTGGTGGAAATGGAACGCAAGCCAAACGGTCAGTGGGTGTACCTGAAAGACGCCCCCATGAACCGCCGTCTGCATGGCTACGCCGCGTTCGAACTGACCGGTCCGGTAGCCGGTTCCGACTACGTGAAAACCTCGACCGACCCAAGTGGCACCCGCGTACTGGGCACCTTCAACAACTGCGGTTCCGGTCGAACGCCCTGGGGCACCTTCCTCACCTGCGAAGAAAACTTCAATGGCTACTTCGGTGCACCGGAAGGTACCGAATTGAGCGACGCTCAACGCCGCTATGGACTGAGCGAAACGGGCTTCGACTACAACTGGTGGCCCACGAAGAGCGTTTCAACCTGGCCGCAGAACCGAATGAAGCCAATCGTTTTGGCTGGGTGGTCGAAATAGACCCTTACGACCCAACCGCCCGTCCGAAGAAACGCACGGCACTGGGGCGGTTCAAACACGAGAATGCCGCCATGGTCATCAACAGCGACGGCCGCGCGGTCGTGTACTCGGGTGACGATGAACGCGGTGAGTTCCTGTACAAGTTTGTGTCCCGCGATACCTACCGCCCTGACGATCGCGATCACAATATGACTCTACTGGAACAGGGTACGCTCTACGTTGCCAAGTTTCACGACGGCGGTGCCGGTGAATGGATCGAGCTGAGTTTTGGGCAAAACGGCCTGACCCAGGCCAATGGTTTTAACAGTGAAGCGGACATTCTGGTCCGGGCCCGTATGGCCGCCAGTTTTGTCGGCGCGACGACGATGGATCGTCCTGAATGGGTCGCCTGCCATCCGTCCTCCCCCATGGTGTTCTGCGCACTGACCAACAACACCCGCCGTGGCACAAACGACCAGCAACCGGTTGGTGGCCCAAACCCAAGAGCCGAAAACCAATTCGGTCAGATTGTTCGCTGGGTGCCGGAAAACCGGGATCATACCTCACGCCGTTTTGGCTGGGATCTCTATGCGATTGCCGGCAACCCCATGGTAAAAACCGGTGCCTATGCCGGCAGTGACAACATCACCACCGAGAACATGTTCAACAGCCCGGATGGACTGGTCTTCGACCGTTTCGGTCGGCTGTGGATTCAGACTGATGGCAACTATTCGAACGAAGGGGACTTTGCCGGCCAGGGCAACAATCAGATGCTCTGCGGCGATCCGGTCACCGGTCACATTCGTCGTTTCCTGGTTGGCCCAAAAGGGTGTGAGGTCACGGGACTGACCTTCTCTGATGATCACCGCACCATGCTGGTCGGCATACAGCACCCGGCAGGCCAATGGCCGAACACCGCACGGGATGGCGTGCCACGGTCATCTGTTGTTGCGGTTCGCCGCAATGACGGGGGCGTGATCGGCGCCTGATCGATTGCCCTTCGCGAGTCTGTTGGACTTCGGGGGATCGCAGCGAGGAAGCAGGACGGCGAGTCCAACGGTTCGCAACCGTCGTGTGCACAGTGAGCCTGGCACTCGACCTTTGCTAATAGTTGGACCGTTGCACCGATTCCCCAGTCGATTCATCCCTAGCCCGCCAGACTCTAGGCCGGGTCAGTGCCTGAAGGATCTGACCCGGCTGATGCTTCCTTATCATCATGCTTTAACGTAAACACCGTCTCCATACCGTTAACATCCAGCATCGACGCTTGCACAACTGCGCCCGCCTCATCTATCAGCACTCGACCGAGCGCACTGCCGTTCACCAGACTCCGATTCTGAACCCCATCGGGATGCCGGCTGTGGATGGTCATACCGCGGCGCTTGGTAAAGGCATTGAGCGGTGAATACCGGCCATACAACCAGGCGTTGGCCCGATCAAACCGATGCAACAAGGTGGGTGGAAATCCGTTTTTCAAACCGCTGCAGGTGATCTGCTGTATATGCGGGCTGCTTTTACTGTGTCGAATGCGGATGTCGTACACAAAAGAATAATGCACATCGCCACTGAGAATGCCGAAATGCACAGGCGTTTTGGCGTGTCTGAAAATATTCAGCATTACATGCGCCGCACCCGGATGCGCCATCCAGTTTTCAGCATCGACCATCAGGGCCCGACCGAAAAAGGTAAACACGCGCTGTATGGCTTCGATCAGCTTTACACCAAATACCGGTGCCGCCGACACCATCAGTACCGACGATTGATGTATCAGATTTTGCTGCAGATCCGTCAGTGCCTCCCAATCCATTAGCCCCGACGGTTTGTCCGGATTCGACTCGGAACGCCAGCGCTGTGTGCGGGTGTCGAGCACAATCAGTGGGGGTTGAGTCGGCACCTGATAATGCCATTGATCCCAGTCCAACAGCCGGTCAACCATCCGGTCATGGTGCTCCGCGTTGTAGCCCTGAATGTTGGCTTCCAACACGGGTTTGATGTGTTCCCGAATCAGTGGCTTCATCCGATCCGGATCGTTACCCCAGGCCTGGCAGAGCGCATACCCAACCAGCGCATTGCCGATAATACGCCGTGAAAACGGATGCCCGTATGCCGCCGCTTCCCAGCCCCGGGCGAGATTCCAGTCATCGGTGATGTCATGGTCGTCAAAGATCATGTAACTCGGAATGTGCGCCAGCGCGCGCTGTACCCGAGGCAAATCCGCGACGAAGTTATCAATAATGCGTGCTTCATGATCGTACTGCGCCTGGAATTCAGGTGACATGCAGGCGGGTGACGTGGTGTCAATCAAAGGCCAGAGACGGCCCGACCACGTCAGGCAATACATAGCCAATACCTCAGACAAACCAACCAGGTGGTTCTTGGCATAAACAGAGGTGAATATGGGTTTGCGAGCCCCGGAGATAAAGCGCCGATAGAGGTCGCGGTTGGCGTCCGTTTTGGGCAGCAGCGCTTCACGATTGTAATACGAATAGGATGAAGACTGCAGCGAATCGCTGTCATTGATCTGCGCCCCTTCCCAGCGCTCAGACCAGAGGCCCAGCAGTTGGCTGGTGGCATGAATGGCACACAACATGGGGCCCGCCACGTCATCGGAATAAACCTGATCTCCGGTCATCAGCAGCACATCCGGCCGCGCTGACTCCGGTTGCGCGATCGCTTCTGCGAGTCGCTCATCGAGCTGTGCCAGGGCATCCGGACCGTCAAAATGAGGTTTGCGGCAGGAGCCATGCAATACTTCTTTCAGTGTCGTCTGCAGTCGTATTTGCGGTCGTAACTGGTTGGGATAAAGCAGATCGGGAGCCAACTGAGCCAGGCGCCGGGTATGCCCGTTTTCAGACACCACCCAGTCATACTCGACCCGCTCACCTTCGGCTTGTGTCTCATCAATGGTGGCGTCGATCAGGACGATCCAGGCCCGACGGCCAACCCGGATCACATCGGCCACGTCGAGCAGGTCGGTCTCCAACAACACGGCCTGATCCCTTGTTCGGGTCAACTCAAACCGACCTGTCGGCTCCCGGGTAACGACCATCCACAAGACGCAACGATTTCGGGTCACACGCCGAACCAGAGGTCCGGCGACCAATAACGGTAAGGTTGGAGAATTCTCGCTGGAGATGTGTGTCAACACCTGGCCTCGATCCGTTGCTGTAGGATACCTGTCAGACTACCCTGTGCCACGATGTCGCTCCAGACCGGCGTTCGTAAACACTCTGTCATGACGGCTTTATCACGCACGCTAAGACCTGCGCCTGGCCGAGGGTTCATCAGGGCAAATCAAACACCAGTGCTTCGGTGTTTGCATCACCCGTCAGCGTTACCGAAGAAGCCTCCAGCGCCATACCGTCGCCCGGTCCCAGGCTATGACCCGCCACAGTCACCTGCCCGCTAACGCCATGCACATAGACTTGCTTGCCATGCAGTGCCAGCGTCCAGTCCCGCCCGCCCGTGTAGCGCCACAAGCGGGCATCGGAATACACCCGCATGGCACCCGCCTCTTCAGGATGCAAAATCGCCTTGCCTCCCGGCGTTCTCGGGAATGCCTGTTGCTCGTATCGGGGAGCGACCTGCAATGTGTTGGGCATCAGCCAAATCTGCAAAAAGTGCAGCCCTTCCGTAGCGGAGGCATTGTACTCGCTGTGCATAACCCCGGTGCCCGCACTCATGATCTGAAAGTCACCGGCCGGAATACGTTTGATATTGCCCATGCTGTCGCGGTGCTCGATTTCTCCTTCAAGCACATAGGACAGTATCTCCATATCGCGGTGACCGTGGGCACCAAATCCGGCACCCGGGTCAACGCGATCGTCATTAATGACGCGCAACACAGACACGCCCATGTGGTTTGGGTCGTAATAACTGCCAAATGAAAAAGAGTGGTTACTGTCTAGCCAGCCGAATTGGGCGCGACCGCGTTCAGTCGCCGATCTGACGTATGCCATGGGGAATTCTCCTCACTGTTTGACACAGGCTAAACCGGGACCGCCCGTGTACATAGCGAGGGTTTCTGCAGTGACTGCTCAAAAAAACTGAACAGCCGTTTTCAGCCGGGTCGAATCATTCGACCCGTGTTGCTAAAGCCCGTGCCAATCGACTTCGGGCAAGGTTTCAAAACCTGGCTTCGCAAACCAGTAGCCCTGAAACAAATCAACACCCAGGCTGTGCAAAAAGGCGAATTCGCCCTCGCACTCAATACCTTCAGCGAGGGGTCGGCACCCTATGTCCCTGAGCATTTGCACGGTCGAACGGACGATGATCTGACGGGTTTTGTCCTGATCAATCCCGCGGATCAGAGCCATATCCAGTTTAACAATGTCTGGCTGTACCTTAGCCAGCAGGTTCAACCCCGAATATCCGGAGCCAAAGTCGTCCAGTGCGGTCAGAAAACCCTGTTTCTGATAATAGTCGAGGATGGAGACCAGATGATCCTCATCATCAACCCGCTCTACTTCGGTAATCTCGAACATGATCCGCTCAATCGGGAACTGCGCCTCGTTGGCCGCATTCAGCGTCGTGCGAATACACAACTCGGGGCGATAGACGGCATTGGGCAAAAAATTAATGCTGAGCATGCCCTGCAGCTGCAATTTGGCGGCCAGGGTGATGGCTTTTACCCGGCATGCCTGATCAAAGCGGTAGCGGTTAGTGTCATCCACCTTGCTGATTATACTGTAGGCAGACTCACCATTAAGCCCCCGTACCAAGGCTTCATAGCCATATAGCTCGCGCCGGGCCGCATCCACCAGAGGCTGAAACGCCATACTGAAATCAAATCCCAACAGGTTGCCATCGCGGCACGCCTGACAACTCAGTGTTTGAAAATCAACGGGCTGCTGGTTCATTGTCTAACTTTCCGATCATTTGTCTAAGGAGTCAGGTTAGCAGGCCGACCTGAATCGGTGAATGGCTTTTACAGTGTCAATGCGGCCGATTGGAAGGAAATTCACCGTTACCGCCTGACAACGCACCGTTTCAGTGCTTTAATCTGCGAGACAATCGACATTTAATAAAACTCTATCGGCACACATTATGCTTAAAATTTAATCAATGGTCATCGGTCTTTCACCGCTGAAAGTATCAAGAATACGCCAGCACAGCCGATACCCTAACAGGATCGGGTTGTTGCCATCATGGAGGATGCGATCACCACTCAGCTATGCCCACTGGGCCAAAGGCACCGCAGATGATCAAACTTTCTCTAACGTACAAAATCAGCTTGCTTGTCAGTGCACTTATATTAGCACTGATACTGCTTGCCGGCCTTTTTGTGACCAGCTTCAATGGCATTATCGCCAACAGCCAGACCGATTCCCAGTTGAGGCAACTGGAGAGTCAACTGGTCGAAAACTGGCAAACCCTCAATCGGCAATACTCAGCAACGGCTGACCTTGGGCCACGCTATTTCGCTGATGCCATTCCCCTTGCAGAACTCGAAGCTTCTGTTCAGGCCACTCAGGCAACCCAGGCCCGGCTGATTGAAGCCACTCAAAACCTCGACCCTGCATTGATCAACAGCTGGAACAACGTCCTCGTCCCGATCACCGACCTGCCATTGCAAGATCTGATGAACACCTTGCAAGAGCGTCAAACTGCGCTCTCGACTGCATTCGATGCGGCGGCCGAGGTCTGGATTACCAAAGGTGGGTTCAATGTGCGACGCGCCGCTGAAACCGCTCTGGAAGAAAACACCCAGCCGGTGGAAGACAGCATTGATTTGTTCACCGACCACTACAACACCCTGGTCAGCACCCGTTCCAGCAACTTGATTGACTCCCAGCAAACTACTGTGCAGAACCTTGTCATCGGCCTGTCACTGATTATTCTGCTCGCAGCGACCGTTGCATTCCTGGTGCTGCGCAAGCTCAAGCGCGACCTGCACTCAGTGGTGGATATAACGCGGCAACTGGCCAGCGGCGACCTGACCGGAGTCATTGACACCCGGGAAAAAGGCGATGAGGTCGACGAAGTAAAGCGTGCTGTCAGTCAAATGAATTCCAAGCTCAATGAGATTTTCACCTCGGTGGTCGACCTGTCAGAGCATCTTGGAACCTCAGCCGACAGCATTATGGAAGACACCGAAGCCCGGTTCAAAGATGCTGAAAACCAGCAGGAAAAAATGCAACACCTGGCCCACGCCATTGGTGAATTGCAAACCGCCTCGCAGCAGGTCTCAGAAGCGGCGGTTGAATCCCTGAATGTTTCGGAAAGCGCCAATGAAGCCGCTGCGCAGGGCAACGACACGGTCACCCAAACCATTGCTGCCATACAAAAATTGGCCGGTGACATCGAGCAATCCGTTGATGTGATCAAGAAACTCGACGGCCAGGCTGAAAACATTACCACCATCATTACGTCAATTCAGGCCATCGCCGAGCAGACTAATTTGCTCGCCCTGAACGCTGCCATTGAGGCAGCCAGGGCCGGTGAACAGGGCCGGGGGTTTGCGGTCGTCGCCGACGAAGTGCGCCAGTTGGCACACCGTACGCAACAGTCTACCGAGGAAATCCAGCAGACACTGGAAGAATTGCGCCAGGGTACTCAGGCCGCGGTTGGCGTGATTAATGACAGCCACGACCAATCCATCGCGTCTGTCGACAAAGTCAGCGAAGCCGGTGAAGCCATTCAGCGTTTTGTGGTGGCCGTGGAAAAAATCCGCGACTGGACTCTGCAAACCTCAGCCGCAGCCGAGGAGCAGAACGTCACCCTCAGCACGCTGTCGGATACCGTTAACGACGTGAATCAGATTACCGAAGACAACACCCGCCGTGCTCAGGTGTCAGTGGGCTCAACTGAGTCACTGAACCAGCTGAGCAAAGACCTGCTGCATTCGGTGTCGTATTTTAAGTTGAAGTAGCACCCAGTACCTTCTGCAACCAGGCCGAGATCGTTTTAATCTCGGCCGCATTCACACTGTGCTCCATCGGGTAGGTCTGGTACTCGGGAGCATAGCCGTTCTCTGTCAGCGCCGTCACGGCCTGCCGACCAAGCACCTCTGGCACGACCGGATCCATCACGCCGTGACACACGAGAACCGGCAGCGACTGATTGGCCACAGAGCGTTTTACGGTTTTTTGCGTCGCGAAATAGGTCGACAGTGCCATCAACCCCCCAAGTGGCTCCGGGTGTCGCAAGGCGCACTCATAGGCTACAGCTCCGCCCTGGGAAAAGCCCGCCACGATAATACGCTGACTGGCGATACCCCGGCTTCGCTCACGCTCAATGAAGGCATCGATCGCCGAGGCTGACGCCTCCAACTGCGGAGTATCGACTTTGCGGTCAATCGACATTTCCAGAATGTCGTACCAGGCGGGCATGACGAAACCGCCGTTAATCGTGACCGGAATCTGCGGCGCGTGCGGGAAGATAAACCGAACCGACATCGTTGCCGGCAACTGCAACTCCGGGACAATGGGTTCAAAATCATGACCGTCGGCCCCCAGGCCATGCAGCCAGATAACCGTTGCATCGGGCTGATCGCCCGTCTCCACTTCCAGCGCTGGCAACAGGCCGGTGGGTTGTTCGGATGTCGATTCCATGTAACTGACCCTCAATCGGATAACCATTCAAGCCGCCAGTATACCGGCTTGTCTCGCCACTCGCAGTGCCGTTGGCGTTTCTGTACTACCCTCACCGCATCAGTCCAGTATGACAGCTCGACCGTAGGTATCTGCGCAATGGCCCGGCAGTCCCAGCCTGACAAGGCGGAATCACCGGGCCGATAACGACTCAGAATTCATCAACCACAGCAATAGAGGACGCGATATGAAACTGCACACCCGTCTCGCCACCCTGGTGGGTACCGCCCTGTTAACCGTCTCGGCTCAGGCCGACGTAATGGGGCAGGCTCATACTTACAGCGTCGATGGCATGGAATTCGAAGGCTACGTCGCCCACAACAGCAACCTGGATGAGTCTCGAGGCACCGTACTGATCATTCACGACTGGGACGGCGTTACCGACTATGAAAAGCGCCGGGCCGAGATGCTGGCCGCCCAGGGTTACACGGCCTTTGCCATCGACGTCTATGGCGCCGGGCGCAACCCGACCTCGATGCAGGAAAACCAGCAACGCTCGGGTGAGATGTACGCCGACCGTGCCGAATTCCAGAAACGCCTGCAAGGCGCCCTTACAGAAGCCGAATGGATTCCGGGCGCGACTGACGACATTGTCGTGATCGGCTATTGCTTCGGCGGTGCGGGCGTCCTTGAACTGGCGCGCACCGGTGCAGAAACGGCAGGCTATGTGTCGTTTCACGGCGGACTAAACCTGCCCGATGGACAAGACTACAGCCAGGTAGTGGCTCCGGTCATGCTGCAACATGGATCGGCCGATCCGGTTTCGGGCATGGCCGATGTTGCTGCTCTGCTGGATAACCTGCAAGCAGAAGGGATTGAGCACTCAGCCCAGATTCACGGCGGTGCCCGTCATTCGTTCACGGTGTTTGGCAGTGGTGACTATGATCTGAACGCCGATCAGGCCTCCTGGGCTGCGCTGCAGGATTTCCTCGCTGCCCGCCTCGACTGAACCCACCCTGAAACGGAGCGCCTGCCTGCGGGCAGGTGTTCACGCTTGACTCCCCCGCCTAACCGAACTTTTCACTGTCAAAGTGTCAATCCGGGCCGATACCCGCTATATTTCTATCATAATAAAAACCCCAGTTGTCACATGAACACACCTGCACACTATGCCGCGGTCGACCTCGGCTCAAACAGCTTCCATCTGGTGATCATGAAATCGGATGGGCACTCGCTGCAATCGGTGGATTGCAAACGCCAGCTGGTGCGCCTCGCTGCGGGCGTCGATATCAACACCGGTCGCCTCAACCGCGACACCAAAACCCGGGCATTGCGTTGCCTGACTCAATTCAGCAATACGCTTAAAAATCTGCCGGATGTTCAGGTAACCGCCGTGGGCACTAGCGCCTTTCGCCATCTGAGTGGCGACCCGCAATTCATTAAACGGGCCGAATCGGCCCTCGGCCAACCGATCCGGATTCTCAGTGGCGAAGACGAAGCGCATTACATCTACCGCGGCGTCTCCCAGGGGCAGCCCGACCAGGAGCGTCGCTTTGTGCTCGACATTGGCGGCGGCAGCACCGAACTCATTGTCGGCCAGGGCCGCAAGCCCGAAGTCGTCGCCAGCATGGAATTGGGCTGTGTCACACTGACCTCCCGCTTCCTGGACCACGACCGCCTCGACCCGGCCCAGTTAGCCGCTTGTGAAGCTTACGTTGACAAACAGATCGCAGCGATCAAGCCGCGTTTTATGGGGCACGACTGGACCGATGTCATGGGCTCGTCGGGCAGCATCAAGTCAGTCAGCTGGGCGCTGAGCAACCTGGGGCTGACCAGAGACGGCAGCATCAGCCGGGCGCAACTCGACCGCTTACACCCCGTATTAACCCAAGCCGACAGCCAAAAGCAATTGTCGCAATTGCTTGAGCTGAACCCGCGTCGGGTTGCCGTCTTCGCTGCCGGCTATATCATCCTGCATCGGGTTTTCCATGCGTTTGATATCGACTGCATGCGGCTGTCGTTCAAGGCCATTCGCGAAGGGCTGATCGACGAGATGATTCGTGATGAGCTGCTGACCCAGCCGATCACCACCGCTCAATCCCAGGTATAAAAAAACCCGCTGATGCGGGTTTTTTTATACCTGGGATTGAGAATCAGGTTAGCCGCCATGGCCCGCGTCGGCTGCCGGTGGCGCCTCTGTGGGGTCGGGCGGAATGCCGCCCACTCAATCCGTCCATGGAGCCTAGACCGCAGCATCCATGCTGCGCACTCCCCCACAGAGGCGCCACCGGCACCCGCCGCTCAGACTGTTCAAGTCCAGAGCCCTGCATGGAGATTAGGGTCAACCCGATAATTAAGCTGGTTCCGCCACCTTAGTCTTGTCTTCAACCGGTGCAGGCACATCGGTCCGAATCAGATGATCGAAAGCACTCAGAGCGGCCGTGGCACCCGCACCCATGGAAATCACGATCTGTTTGTACGGCACTGTGGTTGCATCGCCAGCGGCAAATACGCCAGGCATTGAGGTTTCACCGCGTGCGTCGATGTCGATTTCACCGAAACGGGTCAGGCCCAGGTCGCTGTCTTTCAGCCACTCGGTGTTGGGTATCAGACCGATCTGTACGAAGACACCGGCCAGTTCAACCGGGTGCGTTTCACCGCTGACACGATCCTTGTAGAGCAACGACGTCACAGATTTGCCATTGCCCAGCACTTCGGTTGTCTGAGCACTGGTGATGATGTCGATGTTACTCATCGACCGCGCTTTGCGCTGCAATACCTCATCGGCTCGCAGGGTGTCAGCAAACTCAAGCACCGTAACGTGTTTGACGATGCCGGCCAGGTCAATCGCGGCCTCAATGCCTGAGTTGCCACCACCGATGACAGCAACATGCTTGCCTTTATAAAAGGGGCCGTCGCAATGCGGGCAATACGCCACACCCTTATTGCGGTATTCCGCTTCGCCCGGCACACCCAACTCGCGCCACCGTGCACCCGGTGCCAGAATGACGGAGCGGCTCGACAGCGTCGCACCGCTTTCCAGCGCCAGTGTCAATTGACCATCGCGCTTCAGTTCGGCGGCGCGTTGACCGGTAATCAGGTCAACACCGTATTCCTTGACGTGCTGCTCAAGGCCAGACGTCAGCTTGGGGCCTTCGGTATAGGGCACGGAAATAAAGTTTTCGATGCCGACGGTATCCATGACCTGGCCGCCAAACTTTTCGGCAACCAGCCCGGTCCGAATACCCTTGCGTGCGGCATAGATAGCTGCTGCCGCGCCGGCTGGTCCACCGCCAACAATCAATACGTCGTAGGGCTCGCGCTCGTTCAGCGCTTCGGCCTGGCGTTCGGCGGCACCGGTGTCGACCTTGGCAACAATGTCGGTCAGCGTCATTCGGCCCTGGCCGAAATGCTCACCGTTCAAATACACCGACGGCACGGCCATGATCTGGCGTTCATCGACTTCGTCCTGAAACAGGGCACCGTCGATCATTTCGTGGGTGATGTTGGGGTTCAGCGTCGCCATCAGGTTCAGAGCCTGAACCACATCCGGGCAGTTCTGGCAGGACAACGAAATATAGGTTTCAAAATGAAACTCACCGGTCAGGGCGCGTACCTGCTCCAATACGTCAGGATCGGCTTTGGAAGGGTGACCGCCCGCCTGCAGCAGTGCCAGTACCAGTGAGGTAAATTCGTGGCCCATCGGAATACCGGCGAAACTCACCCGGGGCGTTTCTCCCGCAGGGGCAATCGCCATGCTCGGTGTCCGTTGGCCTGTGTGCTGGCCGCGGCTGATACTGCCCGAAAGATCAATGATCTCGGTGGCCAGCGCGTCCAGTTCATTTGATTTTGCAGACTCGTCGGTGGACACACTGACTTCGATTGGGGTCACAATCTTTTGCAGGTAGGTGTCCAATTGCTGTTTTAACGTGGCATCCAACATCGGTGTGTCCTGTTTTTTTGGGAAAGGTGGTAAACGGAGGGCGGGTACGCGATGAAAAAAGGGGCGTACCCGCCCCTCATGAAGGTCGATCTGGTTACTCAGCCAGAGGCAGTGTTCAGATCTTGCCAACCAGATCCAGTGACGGAGCCAGGGTTTCTTCACCTTCTTTCCACTTGGCCGGGCACACTTCGCCGGGGTGAGCAGCGATGTACTGAGCCGCCTTGATCTTGCGCAGCAATTCACTGGCGTCACGGCCGATGCCACCGTCGGTGATTTCCACCACACGGATGATGCCTTCGGGATCGATCACAAAGGTAGCACGGTCCGCAATGCCTTCTTCCTCGATCATAACGTTCAAGCTACGCGTCAGCTTGCCTGTCGGGTCCGCTATCATCGGATACTGAATCTTATTGATAGTTTCTGACGAATCGTGCCAGGCTTTATGAGTAAAGTGAGTGTCGGTAGACACGGAATACACTTCAACGTCACGCTTCTGGAACTCATCGTAGTTGTCGGCAAGGTCACCCAGTTCAGTTGGGCAAACAAAGGTAAAGTCAGCGGGATAGAAAAACAGAACGGCCCACTTGCCCTTCAGAGACGATTCAGTAACTTCGACGAATTCACCGTTGTGAAACGCCTGAGCCGTAAACGGGGCCAGTTCGGAATTGATGTAACGTGCCATGAGCAGTAACTCCCTAGTCTGTGGATGTAACGGTTAGAAACGATACGGCGATACGCCGATTAGGGGATTAATACTATGAGTACTTTGGTAACAATTAAACAGTCGAATAGCAATCAGTCCGATAGCTTGTAGCAATGAACCACTTTCAATCGATTATTCTCCATGCTTAACCCACACCCACCGACCGCCACTGCCCTTCCTTGCCCTGGAGGCTAGACGGCAATCCAGCCCCCCGGAACCCACATTCACTGGACGCTCCCGGCGTCTTCCGCCTCGTTAAACGCATGGCTCACCATGACTCTCAGCGCTTCATCGTCCCAGGGCTTGGTCAGAAACTTGTAGATCGCGCCTTCATTGATCGCTTCTGTCACCGTTTTGAGATCGGTATAGCCTGAGATAATCATCCGGATAGTACCGGGATACAGCTTTCGGACTTGCTTCAGAAACTCGGTGCCGCTCATGACGGGCATGCGCTGATCCGACAAAATGACATGCACTGGGTGGCTGGCCAGCAGCCGGAAGGCTTCTTCAGCGCTTTCTGCCGTCAATATCCGGTAACCCTGATTGCGCAGACACCGATTCAGAGACTTAAGCACATAGGGCTCATCATCCACAATCAGCAGGGTGGGTTCTTCTTGCCCGGGTTCCTCGAAGCGCTGTACCGGAGCCGGTTTTCGTAAAAAGGCCAGCAATGGTTCAATGGGAATTGCCGGGCTGTACAAAAACCCCTGGATGTTATGGCAGTGCTCACGGCGCAAAAATGCAGCCTGTTCTTCAGTCTCTACGCCTTCAGCAATGACATCGATCCCCAGGTTTCGGGCAATGGAGATAATCGCCCGGACAATAGATGCATCATTTTGGTTGTGAATAATCTCATTAACAAAAGACTGATCGATTTTCAGCTTTTGAATGGGCAAATGTTTCAGATAGTTCAAACTGGAAAAGCCGGTACCGAAATCATCAATCGACAACCGAAAACCAGCGTTACGAAGGTCATTCAATGTTTCAAGAGACGCCAGTGACGTGCCCATCATCACACTTTCAACAATCTCCAGCTCAAAGTCAGCGCAAGACAGCCCTGCACTGACTACCTTCTGCTCAATCCAGTGCTTCAGATCGGCATCTTTAAACAACACAGGCGACAGGTTTATCGCTATGGGTTGATTAAACCCGTTGCTGCTGAGCACACTACGATCAATACAGGCTTGTTCAACAACCCATTCAGTGATGGCCCTGATCTGCCCGTTGTTTTCGGCAGCGGAGATAAACTGACCAGGCGAAACCGTTCCGCCCGTAGGGTGTTGCCAGCGAATCAGCGCTTCCAGGCCAACCACCTTTCCTGACAAGAGATTCAATTGAGGCTGGTAGCAGAGAAAAAACTGATTCTGCTCCAGGGCTATTTCCAACTCGCCCCTGAGCCGAACCGTCTGGCTGACCTCCTCACTCATCCGGTCTTCATACCAGCGATAGTGGTTGCGCCCTGCAACCTTCGACTGAAACATGGCCATATCAGCCCGTCGTATCAGTTCCAGTGAGTCATCAAGTGTCCCGTCACTCAGGGCAATGCCAATGCTGGCTGTCAGGTGGACGCGTTCTGACTCGCCAATGTCCATCGGTTCTCTGACTGATGCCAGCAGTGCTTCTGCAATTGCAACCACGTCATCTGCCTTCGCCAGATCAGGCAGTAAAACAATGAATTCATCGGCGGATATTCTGGCCAGGGTATCACCGGAACGAATCTGCCTGCTCAGTCGCCTACCTGTTTCTACCAGCACCCGATCACCGAGAGAATGCCCGAGCGCATCGTTAACCGGTTTGAATTCATCCAGATCAATATAGAGCACCGCAGTCGTTCTTTGATAGCGCCTTGCAAGGGTCACAGCCTGGTCTATCCGGTCGATCAACAACGAACGATTCGGCAAACCAGTCAACACATCGTGACTGGCGTTATAGGCCAGGGTGTGTTCTATCTCCCGCTGTGCGGATATATCATTCAGAACGCCCACAAAGTGCGTCACCACACCCTGGCTATCGGCAACCGGAGCAATATAGAGGTCATTCCAGAACGGCGTGCCATCCTTGCGATAATTACGCACCACAACATTACTGCTTTGCTGGTTGGAGAGCGCTTGCCTGAGTACGGTCAGACTGGCCTGATCGTTGTCTTCGCGCTGCAGAAAGCGACAGTTCTTCCCCATCACTTCCTCGGGATTGTAGCCGGTGATGTACGTAAAAGCCGGGTTGACATAACTTATCGGGTCGTCAAAGAGCCGGGTATCTACGATGACAACACCATTGCTGGACGACTCGAGACTGCGCTCAAACAACCGCAAGCGTTCATGGGTCTGCTTGCGTTCGGTGATGTCTCGCATGGTCAGCATTGTCATAGGCTGACCACTCCAGCGCGTCGGCGACCGAAGCACTTCGAACTCCCGATCCTGCCCGTTTTGGACATAGTGCCAGTTTAATTGATCATGCCCATCCAAAGGTATTTCGAGCCGGCCCCATTGGCTGGTCTCCAGCCCAAGCAGACACTCGGCTGTTCGGTTGGCGTATTGAATATTCATGACTTTGTCCAGTACAACAATGGCGTCCCGGCTGTCCGACAACAGTTGCAAGAGCGCTCGCTCCGATTCCCGAGCATCCCGGTCGGCACGGATCTGTGGGGTGCGGTCCGAAATCACTAGCAACTGAGCCGCCTGCCCCTGGTAATCCAGTGCGGTCACCTGTAATTCAACCTCCAATGGTTCTCCGGAACGGGTCCGGTGCGTCCAAACGGTGGCTCGACTGGGGTTCGAGGTTGCCTGGTCCATGTTCAGAAACACGTCGAAATCGGTATCAGCCCTCGCAAACAACTGCTTCAGCGGCTGACCAGTCAGTGACGGATGAGGGATCTCATACAGATGACTTGCGGCTTCATTGACGGCCAGTACTGTTTGATCAAACCGATCGTAAACCAGGCAAGCAGAGGGGTGATTCTGAAAAAGGTTTCGATAATAGTGCTCACGCCGGGAAAGCGCCTCATAGGCACTCTGACGCTCGATGGCATACTGGATAGCCTGATGCAGTGCATCTCCGGTCAGATCCTTTTTCGCCAGATAGTCAGTTGCTGCCGAATCGAGCGAATAGTCGTCTGCACCGCGGTCTCCTTCCTCGGTCAGCACCATGACCGGCATCTCCGGTGCACTCGTGGAGATTGCGGTCAGGTACTCACTGCCCAACACGTCCCACAGCCGATAGTCGAACAGCGTCACGTCGAACCGGCGTCTGGACAACTGATCCAGGCCATCCTCAATCGTTTTGGACCAGGTAACCTGATAGCGTTGGTCTGAAACAGCATCCAACACTCTTTGTACAATAAGGGCATCGTCTTCATCGTTATCGATGATCAACACCGACAAACCGATTACCGATTTCATCACTCGGGTCTCTTTTTCAAGGCCATCCATTGCCGGAAATTAGTCATTAGCAGTCGCACTGTAAGCCTAATCACCGCTTATTGCTGCAACATCAGCACAGGCAAGTTTGCGATCAGCCACCGCCAGAGAGCCTCGGAACAAAGCCCCGGGTAATCGTTCAGACCACTGCACTTGATTGTAGACAACATCACTGCTTTTCCAATCGGCAATGCGATTGGGTGGAAAGGCCTCTCCTTGGCTTACTTTTTAGGTAGCCAGCCGGTAAATACAGTTCCCTTGTCCGGTTGTGATTCAAAGGTAAGGGAACCGCCATGTCGCTGAAGAATATTGGTAACTATTCAGCGAAATAATATCAAAAAAGGCTTGACAGGTTTTTTTTGACTTTTCCTGATTGCACAGATTTTTCACCAACTCCCTGACAGTCCGCCAAATTGGCCCGGAATTGCACGTCAGGGGTGGTCTCATCTATCATCTATAGCGAGCCGCCTCCAACATTATAAAACGCTTCAGAACGCCACACAGGAGGAAAAAATCGCCCATAAAAAAGCATGCGATAATACTCGCATCAATTAACGGCGGCAGCATTATTTAATGGCTCACAACCCCATCGATATTAATAAAACAGTTCAGG